>MEPR01000001.1 GCA_001769835.1 Bdellovibrionales bacterium GWB1_55_8
GCTACGTCTACCTGGGAGAAGAAGACAAGATCCTGCTTGGCAAATCCGGCGACGGTGAAATCACCGTTTACCTCGATGGCCAGGGCATTGATGAGCACTTGGGTGAAGTGTCTTCACGCGGAGCGAAGGCGTATGCCACGGATCACCTGGGATCTGTGCTGAACGGCGAAGCGGCCGGAGCTGCGAAAGCGTTTGGAGCGTGGGGTGAGAATCTGAATGGTTCTTCGCACGCGATCAACGCGAGCAGTGCGCCGGTGGTGTATGGATACACCGGACGCCAGCTGGATCCGGAGAGTGCGAGCTATTATTACCGGGCAAGGACGTATCTGCCGGAGGTTGGCAGATTCGCGCAGCCGGATCCGATTGGTTTTGATGGAGGAGACGTTAATCTTTATCGGTACGTTGAAAATAACCCGTTAAGTAACGCCGATCCGCTGGGTCTATATGGAATGGTTCCGATGCCTGGACCTATGCCGATAATAGTGTTCCCTCCGACGAGTAATAATTCAGGGAGCGCGATGTGCGGCGGGCTTGGGCAGCTCGGAAATATTTTACAGCAGCAGAACCAGCTGCTCGCTCAGCAACAGTACCTTCAAAACCTACTGCAGAGTTTGGCCCTCAGTTCTGAAGAGAGAGCGAAGCTACAGGAACAGCTAAAGCAGAATAAGACACAGCAAGGGCAGCTGTTTGATCAATTCATAAACGCGATTAATCCGTTCGATTTCTCTCGACCAGCTCCTCAAGGTCCAGTGCTATGAATCAGGCGAAAGCTTTGATCACTCTCCTGTACCTGGCAGTCTGGTTCTTTCCAGTGGCGTTGATTATTGGTTTACCAGTGATGGGAGTGATCAGGTTCCAAGACGTAGTGGTGCATAGAATCCGAGACTCGTCTCTGTCGTTCCCCATCTTCATGGTGGGTGTTGCTGGGAGCTGCCTTTTTTTGTGGTTGGCACGCCGAAGCTACGAAAAGATACCGGCCAAGGAGAGTCGCTGTCTGACAATATGGAGTCCGGTTTTCGTTGCTTTCGAAAATGCATTCTCCTCTCCCACGCTGCTTCTGGTTGCTATTTCGATACTGTTTCTTGCTGTCGCGGCGTTCATTGTCACGGCAATGTTTTTCTACTAATCCAAAGATCTGATTGCGGAGTTGCCTGAGTCGTAAGGCGAATGAGCGGTGGATTCTTCTTTCTTCGAAACCGCGCCGCTCCGGCCAGAAGCACCCCCTGGAAATTACCCTGGAATGACAGGGAACCAAGTTCATGAAGCGACAGTCAGAATTCCGGTTGCCCCCCGCCCTCTCCCTAGTGGACGGACGGGGGGCAACCTGAATCTGACTGTGGGACATGGTGGATGTGGAAAATGGAATGGGTCTTCTGGCCGGAGCGGGATAGTGGACATGGGAATGGGATGTTAAGGGAACGGGTACGGGAAAATCTTGGAAACGAAAATTCTTGAGGGGTCTTTTTTTAATAAAAAATAGACCTGGCTACTGAGTAGTTGCAGTGAGCTGCAATCTCAGGGGTACTGCGGTCGATGATGGAACTGCGGTACTTCTTTAGCTGCTGATTCCTTCGCCTCGGAGAAAGCCATCGATCGTCTGGAGTAATACTTTTTGCTTCGTATCAGGCAGACGGTCGATCTTCTGGAGCCGTTTGACGAGTTTCAAGCTGAGTCTGGGTAAGTGATTCGCGGAGGTCTTCTTCGATGGAACGCCCAGGAGTTCGTCTGTAGTAACGCCGAGAGCCAAGGCAAACCGAATCACCATCTCAGGATGCATCCTCAGGCGCCCCACCTCGTAGCTCGTAATGAGCGCCTGAGTGAGGCCGATCTGGAGGGCAAGCTCCACTTGGGTCAGTCCGCGTTCTTTCCTTAGCCGCGCCAGTCGCTCCCCAAAGTGTTCTTCGGTGGCAAGCTTCAGTGGCGGCAGTTTCAAACGACTCTTGGGCATCGTGAGCATGGTTATAACCCCGGTTTTAAAATCTCTTCGTTCGAACAGCTTGACAGTAATACAATTTGTATTATTTTAACCACTAACACAAGTTGTATTTTTTTGTTCAGACGGATCTTGACAGGGTCTAAAAAGGGGCGCCAGTGGCACGGATACCAGAAGCGGAGTTGGAGGCGTTAAAGAGTCAGATTGATCTCGTGGCGCTGATCCAGTCCAAAGGGATCGTACTGAAGAAGCACGGCAAGGACCTGGCCGGACGCTGCCCCTTTCACGACGACAAGACTCCATCTCTCGTCGTGACACCTGAAAAGAACCTTTGGCATTGCATGGGCGCCTGCCAGACGGGCGGTGGCGTGATTGACTGGATCATGAAGTGCGAAGGGGTGAACTTCCGGCATGCGGTCGAGATCCTGCGTGACGGAAATCCAGCCGTGCTGCTTCGAGCGAAAGTCGGCCCCAGGCAGCACTCTATTCCCTTGCTCAGTTCACCCATCACGGATGAGGCAGCTCACGCTTCGGACGCGGTTCTGCTCGGACAAGTCATCGAGTACTACCACACGAGAATTTTTGAAAATGAAGCCGCTCTTTCCTATTTAGCTGCCCGAGGGATCGAGGACCAGGAAGCGATCCGGCGGTTTAAGATTGGGTTCTCGGATCGGACACTCGGAGTACGAATCCCGCAGAATAACCGGCTGGCTGGCGCAAGCGTCCGGGAGCGGCTGGAGAGTCTTGGCGTCCTACGCGGACACGGTCACGAGCATTTTGCGGGCTCAATCGTGTTCCCGGTCTTCGATCAACACGGGGGTGTAACCGAGATCTACGGAAGAAAGATCACGCCGCGTTTACGAGAGGGATCCTCCGCGCACACCTATTTGCCTGGACCGCATAAAGGCGTGTGGAACTGGGAAGGCGTGCAAGCGGCTGGAATCGAGAGCCGCGGTGAGCTGATCTTGTGTGAGGCCATTATTGATGCGCTCACGTTTTGGGTAAACGGGTTTAAGAACGTGACGGCCGCATACGGGATCGAAGGATTTACCGGCGACCACCTGGAAGCGATCCTGTCGAGCGGCATCAAGCGCGTGCTTATTGCGTTTGATCGGGACGAGGCCGGTGATCGCGGAGCGGAAAAAGTGGCAGCCAGACTCGCTTCCGAAGGAATCGCAGTAGCGCGCGTGCTCTTCCCCAAAGGCATGGATGCCAACGCTTACGCGCTCCAAGTGAAGCCACCAGCGCAGGCTATCCGTGTTTGCATCGAAAGCGCTGAACCGATGAAAGTGAAAGTGGCTGCACGTCCGTTTGCACCGATTCTAGATGCTTCTTTCTCTTTAGCTGCCGCTTCTACTCCTCTGGAAGAGTCAAAGCCCACTGAGCCCCTGGAAGTCGCGCCTCGCCCTGCCGATGTGCCGACCGAGGTACGCGGCGAGGAAGTTTACGTGCGACTAGGTGACCGGGAGTACCGGGTGCGGGGACTCTTCCGAAACTCGGGGCAAGAAACGATGAAGATCAACCTGCGCGTGAGCATCGGGCTTAAGAACCACATCGACACGATCGATCTCTACCAGGCCAAGGGACGCGTGGCGTTTATCCAGGCCGTCGAGCGTGAACTCGGCATAGGCGCTGAAGTCGTTAAGCGGGACCTGGGAAGGCTGCTTTGGAAATGCGAGGAGCTTCAAGAGGTAGCTGCCGCGCGCCGGGGAAGTGGCGAAAGCCAGGAGAGAACCACTCCGCAGATGACGGCTAAAGAAGAAGCCGAAGCGCTTACGTTTCTTCGAAGCCCAGACCTCCTGCCTACGATTCTTGCCGACTTTGAGGCGTGCGGCGTGATCGGAGAAGAAACGAATAAGCTCGTCGGCTATCTTGCGGCCGTCTCCCGGAAGCTCGAAGATCCGCTTGCGGTGGTGATCCAGAGTACATCGGCCGCCGGAAAATCGAGCCTGATGGAGTCGATCCTGGCAATGGTGCCGCCCGAGGACCGGGTAAAGTACTCGGCCATGACAGGGCAGTCGTTATTTTACATGGGAGAAAAGGACCTGAAGCACCGGGTGCTCGCAATCGCAGAGGAGCAAGGCGCCAGGAACGCCGCTTATGCCTTAAAACTCCTTCAATCCGAGGGCGAAATCTCGATTGCCTCGACCGGAAAAGACGCGACAACGGGCAAGCTCGTTACGCACGAGTACCGGGTCGAGGGACCGGTGATGCTCTTTATGACGACAACAGCTCCTGAAATGGACGAGGAGCTACTGAACCGTTGTTTAGTGCTTGCCGTCGACGAGGACCGGGCGCAGACGCGGGCGATCCACGAGCGACAGAGAAAGGGTCAAACACTGGAGGGATTACTCCTGAAGCGCGGTAAAGCCGCCGTGGTGAGAAAACACCAGAACGCCCAGCGACTGCTCCGTTCGTTACTCGTCGCCAACCCATTTGCAACGGAGCTTGAGTTTGCTGATTCGCACACGAGGGCGCGGCGGGATCATGTGAAGTACTTGGCTCTGATCCGAACGATCGCTCTTTTGCATCAGCACCAGCGGGCCGTGAAAAGCATCGAGCACAGTGGCGAGATCCTGGAATACATCGAAGTCGAGCGCTCTGACATTGAGGTCGCTGACCGCCTGTTTGCGGAAGTCTCGGGGCGATTCCTCGATGATTTACCTCCGCAGGCGCGGCGGCTGCTCACTGTGCTTACGGAGCGGGTCGCGGCCGAGGTGCGCTTCACGCGCAGAGAAGTCCGGGCTTGGATGGGCTGGAGTGATTGCCAAGTGCAGGTGCATCTGAATCGCCTCGTGCGCCAGGAGCACGTGACCGTGTATCGCGGCGGGTCCGCAGGAACGGCGCTTACCTATTCGCTCACGGAAGCCGGACATGGGATGGAATGCGATTTAACGCAGAGCTTCGAGCACCCAACGCACCGTTTAATGGGGGGTCCTAGGCCCCACCTTGCATTGCCCGTCGCAGGTGAAAATCCAGCCGAAATGCAGGGAGAAATCGCCAATGCCGCACCGTTTCTTGCGGTAAACGCCAAAGCACATAGGGGCTCAAAAAATAACGACGAGAACACTCATGGAAGAGGATAGGCGCAAACGGAAGTGCGGCCAGGGTTACGACAAGGTGACGCCGCTTGGGATCTCCAAGCCCAAGCTCATGCGACTGATGGGGCTCGATCACCTGATATCGCAAAAGGTGGTGAGAAAGTACCTGGAGGAAGCGTCTAAAACTTACGCGCCTGAGAGCCTGCGTTCCTTCGCTCAGCGGCACTACGAGTGGATGCAGGAGCGCAACTACTCGCCCATGACGGTTTACGTACGCGCGGATCTGCTCACGCGTTTTTTTGATTGGTGCGAGGAGCGCGGCGTAACTGAACTCTCACAGGTGACGCCGGGACTGGTCGAGCATTTTCAAACGGCGCTGACTCACCGAA
This sequence comes from Bdellovibrionales bacterium GWB1_55_8, assembly GCA_001769835.1. GTDB lineage: Bacteria > Bdellovibrionota > UBA1018 > UBA1018 > UBA1018 > GWB1-55-8. The sequence goes on from MEPR01000001.1 coordinate 5,364, forward strand.
AGCGACGTGACGGTGAGCCGATCTCGGTCCATACGCAGATCAAGTACCTGACGAACGTCTCATGTTTCTTCCGCTGGTGCGTCCGCAGAAAACTCATCTCCTTCAATCCATCGAGCGATCTTGAGCTCCCCAGGGCGCCAGGCAGGCAGTTCTCGCACGAGGTCCTGAGCGAAAGAGAAATCCAAAGCGTGATGGCGATACCAGACACAGGAACAGCTGAGGGCTTGAGGGATCGGGCTATTCTGGAAGTGCTTTACTCGACGGGCATCCGGCGCATTGAAGTCTCAGGGCTCACGATCGAAAGCATGGACCGCGAACATGGCACGCTCAAGGTGCGAGGCAAAGGACAGAAGGATCGCATGGTGCCCATTGGAGAGCGGGCATTGCAGTGGGTGGATCGCTACGTTACTCAGGCCCGAGAAAAGCTCTGGACTGGAAAAGTGGTTCAAGACCCAGGGCATCTCTTTATCGGTCCAATGGGTGGCGGGATCAATATCGATTACGTGAGCAAGCGCGTGGGCATGTACCTCCATCAAGCAGGAATCAAAAAACCGGGCTGCTGCCATCTCTTCCGGCACGCGATGGCGACCCATCTCCTCGAGCGCGGCGCGGACATGCGCTACATCCAGCTGATGCTGGGCCACGCGAACCTATCGACTACAGAGATCTACACGTCAGTAAGCATCCAGAAGCTCAAAGAGGTTCATACGACGTTCCATCCGGGCGCAAATCTGCAAGCTCCCAAAGCAGCGGCATCAGCAAACAGGAAGCGACTCAAGGTTGTTGGTTGAGTGGTAGCGCTTGGGCGTGTAGCCGGAGACACCCATAGACCAGAGGCCAAAAACGCACGTCGGGGGTCTCAGCTCTTTTTAGGGCAAAATCGGGAGACTTATCGCCGCTTAGGCTTTAACATTATTGAAGAAATGAAGGCAAAACACAGCACGCAAACCCAGAGAAGCAGAGATGACTATGCCGGGAACCGGGTCTCTCAGGGGTCACTGAACCTTGCCAACCTCCTCGTTGAAAACTCCTCGCATAAATTCGTGCCGGATGAGTTTGGGACGGGGTCTCTGGCCCAGAAAGTTGATCGCGTAAGCGGTGCCGCCGAGAACTTCAGCTACCGGGCGGATCAGAAGCTGACGAGTTACTCGCGGGACGGGATGCAGGCTGAATATTTTTATGACGCTCTTGGAAGGCGTGTTGCCAAGAAGATCACGAAAGGCGCTGAGCCCGTGTTCACGCAGAGCTACGTCTACCTGGGAGAAGAAGACAAGATCCTGCTTGGCAAATCCGGCGACGGTGAGATCACGCTCTACCTCGATGGACAAGGAATTGATGAGCACCTGGGCGAAGTGTCTTCGCGCGGAGCGAAAGCTTACGCGACGGATCACCTTGGATCTGTGCTGAACGGCGAGGCGGCGGGAGCTGCGCGCGCGTTTGGTGCGTGGGGTGAGAATCTGAATGCGACGGCGCCTGAGATCAGTGCATCGAGTGCGCCTGTGGCGTACGGATACACGGGGCGGCAGCTGGATCCGGAGAGCCAGAGCTACTACTATCGCGCAAGGACGTATTTGCCGGAAGTTGGACGGTTTGCGCAGCCAGATCCGATTGGGTTTGAAGGCGGTGACACGAATCTATATCGCTATGTGTTGAATGATCCATTGAGTTTTGTGGATCCAGATGGCTTACGATATCGTATTTGCTCTAGGCCCCTTCAAGGCTTGACGGCCCAGTATGGACCCGTCAGGCACGACTACTTGGAGTTCGACGATGGAACGACATTCTCCTTTGGTCCTGCGCCCGGGGAAAAATATATAAATGTGATTAGCTCAAACTTGACTGAAGACGGCACGCGTGCAAGCTGCGGCAGCTACAGCTCTGACTCAAGCCGTGACAGAGAAATTAAACTGCGGGCTTTAAACAACTTCAGTAAGCGTTACAACGTCTTCAAATACAACTGTCAAGACTTCGTTCTGGATTCAATCAGGTGATTGGCGGTGGAATGATGTCAAAATTTAATATTGTTTTTGGTGTTGTTAGTTTCATCTGGCTGATGCTCTGTGTCTTTGTTTTCCCCACTTCGGGAGAGGCTGGAATCGCTCCAGGGTTGGCAACGATGCTCCTGACTGCACCGATCGGTTTGATATTGGGCTACTCTTTTGGAGCAATACAGGTCGAGATGTCCGGCGATTTATTCGCGTTGGTATTCACAACGCTTGCTCTAGGATTTAGTTATGTCCAGTGGCGGCTACTAATTTCGCTGTATACGAGATTGAGGACAAAACATGGCGCCGTTAAGCGAACGCCTGTTAGCAAGTGATGGAAAATACCAGCGTGATCCGACCGATCAGCTTCCGCAGATACGACTATGCCGGGAATCGCACTTCTCAAGGGTCGCTGAATCTTGCCAACATCCTCCTTGAAAACTCCTCGCACAAGTTCGTGCCGGATGAGTTTGGGACGGGCTCTCTCTCGCAGAAAGTGAATCTCGCTTCAGGCGCCGCTGAGAACTTCACTTACCGGGCAGATCAGAAGTTGGTCAGTTACTCCAAGGACGGAATGCAGGCTGAGTATTTTTACGAC
>MEPR01000002.1:0-599 GCA_001769835.1 Bdellovibrionales bacterium GWB1_55_8
CGAAACGGAGCCACGTCAGTGCCCGAATTGCTGTCTGAGCCGGCTGCCGCGTCCACATAGTAGGATGCAGCCCAGCCTGTTGAAGAGTTGCAGCCAAAAATGGCTCCAAAAAACATCAGAAAAAGCACCCTGTATCCTATAAATGAGCTATTCATGATCCCCCCTCACCCGCGAACGAATCCGTATGGAATAATGATATCACCGCAATTCAAGATACGGAAAGCGTCAGGTTCGTAACACAATTCAGTTGAGGGGCTGCCAAATCGAGTTCTCGACACCAGAGGTGGCGCATGATTTTGCGCTTCATTATCATGACCGCTCTATCAATTCCGTAGAGAGACCGACTCGACACAAGCATCAGCTTCAAAATAACTTCACCGATGCTGTCCATCTGGAACCAGGCCCGAAAGCGTCCGCTGAGCGCTTTGAGCGCGATTCTATTCAGCGGCGGTGATCATTTTGGGAGGATTTTAAATGGTGGGGGCTGTCCCGGTATAAACGATCTTAGCCCGCCCACGGTGAGGTTTTCTTTCCGCGAGCGGTGGACGAAGAACAAGGTCGGGATCGGTCATACGGAGGTCCTTCGTCGGCTTAAAGGG
>MEPR01000002.1:617-1255 GCA_001769835.1 Bdellovibrionales bacterium GWB1_55_8
GCTTAAAGGGTGCTTGCGATTCCTACAACCCGAACCGGTATAGGTAAGAGCGTATAAAGTTCAACGCCTCAGGACTAGCTGTCCCGAGGCGCTGAACTATTCTCTGCGGTTTAGTGACAAGCTGACTCGTCAGGAAGAAGTGCAAACCCATCCATTTGAGTAACAACATACGGGTATTGATGGTCTTCCGATTCGTCGTGGAGCACTACGAAATCGCCGGCGCCGTTTACAGCGTCGGGGCTATCATAAGACGAGGGCTCGAATTGGAGATGCTGATTCCCCTGAAAGAACCGAATCACTGTGCCATTGATTCCTCGACCGGGCTCTGACCAGATGTCGTAGAAAAGGGTCACGGGCGCAGGAATCTTGGCTAGAGCCTCACTTGAAATGGTGCCAGTTTTGGCATGGTAGCCGCCGATCGAGGTATAGGGGCTATCAAATTCGATAATGGGCAGTCTTTCGAATTTGTCGCCGCAGGGGCATGCATCGGTCTTATCCCAGACAAGATAGGACTTAAGGCGATGAGGCGAGGACAACTTTTTGGAGTCTTTGATCGGCGTGATCATCTGCATCTGTACCGGTTCGTTAGGGCAAAACTTAACCTGTGCAGCCATGGCCACTGACGCTACTGTAAGCAC
>MEPR01000002.1:1360-4209 GCA_001769835.1 Bdellovibrionales bacterium GWB1_55_8
TTATAAACAAGACGTCGTTTTTGTTATAGAATTAAAGAATGCAGACACCCTCGAAGGGAGAACAGTCCCGTGAACGAATTCAAATAGAGGCCATAAAAGTATTCGCGCGCGAGGGCTACGCCGCCGCGTCCTTGCAGCAAATTGGGAAGAAAGTTGGTTTAAAACACACCGCCATTCTCCACCACTTCGGAAGTAAGATACTGCTCTTTCAAGCTTGCTTAAGTAAGGCCCTCGAACAGTACGGGATAATCCTCGATCGTTCCTTGACTCCTCGAGACGACTCGCTGGCACGACTCTCTAGATGCTTTCAGGCAAATATTACGCTCGCCAAGGATTATCCCAATTTCGTCACACTCATCGTCTCGATGTATGCTCTGGCAACGCATGAGCCTGAAATCAAGAGCCTCTATCAGAGCATCCTTGTCGAGTCCCGGAAACGTTATGAAACTATGGTTTGGGGGGCTGTTCGTGAAGGCAGCTTTCGTAAGGATCTTGAGCCTGCATTGGTTGGCGAAATCATCCATGAATTCATTGTTGGCGCGATCGTGAACTATCTTTCTGCATCGTCGCGCAATCAGGAAGAAATCGGGAAACTTGAAAAGAAATGGGAACTTCTTCTATCCAGATTCGCGGTGAACCCCTGCTAAGGGGGTTAACTATTTTTTGATCACCATTTTAGAGGACGTATGCAGGTCGTCCAATGTGTGACTGAATTCCTTAGTCTCCGTATCCAGGAACATTATGAATTCAGGCGTCTGTTCCTGGCCGGTTTGAAAAGGTGCGAGCGTGCGGAATCTCCACGGTTTCATAACTTTTTCACGAATTTCCTGATCAGCACTCCCAATGAAGAATTTAACTGGATTCTCAGGGTCGCGCGCAGAACTGAAAACCCGATATAGCATCGCATCCCGCAAAGGTTTCGCTACTTCTTGAAATTTTACGTACCTTGTTAATTCGGCGATGGGAATATTCTCATCATCTAATTTGCCCCAAATATATTGTATGTTCTCTTCCGTCTGTGATCGGAGTTCGTGAGGTAATCCCTGTCTAAATTCAAGTGTTCGATTGATGATGGAGGGTGATTCTGGATTTAGGCTTTTGTTGTATGCCACTCGGATAGTCATGAGAGCGCTGTTTTCGAATTGCTTGGCTGTCATTTTTTCAGTGGCAATACCAGGATCTTTGATTAGGACATACAAATCAAAATTAGGCGCAACCTTGTCAAATAGACGTATCTGCGTAAAATCATGGCTCTGCAAGAATCCTTTTTTCTTGCGATATACTCCGTAAACCATCGTTTCGATTTTGTTTTGAAAGTTAGAAATAAATTCATAACCCCGAGCTCGGTGGCCAATCGAAACGATGTCAAAATTACGGTAAGAATCGTTATGCGTCGCTTTTTCAAAAGCCTCATCGATGATCTGTCGGTCTTCTAATTTTCCCCTGTTTCCAATATTGAGGATCCGATATTTTTGGCCTTCGTACTCGAAAGCTTCGCCTCGAATCCCTTGAAACGGGAAGTGGGTCTCTGAAATCTCAATACGTATCGGTGAGCGCGTATCGGAATTGTAACGGATACTGATTGAACCCTTTGGACCGCCATAGCCCACGTGATTGGGGCTGGGCCCAATATTTCGTTTGGTCCTAAGCCTGACTTCTGTAGCGGGAATGTGATCCATTAAAAGCTTCCTGAGCAAAGTGCTACACGAAGCTCTAGGCTTCTGATCCGCCAAACATTCAGTCGATATGAGAATCACCGCAATCCCGCAGAGCAGTAAATCAATCTTTGCGGCTAATTGCCTGATTATAGACCTAGTCCTCATCAATGCCTTTTCGGAAATCTTTCAATAATTGTTGAATGATCCTGTTCTTGAATGATTCCGAGGAATTTGGCTCTTTGTGCATTGAGGATTGGCGAGAAAAATAACGCACAGCCTCTATCACAATGAAAGACAAAGTATCGTAACCTTTTTACAATTTTATGAGGCGCTGATTTGTGCCTGTCCTGAAAAATCAATTTCTTAGCCATTTTGCAGCTCGGCACGACTCTCGCCATTTTACAGGGTGTAGGGAAACGGTAATGCGCCGATACTCGCTGATAAAGGGATCTGCACTTTAGAAAAATTTGGGAGCGGTTCTGACAGAGTAACTGAACATTTTTCAATTTTAAAATGAGGCCAATGGCCATGGGAGTGGTCCGACAGCTTTCCGCTAAAAAACTGACCGCCGGAGTGCGATTCAACGGATCTGATAACTACAGAAATCCCGCCAGAAAACCCAGAAAATTCTTGAGGCTGGCAGGAAAGTGAAAACAGGAAGTCGCGGTACCCGTATTATGTTATCGAGGCGGATCTTCAGTCTGATTCATGGCGAGAGTCACCGGGGGCCGCTGTTGCAAGCTATCCGCAAGCTCAAGGAGGACACTGCCCCAGAACTGGAGATTGAAAAAAAGAAGTCGAATGTCTCACCATTACCGAAAAGCTGGCGAACCTGGCCCGGCGCGTGGCGATCTCACCCGAGGTCAAACGGCGAATCGCCCAGGCCCTGATTCACAAAGTCGTGGTTACCCAGGATGGCTTCGAAATGCATTACTTTGCTGGCGCGGACCAAATAAAACAGGAGGAAGCGTTTGCTTCCCCCTCGTTTTTGCTGAATAAAAAAATTTCTGGTCTGAGTTTTAAACAGTTGAATGGTGGACCCTACCGGGCTCGAACCGGTCACCTCTGCCTTGCAAAGGCAGCGCTCTACCAAATGAGCTAAGGGCCCACACCACGGAAATGAGAATCTTTTTTATGGGAAATAGGGCCGCTTCGCAACATCCATTTATCAAACCCGGTGCAGAATATTGG
>MEPR01000002.1:4220-40542 GCA_001769835.1 Bdellovibrionales bacterium GWB1_55_8
GGTCTTCTTTCTGCTTTCCCCGGACCCGCTCCTTTGCTAAGCACCAAAGAATGCTGCTACTTACTGAAGAAAATTACAAAAAGGGCTTTCTCATGGATGACGAAGTGATCGGCGGAGTCGCCGAGCACCCCGAGCAGCCTGGGAAGTTCGTGGCGTTTGTCCTGCAAAACGCCACCGGGGAATACCTGGGGTATCACCTGTTTGATACAGTCCAGGAAGCCCTCGACATCATTAACCGCCTGGAACGCGCCTGGATCTTTGAACCCCTGAGCAACTGCTCGGGAGGCTGCCATTCTCATGACCACGGAGAGGGCGAAGAACACGGCCATGGTCATGGGAATGAACCCGGCCATGATCACGGTAGTGGCGGTTGCGGTGGTTGCGGCGGCCATGGCGGCTGCGGCGGCGACGAGCACTGAGCTTGAGCTATTCGGAGCGCTCCCGATTGGAGCGATCCAGGGCCAGAAGTTCTGCGCAATCCAGATATCTGGCCAACGTCTGATGCAGCTGGCTGCCTGACAGATAAAACATAATCAGGAACAGCGCCAAAACGACGAATTGGGACAAGTCCGTTGAGGAGCTTTCAACCCATCCCATCGGGCTCCGAACCCAGGTCACACGGGCTTCTGTGCCTGTCAGGAGATCAATCCCCTGAAGCAGCAGAAAAAGAACCGCCCCTGCCAATACCGTCAGATAGGCATTCCGCTCGCGTAGCCGCCGAAGATCCGTCCTGAAGTTCTGAGCCATCCAGTTCCAGTCCGCGGGCTCCGAGGAAACAGATCGGCTCATGGCCAGAGTCACTGACTCCCTCCACTCGGCCTGCTTGAACGACTCGTCAAGCATGGTCACCACTCCCCCGCGGCTGAATGCGCGAGGAATCTGAACCAGAACTTCGGAGCTGAGCACATACACCGAGTAAACGATCGGAAACAGCAGAAGCGTCCAATCCATGTAAGCGCGCGCTGAAATCGGCAGAACACGAAGAGCCGTGAGCAGATAAAGCCCCGTAACCGCGATGGCCGGAAAGATGAAGCACCAGAGGAAAACATTCAGCATCCGCCGATTCGCCTTGTGGCGATCGCGTTTCACTTCGCCGCTGATGAAATCGGTAAAAGCCCGATAAAGCTCGAGATGAGTCCGGCTGCGCATGACTTCAGTGTAACGCGATCAGCCCGGGGCCGCTAGGGGATCCCTCAAGCGCAGAATGGAGCGCGCACGACCGGTTGATTCATCGATGTCGACGATCACGGCACCATAGCCACCCGGACCCTCCGCCGGTTCGTAACGGATGGGCCGTTTTGTGAGAAACTTCTGGATGGAGATCTCTTTTTTGACCCCGATCACGGAGTCAAAACACCCGCACATCCCCACATCCGTTATGGCAGCGGTACCCCCCGGCAGAATCCTCTCGTCCGCGGTCTGCACATGAGAATGGGTTCCCACCACGGCACTGGCTTTGCCGTCCATGTAATGGGCAAAGGCTTGTTTTTCCGAGCTAGCCTCTCCGTGGAAATCGATCAGGATGCATTGAATCCCGAGGTCATCGAGCCGGTTCACTTCCGCTTCGGCGACGCGAAAAGGACAGTCCAGGGCATCCATGAAAACCCGGCCCATCACCTGAATGACCGCCAGGCGCAGTCCTGGCCGCCGCCGCGATTCCACGACCGTTGACCCGCGACCCGGTGCTCGGAAACCGGGCGAATCCGGATAATTTGCAGGGCGGAGCACCCGGGTGCTGGTGCCCATGTAAGGAATGATCTGACGCTGATCCCAAGCGTGATTGCCCGTCGTGATCACGTCGACGCCGTTGTCCAGGAGCTCCTGCGCCATATCCGGCAGAATGCCGTTTCCATGCGCACAGTTTTCGCCATTCACGACGACGAAGTCGACCTGATGCTCGGGGATCAGCCGACTCATTCCCACCTTCAAAGCTTCTCGACCGGGTCTCGCGAAAACGTCCCCGAAAAACAAAACCTTCACTTGAGGCAGTCCCTCACAAGTTCCTTGAGACGAGCTGTTTTGTCATTCACGTCCCGTTTGTAGGCGGCTGTCTTCCGTTTGGCTTTCGAATATTCCTGCGCGAGATCGAGCAGTGCCAGCAAAGCGATCTGATGAGCGGCAGCACCTTTCGCGCGCATTTCCGCGTTCTTAAGAAGAACCGATACCAAACCAACAACCTCGGAAACCAGTTCGGGATCTTTTTCTGACGTACGAATTGGGATCTTCTGCCCCAGAAGGCGAATTTCCATCGACTGAGTCGGCGATTCTTTGGGTTTTGCTGCTGGCAATTGCGTCTCAGACATTACATTCCCTCAACCGAACCAACGGTGTCAAAAAACTAACAGTTTTTGCGATTCCTTTCAATCAGTGATCTGCACCCAGGGGCGGCGACTGTGATTTGCTTCCGCCAAAAGCTCCGGGCATACTATTGGGAGGAAGGGCAAAGGAATGCCTCCAGGTTCTCTTTCTAAAATCACGGGCGATGAAATGCGCCTCCAGAGTTATCGTGAGCAGCTTCAGAGGCGCAACGACGTGGATGTTCGCGACCTCAAAGAACGCCATGAGGACGAAGTGGAGCGCCTCATTGAGTCTCAGACGCAACAGCTCGATGCATTGCGGCGTGACTATGATGTCCGCATTTCCAACGAAGCCGAAGCTCTTGAGCAGCGGCTTCGTGAGGTTCGTGAAAAGAACGACGAGCAGATCGCTGATGAAAAAGCGCAATCTGAGCAGACCGTGGAACAAGTCCGGGCTGCCAACCGTCAGCGTGTTCAAGAGTTCCGCAAAAATTCGGATGCACAGATAGAGGCACTCCGAGAACAGCTTCGGGCCTCCACGGAAGCACTCCATGGACAGGCCAGGAAGTCAGCCAAGGAAGGAAAGGCCTGATTATGGCAAGCAGTAAGGATCGGAATCCCGGCGCCTCAATCAATAACGAAAAGGGCTCCTCTGAAGAGCAGATCGCCATCAACGGCTTCAATCAGGTGCTGGAGATGCTCCGAATCGCGGATCCTGCATTTCGTGAGTCACTGCTCCGCAGACTGGCTCAAAGAGACGCGGCGTTGGCCCGCTCCCTTCGCGAAGACCTGAAACAGCTCTAAATTTTCAAAGCTCCGTAGCGTAACCCGCGCGTACTGATGCGACAGTGCGCGAAATCCAGGACTTCCATCGTCCGCCACAGGATCATTGCACCCGCGAGGATCACGTCGGCCCTTCCCGGCTCCATACCCGGAAGTTCAAGACGCTCTTTGACCGTTCGCCATTTCAATTCCTCGACGATCCGGTGAATATCACCTCGGCTCAAAGCTGCAGTGTCGATCCGGCTGGCATCAAATTGTTCAAGGCCGAGATGCTCCGCTGCAATTGCCGTAGCAGTGCCGGCCACAGCGACAAGGTCCGCATGGGCGCCAAGCGCTTCACGCCAGCTCCGGAGTTTCTCCAACTGTGCGTCAATCGCCGCCTGGCAATTCCAGAACTGTTCGTCCGTGACCGGGTCGGACTGAAGATAGCGCTCAGTAAAACGTACCGAGCCCATATCAAGGCTCTGGCCTCCCCGGCTGGATATCAGCTCCGTACTGCCTCCGCCGATATCCACCACCACCGATCGCGCAGGATCCATTCCAGGAAGAAGCCCGCCTGAAAACGTGACTCGCGCTTCCTCGTCACCGGATATGACCCGGAACCGAAAGCCGGTTTCTCGAACAACGGTTTCGAAAAAATCTGAACCGTTCGCAGCATCGCGCGCCTGACTCGTGGCGAGGCAAACTGCGGTCGACGGATCGCCTCCGAGTTCCGTGAGGCGTGAGGCGTACTTTCTGAGGCAGGCAAGCGTTCGTTCCATGGCATCCGGAGCGAGCGAGCGATTTTTATCAACGCCCTGTCCGAGTCGCACCACGGTCGACACATCGGCTAGGACTCGATCCGGTTCCGTACGGCCCGGCTCCCACTCAGCCACCAGAAGAAGGCAGGTGTTCGTGCCCAGGTCTATCGATGCCCGGACGGAGGTATTCATTCCGAGGCGCCTTTCTTTTCGAAGATACTTAATTTGACCTTCAGCTTGTAGTTCTCCTTGTCGAGATTCTCAGCCTTTTCTTTCCAGTACTTTGATTCCTGCTCGAGCTCGGCAATTCGTTTGGACCGTTCGTGCGCCAGAGAGTAGTAACCTTCGGAGAAATTCTCGGTTTCGGGGTTAAACATGCCGACACGGGCTTCCCCGTCGATCAGCCCCTTGACGCGATACATGCCGTCCTCGGCTTTTTCCGCCTCAATCACCTGAACGTCGTGGCTTTTTCCAGGATAGGCTTTGTCCTGCCAGTACCGCGCCGCCGACTCCTTGGCCTGATTTTTCACCTTTTCCCCTGCACAGCCAGCAAAAAGTCCCATCGATACAAAGGCCATAAGCATTAAAGTCCAACGCGATTTCATGAGTCATTCTCCTTATTCACTTCATTCGTTAGCTTCTATCTGAACAGCTTCTTCCGGATCTCGTCCAATCCTTTTTGTACCGCAGGCGGAGCTTTATCGAGCAAGGGAGCAGCCTTTTTCAGGAGTTCCTGTTTCGCCCGTCCTTCCGTGGCCGCTGCCAGGTTCGCCAACGCCACTTTCGCAAGATGCTCCGGCACCTGCGTGTAGGAATAACAGGGGGCCGAAACCGAGCAGCCGACATGAACGGGAATCCGAAGCGGCTTGCCTTTTTCCGTGAGGACGCGTTCCACCTGGACACCTGCCACCGTGACTGAAACATCTGCCGCACGAGTCAGGTTGTAAGTATCAATCAGGGTCCAGTCCGCCGAGATCGATCGATCGAGCATTCCGATAATCGTGCTACCGTTCAGGTCAATGCCCTTCTTTGGCGCAGCCTTGGCCACAAAGTTTGGAGCGGAAAATTTGCCGTCAGCGATCATCATGTCCGAGGAAATCAGCTCATAACGTGATTCACGGTTTGGAAGAGACTGGATCGTCTTGCCTTTCAATTGAGGCACCTTTTCAGACACTCTTTGGATCGCCTGGTTCAAGGCCTCGGAAATCATCTTAGCAACGTCGATCGTCGCGAAGGCCGCGCCCTCGACGCTCATTTTTCCCCGGGCGTTCAAATTCTGCATCGCCGGCTCGGGATTGAAACTCGCACCCTGCCCGCTCATCTGGAAGTCGGCTTTTCCAATGATCGTGTTTTTAAACAGCTGAAGCTGCGAGGCAACAGCGTCCGCAAGATCCAGCTTAGACACCTGCGACGAGAAGCGATAAGTCGGCACTTTCTTTCCAAGGTCCGCCGCGGCGTCACCCGTGACAGAACCTTTCCAGAGCTTCATCGAAAAGCGACTCAACGCCAGATTGAGTTGGTTCAGGGTAAGCGCGCCGGCGATTTCCGTCATTCTGACGTCATAAACCTTCACGGATTTCAGATTGACCTGAGCCTTGGCGCCGAAAACGCGCGCGATGGGCATCTCGTGAAGCGGAGCCAGGAGTGCGTCATAATCTGCAGCGGAATCAGCAGCAGGTCCTGATTTTCCTGATGAAGCGGGAGGTTTTCCTGCAGTCTCTTTCGCCACTGGTTTTGCCTGAGTGCTGCCCGCCTCGCTCTTCAACGGAGGCAACTCGATGAGCTGATCAAGATCCATACCCGAAGAGCTGAACACCAGGTCCGCTTGCGGGCGTGTGAAGGACACGAGCTTTCCGCGAATCTCCACGTCATTTCCAGGCGCTTTCATTGAGAGGAGTATCTGCTCGAGCCGATCCGTGAGGATTCGTATCTGCCCCTTGAATACGGGGCGCGTCTTCAGCCTGGGAGTTTTCGCGGAAACGTCGACAATTTCAATCTTCCCTTCGTAGGAAAGCTGATTCACCGGACCGCTTGCCTTTCCCTGAAGCTGAATCCTTCCAGAAGGATCATACTCGCGCAGGAGCGGAACCAATTCCTGCCAGGGCTTCAGTTCAATCGCATTGGACGAGAGTTCAAAACGGGCCGACGGCGCCCCTCCTTCGCTCAGCATCCCGGAAATGACTCCCGAAGAGGTCAGCTCGGCATTGTGGAACTTCGCGTTGAAGCGTTCAAAGCGGATGTCCTTTTCAGAAGCAGCCACCGAGATATCAACCTGTGCCGGTATTCCCGCGTTCTTGGTGAAAAGTCCCGGAGCCAGGATTTCAAGACCGTCCGCATCCAGCTTCAGCGCAGCCGCCAGTTTCTCCAGGCGCCCTTCCGTAACGTGCGGATTGGCCGCGCCCGTGAGACGAACGGGGCCTTTCACCGAAATTTTCTCGCCCATCCGGGTGTCCAGATTCGCCCAAATCTCCAGCTGGGTTGATCGTGACAGGGAAACATCCCTGAGCACCACATTCAGATCGGATAACTCGGTGTTCAATCCTGTTTCATGATCAGTGTAAGTCATCTTCGCCTGCAAAAGCTCAAGCCCCAGCCGCGCGCGCGCAGCTATGGCGGGCAAGGTGATCTCCGATTTCGGTTCCGTCTCAGCCTGAACGCCGGGCGACGCACCGGGCGCAGGCACCGGCTTCGGACCGCTTTCCTTCACGACGGCAAATGCGTTCAACCTGCCTGCCTTGTCTTTAATCAGATTCACCTCTGGGGCGCGCATCTTGAGCGTCACCACCGGCGCCCCCTTCAGGACCGAGGAAAACGGCACATGAAAGAATGCTTCCTGCACACCGATGAGAGGTCGCCCTTTCGTATCGAGGAGTTTCAACCCCGCAACATCCACGCGCACCTGACCCCAGAGCGAAAGCGACAGTCTGCCAAGTTCCAATTTGCCGTTCAGGCGCTCATTGGCGACTTCCACGATTTTTGGCCGGTATTTGTCCACATCGACGACAAGCGGAATGACGATCGCCAGGATCAGAAAGACGAGGAAAATGCTTGCCAGCATGATACCAGCCCACTTCGCGAACTTCTTCACGTCAGGAATCCCCCATCTGTTTTAACTTCTTTGCAACCAGCTCCTGAAGCAAGGCAGGGTTTGCCTTGCCTCCCGTGGCTTTCATCACCTGTCCGACAAAAAAACCGAGAAGCTTTTCTTTTCCGGCGCGGAATTCCGCGGCCTGACCGGGAAAAGCGGCGATCACTTTTTCGACCGCAGGCTCAAGCTCACCGAGATCACTCACCTGCTTGAGTCCGAGGCGCGCCACCACAGCGGGAATCGACTCTCCCGTGCTCCAGGCCTCGGAAAGCGCCTGCTTCGCGCCCGTACTGGAAACGGCTCCCTCGAGCGTCACGCGGACGAGGTCGGCCAGATGAACCACCGTGAGCCGTGAGTTCCGTATTTCAACCCCGCTTTCATTCAACAGACGGCCGACCTCTCCCGTCAGCCAGTTGGCGAGGGCCTTTGCGCCCTTCGCGCGGTCAATACCGGTTTCAGAGAGCGCCTGAAGCGCCTCCTCGAAGAAAAGCGCCAAATCACGCGTTGACGTCAGGGCTGCGGCATCTTCCGCTGAAAGCCCGAGCTCCGTCATGAACCGGCGTTTGACGGCATCCGGCAGCTCGGGAAGCTCCGAGCGCAAGCGATTCACGCGTGCTTCGGTGACCCGGACGGGGATGAGGTCTGGATCCGGAAAATAGCGGTAATCCTCCGCCTCTTCCTTCGAACGCATGGAAATCGTGACGTTCTTGTTGGAATCAAAGGTGCGGGTTTCCTGAACGATCTTTCCCCCTCCCTCAATGACGCCGATCTGCCGCTGAATTTCATAATCAATGGCTTTTTCCACAAAGCGGAACGAGTTCACGTTCTTGATTTCGACCCGCGTGCCGAATTCCTTCTGGCCGGCCGGTCTCACACTCACGTTGGCATCACAACGGAAGTTGCCTTCCTGCATGTTGCCGTCAGAAATACCCAGATAAGTGACCACCGCATGCAACGAACGAAGGTACGCGCCGGCCTCGGCTGCGCTTGAAAGTTCCGGCTCGCTCACGATCTCGATCAGTGGCACTCCTGCCCGGTTCAGATTCACCAGTGAATATCCGTGCGCGTGAACGTTCTTTCCCGCGTCTTCTTCCATGTGAATACGATTGATCCCGATGCGTTTGTCCGGGCTCGTGGGGAGCGCCTGGATTTCGAGCCAGCCCTTTTCACAAATAGGCTCGTCGTATTGCGAGATCTGATAGCCCTTCGGCAGGTCCGGATAAAAATAATTCTTCCGTGCGAACACACTCTTGCCGCGAATCGAGCAACGGGTCGCGATTCCGGCAAGGATTGCGTAATCGACCACCTTTTCATTGAGAACCGGCAAGGTTCCAGGGTGCCCCGTGCAAATAGGACAGGTGTTTGCGTTCGGGGGGATTTCCGCCACAGACCTGCCGGCAGGCGGACGGGCGGGGCAACCACAGAAAATCTTTGAATCAGTCGCGAGCTGCGCGTGGACTTCGAGTCCGATCACCGCTTCAAAGTTCATGTCTGCCTCCTTCCGCGCTCATAGGCAGCGCCAACGGAAAACAGCATTTCCTCACTGAGAGACGGCCCCATCAGCTGGAGCCCTACGGGAAGGCCGTCCTCCCCGTCACCGCAAGGGACACTCATTGCCGGAAGACCGGCAAGATTGGCCGGAATCGTCAGAAGATCGTTCAGGTAAAGCGTCAGAGGGTCACCGGCTTTTTCGCCGATCCGGAAAGCGGTGGTGGGCGCCACGGGTCCCGCAATCAGATCCACCTCCTGAAAAGCTCTCTCGAAATCGTGCGCCACCAGTGCGCGCACCTGGCAGGCTTTGCGATAATACGCATCCTGATATCCGCTCGAGAGCGCGAACGTGCCTAGAATCAGACGCCGCTTCACCTCAGGTCCGAATGCCGCTCTGGCGTGTTCATAAAAATCCTTGAGCTTCGAGGCCTGAGCGGCTTCGGCTGACCGGTTGCCATATCGAACGCCGTCAAAACGCGCCAGGTTACTGGAAGCCTCGCTCACGGCAACCAGGTAATAAACCGCGACAGCATGCCGGGAATTCGGCAAAGTCACCGGCACGAGCTTCGCTCCTTGCGCCTCGAACCACTTCAGCGCTTCACGTACACGCGTCTCGACACCGGGCGAAAGCTGCGCGGAAAAAAATTCTTCGGGGATTCCAACACGAAGTCCTGCCCAATCAGGTGCACGACGGCAGGCGTCCACACAGGATGGCTTCTCGATCATCAGCGAGGTGGAGTCCAAGGGATCATGTCCCGCCATCACGTCCATGAGGACTGCGCAATCCTCAACACTCCGTCCAAGAGGGCCGATCTGATCCAAAGAGGAAGCAAAGGCAATCAGACCAAACCGGCTGACGCGTCCGTAAGTCGGCTTGAGCCCCACCACCCCGCAATAACTTGCCGGTAAGCGAATGGAACCGCCGGTATCTGAGCCGAGACTTGCCACGCATTGTCCCGCTCGAACCGCCGCAGCCGACCCACCGCTTGAGCCTCCCGGCACACGATCGGGGTGGGTGGGGTGTTGAACCGCGCCAAACGCGGAGTTCTCGTTCGAGCCGCCCATCGCGAACTCGTCCATATTGAGCTTGCCGAGCGAAAAAGCTCCGGCATTTTCCAGACGCTTCACCACCGTCGCGGAATAGGGCGGATGGTAGTTTTCCAGCATGCGGGAAGCACAGGTTGTCCGAACGCCTTCGGTGACAAGATTGTCTTTCAGTCCGAGAGGTATGCCGAACAGCGGCAAAATCGCACGCGGAACCTTCTTCTCGGCTTTGAGCACCTGGTCGGCAGCTACCGCAGCCCGCATGGCATTCTCTTCCGTGAAAGTTATGAATGCGTTCAGCGTTCCTGCCTGGGCCGCTTGAAGATAGGCACGAGTGAGTTCAGAAGGAAGAAACTCGCCACGATCGAAAGCATCGTGGATTTCGCGAATGGACTGGAATCGAGCGGTATCCAAAGCCTTCATCGTGATCCCTCTCAGACAATCTGCGGGACTTGAAAAGCCCCTTCATGAATTTCCGGCGCGGCTTCAAGGACTTTCGGGCTTCCGTCAGCCGCATTGCGAGGTTCAACCACCCGATCCGCACGAAAGGCGGGTTCCCGGCTGGAGTCGGCCGCTTCCCGCGAAGCGTTTGGATAAATCAGGGGTTCAACGTCAGTGACATCGACCGCCTGGATCTGGTCCACATAGCTCAGAATCTGCTGGAGCTGGCCGGTGAACTGCGTGACCTCCGCTTGCGACAGGCGCAACCTGGCGAGCTCAGCCACACGTCTCGTCAAAGCCTCGCTGATTTCCGCCACGCACTTCCCCTTTCAGCTCAGGTAACTGGCCACATAGCGGAAGAGAAATTTCCTCCGCTGCTTACCGGCAAACTCCACCGTGACTTTCCGATCATCCGCTGACCCTTCCGCCAGCACAATACTGCCTTCGCCGTATTCGGGATGATGGATCCGCCTCCCGATCACGTCGTTTCCTGCTCCAGTTGCGGCGGGCGTCGCAGGACGCGCCGGTGACCAGCCTCCTGTCTTCGGAGCCGGGATCGAGGAAAAGCTTCGTTGCGTACTCGCGGATGCGCCACCAAACACCTGCGGCGCAAAATCACGCATCTCAAGAAAACGTCCGGGGATTTCAACGAAAAAACGGGAGGGTTCCTGATAGTTCACGTTCCCCCAGATCCGACGTACCACCACGTTCGACAGGAAAAGACGTTCACGAGCCCGCGTCATGCCGACGTAGCAGAGCCGGCGTTCCTCTTCGATATCTTCTTCGGAAGCCTCTTCCCATGCCCGGACCGAAGGAAAAAGGCCTTCTTCCATTCCAACCAGGAACACAACGGGAAATTCCAAACCCTTCGACGAATGAAGGGTCATCATCTTCACGGAACTGGCCTGGCCTTCCATCGAATCGAGATCCGACACCAGGGAGGACTGTTCGATGAACGCGGGCAGCAGCGCGCGTTTTCGTTCTTCTGGCTGCGCTTTTCGTTCCTCTTCGGAAAGCTGATTGAACTGATCTTCCTCGAATTCCTGAAAAATCGTATCCAACTCCTCCAAGTTCTCGATTCGAGCTTCGGCTTCCTCGGTCCCTTCCTTCCGCAACTCGCGAACGTAACCGGTCTCATCAAGGATCAGATGATAGAGCTCAGACAAAAGAAGCTTGGGCTGTTCCTCGGTGATCTTGCGGATAAGCTGGACGAAAGCACCAATCTTGCGAGCGGTTCCTGCGGAGGTCATTGAAGGATCCAGCGCCGCACGTTCCAGGATCTCCCAGAAGGTGATCGGGCCCTGCGAGGCCATCATGACCTCATCGAGCTTCTCGATCGTCGTCTTGCCGATGGCACGCGCGGGAACATTGATGATCCGGCGCAAATTCACGGAGTCCGTCGGGTTCAGGATGACTTTGAGATAAGAGAGGATGTCCTTGATCTCCTTGCGATCATAGAAACGAAGCCCTCCGACAACCTGGTAAGGGATCTTCTCGCGCCGCAAGACGTCTTCGAACTGCCGGCTCTGCGCGTTCGTCCTGTAGAAAATCGCGAAATCCCCGTAGCCGCGCCCCTCATGCGAACCCTGGCGCTTGATTTCCGAAACCACCAGCTCGGCCTCGGCCCTTTCGTCAGGAAGCTGCGCATGCACGATCGGGAGGCCGTCCTCGTTTTCCGTCCAGAGGGTCTTGTCCTTACGCGTGAGGTTGTTTTTGATGACGTGCCCGGCGGCGGCGATGATGGTCTTTGTCGAACGGTAGTTCTGTTCGAGCTTCACGACCTGTGCGCCGGGATAATCCGATTCAAAGTCCAGAATGTTCCGGATATCCGCTCCGCGCCATTTGTAAATCGACTGATCCTCATCGCCGACGACGCAGATGTTCTCATGACCGCCAAACTGTTTTTTCGCGAGCATGGAGAGGAGCAGGTACTGAGCGCGGTTCGTATCCTGATACTCATCCACGTGAATGTAGCGGAACCGGTCCTGATAGGTTTCCCGCACATCCTCGCAATCCCGCAGGAGCCGGTAAGTCATGCAGATGATTTCGCCGAAATCGAGGGCGTTATTGACGACAAGATCTTTCTGATATTGATCGTAAACGCGTTTCACCTGCCGTCCGAAGATATCGTGCGGCGCTGACTCCATCTCTTCCGGCGAGATCGCATCGCACTTCGCGCGGTTGATCGCCGCCTGGATTCCCTTGGGGCTGAACGCCTTGTCGTCAATCGAAAGCCGCTCCTGCACGCGCTTGATCAGACTCAGCTGATCCGAGTCATCATAAATCACGAAGGGCTTCGTGAATGGTGTGCGCCCGAGTTCCCGTCTGAGAAGTCGCACGCATACGGAGTGGAACGTGCCGAGTTCAGGGTTACCGAGATACCCTCCCCCACCCTGCCTTGCGGACTCAGCCAGCATCCGTGCGACACGCTCGCGCATTTCCCCGGCCGCCTTGTTCGTGAACGTCATCGCAAGAATACGATGCGCCGGCACACCCTGAGCCTCGATCAGGTGGCAGATGCGGGAGGTGAGCATTTTTGTTTTGCCGGACCCTGCACCGGCGAGAACGATCAAAGGCCCTTCGGTCGCGAGAACCGCTTCCCGTTGCCGGTCATTCAATCCACGAAGATAACTTCCGTCACCTACCGCTTTTTTCGTAGTGCGTGCCATGCCGGAAGGTGCTGATTCAAAATCGATCATAAGTCCGTCGTTAGTTGTTTACAGAGTTCCCGGCTGTTCCAGTGAGCAGTGCGCGCCTGGCGAGTTCCCGATCGTATGCAAGACGCACCTGATGCACGAATAAAAGTCCGACAACTTGTTCATCATCGGTGACCACCGCTACGCAAGGGCTCTCATCGAACTTCCCACTGATGGACGAAAGCTTGTCATCCAGCCGAACGGTGGGAAACTTCAGCCCCGCGCGATAGAGCAGGTCCTTGGCCTCGATCAGCCGCATCATCATGTCATGAGACAGATCGTGACCTTCAACGTGGCGAGCGGGAGCAAAAACCTCCCCGGGAGTCTTCTGCTGCGTGTGCCAGGCCTCTTGTATCATGTCCACGGTAAGAACTCCGCGAAAGATACCCTGAAGGCTGACCACCGGAATGAACGGATATCGCGATTTCAGCAAGCGGGCATGAAGCTCCGAAACCGGCTCATGTTCATGAACGGTTTCGAAATCCACAACCATCGCTTCGCGGATGGGAATGGCGTCAAGCACGTCGAAAGAGCGGCCATCAATCAGCCTCATCCCACGCGCCTCGAGGTCGCTTGAAATCATTCCTGCAGCCCCGATGAATCGGAAAGTCGCACGAGCCACCAACGCCGCCGCAAGTGCCACCAACATCGCCGTCCAGCTATGAGTGAGTTCGAACGCCAGAACACCGGCTGCCAGCGGAGCCCCCAGAATGGCACCCCACGCCGCACCTGCTCCGGCAATTCCACCCAAAGCGGTAAAACCCGGAAGACCTTGAAAAACCCAGTGATCCATTGCGATGCCGAAGGTCGCGCCGATGCTGAAAACCGGCCAGAAAACACCGACGGATCCAAACCCCGCAAGAACGAGCGCGAGAATTCCCACCTGAACCAGAAGCAGCAATGCCAGAGAGCTTCCCGAGAAAGTGCCCCAAAGAACCTGCTCGAGTATCTTCCAGGGCTGCCCATGAGCCGCGGGAAAGATCATAGCAAGCAATGTGACGAGGCCGCCGGTAACCAGAATCCGCATCCAGATCTGTCGCTGAAACAGATCCTCGAGCAACCGGCGGATGGCCGATGTCAGACGAATGAACAGGAGGCCCAAAGGCGAAAACATCAGCGCGATGGCAAGGATCCCGATCCAGGCGAGCCAGCCGAGTTGCGCGTTTTCCAGCACGGCGCGGAGGCCGGGAAAACCGTTCGGCCCGGACGGAGTACCGATCCAGCTTGAAACAAGAAAAGCCGCGAGAGCGGCCGCAACCGGTCGCACCGCAGGGCCACCCAAACCGAGTTCGATGGGCACCAGGACAGCGGCGAAGGGCGCACCGAATGCAGCAGCGATTCCGCCGGCCAAAGCGGACGCGGCGTCAACGCGCCGGCGCTGCTCGGAAAAACGCGAAGTCCGGTCGCGACTCTCGATCCCAGTAGCTTGAGCGATTTCGGAAGCAGCCCCTTCGGGACCGATGGATCCGCCAAAAAAGGACAGCAACAATGAATTACAACCCCGGATGAACCAGCGAATCGCCGGGTCCGCGGATCCCATGCCATGAATGTGAGCGAAAAAATCCGCCAGTCCGTTGAAGGCGCGAGGGCCCGGCTTCCGATCCAGAACGAACCTTTGCAGAAGCATCGCAACTGCGGTCACGCCCAGAATGAGCACCGGGGCCTGAAGGGAAAACCGGGGAAACACCCCTTCCATCCATTGGGTGAGGCGCGAAATCAGCGCAATGACCACTGCCGCAACGGTACCAAGGAAGATAGGTCGTAGCATTTCGCGCGATTCTCCTACTCGACCGTCACGCTCTTGGCGAGGTTTCTGGGTTTATCCACGTCGGTGCCCTTCAAAAGCGCCAGCTCATAGCTGAGCAGCTGGACGACCGGACTCAGCGCGAAGGGCAACAGGCTCTCGTCGATGTTTTCCGAGGGAAGCTCAACCCAATGATCACAGAGTTTTTTCAGCTCGAGATCCGAGGAATTTCCCACTCCCAGAATCACGGCGCCGCGCGCTTTCACTTCCTGCAAATTCGAAACAGTTTTGTCGCGCCAGGAATCCTTCGGCGAGAGCACGACCACCACCATGTCCTTGTCGATCATCGCGATCGGACCATGCTTGAGCTCACCCGCGGCGTACCCCTCGGCGTGAACGTAGGCGATCTCCTTCAGTTTGAGCGCGCCCTCAAGAGCAAGCGGATAGGAATAACCTCGTCCGATGAAAAAGAACCCGCGGGCATGGATCAGGGCTTTGGCCGCTGACCGGATGGAAGACACCACAGTCGATTCAGCGCCCAGGTAATCCGCCAGCAGGTGCGGCAAACGCACGAGCTGCTCAAAGAGTTCGGCGCTTTCCTTCTTGGCAGACGGCTCGTTTGAACGCCGTGTTTTCAGATAGCCCGCGAACACAAAAAGACTCAGCATCTGCGTAAGGAACGTCTTTGTGGCCGCAACCCCGATTTCAGGACCAGCGGCCGTAAAGAAGGTGGCGTCGGCCTCACGGCAGATCGAGCTGCCGCGGACGTTCGTGATGCCGATCGTGGCAATCCCTTTTTTTCTGGCTTCCCGGATAACAGCAAGGGTGTCCGCGGTTTCACCGGACTGAGAAATCCCCAGGAGCACAGTATTTTTTCCCAGCACCGGATCCCGATACCGGTACTCACTCGCGAGTTCGACGTTCACGGGAATCCGCGCCAGGCGCTCGAGCCAGTACTTGCCGACGCTTGCCGCGTGCCAGGAGGTACCGCACGCCACCATCGTGATTTCCGCGGCGTCCTCCAGGATGGAGACCCCGGGTTGCTCAGCGAGCAGGAAGGGTTCAGCGCTTTTGCGGTCCACCAGCGCGTTCAGCGTATCGATCAACGCCGCCGGCTGCTCGTGAATTTCCTTCAGCATGTAATGAGCGTAGCCCTGTTTGTCCAACCGCTCCGCGGACCAGTCCAGACGTGTCTCAGGCCGTTCGACCTCGCGCCCGCTGGCTAGATCAAAAAACCTGAGCCCGCTCTCGGTCGCCACGACCACATCGCCGTGCTCCAGGAAAACCACATCCCGATTGATCTCGATCAGAGGCTGCGCATCGCTCGCAAGTATGGCTCCGCCCTGGGGATCCCGGGCGGCCACCAGCGGTGACCCGTTCCTCACACCCACGATGATCCCCGGCTCGCGCTCGGAGATCACAACCACACTGGACTGACCCTCAAGACATGAGAAACTCTTCCGCACAGCAGAAACCAGATCGCTTCCGCGCTCCATCTCCTCGAGCACGAGGAAACCGAAGAGTTCGCTGTCGGTCTCCGAGGCCGGAGCATGTCCGCGCGATATCAGGTCGTTCCGGATCGACTGAAAGTTCTCGATGATTCCGTTGTGAACCAGAACCACATGCCCTGTGCGATGCGGATGAGCGTTTTGCGTGGTGGGTTTTCCATGAGTGGCCCAACGCGTATGGCCGATTCCGCAACGTACCTCATGAAATCCCGGGGAGCGCCCCCGCGCCTCGCCGCTCAGAATCTTCTCGACGTTTTCGAGCTTTCCTTCGGATTTCCGGATCTCAATGCCCTTGTTCCCGAAAAGCGCTACGCCTGCGGAATCATAGCCACGGTATTCAAGTCGCCGCAGGCCCGAGACCAGCACGTCCACAGCGGAACGGGTTCCTACATATCCAACAATCCCGCACATCAGCTTTTCCCTTTCAGCTTGCGCGCGTAACCGGGCTTGTTCACCTGCCTGGAACGCGCGATGGCCAGTGCTTCGGGCTCGACATCTTCGGTAATGGTGGAACCTGAAGCCACGTAGGCCCCATCTCCGATCCGAACCGGGGCGATCGTCTGGCAATCACTCCCAAGAAACACATTATCGCCGATCACGGTCCGGTGCTTTCGTTGGCCGTCGATCACGCGGCCATCGAAGTTGCAGGTGACGAAGCCACAGCCGATGTTCACGTCTTTTCCGACCGTCGCATCGCCCAGATAAGAAAGATGGGCCACACTCGTGCGGTCCCCGATCACGGACTTTTTCAGCTCAACAAAATTCCCTATTTTTGCTTTCTCACCCACGACCGATTCAGGCCTGAGATGCGCGTAAGGTCCCACCTGCGCTCCGTCACCGATGCGGGAGGACTGGGCGATGGTTCCCGCTTTCACGTTCGCGCCTGCCCCCACTTCCACGTCTTCCAGGACAACCCTAGGACCGATCACCGCTCCACGTCCGATTTTCGTGCTCCCAGAAAGAATCGCTCCGGGATGAACAACAACGCCTTCGTCGAATTCAACCGTAAGATCCACCCAAGTGGTCGAAGGGTCGATGAAACGCACCCCGCGAAGCGCCGATGCACGCACGCAGCGCTGATTCAAAATCCGTCCGGCTTGCGCCAGCTCCCAAGGATCGTTTACTCCGCGCAGATCCTCCTCATGACTCCAACGCAGGACATCCGTCTTTTTGCCCGACCTCGCCGCCTGTGCGATCAGATCCGTGAGGTAGTACTCGCCTTGAGCATTCTTATTTGAAAGCCGCTGCAATCCGGCCTTCAGGAACGCGGCCTTGAATGAATAAATCGAGGCGCCCACCTCCCGGATGAGCTTCTCGCGAGCGGAGGCATCCTTCTCCTCCACTATCCGAAGAACCGAACCCTGCTTACCTCTTCGGACGATTCGGCCATAGCCGGTTGGATCCGTGAGTTCGCAGGTGAGCAGCCGGACAGCCTCATTTCGGGCGAGCGGCGCGAACATCTGCTGAACGAGGGAAGCTGGAATCAATGGCAGGTCGCCAGGAAGCACGAGGACGGTGGACTGCGTGCGCGTCATTCGAGATCCCCATTGGGAATCCATCGCACATCGGGCGGCATGTCCGGTTCCTTTTTGTTCAGGCTGATGGACGAAAGTGAGGTCCGCCTTTGCAAACCTCGGATCAGCGAGAACCCGGCTCTCGACCTGTTCCCGTCCGTGACCCACGACGATGCAGACCGGCGCCGTCGGCGCAGACTCCAGAACACCACTGAGAACGTGAAAAATCAGCGGTTCTCCGCCTATTTCATGTAAAACTTTAGGCAGCTCCGAGCGCATACGTTTGCCCAGCCCTGCCGCCAAAATCATGACTCCCGAGGGGGTCTTCGAATGGGTAACTAACATGTGCTTTTGGGGTTACAGGAACACGACTTTTCACGTCAAGCGAATCATGACTTTACGACTAGGAAACAAGCGTGCGTAGTTCCTGAAACTGCTTGGAAATCTTGAGAGGCCCCCCCCGGCGGTTTCCGTTAAAGTTTCCCGAAGAACAGCCGATAAGACTCCTCAAGAATGGGGCTTCTCCCCGCGTGATTTGACTCCTGTAAGAATCTTCAATTGATCTTCCTTAGAAAACCTTATAAAAACGTTGTCACGCACGGAGTAGAGGTCTAAAATAACAGATTAAGGTGGGTCGACCACCTTACTGGGGGGAGAGAAGTCATGGATGTCAAGACTCAGAATAAATTTCGGAAGCTCTTGCTTGAGGAGAAACAAAGAATCCTCAATAACTCCAAACAGGCGCTAAAAAGCGAGATATCCCTATCGCCTGATGATCTTCCGGATGAGACCGACCTCGCCGCAAGCGAGATCAATCAGAACCTGGTTTTCAAACTTCGGGATCGCGAGCGTCAGCTCCTCTCGAAAATTGATGAGGCTCTGGGACGCATGGACGAAGGCACTTTCGGCACCTGCGAAGACTGCGAGGAACCCATCGAACCCCGCAGACTCGAAGCCCGCCCGGTTTCCACTCTGTGCATTGCCTGTAAGGAAAAACAGGAACACCGCGAAAAGATTTACGCCTGATTTCAGGCCAGTCTCACTTGAAAAAAACCAGGACGGCACGCCGTCCTGGTTTTTTTTTGCCCTTTTTGATCGGCAAATCGACGCCGCACAGCGTCTAGAGATTTTCTACACGGATGCTTAAAACCATCGTAGGCTGACCGCTGAAGCTCAATACAGGAGGGGTCCTCGATGAAACGCACTCAGATTCTGCTTACCGCCGTGGCACTCACTGCGGGCTCGGTGATCGCTATCGCAAGCACAGCTCCCGATTCCGTTACCCTGAAAGCCAAAAACGGCAACATCACTTTCAACCACAAGGCACATGGCCAGAAAACCAGCTGCTCCACCTGTCACGGTGAGACCATCGGAAAACTGGCGCCTCTCGGCATGGCCAAGGGCCACAAAATGTGCCAGGAATGTCACAAAGCCCAAGGCGTCGGCCCGCAGAAATGCGGCGACTGCCACAAAAAGTAATCAGTTTCCCAGCGAACGAATATCGATCACGAAACGATAGCGGACTTCGCCGGTGAGCATCCGTTCGTAAGCCGCATTGACCTGATCGATATTGATCGTTTCAATATCGGAAGCAATCCCATGTTTTGCACAGAAGTCGAGCATCTCCTGGGTTTCTTTGATGCCGCCGATGAGTGAGCCCGCGAGACTTCGACGTCCGCCGATGAGGCTGAACGCATGGACGTTCGGTGCCTTCGTCGGAACGCCGAGCACCACCATGGTACCATCGCGCCGTAGAAGATTCAGATACTGGTTCCAATCGAGTTCGACTGAAACGGTATTCAAAATCA
This sequence comes from Bdellovibrionales bacterium GWB1_55_8, assembly GCA_001769835.1. GTDB lineage: Bacteria > Bdellovibrionota > UBA1018 > UBA1018 > UBA1018 > GWB1-55-8. The sequence continues at coordinate 23,375 of MEPR01000002.1, forward strand.
AATCGAATGTTCCCGAAAGCTCCTTGAACGTTTTCGGATCAGAGGTCGCGTGAAAGTGATCAGCGCCGAGCCTTGCTCCATCCGCTTTCTTTTTAAGAGACTGACTGAGGACTGTCACTTCAGCACCCATCGCGTGCGCAATCTTGACTGCCATATGTCCCAAGCCGCCCAGGCCGATCACCGCCACCTTCTTGCCAGGCCCGGCGTTCCAGTGGCGCAAAGGGGAATAAGTAGTGATCCCGGCGCACAGAAGCGGGGCCGCCTGATCGAGCGGAAGCTTTTCCGGGATACGAAGAACATATTGCTCATCAACAACGATGTGATTGGAATATCCACCGTAAGTCGGGGTTCCGTTTTTCTCGCGTGAATTGTAAGTTCCTACCATTCCGGTGTCGCAGTACTGCTCAAGCCCTTCCCGACACGAATCGCATTCGCGGCAGGAATCCACAAAACAGCCCACGCCTACTCTGTCGCCAACCTGATAGTTTTTCACCTGGCTTCCGACTTTTCTGACCACGCCTGTGATCTCGTGCCCAGGCACCATCGGAAAAATAGATCCGCCCCATTCATCGCGAATTTGATGAATGTCGGAATGACAGATTCCGCAGTATTGAATATCGATCTGAACGTCATGCGGGCCAGGCTCCCGACGCTCGAACTGGAAAGGGCCAAGAGGTTGGGTTGCTGATGGGGCCGCGTAGGCTTTCGTCGGAATCATTTGAGAGGTCTCCTTCAATCGTAGGACTCATCCTAACTGATCGAGGCGTGCGCCGCGGAGAGTATTTTTTACCTGACTGGAGTGTTGCGCTTATTGCGCCGCAACCAACTCTTTTAATCCGAAATAGAAAAGAAGCAGCCTGGCCAATGACCTGGTCCGAGGCGCACAATAAAAAAACGCCAGTCCTGTTCAGGAGCTGGCGTTCGCAAAAACTCGGACGTTAGGACTCAGAGCACCGAAATACTATAGGTGTGCCCGGTCCCATCCGCTTCCGTGTAGGAAAGGCCGGACGCGGCTGCTCGCTTGAACACGCTGGTATTGAAATACCCCTCCCCGCTGGAGCTGCTTCCGTAGTTTTTCATGGTGTAGGTTCCGTCACCATTATCCGTGAACGTCTGAACAGGGGTCACGAAACCGTTGAATCCGGTCGTCGTTGTGCTGTCATAGTACGAGCGCGTGAAGCCCCCGAAATACTGGCCTGACGAGGTGAACATCAGTCCGACCGTACCGAGGAATCCGTCGGATGATGTGAGCCGGTACCGTTCGATCGTCGGTGTCCCCGGATCAATCGTTCCGGCGACATCCAGATAATTCACCGAAACGTAGGTGGTCGTGGGCGCATCGGGATAGGTATCAAAGCTCGGATTGCCGGCGAAAGCCGCACCACTCGCCGCCGTTCCGCTCGCCCCGTTTCCGAAATGAGCGATGTCGCGCACATCGAAATAAAGCTTCACATTCACTTCCTCGCCTTCCGCAACCGTCACAGGCAGAGGCAGCGGGTAGCGCTTGCCGCATCCGCTGAAGTAGGCCGTGGTCTCAGCATAAAGCCCCACGTCACTTGTAAGTTCGCCGCTTCCTGCTTGAGTGTACAAGGTCGTACCCCCGCCGGCCGGATCTGTGGTGCCAGTCGCTTTGATTTTCCCCTGGTACTTGCCCTCGCTCTTGCAAGTGGCGATCGACACGCTGTCATAAGTACCGGCCCCGATGTCTTTCGCGCCCGCACCCGTCAGAAGATTCTGCAGGGCTTCGCCACCGGTGAGTTCCACCAGGCAACCATCATTGGAGTCTGCCGCGCATTCGTAAACCACGCCTGTGTCTCCAGTACTGCTTTCGAGGGTAATTGAGCGAATCGGCACCTTGAGCGAATCAACAGTAATTCCGGTGTTCACATCGATACCGGCGAACAGCATCTGAGCATCCACGTTCATCAGCGCGGGGGCTGAAATGGACCCGCTCACGCGAAGAAGCTGAGGGGTCACTTTCGCGTCGCCCTTCCCGCAGCCGGTCAAAGCTGCGGACGCGATAATCAAAGATAAGAAACAGAAATTCACTTTGCGGGTCATTGATCCTCCATGATCCTTATTTACGTTTGAAACAGCTTAGCTGTGGGACGATCAAACGCAAAGAAATTGCGCGACGCGCAGAACGTCAAAAATCGATCACTGCTCCACGCATAAACCGAAATTAATTTAGATATATTATCCGAGCCCGCTCTCAATCGCCCGGGTAAGCCGATCAAAGTTCGAATTCCGGCGCGCGCTTGTAACGACTCGGGTTGATGCGATGTTTTTTGATCAGTCCGTAGACTTCAGTCCTTGACTTGGATGCCAGACGCGCGGCCTCCGCGATATTTCCTTTGGCTGCAGCCAATATCCTTTCCAGGTAGCTGCGTTCAAAAGTGCTCTTTGCCTCGCCAAAGGTGGGCAACTCCCCTTCCGGCTGACCTATCATCGGTGGTGCGATTGAATCAACAGCTTCCGACGCCGGTTGATGAAGCTCGGCCTCGCTCTGCTTTTCAGAAGCGCGCATTTTCTCCGGAAACAGATCCGAGGCCGTCATGACGGCTCCGTGACCCAGCACAAGTCCCCGCTCCATGCGGTTCTGCAGCTCCCGGACGTTTCCCGGCCACTCGTGAGCGAGAAGCGCTGTTTGCGCGGACGGCGAGAGCCCGTCAAAGCGCTTGCCGAGGCGTTCGCCATACTGCTTGCCAAATAGAGAGGCAAGCAAGAGAACGTCGCGCGGGCGGCTTCTCAGCGGCGGGATCATCAGCGGAATGACATGCAATCGGTAGAAAAGGTCCTGACGAAAGCGCCCCACCGCCACTTCTTCATCGAGCTTCCGGTGGGTTGCGGCGATCAGGCGCACATTCACGGGAATCGGGTGCACGCCGCCAAGCGGGACAATTTCCTTCTCCTGAATGACGCGGAGAAGCTTGGCCTGAATACTGGGTGATGCGTCCCCGATCTCGTCGATGAAAAGAGTTCCCTCGTCCGCACGGACAAAAAGCCCCTGCTTGTTGTCGCGAGCATCGGTGAATGCGCCACGGACATAACCGAAAAGCTCGGCCTCCACGAGGTTGTCGGGTACCGCAGCGCAGTTGAACGCAATGAAGGGCCCTTTGGATCTTGGCCCGCATTGGTGCAAAGCACGCGCGACCACTTCCTTGCCGGTCCCGGTTTCGCCATGAATCAGAACATTGCTGGTGACGCTCGCGGCGACGGCGATCTGCTTGAGCAGCGGTTCAAGCGAAGGATCCCGGGTTTTGAAAATACTTCGGATGTCCTCGGGGCTTGAATGTCGCTTCAGCATTCGGAGTTCGCGCTTCAGGCGAAACGATTCAACGGCCCGAACGAGCTGGGATTCCAGCTCCCCGTCCTGAAAGGGTTTCCGAATATAGCCGTTTGCACCGATATTGAACGCCTTCACCGCCGAATCGAGCTCGCCATGGGCGGTGATCATGAAAACAGGGATCTCCTGGTCGATCTCGCGCAGCTTTCGCAGCACATCCACGCCGTCGTGCTCGCCTAACCGGATATCCAGGAGCACGGCCATGAACTCTTCGCGCGAAAAGGCTGCGAGCGCGGCGTCGGGGGTCGTGCAAGCCCGTATCGAGAAACCCTGGTTTTCAAGCAGCAGGCCGAGCACATCGCTCACCTGCTCGTCATCATCGACCAAAAGCACCCAATCCAAAGACTCACGCCCGTTCACTTCTGCATCCCCCGTGGATCCGCGACATCAATACTCTTCAAGGCTTCAAGCTGGAGACTCAGGCGGTCGCATCGCGTCTGATAATGGTGTTCAGCCCGAATCAGGTCTTCCAGCAATTTACGAGACAGCTCCACCTTGGGTCCCTTGGATTTCTCCAATGCTGCGGCAAGTCCCAGCAAAGCGTCCGTCCGCGCGCTGTCCAACTGTGCATTTCCAGCTGACGACGAGGGGATGGGCACAACCCTTTTATCAGCCGAAGCGCTTTCCTCAGGAAGCTCCGAACGGACCGTGATCGTCGCACAACCTGAAGCGACGCCGAGGCTGGCCACTACAACAAACCTCGCCAGGATGCTCATCCGTGTCCCCCTCCCACAAAGCTCGCAGCTCCTGACAGTCTCTGTGTTTTGGGCAGGCTGATCCGGATTCTGGTATGCCCCGATCCCGAAAGCGCCGATACCGCACCCTGATGCGCTTCGACGACTTTCTTGACGACGTGAAGCCCTACCCCCATGCCCTGCTGCTTCAGGGAATTCGCACCCCGATAAAAACGATCAAAAATTTTGGGAAGCTCATCGTGCGGAATATCCGCGCCGGCGTTCATCACCTCGATCTCCACGTTCGGACTCGGCACTTCGTTCGTGATCATGACATCAACGATGGAAGACTCTCTGCCGTATTTGATCGCGTTCAGGAGAAGGTTCACGAACGCCTGAACGATTCCTTCCCAGTGAAAAGACATGAAGACGAGCTCCGGAGCGAGCAGACGCACGCTGATGCTCTTCCTCTCGGCGATCGGACGGATTTCATCGATAGCCGTCTGAATCGCAGCCGCGATATTTCTCCGCGAGAAATCCCTCTCAAGAATCCCGGACTCGGTGCGGGACAGATTGAGCAGATTATTGATCATGAATTCCAGTCGCTTTGAAGCTATCAGACACGCGGAAAGACATTTCTTCTGTGATTCGGCCGAGAGTTTCTTTTCCTCGGAGGCAAGAAGTGAAAGCCCCTCTTTCAGTGCGGTCATGGGATTTCTAATCTCGTGCGATATCGTGGCGAGAAAATCGTTCTTCGCCTGATCCAGCGTTTCGAGGCGCGCGGCCATGGAGTTAAAGTCCTGAGCGATCTCCTTGAGTTCACTCACGCCGTTTTCCTTCATGCGGCACGCCAGCTCCCCGTCCCGAATCCGCGCCGTCGCGTCGCGAAGACGCCGCAGCGGATGAAGGAGTCCCTGATAGAGAAGAAGGATAAGCCAGGCCGTGATGACGATCGACAATACAAGCGCCACCGTCATCACGCGAAGCAATCCGGCGGCGACTTCGCGGGCATCGCGGAGGGCTGCCGCTTTTTCGGAGATCAGCATCTCCTGGGCACGCTGGATATGGGCTTCCGTCAACCCGCCGTTTGCCGCCTCCTTCGCTATGATATCGAACCCGGGCCATACCTCAGTCACTTCCCTGATGATACGGGCTTCGAGTACCCCGTACTTCGCGAACAACTCGCCGTACGCGACATCCTCAGTGATTTCCCACTTTTTCTGGGCCTGCTGCTTGGCCGTGAACGCAGCATCGAGCTGAAAAAGCATTTGCTGCAGCGGAATATCCCTTTCCAGGAGCGCCTTGCTCCCTTCGATATGAACTCGCGCGACCGTATTGGCCCGCACGCCGAGCATGACCGTAAGGGCGATCAGCGATACCGAAATCAGAAGTGCATTGGCTTTAAGACCAGAGGGGTACAACAAACGGAAACGCATCGCATGAGAAGTCTACATCAACTCACCATCGTGAAAAGTTTATAATCGCGGGCGGCTTAACTCCTATTCTTCTCAACCATGGATTTCTTGATCGCAAGGTACTTGTCCTTGTTTGTGCAGTTATTAAATAGATTGGATTGAAAGGCACCGAGCTCATCCTCCCATACTTCCGTCCACGCGTCGGATCCGATCGGTGCCTTGCCCCAGTTCCAGGTCTTCGCGGCCACCGCGCGGCTTCGGTCGTCCGAGAATTTCTTCACGATGCCCTTGTAATCGGGATGTGCGTTCTGCCAGATGATGTCCTGGCTGGCGCCGTCAAAGATCTCGACCTCGATCAGGCGGTTATTCTCGGCGACTTCCTCGAGGCCCCCGAGCATACGGACGCTCCGCCTGGCGAGTTCCCTTGCGATTCTGTCGGTTGCACGCTTCCTGAGCTCCGTGCCCGCCGATTCATGGTTAGCGGCAAGCGCTCGCCATACAGGTCCGGCCGCCTGGAGTCGACGGTAGTGAACAAGGTTCGCCAGGAATTTCCGGATCTCGTCCTTCAGCGCCGACGCCTTTTTTCCGTTGGCCCGCTCGGACTTGAGACGCGCGACCAGCACCTGTCCCTCCCGGCGGATTCCTTCAGCCATTCGCTTTTTCTCCCGGGCTCCAGCGTGGTTCACCCGCCTCACTGCCAGGGCCTCGTCTTGAAGGAGATTCAACTCAGCCTGCGCCGAAATGAACACCGGCGATCGCACCCATTCGCTGGCGACGCGATCCGGGACAACGCCCTTCTGTTTTTTCAGGAAAGCGATCGCGGCCGGATACAGATCGTGCCCGGCCAGATTGTTTTTGCCGCGCCATTCCTTCAGCCACCGGTAAGACATTTCATAATCCTTGCGGAACTGGTTGATTGCGCGAAGAGCTTCCGGATACTGGCAGAGTTCGTTCATGGACATCGCAAGCACCATGGGCGTTTCAGGAGCGAAAACGCGCCTGAGCCCGCCCGATTGCAAGGCAATGGCCGCCCCGATCGCCTCTCCATACTTTCGATCCGCAAGAGCGCTCCATGCGAGCTCCGAAAGCGCGTATGGTAAATCATTCGAGGACTTTGCGACGAGCTTGAGCTGCCGACTCGCCTGATCGTACTTCTTCAGCGCGTAGTGGGCACGCGCTGCGAGAAGTCGCGCCTGATCCTCGTGAGGAACAAGCGCTTCAACGCGGGATGTAAGCTGGCTCTGCAGAGACAGAAAACGTTCCATCTCCGCCGCCGTACCACGCTCATCGCCCTCAAGTCCGGCCCATATTCCCAGGGAGAATGCCTCGTAGGCTCCGCCTCCGCGAAGCAGCGCGACTGTCGCGCGAATCTCGTCCTTGGGCCGCTCAAGCTGCACCTGCTGCTTGAGCAGCAGGCCCGCTGTTTCCCAGAGTGCTTTGCGTGAGAACCGGTCCTCGAAGACAGAGAGGAGTTCCGAGATCCTTCTTGAGCTTTCGTTCGGAAGCTCAAGGGCGGTATAACGCTGCACCAGCGTTGCCATGCACCGCAAGGCCGCAAACTGGAGCACCGGCGGCTCAGCAGGCTCCCGCTTTCTCAATGCGATCGCTGAAAAGCCGGCGTGAGCGGAATGCGGCAACCCGGCAGCAAGCAATGTGCGAGAGAGCCAGTAATCAGCAAACGATCTGCCGGTTCCTGCGAGCGTATCCCGTCGAAACGAGATCGATTCCGAGAGGCTCCGGGCGACCGACCCGGTTCCAGCGATGAACGCGGCAAATTCATCCCGCGCTTCCTTCGGAATTTCACTCGTGAAGATCCATTGTTCACCGGCCTCGCAGGGCCGACTCACGGAAAGTCCACGAGCCCCGTTCCTCGCAACCTGAGGGGCCGCCTCTGCCGCGGCCGGAAACAGCAGCAGCAGAGGGAGCAGGCCATTCAAGAGTCGTTTCATGATTCGTCCCCTCCGCCACCGAAGAGCATTGAAATCCCGAGCGTGAGTGTGTTCGTCCAGTTCATGCGTTCATCCACCACCTGCCCGAGCTTGGTAGGAATCACCTTTTCCAGCAGATTCTCCCGATAAGCCATCAGCCGATAATCGACTACAAGAGATAGACTCTTTGACAGATAGATCTGCTGCCCCACCCCCAGCAGCGGAGTGATGTAATTGCCGGACTCGGTCTGTGTGACGCCGGCACCTCCGAGCAGGTGAAGATCATAATAAATGATCTTCTTGCCCAGAAAACTCAGCTTGCCATAGAGAATGCTGCCAGCGGCCTCGGCTCCGTAAAAGGCACGCGGTTCGTTGGTATTCGTGGTGGCACCCCGGGTCTCCTGGAACGTGATCAGCGCATTCGAAGGCGACACCTGCGATTTCCACCCCAGAAGACGCAAACCGAGGTACTCGCTGAGATGAAAACCGACCGATCCGCCGAAACTCTGGACACTCAGGAAAGGATCCGAGCTGAGCATTCCGAAGAATGAACCCACTTCGAGTTTCCCTGCCTTCGTATAGAGACGGTTCTGAACCACACCGAGTTCGGATTCATCGCCCCGGTTCCAGTACTTTTCCTTGATCGCGTCCACCTGCACTTTCTCGTTCTGGTCAGCACGGGCCGCGGCGGGTATGAACTGCGCCGCGACGATCAGACAAAATAGCGATGCATATCCCATATTTCTGAACAACCTGTTTTTCAACTTAACCTCCAAGAGTTTTGAAAATGAATGGATAGGTGACACCAACGTCGATACCGCCTTTGGTGTTTGGAAATTTCCAAGCACTGAGACGCCTGACGATGCAGTCATCGAGCTTTGAATCGGTGAGAGTCGAGGACCGGACCGCCGCCACTTTCACTTTGCCGGAAGCACCGATCGTGAAGCCGAGCACGAGCTTGCCCTCGAGGTCAGGGAACCGCAGCATGGAGGCCTCGTAGCAATAGCGAACCTCGCTCATGTGCCGGTGAATGACTTTCCCAACCTCGTCCTTGGTGAGCCCCTCCTCGACCGAGGATCCGGTCGAATCCATGGCGATCATAGAACGTCCCTGACCCGTGACGTTCGCATGCTCCCCATGGCCGTAACCGACGCCTTTGCCGCTACCCTGTCCGCCTCCGCCTATCGCCGCAATCCGCGTTCCGCTGCCTATTCCTGGCCCGGTGATCGGGGCCGTTGAATGCAGGGCCGGCGAACTGGAATTGAAGAGCTTGCGCGCGTTCGCAGCCCTGTCCGCTCCGGGTGCATACTCGGACTTGGCCAGAAGCTGGGTCATTCCGCCCCGGAAGAGCCCCTTCATTGCTGACTGCAGTTTGTTCCCCTGGAACGCGGGTGCCGCATCGGAACGCTTCGGTTCAGAGGTTTTTGCCACTTTAGCAGACGCCCCCGACGACATGGCCGCCGGCCTTAGCCTGGCCGGTTTTGCGACGGTTATTTCCGGTATGGACACCACCTGCATTTCAGGAAGTGGCGCATCTGTTTTAGGCCAGAGAAAACTGACAAGAAGAAATGCAGCCGCCATGGATCCTGAGGCAAGAGCATGCTCCCGGATTGCCGGCCACGGATTCGCGCGCCCGGCCATTGAAGGTACGAGTTGCACCTCTTTCGGGCGATTGAAATTCCAGTCATAAACTCCGAGACGAATACAGATCCCGGCGAGTTCCTCCGCGGTAAGAATGACGGCCTGACTGGGGCGAAGCTCATGAACCGCCTTATGCGTGATCATCTTGATGGCACTGGAGGACAGGACAGTCAGCACATACTCAGAACCGGATCGGCCCAGCCGGAATACCGGATCACCTTCCGAGAACCCGATGTAGGCTAGCCCGAGGTCCACGGAATCGAGCGTCCATCCACGCGCATTATGATAGACCCGGAATTTGTTTCCGTCGCATCCCTGATCCGCTCGCGTCGCCGCGGGCAGTGACTCGACCGTCTTCAGCCGGATTACCACGCCCTCCAACTCAATCTGCGCGCCTGATTCCAGTTTCGCCTGTTCGAAAAGATACGAGCGATCCTCGGTCGAAACCGGATCCTTTGTGGCGGTCCTCAGCCGGACGCCTTCTGCGCTGCGCTCGAGAAACCAGCGCCTGGACGTGCCGAGCGATATCGCCTTCTGACCGGACCAAACGCGGCGGCGCGTGGCACCTCCCGCCGAAATAGTCAGCACAATGGATCTTCCTTTCATAGCGAGTACCTCATTTCTTTCAGGGTGTTTTGTGTCTCTTGACGGAAGCCAGCGCGCTTCCGATACAGGTGCGACCGCGTGCCATTGCGCTCCCGCTCGGAGATCTGGCTCAATGAATCGAGAGGACGTTTGTTCATTCCTTCCACGAGTTCGTCATCAAATTCGATCACCTTGTGTCGTTTCGAACTCGTCAGACCCGACATGCTCGTCGCGACCGGCTCCTTCACGGGAACATTCGCCAGTGCCGATGAATAGGTTCCGAATGTGAAGGCGACTCCAAAAACAATCGCACTGAGCCGAAGGAAACGTTTTTCCGATGTCATGTTAACCTCCTGCTTTCGCGGCCGGGCGCTTCGGCTGATCCGTCTGAGCGATGGATTCGGGATCCCCTCCCAGCTCCTTCATGAGTTCTCCTGCTCGGTCGTGAGCCAGACTGTTCTGATAATGCTCGAGAAGAAGCCGGTTCACGTTACGGCGAATCCTCTTGTCCATCCCCCCTCGGGCACCTGCGAGTTCGGCCAGAGCCTCGGCCTGAGCTCCCACTCCGGCCAGGGTGTAGGCCCGCAGCAAAGCGAGTACCGTGGGAGAGACAAGCTTCTTTTCTTTCGCGTACTGAACGAGGTAGGCGGCTTCCGCCCAGCGCCTCTGCCTCGCAGCGTGGTACCAGCGGGCCTTGAGCGCATTTACCGCGCACCGTGAGGAGTCCTTGCATTGACCGGATTCGTTTCCCCAATCACCGTCGGGATCGATCGTGCGAAGCTGGCCCGGATCAAGCGGCTCGGGCTTCCGAGTGGCAACTTTTGGAAGGAGCCTCGCCATTCGCTTCGGGTCCGCGTGCAGATAGGGTTGCGCGATTTCGTCAAAGGCGTCGTCCTCGATCGCGGAGGAGGACGCCAGCTCGAATGCTTTCGCACGCAGCGAATCCGACTTCTTCTCGAAGGGTTCGGCCATTGCCGGGTCCGCACCGCGCAAAGACCGCAGGCTGCGCGCCGTATCGGCATAGAGATCCGCAAGCTCGTTCGTGATGCTCGCACGTATGCGAGCCCAGGGCAGCTTCGCCGCCTCCATCCCCGCATTTTCAATTTCACGAATCGCTTCCACGCGCCTTACGAGGTAAGCTTCACGTGCCATCAGTGGCGCGACCGAGCGGATGGACCGCCGGTTCATCGCTATCGCCCGTGGAATACTCAACGTCACCGAAGGCAGGATGTACGTCTTCGCAAGCGAATCAAGTGCATCCCAATGCTTGCGAAGAATCCGGATGGCCACATGACGGTCCCGGAACGCAAGATTGCGAGCTCCCTCGAGAGCCAGCGCAGCCCAGAGTGAGCGATACTCCACAGCGCCATGGCGTGCACGCGAGAAGGCTTTCGCCGTGAAGTCCGGACCGCGTCCCTGACTTTCGAAGATCTTGAGAACTTCATACCGCTGGCACTCCCCAGATACAGCCGGCGTACAGACGGACTTGTCCGCGAGCACCCGATTCAGAAGCTTGGAATCCCCGGAGATCCAGGCATACGCGAGGGTCTTTCGCCTGAGATCATTCCGCTGTTTATCGCCCAGCTTCGCGATTGCCGGAGGCATGGCGAGATACTGTTGAAAATCGCGCGCCGCCTCCGTGAACTCGAGCTGTTCCTCGCGTACACCACCATGGGCCAGCAGGGCGGATGCGCCGGCTTCCGAATTCGGCGCCGTTCGCATGAGCTGAGAGAAGTAGCCGAGCGCTTCCGATGTGTCCTTTGCGGCCAAGGCGGCGTGACCCGCGATCGCGAGGCTTTCGCTGTGGCGTTTACTTTCAGGGTAAGTCGCCCGGAATCTCTCGGACTTTCCTATTGCCAGTTTGTAATCGCCGGCGCGATAGGCCGCCTCGACTGTCTTGAACTCGGCATCGGCGGCGAGGCCGTAAAGTCGCGTGGCGAATTCCGTCCCCTTCCATTCCTTGATTGCCAGCAACTTCGCCGAAAGTTCCTGCAGCTTCTCCCACTCGGCACTAGCGACATAAGTATCCACCAGCAACGTTGCCGACGGGGTCGCGTACTTCGATTTCGGAAATTCAAGCGCGAATCCCAGCAAGCGTTTCAATGAATCCTGAATGTCGCCGTTCAGGTAGATGGCGCGATTGGCCTCGAAGTAGAAGCTGTCGACTGACATCGCGGTTCTCTTCGCATGATCGTCCACCCACCCGATCCACTCCACGAGATCCTTGTCGAGGTCCTTGCGAGGTGATTCCTGGATGGAACGCGCTTTCAGATCCTTCGGAATGAGCCCGCGTTTCCGAAGGTGTTCATAACGGCTTCCGATCGCCCGAAGACTCGCTTCCTTTTCCCAGCCTTTATTGAGAACCCACCGATAATGTTCGGTGGCCTGCTCATACTGGCCGATCTCGAAAAGGCTCTCAGCAAGGTTGTAGTGAACCTTGGCGACCCGCGGATCCTCCTCATCCACGAGTCGCGTGAAACAGTCGTAAATACCAGCGAGAGCCGTGGTCAGTAGAACAACGCCATCCGCATTCTTGTTTTTGCTGATCAGCTGCTGAAGCTGTTTGGCGGCATCAAGAAGCAGCCGCTCAGCACGCTCCACGGATTCCTTCGAACTCTTCGGATTCCGGTACGACACCAGCTCGCGAGCCGTGTCCACCAGCTGGATGTACTGACGTTTGTTCAGCTGATCCTCGTACGCGATCACGATCAACTCGAGGTTTTCGGGGCGCTCCGGCTCGCGGCTCAGGACCAGTGTCTTCCACTTCCCGAGCTCTTCCACATGTCCATGTGCCCTGAGCAGCTTGGCGTAGCGAACGATGACCTTGCCGAGAATCGCGCCGGACTCCAGGCGTTTGAAGTACGTATAAGCTTCGTCCACTCCGAAGTGCGAGAGCCGCTGCTCATACCCCTGCAGAAAGAAAAGCGCTGCATCGAGAATCGCGTTTTCCCGGAGCGCTTCATCGGACCGCGACTGTCCGCGACCCGAATAGTAACGAATGGTGCGTTCCGCATAGGAAAGCGCTCGCGGAACGTCCTTCAGATTGTACTGGCACCACGCCTGCCGGTAGAGCGCATGCGGGTAATGAGGATTTGACCGGTCTTTTTCAACCGGGCGCAGATACTCCGCTGCCTGATCCCATTGATTCTTGTCCATTGCGATCTCGGCGAGTGCCATGTAAGCGGAGATCGTGTCCTCCGATTTCGGAAAATTACTTACGAGATGAAGGAAGTCCGCACGCGCGAGCGAGGGGCTCCCCGACTCCGAGTGAGACCTTCCTTTCAGGAAATAGGCGCGCGGCAGGTCGGACGATCTGGGAAAACGCTGAATCAGTTGCCCGAACGTCTTCGTGGACTGAATCAGGTACTGTTTGTGATCCTGCAAGCCGGCCTTGCCCCCCCCCTGAGCCGGGGTTCCATGAGCGATGCGGAACTGCATCGAACCTGCGCGTCGTTGGGCTTCCCCCAATTTGAACAGGAGCGCGGACTCCTGCTCCTTGCCGCGATTTTTCCCGATCAGCTCCTGAAGGCTGCGAATCGCGTTGAGCTGGGAATCCAGCGCGGCCCGGTCGACACGTCGTTCCTGAACTTCGAACGACGAGTACGTAGGCCTGGATTCCGCCGCATTTTTTTCCTCTCCCGCTACACCAGCTGGAACAAGCGTGAGGCCCACGGCAACCAGCGCTGAAACCAGGAACACTCTTTTATGATTCAAGGGACTTCTCCTCATCTTAACCAAGATGCCCAACGTGACTATGTTGCTAATCGGGCTTCAGTTCGGGTTCACTACCGCCAACTTGAAATCCGTGTACCCACTGACGGCAGCGGAAGCCAAAGCCGCTTTGATCGTGACGTACGGTGCCCGTCGATCCGCGAGTACGATGACCTGAGATCCGGGGCGTTCGCGAATCTCCGTATCCAGGGCCGCCGCCAGGGTCTTTGAGGCTCCCACGGCCGACAGATCGCCCGAGGAGAACTCAAAATCCTTGATTGCCGCGACCTGCGCCCCGTTCACGCGGACCGCCCCTTCCGCGATCTCGAGCTTCACTCCCTCGGCCGGGCCGCTGACTGTCGCCGCCAGAGGCATCACCAGCCCAGGCGACGGAGTCACGTCGATTGCGCCCGTACCGTAAGTCTTCAGCAGAAAAACCAGGATGATCATGAAAATGTCCGCCATCGAGGTGATCTGCAGGGACATCTGACCGTCCATGCGTGGCTTCTTCACAAATGATTTCCGCAAGCAAGACCTCCAGTTGACTTAAAATCCGTCCAGCGCCACACCAGGAATCGATTTTCGAATCGTCTCGATCGAACTGATGACTTCCTGGTAAGGAACCTTGTTTTCAGCCGTTAAACGCGTTTTTTCGAGCGAGGGCCACTTAGCCTTGATCTCGGCTACCTTCTGACCCATCGCCGGAATGTCGTAGCCGCCGTTCTTCAACGGCGGCAGCGTGATCTCGCGCGCTTCCTTCCCCGTTAGCTGCATCCCGATGGCGCCGTCCGGACTGAGCTCGACCTTCAGCCGCACCTCTGGATCCGTGACCGCGAGAGGTGCCGCTCCCCCCGCCGCTATGCCTGCATCGAGAATCCCGATGGACGCAAATGCGGCGGAGATCATGACGAATGCGATCAGGACAACGAAGCAGTCGATGATCGGGGCAAGATTCAGATCGAAGTCCTGCTCCTGTTTACGGCCCTCGCCGCCCACGCCGGGCGACCAGGCTCGTGAAGTCTCGCCGTCCATCATACGATCCGCTCCAACGTGCTGACCGCATCGTTTTCAACCGCATAGAAACGTTGTTTGAGCATGTCGAGCGTTCGCATCGCGGCACGGTCCACCTCGCCCACAAGTTTGTTGCTCCGGCTGATCAGGAAACTGAAGGCGACCATGCAGGGAATCGCGACGCCCAGGCCCATGATCGTCGCGTTCATCGCCGTCGAAATACCGGCTGCAAGCAACGCTGATTTCTGCTGCGGATCCGCGGCACCTACCGCGTTGAACGAATGGATCAGACCGGCGATCGTTCCGAAGAGGCCAAGAAGCGTGGCCACGTTTGCGATGGTCGCCAGGAAGGACGTCCGGCCCTGGATCGCCTCCGTAACCTTGCCGACACTGATGCCAAGCCCGCTTTCAATCAGGTTTTCCGGCTGATGAGCCCGAAGAAGCGCCTGTTTCGTGACTTGCGCCGCCGGCTTGTCATGATAGCGATCGCAGACGGCGACCGCCTCGGCGATCTTGCCCTTCAGAACCAGGTCATTCACGCGCTCGAAGAAGCTGTCGGCGTCCTGCATCGGATACTGCTTGAGCAGCGCCTTGGACCGCTCGAAGATGATCGAAATCGCGAACGCCGCTGCGGCGAGAATCGGCGATACGTGCCAGAAGTTCGTTTGGATAAATTCAATAAAGTTCATTTTGAGTCCTTCCTTTTCTTGGTTCAGTAGAGGGTTTTTGGTTGGTAATTCACGAGGATCCGATCCTGCGATGAAAGCGTCAGGACAAAATCCATGTCGTTCAGATAGAGCGTGGTTCCTTCGACGGTGTAGGTATCAGCAGGGAGTACCGTTTTGGTGCCGTCGACGTGAATGATCGTCACGATCATGTCTTCAGTGCCCGTCGGAGGACGCTTGAGTTCATACTCGCTGCTGCGATGAACAATGGCGCGACCTACCCGATCGAGGAGCATGCTGTAATCGTCATCGGCGATGTTCATGGCGAACGATCCGTTACCGACCTGTTCGGAGAACTCCAGATAACGATCGGCGTGGTCCACTGCCACATTGCCGGCATTTCCAGCCGCCAGGTCATCGGACGCCCGCAATTGCTGAAGCTCCTGGATCGCGGAGCCTGTCAAGGGAACCACGGGAATGACGATGTAAGTACCGGATAATCCCGCGCCACCCGTCGTGCCATCCAGGGCCGCGAAGAACGTATCCACCTGGTTCTTCACCTGGCTGACCGGTATGAGCTTGCTTGAGTCAGCGCAGCTGCTCAGGCGGTAACTGTATCCATCGACAGTTTTCAGAGGGCAGTCGGACGAATAGCCGGTGAACGGATTGGCGCCTGCCGCAGGTATAAACATGCTCTGATCGTCTTCATCCGCGAGAATCATGAAGACACGCTGCGAGCCCTTGCGAAAGAACGCGGTGTCACTCGTCTCGTTGTCCTGAAGAAACTGCTGAAGCGAAGCGAGGCCGCGTTCCGACCCGGCGCCGGAAGTCCCGACGCTCGCATTGATCATGAAATCCGAAACCAGTGTCTGGGAGCCGGATTGAGTGGAAAGAATAGGACGCCCGGAGTGAATCGTATCGTTCTGAACAGTGTTCACGCATTGGGTGATCGCCGTCTCACCACCGGAAGGACTCAGGCACTGGGACGGACCGGAATACCGGGTCTGATCATCGCGGATCCGGCACTGACTGGCTCCGTAGAAAAAGTAAGCGTGATTTTCGGTGCAGAGAGCGGCGATCGGGCCGTCATGCACACCTGGCAACAGACGCGCATAGTTTCGACCCCAGGCCGGCACCTGGTCGTTCCAGGTGATTCCCTTTTTGAAGGCACCGGTTTGGGGATTCACCAGACTGGGATTCCAATCAGGGTTCACGAAGGTGCTCAGCCGGCTCTGGATATACGGTGAAGTCCAGTTTTCCGTTCCGCCGATCGTGGTCTTGAGATAGGCGCCGAAGGCCGGATGAGCCATGTAGGAATCCGTGGTGATCACACCGACTCGGATGTCCCAGTTGGGACGAAGATATTTTTGCGCGAAAGTCGAAAAGCCGCGTCGCAGGCGGTCCTGTGAGACATCCATACTCGCGGAGTTATCGACGATGAAGAGCAGATCCACTTTGGTGTTGACTTCCCGGGCCACCGCGAAGGATTCAAGCTGTTGCTCGAGCCGGAAAGAATTCGGTTTCTGCTGAGTGCAGGCCGCGACCAGCAGGATCAGCGGCAGCGTGGCCGCCAGAAGAGCAAACTGATGCGAAAAAGATCGAGCTTTCATACCTACTCCTCACCACGCCGCGCGTGATTATTGAAAATTTCTGGCGACCGGCCTGGATTCCGAGCCGCAACCGTTCGTGCGCTGGGTTGCCGACCATTGTTTGAACAACGTGAGATCCTGCTCTGCCGCGAGCACCTCTCTTAATTCCGCTTCGAGGGCCCCCGTCGGGTCGATCTCTTCAGCAGCGTCAGCCGGATCCCATTTGGCGATCGGACCGCGAGCAGGTTTTTCCTTTTTCAGTGCGGCACCGATGGCCTCGAGAAACAGATCCCGCGGAGGCTGGCAGTTTCCCGGACATCTGGCCTTTCCCCGGCAGTACGTAAGACTAACCCGGGAATCCGGCCCGGCGAGCGGGCCAAAGACGATCCCATCGCGAACGCGTTCAAACGCGGTCACCTCGTCATCCACCCGCAGACACACCGAATTCCAATTCACCCCTGCGAGCTCCTTTGGCTTGCCCATCTGAATCAGGTTCCGGTGGGCCGCGCACCTCTGGCGATCAGGATGACCGGCGACCGCTTTATGCCGGTAATTCACACGAGTGCAGCCATCGACCACGACGGTCCGGAACGGCGCGGCTAC
>MEPR01000002.1:40578-44075 GCA_001769835.1 Bdellovibrionales bacterium GWB1_55_8
CGACAGAGCTGCATCGGACGCCTGCTGCTGGAGGTCCGCCTGGTTTTCCGGCAGCGAAACCACCGAGTTCGTGGTTGTGATGACCAGGCCGGCGACACCCAATCCCCCGAGGAGAAGAATCGCAGGAATCCTGTGCGAGAATCGCGAAAGCCACTTTTTCATGATCAGGCTCCCACCCATGCCTCAGACAACGGAACACTGTCTCCGTCATCCAAGCCCACGTCAGCGGGACGCCCCAGGCCGGACCAGCAGTCTCCGAACCGGTAAACTTCATTTTCTTTTTTGCAGGTATTGCAGAAGCGCGCGTAAATCGATTTTCTCCGGAAACTTCCAGAGCAGAGATTGCAGACCGCGAGCCGTGACCTTCTTCTTCTTTCGACGCTCATATTTACTCCTCCATGAGTTTTGATCGGACGTGCGAAGTGTCAAAGCAACGCGTGTGCCAGCCGGCACGGGAGAAGTCGGAAAATCTTTTTTACACAATAACTACAGAGACAAGAGGCGCTGAAATATTTTCAAACACGATCGATTGGCGCGAATACGCAGAAAAGACGGAAAAAATACGATGGAAAAGTGTACGCGATCCGGTTCACCTGCACTGCACGCACGAACCGAACCTGTACTGAATCCGCTACAAATTGCGTGATATGTCCGGGTACAGCTCTTGCTCTCACTCGCTTGATGCGTTTGTTCACCGCCGCCACTCTCGGTCTCTTCATCGCTGGCGCCGCCTCGGCTTCGGATATCTCCAGCGGCTCCGTGATTGAGAATCGCGCTCACTCAAGTGAGGCCGGCCGCCTTTCCGCCGTTCTGGATTGGTCAGTGGGCCTTGCTCCTGATCCAGGCCAGGAACTATCGGCCGGCGGCTCGTACGAGCTGATTCAGACATCCCGAGGTGCGGCTTCCGCAAATGTCGAGTTCGCCTGGACAACAGGGTTCATCTCGAAATCTCCACCGGTGTTCACCTCCATTGCCGGAATGAACCTGGCTTGGCTGCCTTTTGATCTCGGACCTTGGCTGCTCACAGCTGAACCGTTCCTTATTCATCGCGCGGTGAATGCAGATTCAGCTCTCCTTTGGCCGGGCCTCCGGGTGGCTCTTGAGTATCTGGCGCCGGACCAACGGTTTGCGCTGGAGTACTCCGACGAGCGGGCCATTCCGCTGTTGAGCGAACTTGAGCTGCTTCGAGGCACGCGCCAGATGCTCAGAGCGCTCTGGGCGGTTTCGGACATTGGACCTGCGGACGAAGCAGGGTTCGGAATTCTGGCGCAAAACGACAGGATCTCCGGGACATCGTCGATCGGCCCGGAAGGCTTCGCGACCGTCCCCTTTCGTGACTCCTGGCGGGGTGAGATCTACGCACGCGCGGGCTTCGGCACGTCGCGCGAATTCGCCGCCAGCGCGCGCCTCAAGTGGCTTGTTCGCGCTGAACTGGTCGCTCATACCGAAATTTCACGTACTGGCAATCCGGATAGCGAAGAGTGGGCTTCGCTTACCGGGATTTCCTGGTCAATTCATTAGGAGGAAGAAGAAATGGATACACGTCCGGTCACTTACATGAAGTTCTTTACGGCATTGGTTGTCGGTTTATCGCTACTTCCAGGCTGCGGGAGTTCCGGCGATGATCCAATCACCGCGTCTGAAATGGCCACGGCCACGGTGTCCGGAGCGGTTCAGGGCAGTTCGGCAGGCGTGATCACCGGGGAACCGGTGAGGATTCCGAAATCCGTCTGGGAACAGTTGCATCCGATCCAGACAGCTTATGCTGCGAATACATGTCCTTCGCCGCAGACCGCGATCGCGGACCTGAATTGCTCAGTCGACTCCAGCGGCAAAGTACTGACGCTCGTTTACCACGACTGCAACTTCGGCAACAACTCGGCGGTCTGGAACGGGTCCGAGATTCTGGCTTCGAACGCCGCTGTTTCGTGCGGAGAGAGTCCATCCAAAGAGAACGGAGCAACACTGCAGCGCACGTTTACTCCCGGTACAACCCGCACTGTCGGAAACAGCGTTCATGTCGCGAGCCTCGACACCAGCGAACCCAGCGGATACGAGACACCTGTTTCAGGCGGCTCATTGCTGACTTACGGGGCAGAAGGCTCGTTCAACCTCAAGATCAACGGAGTTCACGTTCTGTCACAGAAGATTTTCCGTGGAAATGGAAATGAGGGTCGTATCCAGACGGAAGCCGACCACACCGTGAGCACGATCGGGAACAATATGGAAGTCGTGGCCGTCAATGGAACCCGCGTGGTCAACGGTACGGTTCAGGTGCAGCACAACCTTGAGAAGTACACAGGCACCTCTGTCTTTAGTGATGTCGTGTACTCGAACACGAAAGGCTGTTGCCTGCCTGAATCAGGAACGGTCACCACCACGTTTACCGGAAGTCGTACCGGCACCGAGGCTCTGACGTTCTCGGGAACCGAATGCGGCTCGGCAAACCTAAAAGACCAGAAAGGAGCGCTCAAGGACCTGATACTCACCCGTTGTTTCTAAAATACTCATGGAAGAGGTAAATAGAATGAAGAAACAAATAGTGTACTTGATGGCAGTCTGCTTCAGCATAGCGCTTATCTGGCAGGATAGCGCGATGGCCAAATCAACTTTCGACAAAGGGGGGCATAGCGCCGCTGACAAAGCACTGCTGCGAATGAACCAGCAGCAACAACAGCAGAAGCAGGAGAACTTCGGAAAAAATGTATCCGCACAGGCCAAGGTATTCAGGATCGAGCCTTTCCCAGGACACCGGAACTTCGGGAACTGGGTGAGTTGTCAGCGTTCTCAAAAGAAGAACTGCGCGAACACTGTCCCCCCCGGGACCCCGACAGTCGTAACCCCTGCCCCGATTACTCCGGATCAGATTTCGCCACCTGTGGCGTCAAATCCCACAAGTCCCGTGAATCCTCCGGACTCCATCGTCCCTGTCGCTCCCACGAGCCCCACGTCTCCACTTATTCCGACATCAGAACCGGCGCCGACCGGAACTCTGGCCGGAAGCTTAGGGACTTAACCCAGACGCATTGGGACTCCAAGAACCCCAGCCACGGAAGTTCCGTGGCTGGGGGTTTCATTCAGCTTAAACAAAGCCTGTAGCCCCGATATCCGATTCAAATATCCTCTGCCCCACCGTCATTTTTTCAACACCCAAAATTCATCATTCAAAGCACTTTAGTCAGCCATAAACCCCTCAAGCGAGTCCGTTCCAGGGCCGAAGCGATTAATAGAAGCAGTTCTGAAATCTGCACCCAATGCCTGAGGAGGCGGTGAATGGTAACTAATTACGACGGCGAGCAAGTGAACATCCCGGAAACTCTTCCCATGTTGCCCGTCCGAGACATCGTTGTTTTCCCCTACATGATCATCCCGCTTTTTGTTGGGCGCGATACATCGATCAAAAGCGTGGAAGAAGCCCTGTCACGCTCTGATAGATTGATCCTGCTCGCGTCGCAAAAAGACATCAGCGACGAACATCCCTCCCCTGAGGCGATTTA
>MEPR01000003.1:0-2647 GCA_001769835.1 Bdellovibrionales bacterium GWB1_55_8
GTAAAGAAAGTCGTACCGGTGGCGATCGTCATGGGCAGTGATTCCGACTGGCCGGTCATGAAGGAAGCTTCGGCAGCGCTGAAAAAGCTTGGCGTCGGCTGCTCGACGGCGATCATCTCCGCCCATCGGACGCCGCGAGAAATGATTGAATTTGCGGAGAATGCCCGCTCGCGCGGCATCCGCGTGATCATCGCAGGCGCAGGTGGCGCAGCCCACCTGCCAGGAATGATTGCCGCTGTTTCCGAGCTGCCGGTCATTGGAGTTCCTGTTCCGATCGGCCATCTCGGCGGCCAGGACGCACTCCTTTCAATCGTACAGATGCCTCGCGGCGTTCCGGTCGCCACCGTCGCCATAGGCAACGCGTGGAATGCAGGAATTCTAGCGGCGCAAATTCTCGGCGCATCAGGGGATACCGAACTCCTCGAGCGGATCAGTCGCTACAAAAGGACCCTTCGCGAGAACGTTTTGGCGAAGAAGCTCCGCTCAAAATGACTCACACGTTCGCTGTGTCGCTCTGACGCACGCTTATTCGGAGCCATTTCAGGCCTCTGACGCACGCTTTATACCAGGCGTGTTTAAAAAATCGTGCATTTTGACCATGCAAAATCCACTTTTGCATTGAATGCCGCAGCCGCACACGTGTAAACCCCTCCTTGTTCACGGCAGATCACGGATGACCCGCCGTCAACCAAAGCCCCCGAACGAGAGAAACAAACCAAGGAGGAGTAGACGTGACCAAACAAATTAATTTCCTGATGACCACATCCCTGCTGCTGGCCGCCAGCATGACGACCGCCTGCCAGGGATCAGGGGGCTCGGGCGACTCACGTATTGTGGGCGCTGCAATCGGTACCGACGGCGTGCACGGCACGTCAACGCCGACGCCTGACTTCATCGAGGGCGAAGCCGCCGGCCCGAACACGATCACACTGGCCCTCCGGTATGTTTCCTACCTGAACAGCGCGGGCACCCCGGTAATTGATGAAGCAACATCCCAGAAGATCGTACGCAGGGTCAATGAGCTCTATGCTCCATGCGACGTGCGTTTCTTCATTGAAGAGTACGTTCCCGCCATTCCGGGCGACCTGGGCCTGGCTTATGGCATGAGTTCCATGTCCGAACTCGATCCGATCCGGAGCCAGTTTGAGAGTCAGGACCGGCTCGTCGTCATCAATACCGGTAACTGGTCCGCGCCTGAGTCAGCTAACGCATGGACAACGATGCCCGGTTACTCGCCTTCCGGCGCGGTTCTCGAAGCGCAGGTCGCCACGAATGGCGAAATCGTGGCCCATGAAATCGGGCACTATCTGAATCTGGATCACGTCAGCACCGCGACGAATCTTCTGAGCCCGATAGTTTATAAGACTTCCACAGTATTGACCGCGCGCCAGTGCGAGATTGTCCGCCAGTCGGCCGTGGATTCGTGGAGCGCGATGCGCAGGTAGATTTGTTTACGTAGCGGATTTTCACAAGAGTACCCGGGGTTAGAGAGAGCCCGGGCACCGATAGAGAGAGGAAGAGCGGGAGGAATTGATTTTCCTCCCGTTTTTTTTGTTTTCCGGCCCCCTAGGTCGGCAGAAGTTTCCTACCGCCCCGCCTCTGGACGAATGCCCGAATTGGCTTCATGCTCTTTATAAGGGGCTTCGAAAAAATACTTAATGAAACAGCCCATTAGGCCGAAACAGTCTCTAGAACCCGGGTCTCAGTTTTTGAAACAGGAAGATTGAAAATGCGAAAACAAAAATTTACCTTGAGCCTGATCACACTCGTTATGACGGCCTCTCTTGCAACCAGCGCAACGTGTTTCGCAGGCTGGTTCGATAAAAAAGACTCAAAATTACAGAGCAGCTTCGAAGCCTGTAAAGGCATCGAGATCACCGTCGACGAGGAAAAGTCTAAAAACATCTGTCATGAATGCACGAAGCAGTACGCTCCGAAAATCGGCATCATGGGCGGCTCGCTCGAAAAATTCGTGAGCCATCAGCAGATGGTGAACTTTCTCAACATGGTCGGCGCAAAAGTGATCGAAAATCTCGACAAGCAGGTTGCTCATGCGGACGCGATGATCGGCTGCTACCAGAAGGGCTCCAAAAAAGGCTGCAGGGAACGAATCGCGGCGCTCGACAGCAAGCTGCAGGATATTGCGATGGAAGCACTTCCTCGACGCTCGTTTCCTCCAATTGCGAAAGACTGGCCGGAAGAAAATAAACTGTTTTATCAGAAGTCAATCGAGATGACCGCGAAGGCAAAGGCCAAGTCGGGATGCACCCCGGGACAAATCTCGATGCAGCCACGCACCTGCGAAGGAAACGGCCGGGTGGTGCTCGACAAGGAATTCGTCCAGAAGAAGACCCGCACCCCGGTATCCTTCTTCATGGATCAACTGGTGCGTTACCATCATGGGCGCTTCAATTTCGTGAACAAAGACCTGATCAAGGCCCATCAGGAGATGAAGAAGTCCGCTCAAAAGCAGATTGCCGCCATTCGGGAATCCATCAAGAATGGCGATCTTGAGTTCGACAAAGGTATGCGAACCGAACGGTTGAAATCCGCTGCTCTCGGAAAATACGATCTTTTGGATCTCGTCGCGTTTCAGCCGGTGGTCAATGAGCTTCTGAAAACCCAGAAGGGCTATTGCGGCCTGGCG
>MEPR01000003.1:2656-7000 GCA_001769835.1 Bdellovibrionales bacterium GWB1_55_8
GCAGATCGGCATGCCAAGCGGGATGTGCAGAATGACTTGATGGCGGCCGGCGCGATGATGGGATTGGGACTCACAGGCGGTGCCGCCGTAGGTGCCGCGGCCGGACTCACAGGTGCCGGCATGCAGGGTCTTTATATCGCCGGGATCGCACTTGGTTCAGGATTCTGGGGCGATGCAGGCATGGAATTGAGTCGGACGAAGGAGTCCGCGAAGTTCGACTTGAAGACGCAGGAACAGGTGAAGCAGAAACAAAATGAATTCAATTTGGCTGCTCTCACGCACCCCTTGGATTTTTTCGGCGCATCGGCCGTAGGCAAGAGCCTGGTCAAAACCATGAACAAGTCATTTGCCAAATCCGCAAAGAACTTTGCGGACAGCCCTGTGGCCGCCAAGCAATTCGACGATCTCGCGAAGAAAGCCTTTGCGAAGGGCAAGGCCGTTCCCAAGAAGGATTTGGCGAAAACTAACCAGAAGGCATTGGTGGCAGCCGCAGCCAAGGAGAGCGGACTCGCTGATGACGAAGCGAAAATCGTCGCTGAGTGCATGAGCGGCGGCGCGGTCGCGATTTGCCAAAGAGCGAGGGTCCTCCTGGACAAAATGGGCGTCAAAGACATCGACTACATGGCATACGCCGGGAAATCGATTGATCCCAAGCAGGTGAAACAGATTCAGTCCGCTTACAAGGAACAACTGACACAGCTTCGCGACGCGCTTGCGGTGGAGGATCCGAAATTCAAATTCCTCGTGGATGAAAACCCCGCTGAAGCCGACAAGTTCCTTGTTGCGACGATCGACAACATGGAGGCACAGGGCCTCAAGAAAGCTGAAGTGAAAGCCAAGATCCACAAAGCCTTGAATGAATGTGCCTACGTGGCCAAGTAATCTGACGTTTTATGAAAACTGAGAAAGGCGCTCGATTGTTTCGAGCGCCTTTTTTCGTTTCTGAAGGTCCACATCGGCGGGCAATGGACGTGAGGACCTCGACAGCTTTCCGAGCCACTCCCTGCCGAGCGGTTGCGAAAGCATGGTCACTTCCGTGGCCGCGATCGTGGTCTCACGTTTTGCGGCTGTTTGGGAACCCTGCCCAACTGCAAAGCCTGCAAGCAGGAGCGCGGACCGCGCAGCGGTCGCCGCGACATAGGTTACCAGGACGGTCACAGGTCCACATACCGACCGCAGGCGAGTGAAAGCATCCACGGACCAAAGCTCCGGAGAAACAGCCGGTGAATAGAAATCATAAAAGATGATCTCCGGCGCGAGCGCCCGACTCGGGCCTTTCAGAAAGTCACCATGGACCAGGGTCCAGCGGAAGCCCGGCCCCCCCCTGCAATCCGGCAACGTGACCGTACCACTCGTCAGCAGTTCAGCTGCCAGACTCCCGTGACGCTCCAGAAAGCTGAACTCTCTCGAAGAGGACAACGCGAGTTCAATTCCCGATAAATCGTTTTCAAAGCTGAAAATATGGAGCGGCCGGATGGCTCGATCCAGCTGAAGGCTGGACCAGGTTTCAAAAGCTGCCAGCGCGTTGGCCGCGATCCCCATGCCGATGTCATAAATCACGACCGGTGCGAGTGTATCCTGGCCCTTAAGTTTCGCCACCAGCTCTGACTGGGCGACATAAACCTCATTTGCTTCGGCCCAGGGCCCGATCGACGAGTGCATGGACTCCGACAACGGCCCGTCACGGCCGACCTTGCGAATTGAACAATGGCCATTGGGAAATTTGATGAGTTCGTGCGTCACACCGTCACTTTCCGGCTTTCCTTGAGCCTCGTAAAGTGCGAAATATTCCACTATGGCGTACGACCACAAAAGCATCGAACCGAAATGGCAGAAGAATTGGGAAGACAATCAGGTATTCCGCGCAGAAACCGGAAGTGCCAAACCCAAGTACTACGTCCTCGACATGTTTCCGTACCCGAGCAGCTCGGGCCTTCATGTAGGACATCCCGAAGGCTACACGGCAAGTGACATTGTTTGCCGTTATAAGCGGGCCAAAGGCTTCAACGTACTTCATCCGATGGGATGGGATGCCTTCGGTCTTCCGGCCGAACAATACGCCCTGCAAACGGGAGTGCATCCCGCCATCACGACTGCCAAGGCGATCGAAACGTTTCGCCGTCAGCTCAAATCACTTGGCTTCAGCTTCGATTGGTCCCGCGAAGTGGCCACCTGTGATCCGAAATACTATAAATGGACTCAGTATATCTTTCTGAAACTTTACGAGCGCGGTCTGGCCTACCAGAAGGAAGTGCCGGTCAACTGGTGCCCCGCATTAAAAACAGTCCTGGCCAACGAAGAAGTCGTGGATGGCAAATCGGAACGCGGCAGCCATCCGGTATACCGCGTCCCGATGAAGCAGTGGATGCTGAAGATCACGTCCTACGCGGAACGATTGCTCAAGGACCTAGACAAGCTCGACTGGCCAGAAAGCACAAAAGAGCTTCAACGCAACTGGATCGGAAAAAGCGAAGGACTCCAGTGCAGGTTTCCCCTGGCTGAAGGAGCCGGAGAGATCGAGATTTTCACGACCCGGCCTGACACTATTTTCGGAGCGACATTCATGGTGCTAGCCCCGGAACATCCACTCGTGAACGAGATCACCACGGAAAAACAGCGCGAAACGGTGAAGGCTTATCAGGAAGCGGCGGCCAGG
Organism: Bdellovibrionales bacterium GWB1_55_8; assembly: GCA_001769835.1. Taxonomy (GTDB): domain Bacteria; phylum Bdellovibrionota; class UBA1018; order UBA1018; family UBA1018; genus GWB1-55-8. Next base: position 5,313 of record MEPR01000003.1, read on the forward strand.
AAATCCGAGATCGCCCGCCAGGAAGAGAGCAAAGAGAAGACCGGCGTATTCACCGGAGCTTTCGCCTTGAACCCCCTGACGACCGAAAAGATTCCAGTCTGGATCGCTGACTACGTCATGATGAGTTATGGGACAGGCGCGATCATGGCCGTTCCGGCCCATGATGAACGTGATGCCCAATTTGCGCAGACTTATCAGCTTCCGGTCATCCAGGTGATCGAGGGCGGAAATGGCGAGGAGTTCTTCAGCGGAGACGGTGTTTCGATCAACTCAGGCTTCATCACCGGCATGCCCACCGCTCAAGCAAAGGAAGCGGTCATCGGAAAGATGGAGGCTGACGGGCGCGGCACTCGCGCCGTGCAGTACAAATTGCGCGACTGGCTGTTTTCGCGCCAGCGCTACTGGGGCGAACCCTTCCCCATCCTGCATCTCGAAGGCGGCGGAAAGAGTGCTGTTCCGCTCGAACAGCTTCCGGTCGTGCTTCCCCAAGTGCAAAGCTACGAGCCCACTGGAACAGGCGAAAGCCCGCTGGCAGCGATTTCCGAATGGGTGAACACCGTCGACTCTTCGGGAAAACCCGCACGCCGGGAGACCGATACGATGCCCGGCAGCGCGGGTTCGTCCTGGTACTTCCTTCGTTACTGCGATCCCGATAACGAAAAGGAGCCGATCTCAGCTGCCGCTGAAAAATACTGGATGCCGGTCGACCTCTACGTCGGCGGTCCAGAGCACGCAGTGGGACACCTGCTTTATGCTCGTTTCTGGACCAAGGTTCTGTTTGATGCCGGCCTTCTGACGCACGATGAACCCTTCCAGAAGCTCCTCCATCAGGGAATGATCCTGGGGGAAGACGGCGAAAAAATGTCGAAATCCCGCGGCAACGTGATCAACCCCGATATCATCGTCGAGAAATACGGCGCGGATACGCTTCGAATGTATGAAATGTTCATGGGGCCGATCGATCGCGACAAGCCCTGGAACACTTCGGCGATTGAGGGCGTCTATCGTTTCCTACAACGCTCCTGGCGCATTTTCCTTGAGGATGAGGATAGTGATCACCCAACCGCGACGAAGCTTCTGGTTACCGACTCTGAGCCAAGTCTTGATGACCTCAAGATCACGCACAAGACGATCAAGAAGGTTACTGAAGATATCGAAAACCTTCGGTTCAACACGGCGATCAGCCAGATGATGGTTTTCGTGAACCACATGACGAAGCTTCAGCAGAAACCTCGCAAGTGTCTCAGGCCCTTCATTCAGCTGCTGAATCCGTTCGCACCTCATATAGCCGAAGAGCTCTGGGAAAAAATTGGCGAGACCACGCCGCTGACCTACGCGAGCTGGCCTGCTTATGATCCGGCGCTCGCAAAGGACGATCTGATCACGATCGCCGTTCAGGTCATGGGAAAGACCCGGGGTACGATTGAAATGGAACCCGGCTCGACTCAGGAAGCGGTGGAAAAAGCTGCGCGCGAGAACACCACGGTTGCACGGCAGCTTGAAGGCAAGGAAGTGAAGAAAGTGATCTTCGTGAAAGACAAGATCCTGAACTTTGTGGCGACTTGAATCGCGATTTGTTTCAAACACTTAGAGTTCGCCGCGCTCATCCGAGGTAAATCCACGGAAGCCTTGAGAAATTTGCCCGGCTGAGATATCCCTGCTTGCACTTTGAGCAAGGAGCCTACGAT
>MEPR01000004.1:0-147 GCA_001769835.1 Bdellovibrionales bacterium GWB1_55_8
TCAGATAGAAAAATAATCCGCCCAAGGCTGCTATTGCAGCAGCGAAGGTTACTAAGACTATTCTGATCTGCTTGGATTCCGCCAAGCGAATGAACCGTAACATGTTCTCATCTCATCGTCTAAATCAGCGAGAACATTAAGAAAAAA
>MEPR01000004.1:305-1810 GCA_001769835.1 Bdellovibrionales bacterium GWB1_55_8
CGCTCGAGCTGAGCCTGATCCAGACCTGCCGAAAGCTGCGTTCTGATACGCGCCTCGCCTTTAGGTACGACCGGGTAAAAGAACCCGACCGCGAAAACGCCTTCATCGTAAAGGTCGCGGCTCACCTGTTGGGCAAGTTTCGCGTCGTAAAGCATGACAGGCACGATAGGGGTGTTTCCGGGCTTCAAATCAAAGCCGGCTTCCGTAAGACCCTTGCGCCAGAATGCGGTCAGGCGCTCCAGGCGGTCGCGCCGCTCGGTAGATTCCATCAGAAGTTTCAGCACGCGAAGAGTGGAGTACACCACAGCAGGCATAAGCGCGTTGCTGAACAGGTACGGACGTCCGCGCTGCTTGATGAGTTCCACGATTTCGCGCTTACCCGAGATGCAGCCCCCCGTGGCCCCCCCGAGGGCTTTTCCGAAAGTGGTCGTGATGATGTCCACTTTGTCCATCACGCCATAATGCTCGTGGGTTCCGCGACCTGTTTTGCCGATGAAACCGGTGGCATGTGAATCATCCACTGCCACCATGGCGTCGTGTTTTTCAGCGATCCGGCAAATCTCGTCAAGGCGGGCCATGTCGCCGTCCATGGAGAAAACACCGTCCGTGATGATGAGCTTCACCCGGGCTTTCGCCCCTTGAAGTGCCTGCTCGAGCTGCTCAAGATTCTGATGTTCGAAGATAAAGCGCTGAGCCTTGCAAAGGCGCATGCCATCGATCAGCGACGCGTGCACCAGCTTGTCGGAGAATATCGCGTCCTCAGCGCCAAGCAGACCCTCGAAAAGGGCCCCGTTGGCGTCAAAACAGGAAGCGAACAGAACAGTGTCCTCGGTGCCCAGGAACTTGCTCACCTGGATTTCAAGTTCACGGTGAATATCCTGGGTTCCACAGATGAAGCGAACGGAAGACATGCCGAAGCCGCGCTTATCCAGGCCTTCGTGTGCCGCCTTCACCACTTCCGGATGGCTTGAAAGCCCCAGATAATTATTGGAGCAGAGATTGATGAGATTCTTCTCGGGCGCATCAGCGGGAAAACGCACGCCGACTTCCGCGCCCTGCGGGGAGCAGATCAGGCGTTCATCCTTGTACAAGCCTTCATTGCGAATGCCCTTAAGAACGTCGGCGAAAATGTTTCGTGCGGATTTGTAAGACATCAGATTTTCCCCCAGTCGAGAATGACCTTGCCCGAATTGCCGGACAACATGGTTTCAAAGCCTTCTTTGTAGTCCCGAACCGGGAACCGGTGCGTGAAAATGGGCTTCAGATTAAGACCGCTCTGAATCATCGAACACATCTTGTACCAGGTTTCGTACATTTCGCGGCCGTATATCCCCTTGATGAAAAGTCCCTTGAAAATCACTTTATCCCAAGCAATTCGGGTGTCGTTCGGCAGGATTCCGAGCAAAGCGATCTTTCCGCCATTGTTCATCGTATCGATCATGTCACTGAAGGCGCTCGCGTTACCCGACATTTCAAGTCCCACGTCAAAGCCTTCAGTCATTCCC
>MEPR01000004.1:1907-26562 GCA_001769835.1 Bdellovibrionales bacterium GWB1_55_8
CGGTGATGACGACGTGACGAGCACCCGCATGCCGCGCAACCGCACCAGCCATGATGCCAATCGGACCAGCGCCCGTGATGAGAACGTCTTCACCCACAAGATCGTAGGAAAGCGCCGTATGAACCGCATTTCCAAGGGGATCCAGAATCGAGGCTTCGTCATCGCTCACACCCTCCGGAATGGGGAACACGTTCGAAGCAGGAATCGCAAGATACTCGGCAAAGCAGCCGGGACGGTTCACACCGACCCCGATCGTATGAATACAGAGATGCCTCAGGCCGGCGCGACAGTTCCGGCAGTGACCGCAGACCAGGTGACCCTCGCCTGAAACACGTTGCCCGACATGAACGCCCCGCACGTTTTTTCCAATGCGAACCACTTCTCCCACAAACTCATGGCCGACATGCATCGGGACAGGAATGGTTTTCTGGGCCCACTCGTCCCATTTGTAAATATGAACGTCAGTTCCACAGATTGCCGTTTGCTTGATACGGATCAGTACGTCCTGATCACTCATTTCCGGTTCGGCAACGTCCTCAAGCCACAGACCCTTTTCCCTGTGCTTTTTTACCAGTGCTTTCATCTCTGACTCCTTTGGGCTGACTTCCTGCGAGCGAGCCAAATCTAGCAAGATTCTGCGGGAGCGTCATGGCGAAAGCGCTCCGCATCATGAAGAAAAGGTACGGCTTCTGCAATCCTGACTGAGATGATCACTGTATTAGGCGCCACGGGTAATGTCGGTAGCAAGTTGGTCCATCAACTTCTGGCCAGGGGTCAACCGATCCGCGCCATAGCGCGGCATTCCGGAGGGCTTCATTCGCTCATCGCGGGAAAAGGGGAGTTCAGGGCTGGGGATATTTCAAACACCGAGTTTCTGACCCAAGCCCTGACCGGCAGTGAAGCGGCTTTTGTCATGATCCCGCCGGATTATGCGGCCCATTCTCTCCTCGACCATTACCGAAAAATGAGCAAATCCATTGCGTCGGCCGTTCGCAGAGCGGGCGTCCCCAAAGTCGTCAGCTTAAGCAGCCTTGGCGCTGAGCATCCATCCGGCACGGGGCCAATAAAAGGGCTGCATGAGCACGAACAGATTCTGAACACGCTCGATGCGGACGTTTTGCATCTTCGCGCCACGTACTTCATGGAAAACCTCCTGATGAACGTGCCCCTTATTCAATCCCAGGCGATCATGGGCAGTGCCATACGGGGGGATATGCCCATACCGATGATTGCGACCCGGGATATCGCGAAAACAGCTGCAGACCGGCTCGTAGTACAGGATTTCAAGGGTAAAACCGTCCACTACCTGCTCGGACAGCGCGACCTGACGCTTCGTGAAGCTGCGCGGATTGTTTCCCGGATCCTGGCCGTGGAAATTCCATATGTCGAATTTGACGTGATTTCAGCCCGGAGAGGGCTCATCCAAATGGGGCTTTCGCCGGATGCTGCCGAGCAATTCCTCGAAATGGCCGATGCCTTCAACCAGGGCCTGATTACAGGAAAAGGGCTCAGAAATCCTTCGAACACGACACCGACCTCTTTCGAGGAGTTCGCTGAAATTTTCAAACTGGCTCTCGCCGGAGTGGGCTCTGCTGCCTGAGAAAAGAATGGGAACGCAAACTTCCGACTTAGCCGCTCAGAAATGCCAACCCTGCGAGGGCGGCACGCCGCCGCTGTCGAATGAAGAGATTCAGGATCTCCTCCAAAGCATTGAGGGCTGGAAATTCCAAAATGGACAACTCCACAAGGCTTTCGATTTCAAGAACTACCACCACACGATAGCGTTCGTGAACGCACTGGCCTGGGTATCCCATCGCGAGAATCATCACCCTGACTTGGAAGTGAGCTACAACCGCTGCAAAGTGAGTTACGTCACTCACGCGATCGGCGGACTTTCGAAAAATGATTTTATCTGTGCTGCAAAAACCGACCGGCTATTCGAGCCATAACCCGACAATTCCACTCCATTAAGCCTTTTGATCGCCCATCCACGGCTTTGGTGCTATAGAATTCACAATCTACCATCAGTTCACCCAAGCAATCTCGGAGGAGAATTTATGAAGTTGTTTGCCGACCGGATGAGAAATCTCGGCAGCGAAAACGCCTTCAAAGTGGGCGATGATATTCGCCGCTGTGAACAGCTCGGGCAGAAGGTCATTCGCTTCAATTTGGGTGAGCCGGATTTCAACAGCGCGGATTTCATCAATCGTGTCGCAGTGGAACATATCAATCGCGGCAACTCGCATTACTGTCCTCCCGCGGGACTCGAGTCACTTCGCAAGGCCGTGGCACGCCAGCTTTCTGAAACGCGCGGAATCGAAATCGATCCGGAACTTGTTGTCGTGACCGTGGGCGCGAAGCCACCGATTGGTTACGCACTCATGACGTACGCGAACCCGGGCGATGAGGTCATTTACCCAAGCCCCGGTTTTCCGATTTACGAATCCTGGATCACATACATGGGCGCCAAGCCCGTGCCGCTTCATCTCGACGAAGCGAAAGGTTTCAGCTTCACTGCGGAAGAACTCGAGAAACTTATCACCCGCAAAACAAAGCTCATCTTCATCAACTCCCCCTCAAATCCGACGGGTGGCGTGCTTGAGGAAGAAGAGATGAAAAAAATCGCGGCGGTCATCAAAAGAAAATGCCACGAGAGCGTTCGAGTCTATTCGGACGAGGTTTATGAACACATCGTGTTCGACGGTGGAAAACACCACAGCATTGCCTCACAACCGGGAATGCTCTCGCGCACGGTTATCGTGAGCGGTCATTCCAAATCGTATGCGATGACAGGCTGGCGCCTGGGCTATGCGGTGCTGCCCACCGCCGAAGAAGCGGCCGTGTTCAAGAACCTGAACATCAATAATTTCTCCTGCACGCCGCCCTTCATCCAGGAAGCCGGCCGTGAAGCGCTTCAGCACGCCGACAGCACGAATGTCGTGAAACAAATGGTCGACGAATTCGAGAAACGCCGCAATTACGTCATCCAGGCGCTGAACGATATCCAGGGCATCGGCTGCGCGAAACCCAAAGGCGCTTTTTACGCCTTCCCGAATATCGCCGGAGCTTGCGAGAACCTGGGCATCATCGAAAAGTACAACAAGCTTCCTAAAGTGAAAGCCGAGCGCACGACGCCTTCCACCCTGTTTCAGCGGTTTCTGCTATACAAGCACGGCGTCGCCACCATGGACCGCCGCTCATTCGGACAGATCGGCACCAAGGGTAAGCACTATCTTCGCATCTCCATGGCCACGGACATGGACTCCCTGAAAGAGGGCATCACCCGCCTTCAGAATGCGGTTCAGGATCGCGACGGTTTCGCGAGCTTCCTGAAAGAAGACAAGTACGTATTTTAATAGCAAAGAGGTTTTTATGGCAGGCACAAAAATGGAATTTGGAAAAAGACGCGGCAATCACTTCGACATAACGCAGGAACAGAAGAATTTCGCCGCTGATGGAGCGCTGATCAAGAACCTTGAGAAGGCGGATTCCGCATACCGGGCTCTTTGCGCGATTCTCTACAATTTTGTACCGCAATCGGGCCATCCGGGAGGAAGCATCTCGTCGGGGCGCATCGTGCAATCCCTTCTTTTCCACACGATGGACTATGACTTCTCGAACCCGGATGCGCTCGAAAACGATCTTCTTTCATACGCTGCAGGCCATAAAGCCATGGGTCTTTACGCGGCATGGGCTTTGAGAAACGAGTTCGTCAGAATCGCGCATCCAACGCTCCTTCCTGACAGTCGCAACCAGCTCAGACTGGAAGACCTGCTGGGATTCCGTCGGAACCCGGTTTCTGGAACGCCGCTCTTCACGAAATTCCAATCGAAACCGCTCGACGGACATCCGACACCCGCAACCCCGTTCATCAAGCTCGCGACAGGCGCATCAGGCGTAGGAATCGCGGCATCCTTCGGATTGGCTTTTGGCGCGCTCGACACGTTTGGAGCAACAAATGCTCCTCGCGTGCATGTACTGGAAGGCGAGGGGGGCATGACTCCCGGCCGCGTGCAGGAATCACTTGCCACGGCGGCAACCGCACAGATGAGCAATCTTGTTCTTCACCTGGACTGGAACCAGGCCTCCATCGACTCGAATCGCGTTTGTCGCGAGGGCGACAATGCGGGCGATTACGTTCAGTGGTCCCCGGCGGAGCTTCTGTACTTGAACGACTGGAACGTCATTACGGTTCCGAACGGTTTTGACTTCCACCAGATCCTCGCGGCTCAGAAACTTGCGCTCAGCATGAGCCAGCAGCCCTCCGGTATTGTCTATCGCACTGTCAAAGGCTGGAAGTACGGCATCGAAGGTCGCTCCTCTCACGGCGCGGGCCATGCCTTCTGCTCGGATGCATTCTATGCGGCCCTGAAGGATTTCGAGGACACCTTCCAAACGCAATTCCCGCGTTTTGCAGGCGACAAATCAGCTGACAAAGTCGAACAGAATTTCTTTGATTGCCTCACGATCGTCCGCCAGGCGCTTGAGAAGGATCAGGCGCTTTCCCGCGGCATCGGCGACAAGATCTCCGGCGCGAAAACGCGACTCGCTTCCAGCAAACGCGTTCCGCGAGCCGACGGAGCGAAGCTTTCGGCCCTTTACTCGGATAAATCGCTTTCACCCGAGAAAACCCCCGAGGAACTCGCGCTCAAGATCGGCCAGAGCGTCACGCTTCGCGGCGTGCTCGGCGATGTCGCCAACTTCCTGAACAAGAAAACCGGCGGAGCCTTCATCGGTTCTTCGGCCGACCTTCTCGAATCCACGAGCGTTTCTCATCTGAACAAGGGGTATCCGCAAGGGTTCTACAACGCCTCGACAAATCCGAACTGCCGCATTCTGGCGACGGGCGGCATCTGTGAAGATGCCATGGGCGGAATCCTGGCCGGCATTTCAGCATACGGAAATCACGTAGGCGTCGGCTCCTCGTACGGCGCTTTCATTGCGGCCCTTCAGCATATCTCGGCACGCCTCCACGCGATCGGGCAGCAAAACCGGAAAGTGATCTACGGGAAAGAGCAGAATCCGTTCATGATCGTCTGCGCGCATGCTGGTCCGAAAACGGGTGAAGACGGTCCGACCCACGCGGATCCGCAGGCGCTTCAGCTCTTTCAGGAAAATTTCCCGCGCGGTTCGATGATCACGCTCACGCCCTGGGACGCCCAGGAAATCTGGCCACTCATGATCGCGGCGCTTCAATCGCGTCCGGCGGTAATCGCCCCCTTCGTCACTCGTCCAAGCGAACCCGTGATCGATCGCGCGAAGTTCGGCCTGCCTCCGGCCTCTGCCGCGGCAAAAGGCGTTTATGCGCTGAGGAAAGCACCCGCCGGCAAACGCGCCGGCACGATCGTCCTGCAAGGCAACGGAGTGGCGACAGCGTTTGTCACTGAGGTGCTCCCGGCCCTGGACGAGCGAAAAATTCCGATGAACGTCTATTACGTGGCCAGCGCGGAGCTCTTTGACGTTCTTCCTGAAGAGGAAAAGAAAGTGATCTTCCCCGATGCTCATGCCCGCGAAGCAATGGGCATCACCGAGTTCACGCTTTCCGTGATGTATCGTTGGGTCACTTCGACCGAAGGCCGTAAGCGTACGCTGCATCCCTTCATGGGCGGGCATTTCCTTGGAAGCGGCCAGGCCACGAAGGTGTTTGAGGAAGCCCGACTCGACGGTCCGTCACAGCTGAAAGCGGTTCTCGACTACGCCGCCTCGCTTGAGCTCCCGGTCGCGAAGGAAGCCGAAGTCGTTTCCTGATACCCTAAAAGGGATTTCAGTGCGAATGCGCTTCCGGGTTTTTCAGAACCATCCGGTACCGCGCCTCGTTCTTGCGAACCTTTTCGATGGCTTTGTTGGCATCTGCCATCGGCAGGGTCTCTGTTTTGGCGACGATTCCGTGTCTGGCCGCGAATTCAAGCATCTGCATGATTTCCGTGCGGCTGCCGATGTTGCTACCAGAAACGCTCTTTCTGCCGCCGATCAGAGCTAAAGCCGGAATCTGGATCGGAGCAGGTACCGCACCGACAAAGCAGAGCTTCCCTCGTGGCTTGAGAATGTTCAAATACGCCATCCAATCAAGATCCGCGCTCGCAGTGGCCAGGATATAGTCCAAGGATCCGGCGACCGATTTCATAGCCGACGTATCGTTGCTCGAAATGAAGCGACTTGCGCCAAACTGCCTGGCTTCCTTTTCCTTGTCGGGCGAATGAGAAAACGCGGTCACTTCGCAGCCGAAGGCTTTCGCAAACTGAATCGCAAGGTGACCCAGCCCTCCCACGCCGATCACTCCCACCTTCATGGACGGCTTCACGTCCCGAAGAAGCGGGGCGAACACGGTGATGCCGCCGCAAAGCAGGGGCGCGGCGTTTTCAGACGCAAGCTTCTCCGGAATAGGGAAGGCAAACCGGCTATCGAGCCGAATCTCACTCGCAAAGCCGCCGAAATGCCCAACACAGGTAGCCTGGCTGCTTGCGCATAGATTCTCGTCACCCTGATTGCAGTGCTCGCAATGGAGACAGCTGGCCCGCTGCCATCCGATACCTACCCTTTGGCCGATCTTGAGATCCCGAACCATGCCGCCTTTTTCATGAACGTAACCGACAATCTCATGGCCGGGTACGAGCGGGTAGGTACTGATACCCCAGTCATTATCGATCAGATGAACATCGCTATGACAAACGCCGCAAGCCTCGATCGAAACCTCGACATCATACGGACCCAGCGGCTCAGGGACGTATTCGAATTTCTCAAGCGCCCCCTTCGGATTTTTCGCAGCCATCGCTCGGATCGATGAGTTTCCATGTGCGCGCATATGCATGATGTGCATCCCCTTGTTTTGACCGGACTAGCCGGCAAGCCCTGTGATTTTAACCAGGACCCTTTTTGAACGTTTACCGTCGAATTCACCCAGAAAAATCTGCTGCCAGGTTCCGAAATCCAGCTGGCCCTTCGTGATAGGGGCTGTGAGCGCATGATTCGTCAGATAAGACTTCAGATGCGCATCGGCGTTGTCTTCCCCTGTCTGGTGATGAAGGTAGCTCTCCCCGTAGGGGGCGAGGTTTTCGATCCATTTAGAGATATCATGAAGGAGCCCTGGCTCAGCATCGTTGATGTAAAGACCGCAAGTGATGTGCATGGTGCTGACAAAACAAAGGCCGTCCATGACCCCCGAACGCTCTAAAACCTGCTCCACGCGGTCCGTAATGTTCACGAGCGCATAACGTTTCGGAATCTCGAAATAAAGGTACTCGGTATGATGGACATAGGGCGGCTTTTCAAGATGGGCCGTGACCTCATGGCGCTTAAAACCTGGGGCGGAACGGGGGTCGAGCAACCAATCGGAAGTCTTAAGCATAACGGCGCTTTTTTCCGCTTTCAGCCGTCCGTTTGCAAGGCAATAAACTGAGCGAAAAAGACACCTTGCAGCACCCACTATTTTCGTGTAATCAAAGGCTCTTCCTTCGGTTGGACCCGTAGCTCAGTTGGATTAGAGCGTCGCACTACGGATGCGAAGGTCAGAGGTTCGAACCCTCTCGGGTCCGCCATTTTGAATAGAAGGGAAACAAAGGGGTTGGCTTTTACAAGAGCCGCCCTTTTTTTATTTGTACCGGGCGCGCGAAGCAGGAGCAGGTTCTTCTTTTCGGGAGCTTCAGGCGGTCTCTGTCTCGCTATTTACCGCATTCTTCGACAAGAGTAGCGTATTAAACCATGACCTCAAAGCCACGGTACAAAGAACTTCACGACGCCAACTACCAGAAGATGAAAACCGCAGGCGTGACAGGCTGGGGTGGAGACCAAGTACCCGATCGCGAAAAGCGATGGCTGGAATTTTGGCAGCGGAAGCACGATCACCCTGATTTTCCAAAGAACGGAAAAGTCCTTGAGCTCGGTAGCGGTGCAGGGAATATCTCGCCCATCATTCAAAATTTTGGCTATCACATCACCGGCCTGGAGATTTCCCCAACAGCAGTAGAAATGGCCAGAGATCGCAATAAAGGAAACCCAAACATTCAGCACTTCGAAGGAAGTATTTTGGACCTAAGCCGGTTTCAGGACCAAGCATTCGACATCGTATTCGACGGGCTGTGCGTCCACTGCATCATTGGAGAAGACCGTAACAATGTTTTTCAAGAGGTGCTTCGAGTCCTCAAGCCACGCGGACATTTTTTGCTCAACTCCATTTGCAACGACCCCAGGTCACCCGAGGTCCTCAACACCTTCGACTTCAAAACCCGGTGCGCTTCCTTGGACGGCATTCCTTATCGGTACATCCCGAAAAGCGACGATCTCCTGGCAGAAGCCGTTCGACACGGTTTCAACCTCGTCGAATCGACTCTTATCCCCATGTTTGATGGAGACACTATCGAAATCTGGTTGAGGAACTTGAACTGAAGCGGTTCGACCAGTTGCCATTGGGGTCCGCCATTTAAAGGAAAAGCGCCTCGGAAACCCAACGGTTCCGGGGCTTTTTCATTTGGAATTCCACACCTTTCTTGATTCTACCAGGATTGATCTTTGGGTATCATAATATATCAAAAGAAATAACCTAACATTTCAAGTGGTTGCGGCATAGGCCGGGTCGAACATTCATTTGAAAGATTTATATTAAACCATTACACTCAAGTATGAGTTTCGGGGGAAACACTGAGCGATGCGTCGGATAGTGGTTCTCATCATCCTCGTTTGCGGTCTCTGGTCTGCCGAAGTCCTGGCCACCGGCGACGTCGAATATTCGACCTACACGCATTGTCTCGATGAACTTCAGATGACCCACCCTGAGGTTCATCCTGATTTCAGCTTCGCCGAGGAACCCAGAACTTTTCCCGCGACTGCTCAATCCTCCGAAGGGACCTGCTGTCGCGGACCCGCCGCCGACTTCCAGGAAGTTCAACCTCTGGCCCGGTTTTTCGGTGACGAGATCGAAGAAGTCCATCGGCGGCTTTTGTTGCAAGATTCAGAAAACAGCCCCGTCCTTGGCAATCAGTTGCGGTCGGCCAACAGATCTCTGCGTTCTTGTGAGGCCCGAGCAGACATTCTTCATAAGAAAGCGCTCGAGGCAGCAGAGAACGTTTACGATCTGAAAGCCCCTCCGGGATACTCGTTAAACCCTTCGGATGTTTTCTCTTTCCCCGATTCGGGCATCAAAGCTTACCTCGTGCGTCCGAACGAGCCCAACCCTAAAAACCTTCCTCCGGTCATTGCATTCACCGGTACCGAGAGCTTGCAAGACGCTGTTCAGGATATGTCGCTTGGCGCTGACCAGCTGAACAATGCCAAAATTCGGTTTTACCAGTGGCTCTATGCGATTCAGAAGGAAAAGTTTCGTGAGATCATCATCACGGGCCACAGTCTGGGCGGCGGGCTTGCGCAAGGTGCAGCGGCCCTGATCCCGGACGACATTCGTCTGAAGGTCCACCTCGTCACATTCAATGGTTTTGGCGGACGCGACATGAACAAGGCGTTCCACTCGATCTATAAGAGCGAATTCAAGGACAGGGACTTCAAGGAATTTCAGCCGACGAGACACGCGGTGAATTATCGAATGAAGTACGATCCTGTTTCGCTGATTGGCGTTCATTATGGCCATGTGCGAACAATCGAGAGCTCAAACAATCCTCTTCAGGTCGTCAAGAACCACGTGATCGGAACCATCAGGGCGAGCGTCTCCGAAAATCCAGCGGCACTGCTGGAATCGAAGGTCAAAGAATCCTCGACGTGGGTTCGGCCGCTAAGCGCCACAGCACGAGGAGTGGCGCTGTTGAAAAGCGTGAACCGCAGAGTAACAGACGCACTGGGGCAACTGGCGCCGGACAAAACTTGCAAAGAACCGTTCGCTTATGAAGCGGGAATGACTTCGTGCAAACAAGGTAATGCGCTCGACTGCTTTGGTCTCGGTCAGAAAGCCAAGGACGAAAACGAGATCAGACGAGCAATGGAGCTTTACGAGCAGGGCTGCGAAAGCTGCCATCTCGAATCCTGCGTGCAATACGCGGTACTGAACAAGATTGTAGGCTACCAGGACAAGTCTCTGAAAATCGCGAAACTTGGCTGCGATCTTGGCGACGGCTCAAGTTGCATTGAAGCCGGCGAAATAATCGCGGAAGACGAAAAGAAGGCTCATACCAGCGACAAATACGTTTTTCTGGGCTGCGCTCACGGACAACAATCCCTCTGCAAGAGAATACCCAATCCACACCTTGCCAAGGAGTATTTGCGCTATGCCAGGACTGCCTGCGCACATTCCTCGTTGGACGAATGTGAGTTGTATTCCATTATCAGAACTCCGAAGAACGTGGATCCGAAAGCGGGCCTAGCCAGAGCACGCGAACTCCTGAAGAATGGCGTCAGCCCGAAGACAAAGTACGGGAGCTCAACCGCTCTGGAAGCTGCTGCCGCCAGCGGCAAACTTGAAATAGTGAAACTGCTGCTGAGCAATATGAAGGCCTCTGATAAAGAGGTGAAACAACAAAAGGTGAATGCACTGGCGGCGGCGATTTTGGTAAAGGAAAACGATATCGCAAAACTGATCCTTTCCAATGGGGTCCGCGTTAACGGCAAAGACCGGCGGGGGAACACCCCTCTTTACATCGCGGCAAGGGAACACAACGCGGAAATGGTCGGCTATCTTCCCAATTACGGCGCGGTAGAGTCTTCAGCCGAAAGCCTGGCTTTGGACAAGATGGTGGCTGCGGCTGAAGGTCGCGGAACATCGGGGAATGGCGATCCGCTCGGTGCAGTTCAGGCGGGCTTACTGGGCTCGCTTAAGCGGTCTCTGGAAAAGGGCGGCGATCCGAATATTCAGGACCATCTCGGAAATACACCGCTTCATATTGCCGCCGGGGATGGCCGGGCGGATCTCGTGAAAGCTCTTTTAAGCCATCCTGCTACAGTTTTGAGCCGGAACCATGATGGCGAAACCGCTCTCACGCGGGCTGCTCAATTCGGTCGCCATGAAGTCGTCAAACTCCTGCTTGAGCGGGATGCAGCGTCCGGTTACCCAAACAGCAAAGACGAAATGAATCTCTTTGCTGCGGCGAAAGGCGGAAACGCTAAAATCTTCGAGCAGATCCGGAAACTCGGCTCCTCGATGGACTGGCGCAACCAGTACGGCGAAACGATACTCCATGCCGCCGCTTACGGCGATAATAACGAGATTTTGCGTGCCGTTCTCGAAAGCAAGTCGGAATCGGGTGCCCCGCTCATTCGTACCAACACCCCGGATTCGGAAGGCATAACTCCTCTCCACGTTGCGGCTCTTCATGGGAATCTGGAAGCCGTCAAGATTCTGATCAAACACGGCGCCAACCTTACGATCAGGGACCGATCGGGTGCCTCCATTTTGGAGCGTGCTGTAGCGAGCGGGAGTCTCCAGACAGTGGCTTATCTGGTGGAGAGCGGCGCACCGATCGATCATCGAAGTTTCAGCATGGCGAGTGCCTACAAAAAGAATATCGGCCGGTACCTGCAGCAGAGGCACACGCCTTACCGGGTACTCGAAAACAATGCTCAAGTCGATTAGCGACTGCCACCGCTGGACGAGGGGCCACGATTTCAATAGTATTGCGACACCATGGCATCCAATCCTCGATCCACTTTTGATTTTAGCGCGCATGCGAAAGCGCTTTTGAAACAGATATCCCCCAAGTCTGGGGCAACTCCCAATACCGCGCTTGCCGTTGCCGCGATCGAGGTGGCGCTTCGCGAAGCTTTTTCAGCCGGGCAGCAAGGCGGCCGCCGTCAAATACCCGTAAGAAAGCCTTCGCCAGACGAAGTCCAACCCAGTCCCAAAACTTGTGATCACGAATGGGAAGAGGCCTTCCTCGACGGACGTAACCTGGGCAACCGCTGCGCGCACTGCAATATTCTTCAGCGCGACGCGGAAGAGCACTGCAACCACTACTTTGTCGATGTCAGCGGCACGCAGGTCTGCATGGCCTGCCGCAAAATCGGGAAACCTCGGGGTCGCTAGCTCATGATCTACGATCTTCAAAAGAACTGGTCCGTGTATTTCGATTCCCCCTTATGGAAGGAAATCGGACGATTTGTATCGTCTCTGTCGGCTGACGTCGAAGAAGGGGAGCATGAGATCGGTCGGTCCGGTGTGATCGGCCGCGTGTCCTCAAACCAAACACGTTCCAGGTCTGGCGCCAAACCAGAAGCACACAATCAATTTATCGACATTCAGATCGTGCTGACAGGGGAGGAAATCATCCTTTGTCAGCCCAGAGAATTCTGCCGCACCAGTGACCCCTACGTGAGCGAGCGCGACGTGGAGTTCTTCTACCCTGACGCCGGAATTCCAGGAGTAGAGCTCCGCCTGGTTCCAGGAGCATTCGCGATATTCTACCCACAGGATGCGCACACGCCGTTGCTAATGCCAAGGAACCAGGCCGAGCTCGTTAAGAAAATCGTGATAAAAGTTCCTGTCGGAGCCGCCATTTGAAAAAGTTTTAATCTACATCCTGCCAAGTATATCAGTCATTTGGGCGATCTCCGCTTTCTGCCCCGCAATAATCTTTTGGCAAAGATTCAAGACCTCGGGATCCTGAAGCTTCGCTCGCTCGCACATCAGCACCGCGCCGGAATGATGCGGGATCATCGATCGCAGGAACTGTTTATCTCCAATGAAAGTCTGATCGCGCATGAAAATGAAGAGGGCGATAAACAAGATCAGAGACGAGGCGTAAACAATGATGTTGAGCTTCCTATCTGGATACATCCGCTTCATCAGAAGCGGCATCAGAACGAGCATTGGGGCAACCATCATGCCCGCCATGTAGAGAGTGTTCAGGTTATGAAAGACCTCGCTCATTGAGTAAACCATGGTGAACATGATTGCGTACATCAAAGGGAGGTGCACAAGCCCCATCAACAGGAGGTTTCGATAAGAGGAATTAGCGTTACCGTGCTTGTCCATTCCGTCGTCCTTCCAATGACCGATAGCGCACCATCGTCTCAGATAGATGCAATTCCGGTCCCCGCCACGCAGCAGCAGACTCGTCTTTTGACGGTTTGGCATACGTTCTGGTTCCGCCATGGCCGAGGCGGCCGCTTAATCGGCCGGCTGAAAAGACATTCGGAACACGGTTTTGATTTTGGAAACCCTTCTGATCATCGGTATGCTTGTAAAAAAAAGGCACACGGAGATCATCAAATGGTATCGCGCCCGCTTTCTTATCTTTTTTTGGTGTTGGCAGTAACCCTTGGAACCGGTTGTTCGTCGATTTCTTCGATTGTTAAAAAACCTGACATCCATCAAATCAGAAAAGTAGCGATCATCAGCATCACGGCTCCTCAGCGAGTGCCGCACAGGAATGGCAAGGGCGAGGTTTCCGGCTGGGGTGAGGCCAATCGCCTGGCGATCGCTGATCAGGCACTGTCGGCGTATGCAACCGAGTTCAAGAAGCTGGGCTGGGAAATAATCCCTGCGCCGCAGCTTGCGACGCTCCCAATCTACCGGGAGAACTTCGCACCCAGGATGTCCAAGGCAAACAACGGACTTGCCAAGGCGCTGAACTCGCTCAGCACCATCAGTGCGGAGAGCACGTATTTCAGTCCGACAGGCCTGTTTCCTGTAGCGTGGGAAGAGGACAATCGCCAAAGCGGCACGATGACCCTGGACCTTGGAAACCTCTCCCTGGAGAAAAAGAAGGCACTCAAGACCAAGATGCAGGAAGTCGCCGCACAGTCCGGCGCGGACGCTGCCCTCCTGGTCCAGGCTGATTACTGCTACGATGATGGATCGCTTTGGATCGGACACGCGGGCTCAGGAACGGGCGCTGCGGTCGTCACCGGCACCTCCGCCATCTACGCCGTGACAGCAAAAGGCACCGAAGTCGTCAAAATGAAGCGCATCCAGAGCCCCTGCGGCGGCGAGCACCGTGTGGCATCTGACACCGGCACGGCTATGGTCAAGGGCCATCTCCTTTACGGCAGCGAACGCATTCAGAAAATGTTTCTGGAAGTGTCCCAGAAGTCTGCAGCCGAGAGCGTTAAACAGATCCAGAACGCGATGAAGGATTGATTGAAAAACACCTGGCGCTGCGAGTTACGTCAAGATTCCTCGATCACCGGAAAGGCCTCCTGGTAATCTTTTCGAGAGGCCTCGATCACCTTCCAGGCTGCCTTCATTCCGTACTTGGCTTCAACGGAAACCACGTTCTTCTGCCCTGGCAGAAGCTTGTAGGTGGAAAAATAATGCTCAAGTCTTTGCCTGAGGACCGGCGAGAGTTCGGCGAGCTCGCGTACATCGCTCCAATAAGGATCGTTCTCGAGCACAGCGATAATCTTGTCGTCAGCTTCGCTACGATCCACCATGCGGAATCCCCCGATCACGCGGACGGGAACAATAACCTCCGAGCGACTGATCGCTCTTTCGCTCAGCACGCAGATGTCGAGCGGGTCGCCATCGCCGCGCCTGGCCTTAATGGAGAGCGAACCCACCCGCTTTCCACAATAGGTTCGCGGTATGAAGCCATAAAGGGCGGGTGGCAAAGCTGAACTCATCTGCGGACGATCAACCTTCAAATAACCCGTCTCCTTGTCGATCTCATATTTGATCCCGTCAAAGGGGGTGATCTCAATGTATGCGTTAACGAGTGAAGGAGGGTTCTTTCCAGTCGATATCCCGTGCCACGGGTGCGGCCTCCAGGGAAAGTAAGCGGGACTCTGGGCTTTTCTAGAGGATCGCGATTTTGCTTTCATCGTTACTCAGTAGCACCAAGAGGCGGGATGCGCCACCTCAGTACCGTTCAGCTTATACCAAGTGCGTTTTTGATTTTTTGCACTTCATTATAAACGTGGGAGCGCTCGGATATTTTAGCCCAGCCCGACGGGAAGTAATACTCTCGGCCTCGGGCCTGCACGACGATTCCACGTTCCTTATGCAGGTCATGGGATTCAGGGTCATAATCCTGCTCGAGGTCGGGGCTTCGAGAAGTCGTGGAAGGCTGCCGAATCCGAATTCGAACGTCGGAAACGTCCCTAAACTCATCCTCGAGATACATCCTGAGAAATTCAATTTCGGCATCCATGTTGAACCAGTATCACGACTTCGGCCGTTCCACCTCTCCAGACAGTTTTGCGATTTCACTTTGACGCGAGTTAGGACAAACCACCCAGACCTCATCTCCTGGCGTCAGCCTGAAACTCGAGTCCGGATTCGCAATTCGCGTCCCTTTTCGCTCGATCCCGACCACCAACCCACCGAAGCTCTCACGAATTCCAGCCTCTCGGATGGTACGACCGGTCAGAAAGGATCGCTCATGAAGAGTGATGGATATCAGACTGTAATCTCCGCCCTTATCAGGAGGAGCTTCCGCAGACCTCTCAATCAGAGACCGGAGTACTTGCATCTGCTCATCCGTGCCGAGTACCACGATCTCGTCCACCGGAAGAATCAACTCGTCCGGATCAGGCGCCACGATTGCTGAATCGCCCCGCCGAACCACCAGGACATTCACGCCTGTGCGACCACGGACGTTCAGGTCCCGAAGCGTCTTTCCAGCCAGCTTTGAGCCCGGCTCAATGGCAAAACGGCTGAGGTGCGCGCTCCAGGGTACAAGACTGCGGTAGGGTAATTGCTCAGTTTCAAGAGTCCTGCGCAAAACGTCAGCGTAGGCTCGCATCTTTGCGCGTACACCATTGTGCGAACTTGAAAACCGAATTCTGCTTAACCCGGTCTCATATTTTCGAAGCAGATTTCTGCCACCTTCAGGGATTCTGTTTTCCAACCATGTTGAAAAAGAAGCCGAACCCCGAATCATATAAGGAGTGGTGAAGCTCGTCACCAGGGCAACCGCCACCGCCAATGAATATAAAATCGAACTCGTCACGTTCAAGCTTGCGCCCAAACTTGCGATGATGAATGAAAACTCGCCAATCTGGGCCATGCTGAAACCGACTTGAACGGACGCTTTCATTCCCTGACCTGCGATCAGAGCACCCATTCCTGTAGCAGCGGCCTTTCCCGCTATCGTCAGCAGACTAAGGGCCGCGACGATCCAAGCGTGATCCTTCAAAAAATAAGGATCAAATAACATGCCCACTGAAACGAAGAAAATTGCACCGAAAAGGTTACGTACCGGATGGACAAGAACCTCGATCTTTTTTCCCTCGGCTGACTCCGCGAGGATCGCGCCAGCGACGAAAGCCCCCAGCGCAGCCGAGTATCCGAGAGCATTGCTTAGCAGCACCAGTCCCAGACAAAGCCCCAGTGAAAAGATGAGCAAGGCCTCATCATTGAGCCAACGCCGGGAGATCCGAAGGATTCGCGGTATAAGATAGATCCCGGATAGAACAACCAGCGGCAGGAGGAGTACCAGCTGACCCAAGGACACGAGAAGCGCAGCACCATGAACTTCCCGGCTCGCGGCAATGGTGGAAAGGGCAATCAAAATCAGAATGGCGACCAGGTCCTCCATGATCAAGACGCCGAATACCGTCTGTGTAAAGCGGTGAGCCTTCAAACCGAGTTCGTCGATCGCCTTGATGATGATCGTCGTCGAGGAAATCGAAAGTATCCCACCAAGAAAAACTCTGTCCAAAACTGACCAGCCCAGCACCGAACCAAACGCGTATCCCGCTGCGGCCATTGCCGCGACCTCGATCAACGCGATGCTGATCGAAGCGAGACCTGTCTTGAACAATTTCGCGAAACTGAACTCAAGCCCGAGCGAAAACAGAAGAAAAACAATTCCAAGTTCAGCCAACACCTGAATATTTGGAATGTCGCTCACAGTGGGTATCCAAGGCACATGGGGTCCCGCGAGAATGCCCGCGAGAATATAGCCCAGCACTACCGGTTGTCCGAGACGACGGAACAGCAGGCTGACCATTCCAGCCAGCCCAAGCATGATCGCGAGATCTTTCAGGAGATCGGGAAGATGCACCAGTAGCGAACCTAACATACAAATCGCCGCAAGGCATGGCGCTCTGCCTTGCGGCACGGCCATTGCTTCATCTGACGCGCTTCAAAACAATCTGTACTGAAAGAAGGACATCCTCATGCGACGTTTTATGAGCGCCCTACTCCTGATCTCCGTAATCATCATCGCCACTCCAGAAAGCCATGCAGCCGTGAATCGTTCCACGTCACAAGGCGGTCGCCAAGGCAGTGGGGGACCCTTCGGCTTGGGTATCATGCTGGGTGATCCCACCGGCATTTCCGCGAAGTACTGGATGTCTGGCGGCACGGCCCTGGCACTGGGGCTTGCCTCCTCGTGGCATGACTATTTCGAGGTATTCATGGATCATGATTGGCATTTTACCTCGGCTTTTCCCGCGAATGTTCCATTGGTTCCCTATGTAGGAATCGGAGCAGGACTGTTTTTCAACACCTACGATCGCTATTACGGAGAGGTCTACTACAATCGCCGAAGCGTGTTTTTTTCCGATGGCTCGAGGTCCATGGCGGTCGCCTTGCGCATTCCGCTGGGAATCGAATTTTTACCCAGAACGGTTCCATTCGGAGCTTTCCTCGAAGTCACGCCAGGACTCGCTCTTTTGCCGGGGATGCATGGAACCCTCCAGGCCGCGCTGGGAGCCCGTTACTATTTCTGACGCTCGCCGTACTGGATTCGGCACAGTCGCACAGGTGTGTAGCGGATCCAGTACATCAAGCGATCTTGGCCTGCGGCTTTTCGCGAGGTAATTTCAGTATAAAGGTACTGCCTTGCTGGGGCTGCGACTGCACATCGTATTTCCCCCCGTGTAGCTCGGCTATCATTCGAACACTGGGCAGTCCAAGCCCTGTACCGCCTTTGCTTTTTTCCGGGCTCACATAATAGTCTTCAAATACGCGGCAGCGCTGATCGGGAGCTATTCCTGGGCCATCGTCCTGAACGGAAATTTCAACCTGATCACCTTTCTCTGAAACGACAAGCTCCACCTGCGCCGAGGCGTACTTGATCGCGTTCGACAAATAGTTTCCGATCGCCCGCGAAATCAACTGTCGATCGGCCTTGATCCATATCGGAGCCAGGCTATTCCAACTCTCAGGAAACACGCCGTTTAACTTTACCGCCAGGCGTCGAGCCGCGGCCACGGGAAGATGTACCTGAGCGGTTTCCGCCGCGAGATCGATCAGGTCCAGTCGCTCAAGGCGTGGGGTGAATTTGCCGGACTTCAGTTTTCCGTATTCAAGCATTCGATCGATGAGCTCAGACATCGATTTTCCAGCGCGGGTGATCATTTCCGCAAGTTCGCGCTGCCTCTGAGGTGCGGACTCTCCACGCGCGATGGCTTGAGCTCCCAGAAGAATTCCAGTCAGCGGAATCCTGAGATCATGCGCAACGATATGAATCACTTTCTCCCTTTCGTGCTCGAGCTCGGAGAAATAGGCGCGCGCCAGGATGGCGATCACGTTGTGGTAAAGATGGTCCAAAATAGAAATAGCCTCGCCGAATCTTGCTGGAAACAGCCGGTGAAGATGAGGTGTCGCGGCCTCTTCGTAGAGATGAAATGAGAGAATCAGTCCCTCGTATGAGACTCTGTTTTGCGCCAGCTCGAACCCGGCCCTCGCAATACGCTCAAAGTAGTCCTCGAAATTGCCCTCCGAAAGCGAAGTCAAAAACAGACGAACCTGCTTTTTAAAGCGATCTGCTGGAGGCTGGCTTTCACGCTCTTCCCGGAATGCCTGCCGGTAAGCAGTTGCCCAGTCAGCTGCAATCTGCTCTTCAAAAGGTGTCACCTTTTGCGCAATTTCTCGGAGGAACGCTTTCTGGCTGCTGGTCAGCGGAAGTATGACCGAAAACATTCTGCCAGTAAGGTAGCATCATGCGGGCCGCGAGGATCAAACGGCTATGCGTAACGCCGCGTGGTTCAGGCCAGAAGATGCCCGACGAGGAACGCCACGGCCGCCGCAATCGAGCCCACAGCCAGCGTGTATAGACCCGACATCCACCAGGGTGAAGGAGACCAGCGGCTCTTTCCGGCGCCGATCACGAAGAACGTGATTCCTGTAAAACAGGCCGCCAGGAAAAAAGGCGACTCGTTCCCGAACAGGAACGGCAGCAAAGGCACTGTACCGCAAACAACGAACGCCAGAAACGTCGCGGCGGCTGACGTCCTGGGTGAACGAGGAGCGGGTGAGACGCCGTATTCCTCGACCAGCATGGTATCGATCCAACGCTCCCGATCGGAGGTGATGGCGCCCACGACTGCCCCAAGCGCCGGCCCCTTCACCCCTTTTCGAGCGAAAATCTGACGTATCTCTTCGCGCTCTCCCTGCGGCACAGTTGCGACATGCCGCTCCTCGACTGCCTTGAGACGCTTGACTTCATCTTGCTCCGCTTTGCCCCCGAGATAGTTGCTGGCCGCCATCGAAAACCCATCCGCAAGAAGATTCGCAAGCCCAAGTATAATGACAGTCCGGCTCGAAAACTGAGCGCCCCATGCTCCTGCGGCTATTGCGAAAGTCGTGATCGCACCATCGATGCCACCGTAGACGAAATCGCGTAAATAGCTCGGTCTCGGCGCTTGTTCGAGACGAGATGCGATTTCCGCTGGAGAGTGCTCATGTCGTTCAGGGTGGGGCAGGCGCTCGCGCATCATCATGCCCTGGAGAGAGCAAGCGGGGTGCCCCGGCCGCCTACGCGCCCGGTGAATTCGAGAAGATCGCGTCACCGATCCGCTTCAGAAGCGCTGGGTTGAACTTCATCGCGCCTGCAGAGCGCAAATGATGCTGCTTGAGAGCCTGCCATGCCTCGTGTGGGCCATGCCTACGCGTCCCAGGAACAATGGATCTGAAATGATCGTAACTTGCCGCAATGGATACGAGCGCGGCTTCCTGCGATATTTGATCACCCGACAAGCCGGCTGGCCGCCCAAAGCCGTCATAATGCTCATGATGCTGAAGAAAAACGCTCTCCAGCACCTTACTCACCGGCACGCACTTCCGGCGCAGTATCCCAAGCCCGAGTTCCCCATGCCTCATGTACTCGTGAAGCTCATCAGGATCAAGTTCATGCTCCGGCTTCCTCAGGACATCCTGCCGGACCTCGCAGAAGCCGATATTCTGTACGATTGCCCCAAAAACAATTTCTTCCACTTTCTGCATCCCGCAGGCCTTTGCGAACAGAATTGAGAACAGACCACAGTTCATCGAGTGGGCAATCGCGCTCCAGCGCGGATAGGGGGCATGAACCAGAAAGTCACTACTGCTCGAAAATCCAACGGAGAAGACTTCAAGGTCACGGGCGATCGCAAGACCATCCGAAAACAGTACCTGGCCCAGATGCGGTTTGTCGTCAGTGGAAAAATCGAAAATCCGGACCAGGAGATCCCGAAACCTTTCGCGCAACGAGGCAAGGCATGCCGTATGACTGCGCGAACCGAGAACTTGAATGAGACGCTCGTTATCCCGCTCGAGGGCGTAAAGATTCACGATCTCCCCAGCTCGAAGCCTCGCTGCATGGGTGGATTCGTAAGCCTCTCCCGCGCGGAGAAACACCACGTAATGATTGTTCATCGGAAGATAATGATAAAGGTTCACCGGGGTGACGAAACCGGGAGCAAGGTCAGACCCAAGCACCGTGCGAAAGGTGCGCTTGCGAAGCGCCCGGATTGCATAGACCGCCCGATTCGTCGAAAACTCCGCCCTGTTCATAATCAGGGAGGCACCGCACTTTCTCGCGAACTCCCCCTCCCACAAGCCGGCATCTCGAACGGCCAGAATAATCGTGAGGCGATGATTCAGCTGTGATGAATATTGCGACAGTTCGAACATCTGCTCTGTTGAGTCGATCGCATCCTCGTCAATGATCATGACGTGAAAATGATCTCGATCCAATGCCGCCACCGCATCTTCAAATTGCCGGCAAACAACAAGCTGCGTGTTCGCCCCGAATGCCGTTGCCAACTGCCTTTCGATGTCGCTTTCAGCAACGAGCAGAACTCGTTGACTCCAGGGAGGTGCCTTCATAACGTTTCTTCAAATTATGATAGTACGCGACGACAATCAAGCCGCGTGATCAGATCAAACCCGCACCGAGCGCCATTGAAAGCACAAGAAGCGAAAACGAGACAAAAACCTGAATCCCCCGCATGGTCACTTTCTGAAGCACCCGGTTCCCGGCAAACGCGCCTGCGAAAGCTGCGGCGGTCGTAAGAATGAGCAGGCGCGAGTTGGCCGAGAACCCGTCGGCCGCGAAGTGGGTGGAGTAAACACCAATTCGTGCGACATCGATGAATGTCGCGATCATTGCACCCGTGGCAACGAACTGCTCCTTGGAAAGACCCGCCCGCGCCAGAAACGCGGAGCGCAGCGCCCCCTGATGACCCGACAGGCCACCGAAAAATCCGCTCAGAATACCTCCCAGTGAGAGGTATCGGCTGCTGATCTCCATATTTCTGAGTTTCGGCAATAACTCAAACAAGGTAAAAACCACGATCAAGGCGGCTACGACAAACTTGACCGGGAACACGCGGAATTCCCGCTCACCAAGGCGATACGTCAGGATGGGGTCGGCGTCCGAAATCTGTGTAAGGAACCAGGCACCTATAACGGCGCCCAGAACAGCAGGTGCGCCGAAACGGACGACCACACGCTTGACGGCGTGTCTTCCGACCAGACCGACCTTGAACAATCCATTCAGAAAGTGAACGACAGCAGTCATTCCCACCGCGAGATCCACGGGAAAGAAGATCGCAAATACCGGCATGAGCAGGGTTCCGAGACCAAAGCCGGAAAAGAACGTCAGCAAAGAAGCGGCAAAGGCAACAAGCGGTATAACTATCTGTTCCATTCAGCGGACAATATCCAACCTGGCACCGGATGAGAATCAATTCCCATGTTCGTCCAGAATTTCTCCAACCAGATCCTCGAGAATGTCCTCCATGGTAACGATTCCGACCGTTGCTTTCGTCTTGGGATCCTGGACCAGAGCCAGATGCGCACGGCGGTCCCTTAAGACTTTCATCAGTTTGTCTTGTGGCATTCCAGAGTCGACGAAGACAGCAGGGCGAGCCACCTTCTCGAACGCCGCGTTTGATTCTTCATCCCCGAGGTGATGCAGGACATCTTTCATGTGGACCACGCCAAAGGCCGCGTTCGGCGCACCTCTCTTCCGGCAATAACAGAGACCTTGCTCTTTATTGCCGCCATGGTGGAATCTTTCCGGTCATCTGTTCAGCCCAAAACTCAGGCACCTCATGGAAATGGATCCGTTCTGAATTCCATCATGATCAAATGAAAGCTCATCGTATTCATCAGAGGCGCCAAGGACATAAAGGAGCGGGTAATAATGGTCGGGAGACGGCACGCTCATACGTGCAGATTCCGTACGCCCCAGTTCTGTAACCAATGGTGCAAATGTCCGCTCGGAAATCTTTCGCTTCACCCATTCATCGAACTCGACTGCCCATGGAAACGGCGCTGCGTTTTCATCCCAAACTATTTCTCGAAGATTGTGAACGATATTCCCGCTGCCGATGATCAGAACGTCCTGCTCACGCAAGAACCGAAGCCGCTGACCCAATAGAAAATGGTACTCGGGTGGCTGCTCTATATAGACGCTGAACTGCAGAACAGGAACGCTGGCATCGGGATAGATGTGCCGGAGCACCGACCAGCACCCATGATCAAGCCCCCACATTTCCCGATCCACGTTCACCTGAGGCTCGATCACAGTGGAGCCTATCAGTTCCGCGATTTCAGGACTGCCGGAAGCAGGGTAGTTGATTCTGAACAACTCCTCGGGAAAGCCGTAAAAGTCGTGAATCGTCCTGGGCCGTTCCATGCCTGTCACCCAGGTTCCCTCAGACATCCAGTGCGCGGAAACGCAGAGAATCGCACGCGGGTTCGGTATCCTGTTCGAAAGGGCACGAAGACTTCGCGTGTAGTCACTGTCAGCAACAGCATTCATCGGTGATCCATGGCCGACGAATATAAGCGGCATTCGCGTCATCAACTCTGTACTGTGCAATCAGCGAACCCGGCAAACGCCTTCTGTTGTCAGGAGTCTACCTTCTCGCTGGTCGGAAACTCCCGACAAGCGGCCTCGTATTCGTCCCACCATCCTTTCAGTCGCACGATGTCGGTGATTCTTGGCTCATCTCCCGCTCCAGCCATTTTCAAATAGCTTCGAAGCAGCGGCCTGAAATAAGGATGTGCGCATTTATCAATGATGTCGTTTGCTCGTCGGACAGGAGAGCGAATCTCGGTGTTGAGCACAATCCCCTGTTCGGTCACGACACATTTGATGTCGTGTTCTGTGTGATCGATGTGACGCACGTAGGGCATGACGCAGCTCACCGTTCGACCATCTTTAAGTCGTCTGACAGACGGAGTGTGAACCATGCTGATGTACGCGTTCCTGAGGAAGTCACCGCTACCGCCAAGCCCATTGATAATTTTCGATCCTTCCACATGCGTTGAGTTCGCATGGCCATAGATGTCGACCTCGATCGGTGTATTCATCGCAATCACAAAAAGTCTGCTGATGATTTCCGGTGAGTTCGACAGCCACATCGGGCGCAGGACGATCTTGTCCTTGCATCGATTGAACATTTCCATGAACCGGTCGCGGCCTTCGTTCGAGAAAGAAACCGCCGTTGACGATGCGACCTCGAACTTATCCTCGTTTTCCACGAACTTGAGCATCCCGTCCTGAAAGACCTCCGTCCAGAAACGGATCCGCCGGAAGGGCGAGTCGTAAAGTTGCCCGACGACCGCGTTCGCTATATTGCCCACTCCGGATTGGAGAGGCGGTATCTTGTCGCCCCAGTTGAACCACTTCTGGCAACTCATGAGAAAGTCGAGAACGTTACCGGCTATCTTCTTATCCGTCTCGCTCACGGGCTTGAACGTGACCCCATAGTCCGGAATCCTGGATTCGACTACGGCTACCACTTTTCGCAAATCGATTGGCACATGGAGCGCGCCTACGCGATCACCGACGTTCGTGACAGGGATGGGCCAACCCACCCTGGGATAAACACGCGGTTGGGTCATGTCATGAAAGCCGGTGTAATCCGGACCAGCGGTATTCACCTCAAGAATGATCTTTTTGGCTTTTGTGAGCGCTTCGCCTGAAAGGCCCACAGAAGACGTCAGAATAACGCCCCCGTCAGCGCGAATTCTTGAAACCTCCACGACCGCAAAATCAATCTCGCCATAAAAGCCGTACATGAGATTTTTTGCAAACTGCGAAAGATGGACGTCACTGAAATCCATCTTGCCGTTCAAGATGAGTTTTCGTGACTCAGACGAGGACATGTAAGGCCCGCGTTTCGAAACAAAAGGTGCGATCGCGGTCTCAACCTCTTCCGACAGAGAAGCCCCGCTGAGCAGTGTGATGCGGTGATCGGGCGCGCGCTCGGCAAAATAGCGGCCCAGTGCCGGAATGAAAACCTTAGGCTCGCCTGATTTGGTGAAACCGCTGATCGCAAGCGTGGCTCCGTCGGGAATGAGCGCCGCGGCCTGCTCGGCCGGCATGACTTTATCGAGGAGTTCCCTGCACTGGACGCGTTCTTGGAGTGTCGACATAAGGCAAACGATCTTCCTGCTGTTATTGGTTTGCAATGGTCTAGTTTGCTTAAAGAATTCCTTCACAAACATTCAAAAGCCGAACCATCTCCTGCACTAAACCTCAATTCAGTGACTTTAAAGGATTATTTGATTTTTTCCGATAAGTGATCGGAATGTTTACGTTCACCCGTGCACTCC
>MEPR01000005.1 GCA_001769835.1 Bdellovibrionales bacterium GWB1_55_8
CCCACGGTTCCACTGGGTTTCAGAACCCATGCGTGGAGCAGGTTGCAGAAAGCTTCGAGTTCGCGTTCGGATACCTGCGGGAGCGGCAGCAGCGAGTGAAAGTAAAGATCGCAGAGGCGGGAAGCTAGACGATTGGGCAGCATTTCGCCGAGCAGGTTTTTGACCACGGACCGGTTGCCAGTTTTCTTTTTCGCAAGGAACCATTGGAAGAGGTCATTTCCTGGAAGCAGGTCGATCTTGATTTCGTCGCCCTTTTTCCAGTGAAGCGAAGCCTGAAGCGCTACTGGCCCGCTTAGGCCCGCGTGCGTAAACAGGAGATTTTCACGAAACGAGATTCCGTTACAAGTGATCGAGCAGTTCACGGAGAGTCCCGCGAGTTCGCGGAAAAGTACTTCCTGTTCGGGCGTGAACGTGAAGCCATCCAGCGCAGGTGCGGTTTCCGTGACCTTCAGGCCGAACTGCCGGGCGATGTCATAGCCGATGCCGGTGGCGCCAAGCTTCGGAAGAGAAAGCCCGCCTGTAGCGACGACCAGGGATTCGCATTCGAATGCCCCGTGATCTGTATCGACCTTGAAGCCTGTGGAATCAGGTCTGTCCGGCCTGGAAACGCGCTCGATTTTGTATCCGAGCCTGAAGCGAGCGCCGGCCTGATCGCATTCTGATTTAAGAAGATCCACGATCGCCTGGGCCGATCCATCACAGAAAAGCTGCCCATGTTTTCTCTCGTGAAAGGGGATTTCATGGTCGCGCATCATTTCAATGAAAGCCGCTGGCGGAAATCGCGACAGGGCCGACTTCGTGAAATGGGGGTTTTCGGAAACGTAGTTTGCGGGCCCGGCGCCTACATTCGTGAAATTACAGCGACCGCCGCCGGATATCAGGATTTTGCCGCCTATTTTAGTGGAATGGTCGATCAGAAGAACGTCTCGTCCACGCCGGGCGGCTTGAATAGCGCACATCATCCCCGCGCCCCCTGCCCCCAGTATCAGAATATCGACTCTCTCCATGGCCGCACGAATAGCCCATGGTTGTTCGGATTTGTACCGAAATAATCAACAATTAAACCGGAACTGTGATACTCCGCCCCAATGGAAAATTTCAATGAATTGAACCTGAGCGAACCTGTCCTGCGAGCAATCAAAGAGCTTGGGTTTGAAACACCGAGCCCGATCCAGGCGCAGACCCTTCCGATCCTTCTCGAAGAACCTACGGACTTCATGGGCTTAGCGGCGACTGGCACGGGTAAAACGGCCGCGTTTGCGATCCCCCTTTTGGAACGCATGAGTCCCGCCATGCGCGGGGTTCAGGCTCTGATCCTTTGCCCCACGCGCGAACTCGCCATCCAGGTGGCGGGCCAAATCGATCTGATCGGAAAGTATCTCAAGATCAAAGCGCTCCCGGTTTACGGCGGGGCAGGGTACGGCGATCAGCTGTCCGGCCTCAGGCGGGGCGTTTCCGTCGTTGTCGGAACACCGGGTCGAGTGGTCGATCACCTTCAGAAGGGCACTTTGATTCTTGATGAGTTGCAGACACTGGTCCTTGATGAAGCGGACGAAATGATCTCGATGGGATTCAAAGAAGACCTCGAAGCCGTGCTCGCGGCGGTTCCTGAAGGCCAATGCAATACGTGGCTTTTTTCAGCGACGATGAACTCGGAGATTCGGAAAATCGCCGATGAGTACCTGGAAAATCCCAGACAGGTTCAGGTGAACCGCACCGAGATGCTCCCCGATACGGTCGAGCAGATTTATTACATCACCTCGGAACACAACAAACCGGAAGTCCTCTGCAAGCTGATCGACGCGGCCGATGATTTCTATGGAATCGTTTTCTGCCAGACCAAGTCGCTGGTCGTTGATCTGCAGCAATATCTTGTCGGGCGCGGTTACCGCGCCGATTGCCTGCACGGGGACATGGATCAGAACGCGCGTGAGCGAACGATGCGCGCCTTCCGTGAAAAAAGAACTCAGCTCCTCATTGCCACCGATGTGGCCTGCCGCGGGCTGGATGTGAAAGACATTTCGCACGTGGTGAACTATTCGATTCCGCGCGAACTCGACAACTACGTGCACCGAATCGGACGCACGGGACGCATCGGGAAGTCAGGCCTTGCGCTCAGTCTCGTTACCCAAAGTCATCGCAGCCTGATCGGCCGCATTGAGCGCATGACCAAAAGTAAGATGAAAGAAGGAAAAGTTCCGAGCCGCAAGGAAGTCGGAATGAAACGGGTGGCGAAAAGCCTGGCCGTCTTCCAGGCCCAATCCGCCCATGCGCGGGCTTCAGAGCTATTTGGCGATGAATGGAAAGAAGCCATTGCGAGCATGAGCAAGGAAGAGATTGCCGGACGTTTTCTTGTCCTCATTCACCCGGAGGTTTTCGCAGAGCGCGAGCAGGTGACGGAAGTACGCTCACTGCGTGTTGCGACTGGCGATGCCGAACGCCCGCGTGGCAACGGCCATGACCGCGTGAATGAAAGAGGGAATGACCGAGGCTATGGTAATCGCGATCGCGGCCCAAGGCGCGATGGCAGGGGCGATGATCGCCGTGATGGCCATCGCGGTGGCAGAGACGCACGCGGCCGGGATCCACGAAGAGAAATCCCCAAAGATCAGCGCAGGGTGATTCAAGGCAGGGATGACGCCGAGGTCCGCGCGCCCCGTGTTCCAGGCGCGGTCGTGGCTAAGGACCACAAGAAAGACCACAAAAAAGACCACAAGATTTCTCCGGCTCACAAGCCGGCGCATAAGGTCGCACCGGCTGCTCCGCAGGGAGCTCGCGATTTCGGCGGCAAGCCGATTTCCAAGAAGCCTTTCCGGGCCAAGAACGTTGGGCGTGAGTAGCCCGCTTTAAGCTTGCGTAGTCCTATTGGCAGTTTTGTCCCACAGCCGTGCCCATTTCGTACCGAATCGCAGACTTCCGCAGGAGCGGAGCTCTCTGAGGCATTCGCCGTTCAGCATCCCAACCGCACACCTGGAAAGAGGCATAACGCTTTCAATCCATCGCTTTCCATTCCTGCATAGTGGCCGAACCACTCTGGATACTTCATGGGAATAGTTGTGAAAACGAACTGAAGGACGACTGCAATGAGTGCAGCTGTGCCGACCTGTCGAAGAATTGCGCTCTGCTTTCTGACGGTATAAGTGGCGAAGCCGACCAAAAGAATCATGAGCAGCGATATCAGTGGCCCTCCGATTTGAGAAGCTAGGCTGTTGGACGTCCACTCCGTAAATCCAAAATAGGGTGCTCGGGCGATTTCGCCCAAAATGATCTCGAGTCGACCGATTTCAATGGAAACGCCGCTCATGGAGCCGAGGAAGATTTTAACATGCTCCCCCTCGAGCAAAGGAACTGCGGCATGCCCAAGCTCGTGCATAAATATAAACAGCGGGGTTCCGAGATAAAAAACGATTAAAGCTGCAACAAGGCCAAAGAGAAAACTTTTCATTCATTTACTGTTAGCCTTTGGATTGACCTCGGACCACTACAGCCGCTCCGGCGCCGGAATTCCCAGGATCGCGAGCCCTTCACGCAACGTCCGCGCGGTCAAATCGACCAGCGTCAGGCGCGTGTTTTTCTGTCCCGCCGTTTCGGCGGTCTTGATCGGGCACTCTTTGTAGAACCGGTTGAAGACCTTGCAGAGATCAAACAAGTAGGAACAGAGAATCGAGGGTCGGAAGTCCTTGGCCGCGTTCGCCACGGAGTCATTGAATCTCTCGAGCATGAGCACGAGCTCCTGGTCAAATTCGGTTGCAAGCTCGAAGGGGGCTGGTCCGCTATCGCGCGGGACTTTGTTCAGGACCCCGCAGCAGCGCGCGTGCACGTATTGAAGATAAGGGCCGGTGTCACCTTCCAGCTGAATCCATTCGTCGAGCACGAATTTGATCACGCGATTGGAATCGACCTTCAGGAAGCCGTATTTCAAGGCGCCGAGCGCCACCTTGCGCGCCGTTTCCTCAATTTCCGCATCGGTCCATTGGCCACGGTTTGGCTCAAGGTATTTCTCGATGATCTTGTCGCTCACGATTCGGCTGAGTTGTTCGAGGCGGAAACCCGTTCTGCCGCGTGAGCTGCAAGGCTCGCCTTTTTCGTCCGTGACGGTTTCATAGGAAAGGTGAAGCGAGTCGGAGGCCGGGCGCAGGCCCATGAGTTCCGCCGTCTTGAAGAGCTGCCGGAAATGAAGCGTCTGGCGCGTATCGACGACGACGATAGAAAGCTCGACATTCGGATCCGAGAATTTCTGCGTGAGCAGTTCGATGTCCTTCGTGAGGTAAAGGGTCGTGCCATCGGATTTCAGGAACATGGCAAAGCCCAGGTCATACGCTGACAGGTCGAGACCGATAGCTCCTTCGCTTTTCACGAAAAAGCCTTCATCAAATTTCTTCAGCACGAGTTCGCGCGCGGGAGCGTCGCACTCGCTCTCGAAGTACCAGACATCGAAGTGGATGCCGAGCCAGTTCAAAATCTGCTTCATCTGGTTGAGTGACCATTCCTTGGTCGGTTTGTAGAGCTCGTAGTAAGGACCGGTCTTGTTCTCGAGGTCGCGAAGGGCTTTGCCCATCTCGACCTTCACTTCTTTTTCACGCGGCGTTCCCGCCAGAGATTTCAGATACTCGTCGGATTCCCCGTACATATCGCCGAGCCATTCGGCCTGCTTCTCGTTCGGAATCTCGTTCATTTTGAACTGGCGGATGTACCAGAGCACCTTGGCGATGTGGGTTCCCAGATCTCCCGGATAGGTGGCGCGCACCACCTGCTTGCCGCTCGCATCTACGAGGTTCGCGATGCAATCTCCGAACACGATGTTTCGAAGATGGCCCACATGATAGGCCTTGTGGGTGTTGAGTTGCGAGTACTCGACGATCACCTTCTTTGCTCCTTCGGGCTGCTTTTCCAGCAGGCTTCCTTGAGCGGAGCGCTCCATCAGGTGGCGATGAAGGTTTTCAAAATCCACGAAGAAGTTCAGATAGCCGGCCGCCGTTTCAATCCGCGCGAACCAAGGACTCTTGCCCTGCGCCTGAATGGCTTCGCTGATGGTGGTGGCGATTTGCTGCGGTGCCTTGCGCAATTGTTTTGAAAGCGAATGACACGGGAACGCAATGTGGCCCAGCTTGGTTTCGGGCGGGTAAACCACCAGTGATGCCACAGAGTTCAATGTTTCCGGTTGGACTTCGAACGTGCGCGTTAAAGCATCAGAAATGAGGGAACCGGCCTGTTTCTTTAGGAAGCTGCGAATCATATTCATTCTCCATAGCACGTCAGAATGAACGTTAAAAAAGCTTTCTTGACCCGGGCGGCGCCAGCCCGCTATGAGTGACGACCTTGAGGTGGATCATGTGCTTTCGAGTCGTTTTCCTCTTTCTGGCCCTCTCTTTCGGAACCGGTTCAGCGTTCTGCTCGGATCTTGTCCTTTCCTGCGAGACCGTCAGCCGCGTGGGCAAGAACACGTTGATCAGCATTCGGGCCTTTCTGACGGACCAGGGGGCTCCATGGAGAGTCAAGGTACTCGGTACTCATTCTCGCGCCATCAAGACCTATCGGAAGCAGCCCGAGCTTGCCTGGTTTGACGAAGGGGATGAAATGGCAAAATCCTTCGTGCGCTACGATATCACCGATGACATGGAGGATAGCGGCACCCGCTATTATCTGGACTTGCCGAAGCAGTTCTCCCTGGCTCGCGGCGAGGCTTTCCAGGCGGCGTTGGACGCTTACGTGACCAGGGGCCGTTCGGAATGGTATCGCTTGTTGCTGAGTTGCAGGATCGACTAGGAGGGCGTCATGACAATAGCAGTCGGCAGCACCTATTCAGGGGAAAACCTTCCGGAGAAAGAGGGCCCCGTTTTTGAGTTCACGAAGACTCAGCAGAATCTCATTCTCAAGCTGAACGGAATTTCAGAGCAGGAAATTGCCTCCTTTCAGAAGGCGGAAAGCGTTGAGCTTGCGCTGTTTTTCGCCTCCGATGTGCTTTTTCTGTTGGTGCGAGTGGCGGGCGTGATTGACTGGTCAGACGCGCCTTATTCCGTGGTGACCTTTTCGCCGGAGCTTTGGCCCGACAAGAAGGCACTTGAACTCCCGCTCACGATGATCTTTGTCGAAGGATCAAACAAGCGCGTGATGGCGGTCAGGCAGGTCCGGCTCGAAAGCGGGTTCCGTGAAGCCCTGTACGGGCAGATCGAAATTCAGAAGCGAAGCCCGATCGGGGCAGATAAGTTCCTTCGCCAGATTTCCACGGTTCAGAAGAAGAACACGCCTGCGAAAATGCTGAAACAGGCGATTGCGACTGTTTCAGCCTGACACCGGTACTGATCAGCCAGTCGTCTTCGCTTGCTGCAGATACGTCTTACCCCGATAGCTGCGGGCCAGAACCGCGAAGATGAGTGCTGCAACCACCATCAGGCCCGTGAAGAGCCAGAAGAACTGGGAGAGCGGCAGGTTTTTCTGTAGCGGTGCGAGGAACGCGACGAGTACGTTTCCGAACGTCACCCCAAGCAGCCAGAATCCCATGATTGTGGACTTCATGGCGCGAGGTGCCTGAGTGTAAGCAAACTCAAGACCCGTAATCGACACCAGCACTTCGGCCGTCGTGATCACGAGGTACTGCAGGACCTGCCAAAGGACATGGACCTTCGCCCCCGTAAGGGCGGCTTGCTCGATCTGAAGCTGGAGAAGCGCCGCGAAGCCGAAGGCGATCGCAGTCAGGAACATGCCGATGGTCATTCTTCGAAGCGGCTTAATGATGATTCCCCGTTTTTCGAGAGGTGCATAGACCCCGAAGTTCAAAAGCGGAATGATCATCATCACCATGAGGGGATTCAGCGCGGCGATCTGGGCTGCTTGCAGTTCCAGCATCATGAAACGCGAGGAGACCGCATCGCTGATGCCGCAGGCGATAACCGCCACTGCCGCTGTCCCGACCAGAAGCTTCGTGAGCAGGCTTGGAACCTTCACGTTTGAGACCCAGAGGAGCAGCGAGATGCCGCCATAGAGGGCAAGGCCGATGGTGGATGCCAGGACGGCGGTTCCGGTCCACTCGGGAATGCGCATTGTGAGATTCATCTGCTTTGCCTGCTCGATCCAGGTCGAGGAATGCTGGTCGAAAAGCGCCCAGAAGACACTCACCATCGAGAACACGACAATGATCCGAAGCACGGCGGGTGGCCCCTCGGCCGCCTCCGCGCCGTAATGCTTTTCTGCCGGGGAGAAGAAGCTTTCGCCCGCTTTCCGTTCTCCGCGGTGTTTAAAGGCATAAAGGGTTACCGCCAGAAATCCCGCGTCTTCCTTGCGCTTCTGTCTCAGCGAGAAAACGGCGATGCCAAGCAGGACGGAAATGATCGAAACAGCGACGTGCGGAATGAAATCGGTCCAGGTCGTACTTCCTTCGCCGGCAAAAAAACCGAAGATCAACGCGATCACCGGAACAAACAGTAAGATGGAAGAGAGGACATCCAGCAGCCCCAGTGTTCCACCTGGTTTTGCGGGTACGCGAACGAATCGCTTGCGCCCCAGCCAGAACACAAGGGTCGCGATGGCCATCAGAATCCCCGGGACGCCGAAGGCCACTTCCGCGCCGAAGTGCTTTTTTAGGAGCGGAGTGAGCAAGGTCGAGAAAAAAGACCCGAAGTTGATGATGAAATAGAAGATCTGATAAACCTTGCTTACGAGAGCGCTGTTCTCGGCCGTGAACTGATCGCCTACGTTCGCCGAGACGCACGGTTTGATCCCGCCCGAACCCATGGCGATGAGCGCAAGCCCGATGTACATCGCGATTTCCGCGGATGCATAATCACCCGTCGCGCCAAAGCGCCCGGCAAGCGCAAGTACTCCATGGCCTCCGCAGTAAATCAACGAGACCCAGAGAATGACATTGAACTTTCCGAGGAGCCGGTCGGCGAGAATCGCGCCGATCATCGGGAACGCGTAAACCCCCGCCATGAACAGATGCACGACCTGGGTCGCATGAGCCTTCGCTCCCATCGCGGCTTCTGCTGAGACCTGAAGTTCAGGAGCGAACTGCAGGTAAAGAGATGTGAGGTAAATGTACAGGATGGCTCGCATCCCATAGAAACTGAAGCGTTCAGCGCCTTCATTCCCCACGATGAAGGGAATGCCGGGTGGAAATGCGGGCTGAATGGCCGGACTGGTGCTCGATTCGGTTTTAGACATACCGTCTACTTAAACCGAACAGCTGGCGCCTGAAAAGGCGGATTCCTAGAATTCGTCGTCTTCGCGAGGCTGAGGACCCGGAACAATGCCGATCAAATCAGGGTCAATGCCGTCTTCGACGCTGGCGGCGCGCTCGGCGCGGGCACCCTTCCTGATGACTCGTTGCTCTTCTTTTTCCTGTTTCCGTTCGCGTTTCTGGATTTCGCGATTTCGTTTTCCCTGTGTTGCACGGCCTGGTTTTGCCATATCTATCCCTCTAGCGTGATCTTGATGCTCTCAGTTCCGAAGTAGCCTCGTTTTTAGAATCTTCTGAAATCAGAAGGTTTATGTGAGCGCTCGGGCCTCTTCTCAGTGACCTTGTTACAGGAGTGGCAGAGATGGACTTGCATGGAGTTCCACTCAAACCAGTTTCCATCCCGCTGCGGAAACGCATGACGGCAGTTGAAGCACCTGAATTGATTTTTTGGTAATTTTGCTGCGATTTCGGTCATAGGGAGATTCTCCTCAAAGGCGGGCCTGGCTAACGGCGGGCGGTTATGGCCGCTCAGGAGGACAGGGGCCCTATTGCCCGCAGACTCGAAAGAAGCGAGTGAACTACCTCGCGACAGTACCAGACACAGCCATGAATAGATACGGCTATTCAGTTAATGCCTGAGTAGGTCGCTACGGTTTGGGCTGCTTCCTTTTTGAAATAATTTGCGCAGCATTCATCGCTCCGCAAAAATAAATTTTTATACGCGCTTCAAATCTCTTTTCCTCTGATTTCGGAAAAAGCTTTTTCGATTTCATTCAAACTTTTCTTGAGCAGAACGCCGTGTTTCAGTTCGGTTCGATATCGCGGCGTCGGCAGTGAGTCGCGCCTGCTTATTTTGCGGCGATAGAGCTTGTTTTAATGTGGAAATGTTGTGCAATTACAGCAAATTATGAATGCATGGAAAAGGTTGACTAAATCGGTCTTGTTTCGTAAAAAAGCCGGAATGAGTTCTTATCTGATACGGACCGGGCTCTGGCTGCTCTTCTTGTCGTCTGGCTGGTTCAGTCTGGCAAGCGCAAGCCCACTGCATCCAATCAAGAAGAATGAACTTCCTCAAGCGCTGCCAAAGAATCCGCTGATTGTGGTGCACGCCACCACGGACTTTGATGATGAGGCGATCGCCGCACCGGGAATTGATAAGGTCACTGCGCAGTTCAAGCGCGAAAATCGTCCGGTGGTTTATCTCGTCAGCGATCAATCTTTATCGGGGTACGAGAGTTGGTATACCAAAGACCGGGCTCCGGATTTTGAAATTTTTTCAGAAGGCGGAGAGCACAACCTTCCGCTCGCGATGGACGAGGTGACGATCATCGGCGGCTTTTTTGGATCTTATGACGGTGCGCGCGGATGTCAGACGCTCGCGACGCGTGATGCTATCCGTATGCATTTCGAACTATCGGATCGGCCATTTACCGTGCATATGCCGCTCGAAGGGATCTACTTCTATGAGGATGACGCCGCGATACGCGAGAGTCTTCTTGGGATGAACTCCAAAACAGCTTCGAAAGCCGCAGTTTCAAAACTCTTCCATGAATTCGCCGAGCTGTTTTTCCTGACGGAAACATGGGGTCCTGGAATCGAATTTTCACACCCGTACGTGGGTGAGAGCAATCTGTCTTATCGCCCGGGAGAGCCCGTAAACACCGACGGATACACGTTCACGCTTTTCTTGAACGATCGATCCGTTTCCAGGTTCGGTCATGGTCCAAGAAAGGTCGCCTTGCGGCTGCAAAACGAATTGCACCATTGAGGTGCGAATTTCTAGGCTTTCTTGAGAAAACAAGTCTTCAGCACGAGCGTGCTGCCGTCCACCCTGCACTCGACATTTTCCGGATCACCGATGAGGTGAATTTTCTTGATCATGGTGCCGCGCTTAAGATCACTCGATCCGCCTTTGACTTTCAGGTCCTTGATCACCTGCACCGAATCGCCTTCGTTCAACGCCGCGCCATTGCTGTCTTTCACGACCACGGAGTCCGTTGTCTGGCCTTCTTCGAGAATCCTGATAATTTTCCGGATCCACTCGCGTCCTTCGTCTGCATCGCCGAACCAGCGGTTGGCTTCCGTTCCGATCTCCTCGATGGGAAATTCCTTTTCAGCGAGGAGAATCTTGGCCTGTGAAAGAACCTGCTGTTGGCTTCCGGGTGACGCAGTCGTCATGAACGCGCGAGTGGTCTGCTCATCAGCATCCGCGTCAGTATCTGCGAAATAGGTCGAGAAAAAAGAGGCTAGCTCACGAAGTTGGTGAAGTTTCATGGGTCAGAAGCTTACGTCAAGTTTGCTGCCGGCACAAGAAATGCTCCCTTCACACGCATGGCATCCATCCAGATCGCAGGAATTGATCACCTCGCCGTTTCAGTCAGTGACCTGGCGCTATCGACCCGATTCTATGGGCGCCTGTTAAAATTTCTCGGGTTCAAACTCCTCGACAAGTACGAGGATTCCATCGGTTGGACGAACGGCAAAACGCGGGTCTGGCTCACGGAAGCGGATGCGAAGGGTAAAAAGCGTAAGTATCGAGCCGGCGATATCGGCTTTGAACACTACGCATTCGAGTTACGCAGCCGCAAGGACGTGGACGCGCTGCAAACGTTCCTGAAGAAGCTCGGCGCTGAAATAGTGGACCCCGCTGGCGAGTACTACGAGGACTACTATGCGGTGTACTTTCTCGATCCCGATGGTCTCAGGTACGAGGGAATGCACTACGGTTGAGGCTTAACGGCCGTTCATCAGATCCATATTGAAATTTCTGCCGTGATTGTACCGAGTCGACCAATCGCCGTTGATAACGACGGCAAGTTCCTGCTGGCAACCATTGATCCTCGTCCTGGTTCCATAGGCGACGTCGCCCGTGAATCTGCCGTCCTGCGGCTGATAAGCCATATCGACTTCGCGGGTTTCGACGCCTTCAGGGCAGCGATTGATGAATACGGCGCGCACAGAGCTCTCCGGACGGACGCCGCTGACATTGATCCACAGGGGGTTTGCCGAGCAGATCTGGCCCAATGAGTAGGTGTAACAGCCTACCCGATAATCGACAGAGACCGTTGCTCCCCGAAAATCGCGAGTGACGTGCATCCAATCGCTTACGCCATCAGCTTGCGCACTCAAGCCCGAAAAGAACATAAATGTGACCAGTAAAAGCATCTTCATAAAGGCTCCAGTAGTGACCCGGAATTTGGGCTCGGATATTGAGACAATGATGCGGTGTGTATTAATCCTCTTTGGCATAAACCTCAACGGGAAGTTCTGTTAAGGCTTTGCAGGACTAAATGGCAGTAATTGATACCAAATTCTCATCGAGGATTTCACCCGGACGGAATCCCTCTTTCACGCTAAAATCGCGGAAGAGGGGTTACTGATGCGTGCTTCAGCTTTCTCGTTCAAACTTGTGAGTTTTTCGATAGGTGCGGCTCTCGCAGGAACTCTCGCTGCGTGCACCACGGCCCGGGTCAGTTCTGCCATTGAGTCGGACCGAGAGCCTGCTTCGGTGGCTTCCTGCGTGGCATCCTTGAAAGCAGAGATCAAACGTGACGCCAAGGAGCGTGATGAAATTTACAAGGATTACTACAACGCTAAGGTAAAGCCCGGAAACCACGCGCGGATTCTCGTCGGAAGTCGCTCCCGCGAAGCTGTCGTCCTTTCTCATGGCTATGTGGCTTCGCCTTTCGAAGTGCTTGCGGTGGCTGAGCGCCTGAATCGCGAGGGCTATACGGTCTATCTTCCTCTTCTGTTTGGATACGGCTCGACAGCTGAAACGGCGAACCGTTCCGACTTCCTGGATTGGCGCGAGGACATTCACCATGGTGTCGAGCTGCTATCGCGTTGCTATAAAAAGGTGATCGTGGGGGGCATCTCGCTGGGGGGCGCGTTGGCAACCGACTTCGTTCTTCGCCATGAATCGGGGCAAACTCCCCATCTGGCAACTATTTCGGGCCTCCTTCTTTTTTCTCCCTACTTCGATGTCGGAGCGAAACTGATGAGGCATCTCAGCCCCTTGATATCGAACCTGACGCCGACGGTTTCAATGAAAACCCTTCGTGCCCTGACCCATTCGCCTGATTTGAATGCGGTCATCAATCACCCGGAATTCTACAACGATGAAATGCCGCTTCTTGCGCTCAGGGAGCTTTTCGCTTTGAGAGAGAGTCTCACGAGCTCTCCGCAATCAGCGATTCAGATCCCCGTTTTTTTGGCGCTAAGTGATGCGGATGAGACGGTCGATGTTCAACTGGCGGACTCGTTCATCAAATCCCGCTTTTCGAACGTGACGGAGGTCATGTATCCGGAAAACAGCGGGGTCGCGCACCAGCTCACATTACCGGAAGCGAACCGCTATTTCACCGAGTTGATGCTCGCGCTTTCAGCTTTTGTGAACAAATGAGAGCTTTTTTTAAGGTCCCCGAGTGCTTTTTTGCTGATTCGAATTTACGATATCGAATGCGCTATGAAGTGATCATTGATTCCGGGGAAACGCCCAATAAGTGCACTATCGCGCCCCTCGCGTATCGTCCTGACTTCTGTCTGATTCCGACCAAAGGAAAGAAAGTGCTCGGACCATTGAAGTCGTCCATCCTTCTGCATCCCCATGGAGAATGCCTCACGACCCTTGTGCAGCCTTTGGGGGGAGCTCACGGAATCGCCAGCATCGATTGCGTGTGGCGCCGCCTGGAACCGTTGCTCCGCAAGATCGAGGGCCCGCTGCCTCGTTTGGCGCGAATCCCGGCCGGATTCCTTACTGCCTACCCTCGGCATAGCGCAAAAAAGACGGATCCAGCGGTAGGACTTGCCACCATAGAGGCAATCTTTGTGGCCGCCGCGATTCTGGGCAACTGGGACGTGACTTTGTTCTCTCAGTATTATTTCGGCCGAAAATTCGTGGAAATGAATGTGAGCCGGTTTCTTGAGCTCGGAATTCATCAAGCGGCTGATCCGCAAGCCATGCCGGTTCTGGCACCGCGCACAAGGACTTCGTTACAACGGCGTGCTGACCGCGGAAAGTTCATTGGAGAGACGTGAGTCTCAAGAGCGCATACCCTTCCCGCGCGAGGATTCGGGTCATCGAAAGCTTCTTGCGCTTGGTGATACCTCCGAGCCACTGACGTTCGATTTTTTCGAGTACCAGAATCAGGGCCTGGCCATTGCGATCCAGGCTCCTGGCCAGAGCGGTGAGTTCGGCCTCGGCTACCTTTTCTCCAGCCGAAGGGGAGAGTTCGCAAATGGCGAGATCGAAGTGTTCGTCGGCCTGGATGGCATCAACCAGGTGCGCACGCTCGCGCACATCAAGTAACTTGCCTGCGAACCCCAGCTTTCGGGCATTGCGGCTGACGAAAGCGCTTCCGAGCAGGTCGCGGTCGACGGCGACTATCTGAGCCGAAGGCCACCGTGACCGGCCGATGATGGGAATTTGCCCATAGCCGCTGCGGAAAATGAGAACGCTACGTGGAGCTTGACGGGGAAGCACATCCAGTAGAACCGGCAAACCCTTGCTGAGCCTTTTGGGATCATCGCCGCCCAGATCAAAGGGCCTGTCGAATTTCATGCCGTCGATCTCGACCGTATCGCGCAGATACAGATCTTCAGGCTCCATAACCGCTGAATGTGCGAGGGGCGCCTTGATGGCAAATACGACGTGCCTCGAGCCGCGGCCTTCTTCGGTCAGAGGCCAGCCGTTTTCCTGCGCCATCTCGTTCAGGATCGGGGCCAGATCCGTGATCACCACCGCGCGAAGTTCGCCCTGAGGCGAGAGCCTGGCAAGGCCTGCTTCGAAAAGGTGCTTGATGAAAGGCCGGCCGATCCGCGCCGGTACATTGCAGAGAATCCAATCATAAGGGGGG
Organism: Bdellovibrionales bacterium GWB1_55_8; assembly: GCA_001769835.1. Classification (GTDB taxonomy): domain Bacteria; phylum Bdellovibrionota; class UBA1018; order UBA1018; family UBA1018; genus GWB1-55-8. The sequence goes on from MEPR01000005.1 coordinate 14,032, forward strand.
GCTTCCAAGGAAAGATCGCGATAGCCCAGACTGCCAAACACCCGGGCATTCTCGAGGTTGTTTTCCCGTGCGTTTTTTTGCGCCCACGCCACGGCCAGCAGGTCCCGGTCAACCATATCGATGCGCGATTCCGGGTAACGGGCTGCAACGGGAAGTCCGAGCGCTCCATACCCGCAGCCCATATCCAAAACAGATCCTGGCTCCAGGGATGGCAGGTGTTTCAATAAAAGGAGGGTGCCTTCATCAATTCTCTCGGTCGAAAAGACATCGTGCGGAACATGCAGCTTCAGCTGTTTTCCGAGCGCCTCGAGGTGCAGGGTGCATTTATAGAACGGATCCGATTTCATTTCTTGGGACTAAATAGCACGATAGTGCGCGAATCAGGCGCTTTTTCGCAGTCGCTGCGTCACTGGTTTGCGATGAAAGCGCGCCACGAGCTCGGAATCCTGAAGAAGATGGTTTTTTATCTGGTCCCAGAGCTCTTCACGGGTCATGCCCGGGCGAAGATTCCTGAGCGGCGCCTCAAGGGCGAACAGTCTGAAGCGGTAGTGGTGCCAGGAATCGTCGGCTAAAGGCGGGTTCGGACCAGTGTAACCGAGGCCTCCTTGAGAGTTGACGCCTTGAAGAGGGACGCCTGGCATCTCTTTTATCTGGTCGGCCTTTGAAACATCTTCCGGTAATTCGGTCACGGTCGCGGGAATCCTGTAAACCAGCCAGTGAACAAAAGGGGTGTCGCCGGGAGAATCGAGGTCTTCGCAAATGAGCGCGAGTTCCTCGGTGCCTGCGGGAGGCGGACCCCAGCGAAGTGGCGGAGAGATATTGCTGCCGATTCCGGTATACTGTTCAGGAATTTCCGAGTGGCTTGCCAGAGTGGGAATTTTCACAGCGAACGTTCGGTGCGATGGTTCCTGGCTTGTCACGTTTCGATGTCGAACAACAGTTTCCAGCCGGCCCTTCGAGAAGGCTTCCTGATTCTCGGAACGATCGAGACGCTTGTCGAGACGGAGCAATCTGACTGCCCAGTTCCGTCGTTTGTTATCACCGCCCTTTTTGTTCCCGCCGGTTGCAGCTCGATTTGCTTTGGTCGCCATAAAAATGCTCCTCGTCGCATTTCCCTGCAATTCCCACGCTGTGCTCAGGCGCTCGTGCCGCGGGCGAAAATAGCGTCATACAGCGACCGGATTGCCCAATTGGGTACGCCGATATCGATGGATTGGGCGTAGAGCAGGATGCTCAGTACCCGCCTGGGTGCCCGGCGTGCCCGCCTGATCAGGTAATTCCAATCCATGTCAGAGTACGCAAGCAGCGCGATGGCGTCATCCCAGTGACTTGGCATCAGCTCACTATGAGCGACTGCCTTGATGATCAGAAGGTCCTCCGGCGCAACGAGGCGAATTTTTCGGCCGTGGAACTCCGCGGTCCGGCTATGTTCGGCCATCTCAGAATCAAGGTAGATCTCGCCCTTTGATCTGAAAATAATGTGCACGAATATGAGGTCTTTGGAGGCTTTGTATCTCCAGTCAGGATTTGTCTTTTCGGTCCTGAAGCCATTTTGTTGAAACGCCAGGAGCGCCTTCTCGGCGGCATCAGGCGTGACAAAAAGATCGATGTCGCGCGTGGAACGTGGACGGCCCAAGGTTCCCGATGCGACGCCCCCGATGAAAGCGTACCGTATGCCGCTACGGTCCATGATGTTCACGGTCTCCTCAAGAATGTGATCGAAGGTTGTGGCCAGGTCGCTCGAACTCGCCGGGGGCACGGCTGGCGCGGCAGGGGAAACGGGTTGCGCTCGTAAGGTTCTCTTTGTCGAGGACACCCAGCTACGCGGTATCAAAAGCCGGGCCATTCTAAAGCGGCTATTTTGCCTTGCGAAATTCCGTACCCCATTCTATTCCCCCGTCGAAGGTGGGCAGCTTGATGAAACGTACAGTTCGCTTCCGATTAGGTCTGATTCTTCTGTTTCTACCGGTTCTGGTGGCGGCGTTGATCGTGGCCACTTCGCAAGCTGCGCAGGCAGAGCCGAGGGACGATCTCATGGCCAAGTGCGCACCCTCTGGCGCGACCGCAGCCATGACGACCGAGCAGTTTCGCGAGCGTCTGTTCACCCATCTCGATCAGAGCGTTGCGCTCGCGGCAGAAAAGCTCGATCGCGGCTACGGGCAGCAGAAAATAGGAGAGCTCGACGAATTGGCCGCCACCCAGGCGTTCAAGCAGTGTACGACCCGCGGCCTTGGAAAGGCCTGGGGCGGTTTCACGGGTCGGCGCAAGAAGGCTTGTGCCGCAGTGTCGGCTATCTATTCAGCCCAAGGTATGGGGCATGAGCTGGACGGTTTGTTTCTGATGGGCGAGATGATGGACGCCGTTCTGTCCTGGTCCAAGCAGGTGGATGATGAGACCGGCTGTTACTGGTCCGCAACGCGGGGATCTTCGCGCGACGGTGCCATGGAATTGCTCGACCGGCTGTCTCCCAGAAGGCGACTCTTGATGGATATTTCCTGGGGCGTCGTCAACGAGGGTTTTGGCGCTAACATGAACACGATTCTGCAGGCGCGGAACGACCAGCTCATTCCTCTGGTCAACGATTGCAAGCGGACGAAAGATCTTGGGAAGGCGTGGCGCTGCAGTGTGGCCACGCAGCGCCAATTCTACGCGCAGGAATTTCCGCAGCTTGTCTCTGAGGGCCATCGTAATCTGCTGGAGCAAAGCAGAAACTGGCGCCAGGCAATAGAGCTTTACTCAGAATAGGGAATGTTGACTTAAATAGTCCATTCCTCTATGGTCTCACGCTCATGAAAACTTTTTCGTCTCTCGATCTACTTCCATCTCTTCAGGAAACGCTTGCAGAAAAGGGGTTTGTCGCCCTGACTGAGATTCAGATGCGCGCGCTCCCAGCTCTGCTTGAGGGGCGCTCCATTGTTGGGGTTGCGGAAACCGGAAGCGGTAAGACTTTGGCATACGCTCTTCCTGTGCTTCATCAGTTGAAGTCGCTGGAAAATGAAGGAAAGCCCGTAAGCGATCTGGGCCGGCCTCGGGCGGTGGTTGTCGTACCCACGCGCGAACTCGGGGAACAAGTCACGCGAGTGTTTAAACCTTTCACTCATACAACCCGGTTGCGTGTTCGCAACGTTCTGGGCGGTACAGGGCTCGATGTTGCCAGAAAGAATATCAGCGCCGAATTCGAGGTGCTGGTTGGCACGCCGGGGCGCTTGATGAAACTCCTGGATTCCCAGTTCCTCGACCTGAGTGACGTGCGCATTCTGGTTTTCGATGAAGCCGATCAGATGCTGGATCAAGGTTTTCTGCCCAGCGCTCTTCGGATCGCCAGTGCCTGCTCATCCAAGCCTCAGATGGCGCTTTTTTCGGCTACCGTGTCCAATAAGGTCCAGGACCTCATCAAGAATCTTTTCTCCAAAGCGGAGGTGATTCGCAGCGAAGGCAGCCATCAAGTGGTCTCCGGATTGACTTCAAAGAACCTGGAAGTTCCTCATGGAAAACGTTTTCCTCTTCTTGAGAAACTGCTTTCCGAAAAAGTTGAAGGTGGAACCATCATTTTCACGAACACCCGAGAACAGTGCGACAAGCTCGCTCAGGAAATGAAGAAGAGCGGTTACAGCAGCGTCGTCTATCGGGGTGAGATGGACAAAGTAGAGCGTCGCAAGAACCTGCAGCTTTTCCGCGACGGAAAGATTCCCTTTCTGATTTCGACGGACCTGGCATCCAGAGGACTGGACGTCGAGCATGTGGGGCGCGTGATTAACTACCATCTTCCGCAGCAGATGGAGAATTACATCCATCGGGTGGGGCGAACCGCGCGGGCTGGCCGTAAAGGCCTGGTGATCAATTTTGTCACCGAGCGGGACGAAGCATTCGTTGCAAAGCTGGATACTCTGCGTTCAAGAAAGGCCTCGGGCGCGCGCTCAGCGCCTTCCCCTGATTCCTCCAAAGAATGGCCCAGTGAGCCTGCCCATAAACCGCCGCCCCCTAAAATCATTCCTGTGGGCAGGCCAATGGCCAGGCCCGGGCGCAAAGGGGCGAAATAGCATTTTTCAGCTGCCCGATTGGTGTTTTCGGGACTGGACTAAGCCGATTTTACCAAGCACACTGCCTTTTCCACTTGAATGGTGCGTAATCTTTGAGTATTCAAGTAACCTAATTTTTAACCGATTTGGTCAGTCTGTTGAGACTTGAAAGGTCCGTTCTATGCCAGGCATTTTCATTCGTGAAGGCGACTCGTTCGAAGGCGCTCTTAAAAAATTCAAAAAACAGTGTGAAAAAGCCGGGACGATGACCGAAATTCGCAAGCGTGAGGCTTTCGACAAGCCCTCTGTGAAGCGCAAAAAGAAAGCTATTGCGGCTCGCAAACGCGCCACGAAAAAGCCTCGCGCGCCTCGCTACTAACCCGCTTCGAATCCGCCTTCCGCGCAGTTCAGCTGCCTTTTTCGACCACTCAGCTCGAAGGGTGTTTTCTTGCCGGTGGGGGTCTGGCAAAGACACGGGTGTCGCATTGAACACCTTGCTTGTAGGAGTATTTATGAAACCCGTGTTGTTCGGATTAGCCCTTGTTATCGCCGCGCAGGCAACCCCTGTTTTTGCACGCGAATTGGTGTGCAACGACGGGGCGATGGTTGTCAGGGAAAACCCCATTCCTAAAAAAGACCGAGACTTCCCGGACGCCGACCTGATCGCCACGATCTATGACCATGGGGTTGTGAATCATCTCAAGCACACTTTCGGTTATTCGGGTGACGGCGGTTACGGACGAACCGCATACCTGTTTGAGGCAAACAGCCCCGTTCTCAATATTTACTTCTACGGCTACGAGGAGCCACGCTCGTTGGACGAGCAGGAACTCGGAACTTCAGGAAAGTTCTCAAACGCCATTCTCAGAAAAGAAGGCCCTGGTGTAAGAGTCATTCTTGTCGGCGCCGGGCGTTCTGCAGACTGGTATTTCGAGCACTGCCGAATTACTCGCTGACAAACGCGCGGTTTTTCCGCGCCAGCAGGAACGGATGGCGCCTCGAAAGCTCTACTCTTTCAAGGGCCGAAAGCGTAAATTTGCTTCATGAGGATGCGAATTTTAGTCGCTTTATTATTGATGATGGCCCCTTCGGGGCCTCTTCATGCCCTCACGCCTGAACCCAGTAAATGTCTCAAGGCCATTCACTCGCTCTGTGACCCCGTTTTAAATGCGAATACGATCGCAAATCCAAAGTCCCGAAAGAAATACAAATACCTGAATTTTGCCAACGCGTTGATCCGTGGTCGCATTGCACATAACACCCCCTTTGTTCGCGTGATCCCTACTGACCTTTGCAACCTCAAGTGCAGTTATTGTTTTCAGCGAAGCGACGATCCCTTCCAGATGAGCAAAGAGCAATTCAGCGCTTATCTTAAAAAGGCCAAAGAGCATCACATCGGCATGATGACCTTCCTCGGCGGGGAGCCGATGATCTGGCCCCATCTGGATTACGCCATCGCCGAGGCGACTCGTGCCAATGTGATCACGGACATAACCACCAACGGAACCCGCTTGAATGCAGAGAGCGTCGACAGGCTTGGCAGGGCCGGGTTGGATTTTCTGAATATTTCAGTGGATGGGCTGACCACGACGGAGGTTTCCAGCAAGACATCTGTTGTTGTGAAGAAAGAACTTCTCGATCACCTGAAAAAGGCCAAAGAGAAGTACGGAATGCAATTTCGAGTCAACTCGGTCATTCACAAAAACAACTTTGAGGAAATTAAACAGCTGATTGAGTTCTCGAAGGAACATGAGGTCCCGATTTCACTGGGCTACGTCGTACCCCATTCACATGGGGACCATATTGCCGATCCGGCCATGTATTTCACGAAAGATGATACCGCTCAACTCAATGAGATTATCTCGCACATCATAGCCAAGAAGAGAGCAGGGTACCCCATCATCGACCCTGAGGAATATTTCACGGGAATGCACAAGTTTCTCAAGCGCGAGAACTTCTGGAGCTGCAACTACCCGACGCGGTATGGGTGGGTCAATATCACTCCTCGAGGAGAAATCAGAAGCTGCACGAAAAAGATGGATGTAATGCCCGGCTTTACTTTTTTGGGCCTAACCCAGACAAAGATCAAAGCGTTGAAAGAAACACTCGAGCCTATGGTGAAGACGTGCAACAAGAACTGCTATTCCAATTGCGCGTTCGACTCCTATTTTTACCGGACGCATAAAGTCGAAGCGATGAAAAAGCTCCTCGGTATCAGGTGAGAGGTTTTTGAGTGGCACTGCCGTTGCTCGTTGGTAGGTGTGTCCGGAAATAAACAGTCTGCGTCCGAGCTGATCTCATCCGTTTTCGTAAAGGTAATCGAGATCTTCTTCCGTCAGCATCTTCGAGATTCGAAGTGCTTCGACCGTTCTTCTTAGTTGGGCAACGGTGGTCGGCCCGATGATGAGGAAATCCGCCCGTCTATGCGCAAGTACATAAGCATTTAAAATCTGATCAACGGTGTAGCGGGTGTGGTGTTTGTCATTAAACACGTCGGTAAAATGCGTGGCTCTTCTGTATCGCTTTTCATTCGCTTCGTGAAAGATGGCATCGTAGACGTGGCCCCAGTAGCGGTCGCCCCTGTTCTTCAGGTCCAGGGCGTTCTGTTTCGCCTTGTCCCAGCCCACCGAAAGAATGGAGAAGCCACCCAGCGGGGAATAAGGCATGATGTTGACCCCTTTTTGAAACGCCGGGTTCATCATCTCCGCGTGTTTTACTTGGACGCCTCCGGAGTGGATCGTCACCGACCCCATTTCCAGCAGGGAAAAATAGGGACTGTTGCAGACGGGCCTTACTAATTGCTTGTCACGCCTGGCCTCCGATTGCGACTGATTCACTCTCTGCGTATCCCAGTTTGAAACTCCCATCATCATGTACTGAGTTCTGAGGGCCGGATCTGAGAGAGCTTCCAGGATCGTTCTGACAGGCGTTTGAGGTCTTTTGATTTTTTCGAAATCCTCGAAATCCGCATCATCTCTGTGCATGAGGTAAATGGTGATTGCATTGTTCAACCGGCTCGATGACCCACGAATCTCCTCCGAAATGTTTTCAATGATCTGTTCGCGGGTTTCTTTCAGTCGGCTGGAGTAAGTGCCAGGCCCAAGGTCCCGCGGGAAGCCTCCTTTGGTGATCACAAACAACTCAGGATGGGCCGCGAGCCAATCTCCCAGGCGTTGTTCGATGGAATCTGAATAGATCGGAGCTGTATCAAAGGTATTGATGCCGAATTTCACGGCTTCGTTTAGTAATTCGGTCACTTCGCTGCTGGACCGTTTGCCGATGTGGTCGGTCCCGAGAATGAGTCGCGACAATTTCCTGCAGGCAGCAGGCTTTTCACACACCTCGACGTATTCCATCTGAGGCGCGTTTGCGGGACTCTCTGTCGGGACTGATGCCGTGCTTCTGATGTTCGGTATTGAGGAACACCCGGTTAGCAGAAGAATGGCGAACAGGTGAAAGGCGCTCAAAATTTTCATGACTTTCTCAGGTTGTTGTTTTCCAATATTCTACCACGCCAACGAGGCGCCGAACGAAAATGATTCCGATGACACGTGATGACTCCTGAGCTGGATATTGAGCACGGAGCGATCGATCGATAAAATGATGGCTCGACGATTCTTTAACAAATGGGTGTAGGACATCCCGCTTGCAAGCTCGCCACTTTCGGAGCTGAATTCAAAGCCATCAACGAACGGAGTGAATTTAACGTAAATACTGCCTGACCCGGCGCTTGATAGTGCTCGGCTCAGAGCTGCCAGGGCCTGGGGTCCGCGCTGATCCCTGAAGCCAAAAATGGCCGAAGGTGCTTTGATCGAGCCCCACATACTGGTGTAAAACCAGCCGCCCGAGATTGAGGCGCTCCATCGATCCGTGGGCCAAGGCAACTGATACGTGATCCGGGCGTTTAAACCAAGATAACGCGCACTCGCGGAAGTCGTATTCGTTGAAACCGTCGTGGCGGTGACGTAACCGGAAATTCCCCAGCTCCAGCGGCGAAACGAATCCGCACGAAGAAGATCGTCTATTTTTCCCGAGGTGGCTATTTTGGCCGTGAGAAGCTGCAATGAAATGGGCTGAAGTCCGGTCTCATTATAGGTGACCTGGGTCGGCCCGATGCCGAAGGATGAGGAGGGGGTTTGAAGCGGAACATCAGCAGCTTCTGTTGCCGCCTCAGTTTTTGTGACAGTGCTCGGGACAGGGTCTGCGGACGGGGTTGTGATCTTTTCAGGGGCAGTCGCACGTTGTGCGCAGGTTTTGGGTAGCCCGAATTCCTGACACCAGATTTCCAGGAGCGCCGCGGCACCCTGTTCTGGTGAAAGCGTTGGGATCTTCTGTAGCTTCAGGGATTGCCCGGGGTGGATCACATAGGGATGCTCGATGCTATTCCATTTCGCGATATCCAAATAGGCGTTTTTGCGTCCGTAAAGATAGATGCCGATTTCCCAGAGAGAAGGAGCCTGGTCGCTTACGACGTGAGCATGCGGCGGCCCGGCGGCCAAGGCGCCCTGCCCAACGATCAGGGCAAGCATGAGGAATACGCGATTAAGCCCTCTCATTTCATTAGCATCCGTACTTGGATTTTAGAAGCCGCTGAATATCTGAAAAACTTTTGAAGTGGTCGAACTGAATGTCGTTGTAGTCCAACGTGATCGAGAATTCCTCCTCCAGTGACAACACGAATTGGATCAGGGCGAGAGAATCCAATGCGCCCGTGTTGAAAAGGTTGGTCTCTGGTTCGATCTGCTCGATTTCGTGGCGAACCTTAAGACGTTTGAGCGCGACGCGGACATTCTCGATGGTAGCTTTCTTACTTGGCATGTTTACCTCTATCGCTGAAGGAAAGTGCGTAGGATTGAAAAGTTGCTGGAGATATTTCCCGCGGACTGGTGAACGGTTTTGTCGACGAGGAGTCATGAAAATATTCCCTGGCGGGCGTCTGACTGATGAACTGCGAGACCGCTGCAGTGAGTCCGTACGAGCCACAAGGGGCAAAAGCCAGCCAGTCGCCGCGCTTCAGATCGCGTGGGAGCATGAGGCTGGGGTGCAAGGCATCGTGCCACAGGCAAAGAGAGCCATGTACGACAGTCGGGCAGAGTTCGTCGCCAGCGGCTGTGCTTTCACGTCGTTCCCGTAATGCGTGGCAAAGGACACCCTTCTGCCCCAGTAGATGCGAAACAAGGGGGCTGCCCAAGTGTTGAAGGCCGCCATCGATGATCACAATCCTGCGTCGCGTATTGAAGGACTTAACCGACAACACTGGTGCTGCATAACATCCGGCGGTTCCAATCAGGGATCGGCCGCATTCGATGTGAACAGGTGAGTTGGAAGTCATACTGAGTTGCTGCGGTGCAACCGTGAACGCGGGAATGCCCGGGCCGAGATAGATCTCGAACTGGGCGGCGAAAGCCATCGGAAACTCGTCTCGCAAGGAATACATGGTCGCGAGCGTTGTTGAGAGACGCTCTTCCGAGAAGAGTTCACGGCCAAGATAGGCGTGAAATCCACTGAAAGTCCTGCTTGGCGCTGTTCTCAGTAGCTCCCGGATTTCCTCCGTCGGTATTCCGAGTTTTCGCATCTGCGGTCCGGGTAGTTGCAACCGCAGGGTGATTCTGGGTTGCGGGCTCATGGGGCGCAGGTATTTCTTCAGAGCCTGATATTCTTCGGAGGAGTCAAGATGAACTGCGCGGACTGGCAGCGAGCATGCCAGCTCCAGGAATGCATCGGTTTTCCCTGGGCCTGAGGCGGTGATCCGATCTTCGGAAATGCGCATCCGCCGGAGCATTTCCAGTTCAACGAAAGAGGAGACGTCAAAGCCGTCGACAAATCCAGCGATCTCTTCGACAAGGTGAGGATTGGGATTCGCTTTGACCGAGTAAAAGAGATGAGTGTGCCTGTTATGCGACGCTGGCCACATCCGCCGTAGATCCGCCGCGTTTTGCCGCAGGATGGCCGCATTGTAGATGAAAAACGGAGCGCGTGGTTTCGGAAGCCAAGAGGGCGGATGAGGTCCGGACAGTCCGAAGAATTCAAATCCGTTCCCGCTCATGCCTCAGTGCCCTCACAGCTCTTGAGAATAGCTTCACGGACCCGCATTTGCCAGCTCGTGAGCACAGCTGGGGGCGGGATCTCTCCCCGTTTACCTGAGAAGAAGGAGATTTCCATCGCCATCCGCTCATTGTGCTGTGGATCTTGAATCGGTTTTGAAAGACCTGAGACCAGGTAAGGATAGAAGTAAGACCCGTCTTTCGCGTTACCTTTCATGTCCAAAGCAAGTAGTTTCCGGCTTCGCTCCCACCAATCGGAGAAGTGGGCCTGGGGCAAGCCGATGAAACGCATCCTCTGCGAGTCGCATTCTGAAATCGGGATGCTAAACGTTTCTGCGGCACGGACGACCAGTCGCGTCCTGTCGAGTCGCACGTTCAGGTCAATGGCTGGATACAGGGTTTCACGGTCATCCAGGAAACCGTCGATCCCCATCGGCCCGGAATAGCCCTCGCGGTAAAGGCGGGCGCCGAGCCTCTCCAGAATGTTTTGAAGCGTCTTTCGATACGAGAGGTCGCCATCGGACGGTCCCTGATGACGCCAGGAGTAAGCGTCTTTCCCGTAAGTCACGCGCATCATCTCGAACCCTGAGATCACTCCGGAGCGCGAAATATCGGCGTAGCAGGAGTAATCACGGATTCTCGAGCTACGCTTCTGCAGCAGCCACTCAGGATCCTGTTGGTTTTTATGAAGTACGCGGCGGATGTGCTGCACCATGGGTTCATCCAGACTTGAAACGGGAAGTGATCCCGCGCCCCCCGACCCGATAGCGGGTTTGAGAATGTAAGGAGGCTCTGGCAGCGATTCGTTCGATGCTGGCGGTTCGCATAGGCGGATCAATGCTGTTTGTGGAAAAGGGAAGTTCAGTTCCTTGGCTAATGAGACCAGGTAGGATTTCCGGTTCCATCGGATGAAGTCTTCCGAGGAGAGTTCAGTAATAGCTCCGTTTCCGTGTATCAGGCGTTGAAGCGCGAGCTCGAGATGTGAGAGACCGCTGAACAGACAGGACGAAGGCAGGTCGTCCGGCCGGAGTTCCTGAAGCCTGCAGGTAGCACTGGAAATCCAGTCAGGATCCTCGGGGGCCTTTTCAAGCGCGATCGTGCGCGGCGCTTCGAAACCGTGACCCGCCAGGAATTCGAGAAAACTCTCGTCCGGTTTTCTGAAGGTGAAAAGCTGGTCCGAGGAATTCGCCAGAAAAATGCCAAGGTCCTGGCTGCAGTGGATCA
>MEPR01000006.1 GCA_001769835.1 Bdellovibrionales bacterium GWB1_55_8
ATTCCGGCGAACCGGGCTGCGCCTTCAATACGGATTTTTTCGTCGCCGGGTCAAGGCTCAGGCATGGGCCAGGCGTCACATACACGGCCAAATACCTGGTGCTGTCGGACGGGTCGAAGAACGTGGCTCCTGGGAATCAAGCGAATGTACGTCTCGAAGTTATCAGGAAGAAAGCGTCCGATCCTGTTGATACGATTCGCTTCAATATCTTTCTCGTGGGGACCAAGAACATCCGGGCCTCCCGAACCACCAAGGGAAAAGCGAATCTGGACGCACTCGTAGGCTATCTTGATCGACACTACAGCCAGAGTGCGCGAGCGATCCGCATAGCTCGCGTGAATGTGTATGAGTGGACTTGTGAGCAAGGCGGTGATGCCTTTGCCTCGGCACAGATATCGAGACTTGGAGATTTGTTCCAAACAGGAAGCCTGCTTCCGAATCCGACCACTCCCTCCTCGCCGCGAGTAGCGGACGCGGTGAACCTTTTTCTGGTTTCGGATATTCTGGACTCCGATATCGAAGGAACAATGCTCGGTGTTGCGGGAGGAATCCCGGGGTCCATCATCAACGGTACCGGCGCAAGTGGCGTTGCGATCGCCACGTTCAACCGGCTGGATCAGTTCAATCGGAACTGTCCCAGCGAGGGCCCCTGCCCTCTGGAATTGCACGATGAGGAGTTCTGGACGCTCGGAACGACAGTAAGCCACGAAACCGGACACTTTCTTGGTTTAAACCATCCGAGCGAGGGGGACGGACGCGAGCACGATGCGCTTCCGGATACTCCGACCTGCTCCGAAACGGAGGTACGCCGCGGCATCCGTCTTCTGACGGTGAACTCCTGCCTTCGCGACAGGAACGATGACGGCGGACGCACCTGCGAGCAAGCCTGCGGAGGCTATGACGGGATCACGAACTTTTGCGAAGAGGCGAAGGAGTGTCAGTTCAATCACCTGATGTGGTGGACGCTGAAAAACTACAATTCGAAAACCGCTCGCGGGGATGGGAATCTGCTGAGCGATAACTCGCTCAGTGTTCTCCGGTACCACGCGCTGATCAGATAAGTGCCCCCGGTGACTCCCATCAGAAGTCATGGTATGAGGGAACCATGAAACCCATTGCGCCCGCCTACAAAACAGAGAACATCAAATATGCCGTCCGCGACATTCTGCTGGTCGCTGATCAGGCCAAAGCGGCTGGCAAGAAGCTCCTTTATCTGAACATCGGCGATCCGATCCTTTTCGACTTCAAGACGCCCGAATTCGTCACTGACGCGATCACCGCATCATTGAAACGCGGCGAAACGGGTTATGCGCCTTCTTCGGGAACTGCTCCCGCTCTAGCCGCGATTCGTCGGGACGCGGAACGTCGGGGCATCAAGAACGTTCAGGATATTTACATCACCTCCGGTGGATCGGAAGCGATTGAGCTCGCCCTGACGTCCCTGTTGAATCCGGGCGATAACCTCCTGGTGCCGACGCCAGGCTACCCGCTTTACACGGCGGTTTTGTCCAAGCTCGAAGCGGAAGCGAATCCTTATTATTTGAACGAGGAAGACGGGTGGCAGATCGACGTTGAAGACGTCCGCCGAAAAATCAACGACCGCACAAAAGGGATCGTGGTCATCAACCCGAACAACCCGACCGGCGCCGTCCTCTCGCGAAAAGTCGCGCAGGAACTCGTCGACCTGGCTGCCGAGCGTAATCTCGTTATTTTCTCGGATGAGATTTATGACAAGCTGATTTTAGACGGGCAGGACCACGTCTCCCTTGCCGCGCTTTCGAAGGATGCTGCGTGCGTGACATTCAACGGCCTTTCAAAGGTATATATGGGCCCCGGGCTCCGAATGGGCTGGGGAATCGTTTCGGGCCAGGAGGCGGTCGTGGGGGACTATTACCGGGCCATCCAGAAACTCACGCGCGCGAGACTTTGCGCCCCACACCCGTTCATGGCGGCGATTGCGCCAGCACTCGATGGTGAAAACGCTCACCTTCCCGCGATCGTGGAAAAGCTGAGGAGGCGCCGGGATATTACCTCAGAAATGCTCAACAGCATTCCTGGAATCTCCTGCGTGAAGCCCGAAGGCGCTTTCTATGCGTTCCCGCGATTGGAGCGAATTACTGATACGGATGAAGCCTGGTGCGCGCGCCTGATCCGCGAAATGGGCGTCGTAACCGTCCCCGGAAGCGGCTTTGGCCAAAAACCCGGAACGAAACACTTCCGCATCGTGTTCCTGCCTGACGAGAACACGCTCAAGGAAGCCTATTCAAAAATTGGGGAAATGGGCGCGAATTGAGGAAAAATGGTTCGGGCGATTGGGGTTGAACCAACGACCCCCACCGTGTCAAGGTGGTGCTCTGCCACTGAGCTACGCCCGAACATTACAGCGTACAAGTTCTGTTTCTATAACGTTCCCTTTGAACGTCGTCAAATTTAAATTTAGCGGCTTGCGGGGGCTTTCCGACTCGTCCCGCCCTCCTTCACGCACGCGCAACGGTCAATTTAACTTATTCCTTCCAGAATTGAGCGAGCGCGCGTTTGCGTAACGCTTCTCCGAGCTTTAGAAACTCTTGTTCATCGGATGAAGGCAACAGAAAATCAACCGGAGCATCAAGCCCGCACGGGCGGAGCCCCAGAAAACTTGTCTCGGTTTTGAACCCGTTTACCGAAAGGCCATGGAGCGCGACACGTTGATCAATGTGGACTCCCACTGCCGCGAATTTACCGCGCCGGGTCCAGACTCCGGTTTCGGCTCCGGAACGTATTTCAGCGCTTGAATCGTAAATGCGCCCGACTTCCAACGCTACTGCCAGCAGCCCCTCCACCAGCGCCCGAACGCCACGGGGATCGCCCGTCAGGCTTTCCAACGTGTCCACTGCAAACAAAACCCACTGGCCCGGGCCATGATAAGTAGCCAGGCCGCCCCGGTCGGTAGGAAAAATGTCGATTCCGCGATTTTCCAAAAGGGCTGGGGGTAAAAGGATCTCCTCGGCCGTGGCTCTGCGGCCCATCGTTATGACAGGCGCGACTTCAGAAAGCAAAAGCGCGCCTTTACTTCCTTGAGAGCGTACTTCCGCGGCGATTTCGCGCTGCCTGAGATCCAGCGCGCGATAACTCCAGCCAGCGTTCGGCAAATGACGTCTCAGTTCAACTCGGACCATATCAGGCATCTACACCCAAGGTCCCGGTTAATAAAGCTGAACGGTGTCGCCTTCCTGGAAATTCGCGCCACTATGGATCTCGGTGATAGCACCGTCGCTTCCCAGGAAATCCATGACTTCCAAGGTCCCCTTGAGTTGCCCTTGCGTGCGTCCCAGGAAAGCCCCCGTAGCGGGATCAAAGATGTCTTCGCCCGAACTCAACACCTTAAGGATATCTCCCGCGATCAGACCCGAGGTTTTCCCGGCATTCACATAGACCCGGGGTCCAGCCACTTTCGCCACGCGGCCTTCCCACGCCAGCTTCTCGATTGATCGAAGCACGTCGGGCACCAGGGGAGCCACTGCTTCGCGAATGGCAAGCTTCGTCAACTCTCCTCGATATTCTTTAGAAGCGAGATTCGAGCTTTCGAACGCGACAATCGCGTTACTCGAAGCCTCTCCTGATTTCGCTGTCGCCATGATCTCCCTGCCGGCAGCGACATCGAAGGCTTTCACTTCCACCTCGACACCCGCCAGCGACTGGCGTTGCCGAAGCAAACCAACTTCGTCGCCCCGCTGCCTGAACACCACTTTTGTCACTCGTCCAAGAATCATGACGGCGACACCCATGCGTCGTCCTTCACGAATCAGCTGGTCCACTTTGATCTTGCTGTTGGCCTGAACGTAATCTGAAGTTTTGGCGCTCACATCCGTGGGCAGCATGAGGCGCTCGGTAACAAAAAGTCCGCGTCGCAGTTCGTCGGCCGCAAACCGGCCCATGTCCTCGTGAAGCACGGGTGTGTCGTTCCAGAAATCCAGGACCACCACTCTTTTTTTAGGTTGTCCGAGAGATTCTATTCTTTGAGCGGGGGTCTGCCCCGAATTGTCGGCATAATAGCTCGCGCTCGAATCTTTGGAAAAGTGCGGATCCTGCCGCAACGACGAACGCTGGCACCCGCTGCCAGCCGAAAAGCCCAAGCTGGCGACGAGAACAACGTATAAAATGCGCGTGCGATTGCTCATTACCTCACCTCCCATTTAATCGGACCGCTCGAGGGGAGCTCTGACAACAGCGCCTGTACCTCTTCCTTTTTCCTGATCGTCTTCAGGGCGAGGGTGATCGCGCCGCGGCTCACCTTCTTTTCCACCAGCGGTTCTGATTCCCCCAGTTTCTCCTGGAGCTTTTTCAGTGCAACGCGATACCCGGCAAAATCCGTGAACCCGGTGATCTCGATCAATATCTGGTTTCCACCTTGCTGCTTCAATCCCTGCTCGGATTGCTTCAGCCCGACTTCGGTGAATCCGTCCGTCATCAACCGGGCGAACGCCGCCTCGAAACTTCCGTTCTCCAGGACCTCGAGGTCTGCATCCCCGCGGTGAAGATCATTGATGGCAAGAGTGACATGCATGTTGAAATTGAGATCATCGGCATGTGCGGCGTCTTGCGGCGCGCGAAGTTCCCAGCGCGCGATGACCGCCGCTGCCCCGGTATTTTGAATGCTAAACTCAACAATCTTGTCATCAAGCGCTTTTCCTTCAGCCTTCGCCTGTTCGACAGGGACCCAGATCACCTTGAAGCCTCGGCGTTCCAGCCTGTCCTTCAGCTGCGTACGAATGGCAGGCTCGGCGTCAGTGCACTTCTGACAGTTGTTCTGCGGTCGAATGAACGCATAGGCGCGCTGCTCAGCAGGTGCGGATGCGGATGCGGACGTGGTCATCAGCTGATTCTGCGAAGCATGAAACTCAAGATAATGCCGGAGGTTCACAAGGTCGGCCTCGATTGAAACACCATTGCTGGACGGACGATAATCCTTGATGAATCGTTGATGGTTCAAAAGAACCTCTTGATCGAATAGAACCTGCTGCCAAGGCTGAAGCTCACCCAGCCGGCTCTGTTGCTGCTGGAGCGCAGACCGAAGCTGCGTCGTTAGGTCGACCGCTGGGGCGGCTTCCAGAGTTGCCCCAGACAGGAGAAAGAAGAGAAATAGCGCAGCACCAAGCGGATTTCGCATGTACTGAGTTTAACACGGCCGACTTCCTAAGCAAGAAGAGGTGCTGATGCCCGACGTTACTGGATCGTGACCACTTCACGCCCGAAAATCCGATTGACCGCTTCCACCATTTGAGGCGAAGCCTCCACTCGAACCGTCTTCGGGAGAGTCAGAAAGGTCTGGAAAAAGGGGTCGACAAAATCAATCCGGACCGGACTCTTGCCCCGGTGCTGGAGCAGATTCTTTTTGAGCTCCCGGAGCTGTTCGGGCTTGGTTTCGCTTGGCGTGATCCGAAGGATCACCTGCTGGTCCCGTCCGCGATGGGCGTCCGCTGCCCATTCAATGGATTTCGCGAGGATCTTGGGAACTTCGGCATCGGTCTCGAGCTCGCCATGCAGGATCACGGGCTCGGCTTCCGCGGCCGCGCGCTTCATCGTCTCCTGAACCTCGGCATACGTGTCGGGAAAAAACACCACTTCGATCTTGCCTTTGAGATCCTCAAGTTGGCCGAAAGCCATGCGGGTGCCTTTTTTGGTCGTGACCTCCCGGATCTCCCCAAGAAGTCCGCCGAGTTTTACCTCGGTTTTGGGCGCCCGGTATCTTCCCCCATAGCCGCCACCGCCACCTGCTCCGCCGCCCCACTGGGCCTCGCCCGTCGGCTGAGGGGGACGCGCCGCTTTTTCAGCGATATGATTCCTGATACGCTCCGTACTCCAGCCCAGCCAGTCCTCGCAGATCTTCTGCCAGGTATCCATCGGATGCCCGGATACGTAAAATCCCACGACGGCTTTCTCCTGGGCGAGTTTTCGCGAGAAAGGCCAGTCCTCGAGCTGCTTGAAGACCGCTGAAGCAGGGGTCACCAGTTTGATCTCTTCAGCCGAAAATGCGTCAAAAAGGGACGACTGGCCGAGTTCACGTTCCGCTTGCTCGTCTCCCGCCATGTCGAGGAGCGGCTCGAGAGACGCAAACAGGCTCGGGCGATTGACTTCGGAAATCGAGTCAAAAGCTCCCGCCAAGGTCAGGGATTCCAGAACCTTCTTGTTCACTTTTCGGGTTGAAACCCGCTTGCAGAAATCCACGACGTTCTTGAAAGGAGCAGTGGTGCGCGATTCGAGAATCACGTCCACGGCGATTCCACCCACCCCCTTGATCGCTTCCAATCCAAAGCGGACGGCTTTGACGGGATTGCCGGTTCCATTTCTCGGATAATACGCCGACTCAGGTGTCAGTACTTCGACACTGAAGCGCTTTTGTGAAGAATTCACATCCGGCGGGAGCACCGGAAGTCCATGTGCACGGGCGTCACCGATGTACTTGGTGATCTTATCCGTATTGTCCATTTCCGTTGTCATCAGTGCGGCCATGAATTCAGCCGGAAAATGGGTTTTCAGATAGGCCGTCTGATACGTCAGGACACCATACGCGGCGGAATGGGATTTGTTGAAGCCGTATTCGGCGAATTTCGCCATCAAGTCGAAAATCGATTCCGCCTTTTGCGATGCAAGACCCTTTTCGCTCGCGCCTTTCACGAAAATCTCGCGATGCTTGGCCATCTCTTCGGGTTTCTTCTTACCCATCGCGCGGCGAAGCAGGTCGGCTTGCCCGAGCGAATACCCGGCCAGAACGCGGGCGATGTTCATCACCTGCTCCTGATAGAGAATGACCCCGTAAGTTTCCTTGAGAATGGGCGCAAGGGTATCGACATCGTAAACAATGGGCTTGCGACCATGTTTCCGATCGATGAAGTCATCGACCATCCCCGATCCAAGCGGTCCCGGCCGGTAGAGGGCGTTGATGGCGGTCAGATCCTCAAGCGATCCCGGCTGAATGCGCGAGCAGAGATCCTTCATGCCCGAACTCTCAACCTGGAACACTCCGTCCGTATCGCCGGACCCGATCAGCGCGAAAACGGCCGGATCATGATAGTTCATCCGGTCAAGCTGGAATTCAGCAGCCTCAGCGTTCGCCAAGGGTCCGCTCGCGGCTGTCTGGCGAATCAGTTTGATTGCATTGTCGATGACAGTCAGCGTTTTCAGACCGAGGAAGTCGAACTTCACCAGTCCGATCTTCTCGCCGAAATCCTTGTCGAACTGCGTGACCACATCCCCTTCACGGCCCGCATAGAGAGGACAGTACGAGACGACTGGTTTTTCAGTGATGATCACGCCTGCAGCATGAATACCGGCGTTCCGGTAAAGGCCTTCCAGTGCGCGGGCGTAGGAAATGATCTTGGCGACCTTGGGTTCGTTTTCAATCCGCTCCCTGAGCCTGGATTCCTGCTCGATCGCGCGATCGATAGTGATATCGAGTTCATTGGGCAGCAACTTCGTGATGCTATCGCTTTCGGCAAAAGAAAGCCCGAGCACGCGGCCCACATCCTTGATGACAGCGCGCGCCTGCAGTTTTCCGAAAGTGATGATCTGACAAACGTTATCCGCGCCGTATCTTCTTGAGACGTAATCAATGACTTCACCGCGCCGGTCCTGGCAAAAGTCCACGTCGAAGTCGGGCATGCTGATACGTTCAGGATTGATGAAGCGTTCGAACAGCAGATTAAATTCGATCGGGTCGATATCCGTGATCTTGAACGAGTACGCCACAAGCGAACCCGCACCTGAACCGCGGCCCGGGCCCACCGGAATGGACTCGCGCTTGGCCCAGTTGATGAAATCCGCAACGATGAGAAAGTAGCCCGCGAAACCCGTGCGCGCGATCATTTCAAGCTCATCTTCGAGCCGCGCCGCGTACTCTTTCTTCTTCTCAGACCAGTCCGGCGCATCGCATTTGCGCTTGAACGAGTACTCGGCATAGCGGGATTCGAGGCCTGCCCGCGCCTGATCTTTGAAATACGCGATCAAATCAAAGTCGGCCTCAGGCGGAACATCGGTCGGACGAAACCTAGGCAGGTGATAGATGGGCTTCCCGCTCTCATCTTTGAACTTGAATTCAAGATTACAACGATCGGCCACCTTGCGGGTGTTCGCGATCGCCTCTGGAAAACGCTCAAAACGCTCGCGCATGAGCTCCGGGGGTTTGAGATAGTACTCCGAAGGCACCAAGCTCGATGGTCGATCAAAGTCGAGATTCTTTCCATGCTCAATACATTGAAGAATCTCGTGTGCTTCAGCGTCTTGCGGATCGAGGTAATGGCAATCAGCCGTTGCGACACAAGCGATGCCGTGTTTTTCGCCAAGCTCGGCCAGAGTCTGATTCACCAGGTCCTGTTCGGGCAACCCGATGTCCTGGAGCTCCAGAAAAAAATCCTCGCCGAAACGCTTCTTGAACCAGAGCATCGAATCCAGAGCGGCAGCTTCATCACCACTCAGGATTTTGTAGGGAATCTCTCCGCGGATACACCCGGAGAGGACCACCAGGCCTTCGCCATAGGTATCCAGAAGTTCCCGGTCAACCCAGGCTTTCGTCAGCTGCGCCTTGGGATTTGCGGCAACCGCCGCCTTCAGATTTCTATAAGACTCCGTGACCAGCTTGCAGAGATTCTGATAGCCGCCAAGATCCTTGCAAAGCAGCACAAGATGATAAAACTTCGGTCCACCCGGTCCTCCGGCCTGCATTGCAGCAGGTCCCTGGGGAGCATAATGAATCTCGCAACCAATGATGGGTTTGATGCCCGCCTTCTTCGCCGCGAGATAGAAATCGATGGCGCCGAAAAGATTGTGCGTATCCGTGATGGCGATGGAGCTCATCCCGAGCTTCGCGACGCGCTCGAAAAGATCTTCCATTCGAATCGCGCCCTGAAGAAGGCTGTACTGCGTATGGACGTGCAGATGCACGAAGTCGCTCTTTTGCTCGCTGGGCGGAGCACTGGCTGCGGAACTGAGCATAGAGGGTCCTTTTAGCGAAGAGCCCCCGGAAACGCTAGACTCAGCGCAAAAGAAACCTGCATTAGCCGCTCACGACCGAAACATGCGGAATGTATACGATTCCCATGGCCCGGGGGGCTCCGAACTTTTTCCCCAGGGGGGCTATTACCAGTTTTGCGCCGGGTTTAGGCAGGCCGGCCTCGATGGGTACATAAACCTTCATCTGTTTTCCATTTTTAAGCTGCACGCTTACGGCGTTCAGGGAGTGGAACCAGCCATAAAAGTCGTTCGTCAACTGCGAAGGCTGAGTCGTGACGGCAACGAAACTGTCCTTCCCAAGCCGAAGTTTGGTATCGGCTTCCTCGTAAGCGCCGCGAACCAGCCGCCACGAAATCTGAAAAAACAGAAACACTGCCAGAAAAGGAAGGGCAACACCCAATGTCCGGAGAGAAAGCATGACCCACCGCTCGGTACAGCGGCGCCCCTGGAAACTACTCGCGGCATGACCCGTCAGACAGATGTCCGGGAATTCCGCGATATCGACGGGCAGCCTGGAAAACTGCCGCTGGGACATCTGAAGGGGCGGAAGATCAATCCCCTTTTCCCAGAACCCCGCAAATGCCCCGCTCAGCAGGAATCCCACGAAAAAAACGAATACCGCCGGACGCAGCATGCGTCGGAAAAAGGTTCTCGGATGAAGTAACTTCGACGGCGAAACGCTCACTTCATCAGACTAAACGATTTCCTGGTCGAATCAACTGACCTTAATCAATCCGCTGATAACTCTTGGGCGAATGGCAGGACTTGGCACAGGTCCCGCCCACCTCATTGTCGCCTTCCTTGATGACCTGGAACTCGAGCTTCGCATTGCCCTTGAACATGCGGTTGCGGATCAGGCGATCCTGAGGCGCTCCATGCGGATCATGACAGACTTTGCAGGACCGCCCGCGATCTGGACCGGTGGTTCCGGTGGCGTTGGTCACATGTACCCAGTGCAGGTTCACGCGGTTCAGCATGACTCCATTTCTGGAATCCTTACGGAACCGGGTGCTGTCCGCATCGATCGTGCGGTTCATCATCCCTTTGTCATGACACTTGAAGCAAAGTTCGTAGGTATTGGCTGTCGTATCGTCGCCGTGGACGTAACGGGTGTAGTCCGATATCGAAAACTGCTTGCTCAGAAGGCGGTCGAACTGACTCGCATGGGGCGAGTGGCATTCCGAACATTCGGTGGCGACCATGTGCACGCTCATGCTTTTTTCAATCTTCTCTTTGATGTTCGGAATGACGCGTTCGGCGGTCTTCACTTCGCGGTTGTGGCAGGAAAAGCAGATATCTTCGGTTTTCTGCGTAAGCATTTTCGGGAGGCTGGATGAATGAGAGTCATGGCATCGAGCACAGCTCTTGCCGGCCGAAGTGATTTTATGGACCGATTTCCCCTTCGTGAATGAGTCGGAATCATGGCAATCCATGCAAAGGGTCGGAAGTTTCTGCTTGAGCAAAGTCGGGTGCTGACCCCCGTGAGGATTGTGACAGCTGATGCAGCTGTCTTCGCTCATCTGCAGCGCAGGATGCACGTGCTTGGCCTGATCTTTCTGCTCATGGCACTGATAGCAAGCCTGTGCCGACTTCTGAGTCGTGACCGCTTTCGGATCCATGTCCTCGAAGTGGCGCTTTTCGACTGTATGACAGACTTCACACAGACCTTCCTGCGAAGGATAGTGGCCCACAGGAGCCGTGTACTTGTCCTCGTGGCATTCCTTGCAAACCTGTTCTGCCGCAACCGCTGGCAGACTGAAGGAACCCAGAGCGGAACTCAGGACGAGCCAAACAGACAAAACCATATGCATCTCCCCGCGTGCGGACATACGTCCTAACACATCGTAGCGTCAACCGTTTTTCCGCAAAGTGATCTTCACGGAATAGGGGTAACGCACTGCGTTGACATAACCCATATCATCTGTTAGCTATCCTCATGTGCGTACTGTCGCGCAACGAAAGGAAATTCATGAAAGTTTCGAAAATGTTTATGAGAACCGCAATCGTGGCACTCGCCGTGGCCCTGCCTATGGCAGCGCTTGCGGCCCCTGGCCGGCCAAGCGTTCGTGATGACCGCAATATCCGCGAACTGGAGCGTAAAGTCTTCAACCTCGAGCGAAATCTCGATCAAATGCAGCGCAGCCTCTACCTCCTCACAGATCGAGTGGAGTTGCTGGAGCGCGGGAACTACCTTCCCCCGGCTCCCGCTCAGCCCTTGGTGAACGTCTGCATGATGATTGACTCCGGTTTTTCGAGGACTTTCCTTTCGGAAGGCCAGAGCAAGCTCGACGCCGAGTTCAATGTTCGTAAAGCCTGTGAAGCGGGCGCTCACGCGAACTATTGCGTCGGCAGGGCCACGCTCAAATGCGATGACAATTCAAACATGCTGCCCAATCAGGGCTCCGTCTGCATGCTGAATGACAGTGGTTTTAACAGGACCTATCGCGGTGAAGGACGCACTCCTGTTGAAGCCGAGGCAAAAGCCAGAATCAACTGCCAGAACGGGTCTCACCCGAACTACTGCGCAAAGGTTGCGGTTCGCTGCGATTCGTTCGCGAGACCTTAGTACGAACGTTCTATTCCCATTCAATGGTGGCCGGGGGTTTCGACGAAATGTCGTAAACCACCCGGTTCACCCCGCGAACCTCGTTGCAGATTCGTGAGGAAACCGTTCCCAGAAACTTTCCATCAAATGGATACCAGTCCGCCGTCATCCCATCGGATGACGTGACCGCCCTGAGCGCAACCACATGATCATGCGTGCGCCCGTCCCCCTGAACGCCGACACTTTTCACGGGCAGAAATACCGCGAAAGCCTGCCAGACCTTCGAATAAAGACCAAACTCGTGAAGGGCGTTGATGTAAACCTCGTCCACTTGACGAAGGACATCCAGACGCTCACGGGTGATCTCGCCAATCACGCGGACAGCAAGACCCGGCCCCGGAAACGGGTGCCGCTGAAGGAACGCATCGGGAACGCCCATTACTCGGCCAAGCTCCCTGACCTCGTCCTTGAAGAGCTCACGCAGCGGCTCGATCAGCTTGAACCTGAGATCCTTGGGAAGCCCGCCGACGTTGTGATGGGTTTTGATGGTTGCCGAGTGCTTGTGTCCCGGGCTCGATTCGATGACATCCGGATAAAGCGTCCCTTGAACCAGGAACTCGGGGGAGTGCCCGATCGTCTTTGAAATCCTTTCGGCGGATTCCTCGAACACCGAAATGAACTCGCGCCCGATGATTTTCCGCTTCTGCTCCGGATCCACGACGCCTTCCAGCTTCGAAAGAAAACGATCGGAGACATCGGCGCATTCCACCGGAAGGTGGAGTTTGTCACGAAAGAGCTGCATCACTCTTTCCTGTTCGCGAAATCTGAGCAGGCCGTGATCCACGAACACGCAATGGAGCCTGTCGCCGATCGCACGATGAACCAGCGTCGCCGCAACGGCGGAATCAACGCCGCCGGAAAGCGCGCAGATCACATGCTTGTCAGGGCCCACCTGTGCGCGAATAGTCTCGACCTGTTCCTCGAGAACCGAACCCATCGACCAGTCAGGAGAGATCCCGCAGATATCCCCGAGAAAACGCTTCAGCAGTTCCGAGCCACCTTCCGTATGCGTGACCTCGGGATGAAACTGAAGGCCGTAAAGGCCGGCTTCGCCATTCTCCATCGCGGCGACGGCGCCCGCTTCACTTCTTGCGGATGTGATGAACCCGTCAGGAACCTGCTTGGTCTCATCGCCATGGCTCATCCACGCAACAAAGTTCGGAGAGCCCGTAAAGAAGCGGCTCCCCTCCTGCGGATGCACGAGCATGCGCCCGTACTCGCGCGAATCCGCGCGAGCCACCTCGCCACCAAAGGCGCGAACCAGAAGCTGCATCCCATAACAGATACCCAGCACGGGTATTCCAGCCTGCTCACGGTATTCCAGCAGCCCCTGGGGAAGGGCCGGCGCGCCAGCATCGTAAACGGAAGACGGACCGCCCGAGAGGATCAGGGCTTTGGGTGCGAGCTCCCGAATCCGTTCAAGCGCCACATCGCCCGGAAGAATTCTCGAGAAATACCCGAGGTCTCTCACTCGACGCGTGATGAGCTGCGTGTACTGCGAGCCGTAGTCCAGGATGACAACGGTGGAATGTGAACTCATCTTCTGCCGCTTTCCATGCGATAATTAGGGGCTTCCTTCGTGATATCGACGTCATGCGGATGACTTTCAGCAAGACCGCTGTTGGTGATGCGGACGAACTGAGCGGTCTCCTGCAGCGTCGGAATCGTTCCTGCGCCACAATAGCCCATCCCCGAGCGAAGGCCGCCGAGTAGCTGATAGATGTTGAATGAAAGGCTTCCGCGATAAGGAACGCGCCCCTCGATCCCCTCGGGAACGAGCTTGCCCACATCATCGATCGCGCCCTGAAAGTACCGGTCCTTTGAGCCCTGTGCCTGCGACATCGCGTCGATGCTGCCCATGCCGCGATACATTTTGTATGAACGTCCCTGGTAAAGCACCGTTTCACCGGGCGCTTCGTCAGTTCCAGCGAACAGTGAGCCGATCATCACGCACTGAGCACCGGCGGCGAGCGCTTTCGTCACGTCGCCGCTGAACTTGATGCCGCCATCCGCGATCACTGGAATTCCGTAAGCCTTCGCAGCGCGCGCGGCCTGCGAGACCGCAAAAAGCTGAGGAACGCCGATACCGGCGACAATCCGGGTGGTACAGATCGAACCTGGACCGATCCCCACCTTCACGGCATCAGCGCCGGCCTGGATCAATG
Organism: Bdellovibrionales bacterium GWB1_55_8; assembly: GCA_001769835.1. Classification (GTDB taxonomy): domain Bacteria; phylum Bdellovibrionota; class UBA1018; order UBA1018; family UBA1018; genus GWB1-55-8. The sequence continues at coordinate 13,759 of MEPR01000006.1, forward strand.
CCTCGGTACCCTCGGCAGTCGCCACGTTTCCGCCAACGATGTCCACACGATCCCCGTAAGCCTTCTTGAGCGTGCTCACCATTTCAAGCACCCCCTTGGAGTGGCCATGGGCGCTGTCCACGAACAGAACATCGACACCGGCATCGACAAGAGCACGCGCGCGATCCATGTTGTCACCGCCCACTCCCACCGCCGCTCCAACCACCAGGCGTCCGAATTTGTCCTTGTTCGCGTTCGGGAATCTCTGCTGCTTTTTGATGTCTTTGATCGTGATCAGGCCCTTCAAGTAACCTGACTTGTCCATCACCGGGAGCTTTTCGACCCGATTTCCGCGCAAAATGGCTTTCGCCTGCTCAAGCGTCGTGCCTTCCGGCACGGTAATGAGCGGCATTTTCGTCATCCGCGATTCAACGGACTGGGTCAGATCCTCTTCAAAACGCAGATCGCGGTTCGTGATGATGCCAACCAGTTTCGGCCCGTGCGCGTCCTTCACAGTGACGGGAACACCTGAAATTTTGAAAGTCCGCATCATGTCGAGCGCTTCGCCGATCTTCGCGGTCGGGGCGATCGTGATGGGATCCAGGATCATCCCCCATTCGCTTTTCTTCACCTTCTCCACTTCGAAGGCCTGATGTTTGATCGAAAGGTTCTTGTGAATGACGCCGAGCCCGCCCTCCTGCGCCAGGGTGATCGCCGTCTTGCTCTCTGTAACGGTGTCCATCGCGGCCGAAAGGAGCGGAATATGGAGCCGGATTCGCCGGGTCAGCTGAGTGTCCAGGCGAACATTTGAGGGAAGAATATCCGAATAGCCGGGCAACAGAAGTACGTCATCAAACGTTAACGCCTCTTCGAGAATCCTCACTCGTTCCCCTCCTCGTCAGGTAAACCGTCACTTAAGTTGTCGCTCAAGCTGTCATTGAAGCTGTTCAGGTCCCGCTGGTCATCTCCCATTCGGGCTGGCCCATGCACGTAGCGGTAATACTGGCGAGCGTCGTTCACGTAATTCTCGGCGCTCTGCTTTAAAAAGGCCAGTTCTTCCTCTTTCAAGGGCCGCATGACCTTGGCAGGCGAACCGAAAACCATGCTCCCCGCCGGAACTTTCATCTTTTTCGTGACCAGCGCTCCCGCGCCGATGATGCAGTCATCACCGACTTCGGCATCGTCCAGGACAATGGCGCCCATGCCGATCAGGACGCGGTTTCCGATCGTGCAGCCATGGAGTGTCACCCGGTGACCGACGGTGACTTCGTCACCGATCCTGAGAGGGCTCACCTTTCTTGTCACATGGAGCATCGAGTGATCCTGGATGTTCGTGCGGGCGCCGATCCGGATCGAGTTCACATCACCACGAATCACGCACTGAAACCAGACGCTGGAATGCGAGCCAAGCTCCACTTCCCCGACGATGTCGGAGGAAGGCGCCACAAACGCGGTCTCATGAATATTCGGCCAGAACCCATGGTGCGGAAGGATCATTTTATATCTCCGGTTGCATCTCCGGTAACGAGCTCTCCCTGCAGCGAAAGACCGGATGCGGCGACGATCTTCACGTTTACGAAACGACCGGTGAAGTCCATTGGGTTTTCAGAAAAGAAATTGACCACGCGATTGCAACCGGTGCGGCCGGTCCAGACTTTACCGGACTTGCCACCGGCGACTTTCTGGTTTTTCGACTCGCCCTCGACGAGCATTTCCATTTCCTTGCCGATTCGCGAAGCATAGCGCTTTTCCGCTATTTTCATCTGATGCTGCAGAAGCTGGTTCAAGCGCTCGTTCTTGACGGTATTGGGCACGTCATCCTGCATCTTCGAGGCGCGCGTTCCCGGTCTCGGCGAATAGGCAAAGGCGTAAATACTGTCGAACTGCACGCGTTCGCAAAGTGCGAGGGTATCCTCGAAATCCTGCGCGGTTTCGGTCGGAAAGCCCACGATCAGATCGCTCGATATCGAGACATCCGGGCAAACCTGCCGCAAGCGGTCCATCTGCTCCACATAGGTTTCAATCTTGTGGTGTCTGCCCATCTTCTGGAGAACGGCATTGGACCCGCTTTGGACCGGAAGATGGAGGTTGGGAGAAAGTCGAGAGACCCCGCCCCGTTCGGGTGAGGCATAGCAGTCGATCAGCTCCTCGCTGAAATCGAGCGGATGACTGGAAGTGAAGCGGATGCGCTTGAGTTCGGCGCACCTTGAATCGGAATCGATTGCCCGGAGCAGCTGAGGGAAATTTTCCTCGCCATCCTTCGGGCCGACCTTGCCGATCACGTTGTGCAGCTCGCGCGGTTCGCGCGCCGATGCGTTCGGATTTCCCTTGCCGAAGGAGTTCACATTCTGGCCAAGAAGCGTCACTTCGCGAACACCACTGGCAACAAGTCGCGCGATATCATCGACAACTTCCGAGATAGTCCGGGATTTCTCGCGGCCTCGCGTGTACGGAACGATGCAATAGGTGCAGTATTTATCGCAGCCCTTCATGATGTTCACGAAAGCCTGTGCCTTGGCGCCGAAAACCTTGGTTTCGGTGGAGTAATCCATCGAAGGATCGAAATCGGTGAACAGCACCCGCCGCTCGCCGTTCTTCACCCGATGAAGAATCTCGGGAAGATTATCGATCGTGTCCGTCCCGAAAACGAAATCCAGAAAAGGCGCACGTTTGAAAAGTGTTTCCTTGTCGAGCTGGCCAACGCAGCCGCCCATTCCGATGATGGGTCCGCGTCCATCTTGTTTGAGCTCCTGGAGCCCCCCCAGGATCGAGACGGCTTTATGCGAAGCTTTCTCACGCACCGAACAGCCGTTGATGATGATGACTTGGGCGTCTTCCAGGTGATCGGCCGGGAGCATTCCGAGCTCTGACAGGAGGGCTGACATGCGCTCGGTATCGGCCACATTCATCTGGCATCCGAAGGTTTTTATGAAGAATTTCGGGTTCATTTGAGTAGGAATTTCTATACATGAATCATCCCGATTGCACCATGCGCTTGCGCGTGCGCATGATACTTGACTAAATAAGTCAAGAAAGATATACCCCTGGCCGCCATGAATCGAATTTTCCTGAATCGTCTTGCGGTTATTATGGGCGGAGTGATGGGAACACTCATCGCATCGCAGAGCTGGGCGGCCATTGAATCCAGCTCCACACTCGTCATCCAGGGCCGCGTTCCGGAAATCGCCCGGATGGAGATCGCCCACTCCGTGGAATTCATCGATTACACCACCCAGGCCACTGGAGATCACGAGCCGGTCGCACGTATAGGAATCCATGCAAACACGGGCATGATGCCGCCTACGGTGAGGGCGATACGCACCCCCTCGGATGCCGATATTTTTACGAGCAGACCTGAAGTCGCGTTCGACGGCTGCGATCTGACGGGCGCCTCAAAAAATGGCAAAAAAGTTTTTTGCACAATCAAAGCGTCATGGCAAATCAGGCAAATAGAGCAAACAGGAAGAACGAAAAAGATCGCCCTCGCAGGGTCACATCCGCTTTGGCTTCAGGTGACACTCTCGTCGATTTAAACTTCAAGACGGCGTCAGGCGGCCATCCGCAACCTCGAGCAACTTCGCAGGCTCGATCCCGTCTGAAGGGCAATGCGCGATGCCGAACGTAAGCGAGCGCCCGAGAACCCCCTGAAGCCTCTTCAGCACCTGGAGCGTGTCTTCCGACTTGCAGTCATCCAGCACGAGGGCCACCTGGTGCCTCTCCGAAAGGACGTACACGGCATCAGTGGCTCTGAAAAGACTCGCACGGATTTTCTGCGAAAAGGTATTCGCGTCAGTGGCATCGGGAACACGAATCAGCGCAAGAGCCACGGACCCAAGCTCATGCGAAACCGCGTAGGCGCGCGACATGAGCACAGCTCGCAGAACCTCCTCAGAACTCATCTCAGGAAATTCCAGGGCCAGCGTGACCTCGGCACCCGAGTGGCGCTCCGTGAACTTGCCGCGATGCAGGCGCATGATCTGATGAATCACCAGGAGTTCGCTGCCCAGACCTTCCTCGGTCCGCGCCAGAAACGCCTGCTCCGACTGAAGCACGCCACCAAAAGCGGACGCTGGTGAATTCACGCCGCTGTCGAAGCCCATCAGAGCCTGTGACCAGATATTTCTCCAGGAGAGCTCACTTTCGGGGCGAATTTGAAAACGAATTTCGACCTTCGAAGAAAGTGCCCGGACAGTGACCTTGCTCCGGGGTTGAATTCTCGCGGCGATCGTCTCGAAACAAAGATCCAGTGCTCGGCCCAGCTTCTGCGGATCGGCGAGCACGAGAGAATTCGCGGCCGCAACGAGTACCACTTCGATTTCGGCGTCATGAAAACCATGAGCATGCGCGTCTATACGGGTGCGCACCACGCGAAGCAGATCCACCTCGCGCAAGCGGGCATGGAACGTACCGCTCTCCAGCGCCGCAAGGTCCAGCAGTGTTGTCAGCGCCTGCTGCAGGCGCTGCGCGTTCCTCCGAGCCATCGATACGAGTTCGCGCGCGCTCATTCCAGGCGTGGCCCCATCGCTATCAAGAACGCTGAGTGCGTTGAGCACGCCCATCAGCGGTGTCCGAAGTTCATGTGAAATCAACGAAAGCAGGTTCGATTGAAAAGCCCTGAAGAGTTCTTCGTCCTGAGGATGCAGCTGCCCGGTTGGGCGATAGCCCACTGCAATGGAATCCGCGATGCCGCCAATCTCAACTCCGCCTGCCTCGATGACGGGCTCACGCGTGAGCGGAGCCTTCTTCTTAGGCGTACTCTTTGAGATCGGACGGGTCTTCGATTTCGAGTTTGATGAGCCAGCCTTCTTCAAGAGGATCCTCAGTTACTGTATCGGGTTCTTCCGTCAGCTTCTCGTTGATGGATTGAACAAGACCGGCGGCGGGAGTGGTGACTTCGATACTGCCGTTGGATCCGTCGATGGTAAGAACAACCTCACCCTTGCCGAAGTCTTCGCCCTCATCCGGAAAATCGATCTTCTGAACGCTGCCGATTTCCTCGATGGCCATGTCAGTAAGCCCGATGGTCACCACGGAACTTCTCCGTTGAAACCAGAGTTTGCCGTCCTGATACTCTCCACTTTTTGGTGCGCCTTCTGCCGCCATACGAGTTGCCCCTCCACCGTTGCAGGTACCTCAGTTTGCCATGCAGTCGGCAGGCGGTACAAGACAGGGTGCGGAATCATATGATCCAGTCACTGTTCAAGAGGCCCCTTCCCGAGCAATTTCCGGGGCCTATCCACCTGGGAACAAAACTAAACCAACGTGAATTCAAGTACTTACAGAAACAATCTCCGCACAATCCTGACTTATTGACTCCACTATAGAGGTAAGTCACAATTAAAGCTAACCGAGTCGAAAGTTTTTGGGGGTTGTTTGTCCGTTTGCGTTTCGATTCGAGTTTGGGGGATTCGATGAACAAGAAAATTTTATACCTATTGCTTGCGAGTTCACTTTCCGTCGGCCACGCGGCTTTCGGAGCCTCGGCCTTCGACTGCGGAGACATCAAGTATCTCGCCTCGGGCGGCAAGTATACGGACGGCCTGTACTGCAACAGCTGCAAAACAGGAAACATGCAATACAAGTATGTTCTGAAGAATCTTTGCTCCAAAGCGGTGGCGGAAAAATACAAACACAGCTGCCCCGTCGTTTACAAATGCACCTCCCACAAGACCGCGACGCTCCGGAAGGATGACAACCTCCCGGTACACGGAAAGCCGCTGAGCGATAAGGAGAAGGGGAAAACCGTCGCGAAGGCGGAGCCGAAGCCGGAGCCGAAGGTAGAACCGAAACCGGAGCCAAAGGTCGAACCCAAGCCGGAGCCGAAGGTGGAACCCAAGCCGGAGCCAGAACCAGCAAAAGTCACCGACAACGGAGAAAAAGATTTTAACGACAATATGGCCAGGCTGCAGAAGAAAGCCGACGACAAAGCACATGAGGAGAGGCTGGAAAAATATAGGCAGAAGGTCGCCGCAAAAACGCCAGATCCCGCAAAGCCAGAGTTCGTATCTTCGTATCAAGGTAAGGACGTGAAACTCGACTCTGACAAATTAGACAGTGATCTCCCGTATGAACCCACATCTAAATTCGGGTCCAAGGATAGTGTTAATAACTACTTGGATAGCAAAAACAAGAAGCCGGACCTCGGCACCCCTGAGCTGAACAGCAATCTCCCTCTGGATTCAAATTTTGGATCCATTGACAAGCCAACGGACAGCGTTAAGCCATCCCTCGGCGTGGGACTGTCCGATGCTCCGACAGAGCTTAATTCGGACTTCGGATCACAGAAATCCATTGCTAACGCAATGAAGAACGCGCCCACGCAGACACCGACGGTCCCAGAAACACCTGTAAAACCGACCGAAACGCCAGTGGCGCAAACGCCGCCGGCGAGCAACACTCCCCCGTCTACCACGAAGCCTGACGGTACCGGCTCAGGAGGGGGCGCCATCGCCGATTACACGCCCGATATGCGTGCAAAAGACGGCAAAGGCCAAAAGAAAGAAACCAACACCGGACTCTGCAGACATTCCAGAGATATCAATGGAGAGCTGGGGTGCGGTGCCACCGAAATCGCAATCAAAGGGGCTCAGGCGTGGAATACGGTGAGCGACAAGGTTGGTTCGGCTGCGGTGAGTGCGGCAGGAACAGTTGAGGCATCGAAAGCAGCACGACAGGGCACCCTGTCTTCCAACTACAGTGGCGCTGCAAAGACTCAGAAAATGACAGCGAACGTCCACATGATGACGGGTGCGTCGAATGTGGCTGCTGCCCTGATCCAAGCTCATTATGCGGCAAAACAAGGCGCGAATGCTAAAAGGATCAATACCGATGTAACCAACACTAGCGTCCAAGCGGTGGCGGCAGGCCAAAACTACAGATTGTCAGCAAAAAGCCAATACGGACGTTCCGCCCTCGACGTAACCGGGCATAACGCCACTTACACCAAGGAACAAGTACTCGAGGCCCAAGCAGCGGCTTCAAGAGATCTCGAATTAAAAGGTGCCCAAGCAGAAGGCGAACAGCGGGATATGATGAATCAAGGGCTGGCAGGGGCATGGGTCTCTGCAACCACTGGCGTCGGACAACTGATGCAGGGAATTTTCGAAAAGAAAGCGGCCAAGCAAATGGAAGAAGCCGCAAACAAGCTAGGTAACGCGGAAAAGGTGAACATCCCGATGTTCAATCTGGAGGGCGATGATTTTGCGCCTCGCTCTCAGCAAGTGATCAGCGGAACCGGCAGCGAATCCGACTCTCAAGCGGCGGCGGAAGAGGAAGATCAGACCGTTGCTGAACAGGGAGACCTCGGTAATCCGTGGGGAGACGCGCCTCCCACTACGCCGGCAAACCCGGCTCCTGGCGCGGATCCGTTCAGGGAAGCCAGCATCTCGCCTAACCAGAATGGCGGTGGTGGAGTCAATCCCGGCGGCGGCACGGCAGTCTCAGGTGAGACCAGCGAAGGCGAAAGCGCCGCGCGAATGGCTGAAAACGGCGAAAAAGTGCAGTACCAGGGCGTTGGCGGCGTGCCGAGTGGCGGCGGCCGCGGCGGTAGCAAAGAAGGTGGCGGACCGGATCTTTCGAGCCTGTTCGCGCAGCTCATGCCCAAAGCAGAGGAAGAAGAGAAAAACGACCAGAGCATTCTTGATTTCGGCGGCGGGCGGGGGCCTGCTTCTGAAAACTCGATTCTCGGTCGCGACTCAAAGAGCCTCTTCACACGCATCTCGGAAGTGAACGCCGAGAAATACAAACGGGGTTCACTGAGATAGTCAGAGGGTCTTCGGGGGATCGAAAACGGGGGAACTATGGGTCAAAAAATCAGACCCCAGAAATGGATCGCCACTGGAGCGCTCTTGCTCGTGGCTTTTGGAAACTCATCGGCCAGCGCGGACGTGTGCTCCGATGTCGGGACCGAGCAGGCGGGCGTCGCAACCCAGAAGGCCGAACACTGCAAGGCTGCGAAAGCTGCAAAAAAGGCCGCTAAAGCTGACAAAATCACCGGCGGTATCTGGGCCGCGGTGGCGGGCATCTGCGTGACCGCTTGTACCCCTGCCGGACTCGTGAGTTCCGGCATCTGCACCGGATCGGCTGTGGCTGGCGCACTCGCCGATGCTGTCATCACCAAGGACTTTCAAGGCGCCGTGACCACTCTCATGGGACTTGGCACGGCTCACTTCATGGGAAAACTGGCAGGCGCGGGTGCTGGTGGAGCTGGCGCAGGAGCTAACGGCACAGCCACGGGCGCCACAGGCGCTACTACAGGCGCTACTACAGGCGCTACCACGGGTGCCACCGGCACAGCCACAGGTACCACCGGCGCTGCTTCTGGCGGCCAATGGAACGAGACCGCCTGCATGACCGCTGGCGTCTCGGCTCTGCAATCTTTCACGAAGTTCAAGGCGGCAAAAAATCAGGAAGGACTGGCAGAAAACTCCCTCAACGCCGCGACCCAGCTGGCCAGCGGAAATCAGCCCGGCATCCGCGTGGGTGATCTGAGTTACCGGTCCAGTGGCGGTCAGAATGGCTCCGCCGGTGGCGACAGCCAGAACGTAGCCAGTGCTTCAAAAACTTCTGAGGCCAAAGATCCCATCGAGTCTTCCTGTTCAAATGCCGAAGGAAATTCAAGCGCCGAGTTGCATATTGCCTGCGCTGTAGGCTCAGACAGCAAGATGGGTTTTGTCGCTAACTCTGAATTTAAAAATGCCTTCGAAAAAGCCACCGGACAGAATCTCGGCGAGTTCCTGGCGAACGCCGATGAGCCTCACTCCGCGCTCATGACCAGCATGGGTGCGAACCTGACTGGGACCGGAAAAAGCGAACTGGCCGGCGTGCTCGCAGCCATCGATCGGTCCCTTCCGTTTGACACCGGTGCCATCGCCCGATCGGGCCGAGGCGGCGGCGCTGGCTCATCAGGAGATTCGGCCCCCCCGGACATGGCCGCCATGATGGCCGGAATCATGGGCCAGTTCATGCCCAAAGAAGGCAGCGACGAACCGCCGGCCGGCTTTACAGTGATGGACTTCAGAAGCCTGACCCGCTCCCCTGCCGCGGTGGCGGAGGACCGCTCCATTAACATCTTCCAGCGGATCTCATTCCGTTATCATTACGTGGGACGACGAGTTTTTTCAGGAGGGGCAAACAAATGATCAAACTCACAAATCGCCTGATTGCTTCTCTTCAAGTTCTTCTGATCGCTGCTTTGCCACTGATGACGGCAAGGCAAGCGCACGCCGCAGGCTGCGCTTCCTGTACTCCCTATGAAACGGCAAAGGCAGAACTCGCAGCCTACTGCGCCGCACACCCTTCCACGAATGTCGACGGGACCGTCGTCCGCGGAAGCCGTCGAGGCAGCGCACCCACAGGGGCAGCAACTGCAGCCCCAGTTGCGACGTGCGAAGAAAAAACGGCCGCATTTGAACTGCAATACGGGCAACTTCAGCAATTCTGCCAGGCGCACGACATGCTGCAAGATGGGGAAAAAGCTGAAAAAGTGACCGCGACTGTTTACACCGCTGCCACAGCCGTATGTTTAGCCGCTTGCGTAATGGGCAACAATCCTTCCAAACCAGCGTGGGAACTGGCGTGCTTGGCTTCGGGCGGTGTCGCCGGCATCACAGATGTTGTACAAGCCATACGTCTAGGTTCGCTGATGGACGGTCTCATTGGAGCCGGTGTCATGGGCTTTGCCGGTCAAGCCGCGTATGCAGGGCTGTCAGGCACAGCCTCGACCACTTCGTACACCGTAGGCGGCAAAACATTCGCGACATCCTGTGTTGCCTCCGGCCTTCTCCTCGTTGTCGCGGGCCTGAAATGGATGGGTGCAAGTTCGGCGGGAGGAAAAGCTGATGAGAACTGCTCAAATGCAGCAGCTCTCGGGGCTTCTGCACCGGCTTCGCAAACTGGTACCATTTCCGGCGGCTCAGGCGGCGGATCCTACAGTGCCAGCGGCGGGAGCAATGGATCGGCCTATACAAAAAATGCCCGCGAAGTCTCGGAAGACTTCACCGCTGATGACTTCATGCAAGGGGCGCAAAGCGCGGCAACGGCTGACCCCTACGGTTCCATTCTCACGCAGATGCCGAATCTGGATCAAGTGCCCAGCGGGCTGGACAAGCTCGGTATCGGGCTGAATGACATTAACAAAGGATTGGATTCGCAGGGTCCAGGATCCCTGCTCAGCGGAATGCCCGGAATTCCGGGCGATACCAAAGCAGCTCTTGCGCAATTCGACGCCGAGCTGGCGAAAGCCGTCAACAGCGGGAATTTCAACGTCCCCGGCGCAATCGCCAAATCGGGCGGTGGCGGCGGTGCCAGCAAATCCGCCGGCGGAGGTGCCCCGGGGCTCGATTTCAGCTCCCTTTTTGGCAAGAAGGAAGATGCCGCCGGCGGCCCTGCCGCAGAGCTGAACTTCAAAGCTTCAGCAGGAGGCCGGGCCGATGGCGATATCTGGCATTCCAATTGGAAAGGATCGATTTTCCAGATTGTTTCCAACCGCCTGGATAAAAGCCGGGAAAAGGTCGACAGCCTGGAGTGGCAATCCCCGTTGAATCGGGCTTTAAGCGGCCTTCCGTCGAAAACGCCTCAAAAGAAGTGACAAACCGGTTGCAATCAACCGGTTGGCTGAGTATGAATAACTTCACGCTAGTGGGGGTGTAGCTCAGTTGGTAGAGCGTTTCCATGGCATGGAAAAGGTCCTCGGTTCGACTCCGTGCACCTCCACCACTTAAAAAAAGGACTCGGCAACGAGTCCTTTTTTTTGTCATAAGGTATCCGATGCTCAGCCGTCGCACCTCTTGAGACGGGACGAAGATGTTATTCACTCCCTTAGCCTCAAATCCCGACTGCAATCCGGAATGCCGCGCGTGCCATTACAAGCACCTCGACTACCCCGAACAACTCGCACGCAAGCAGCGATGGGCCGAGGCTCAGCTGTCGCGCTGGGCACATGCGCTCGCGCCGATC
>MEPR01000007.1:0-33347 GCA_001769835.1 Bdellovibrionales bacterium GWB1_55_8
CTCGTCCGCAGCCAAGGCCGGAACCTCGTCCGCAGCCAAGGCCGGAACCTCGTCCGCAGCCAAGGCCGGAACCTCGTCCGCAGCCAAGGCCGGAACCAAGGCCAGCGCCGGCCCCGCGGCCGGCCCCGCGGCCTGCCCCGCGCCCCGCACCTCCGCGTCCACGTGGTATGACTCCGCTCGTTGTTGACCAAACACCGGATACTTCACACAGCACCACTGTCGAAAAGACAATCCGGGAATAGAAGCCAAAGGGGTGGCGCAGCTCTGCGCCACCCTTTATAACCCCCCACATGGGTGGTCCCGACACTTCAACGCTTCACCTTCTCCTATCCAACCTTCAACCGGGAGAATATTCTCTAGCCACCGAACCCATCACAGACACTCCGCCCCATAGTTCTGATCCCGCGGTCGCGTTACTCCTTCGCGCACAGATTCCGAACGCACCCACCCCTCTCAAACCAGGACCGGAGCGTGTTCGCGAAAGACAAGCCGGCGACCGGTGCATGGAGAAGCTCTGGACTCATTTGCGCGTGAAGGCAAACGATGACCCCACGCGGTTAAAAATCAGCATGACCCATGCCGCGAACTGGGTCCTTGCAGTTGCCAAAGTTTGCGCACCAGGGGACGGCATTTTGGGGATCGGAGTAGACCTGGAAAGCCGTCATAGAAAAATCAGGCCCGGTCTCGATCGGAAAATCCTGGATCCTCTCGAATCCAGGCTCCAGCTGAATACCCTTGAATTCTGGGTCATCAAAGAGGCCTGCTTCAAAGCAGATCCGGATAATTCGGGTCGAATGATCTGGGACTACCATGTTCAGACCTTTGAGCGAAGCAAGTCACAAGGAAGTGCCCTCATGCCAGAAAAAGGACGTGAGTTTGACTATTGTCTTCACAGCGATGAGCACTGGATAACCGCTTTTGCATTCTGCAAAAGATAGGGATAAAATTCAGTCAAATGGAAATCAAGACCGCTGCTGGGAAAGTGCTGTTTAAGGATGACGGCGTCAAAACCATCAAAGAACTTGTGGAAGCTGCGCTCGCCAAAGGAGCAAATCTGACAGGAGCAGCCCTGGGGGGCGCGGACCTTCAAGGCCTCCGGAGACCCGCAGGCCATGCCACGCTTGCCGGCGCTGATCTGACGCGGGCAAACCTGAGCATGGCGGAGCTTCCTGGCGCTGACCTGAAGGGTGCAAAACTTACTTTTGCCAACTTGTTCGGAGGCAATTTCGCAGGAGCGAATTTCAGCGATGCAAATCTGATGGGAGCCAACCTGATCAAAGCGAACGCGGCCGGTGCGAATTTCGATCGCGCGGAACTCCAAGGCGCGGACCTCGCGAGCTGCAACCTCAGCGGTGCCAACCTGCAGCAGGCAAGAAAATAATTCCCTGCGCTGGATAGCGCGTCAGAAATAAGCGCTGGGCACAGGATGTGAACCCCCGTTCACAATGTCGCTCGATCCTTATCAGGTACTAGGCGTATCGCGAAGCGCGTCGCAAGACGATATCAAGAGCGCTTATCGGAAACTCGCGAGAAAGCTGCACCCGGACCTGAATCCAGGAAACAAGGAAGCAGAAAAACGCTTCAAGGAAATCAGCCTCGCCTATGACCTCATAGGCACTGCCGAGAAGCGCACGAAATTCGAGCGTGGGGAGGCGGAGGAGGAGCTTCTTCGAAAGCGACGCGCGGAGTCCGGTCCGTTTTATTACGAGACCCAACAAGGACAGGCGGGTCGTTATTCCAAAATGTTCGAAGAGGATCTGGGTGCCGATTTCTTTGATTCGCTTTTCCGACAGCAGGCCAAGGCGGAAGCTCAGCAGGCGCTTTATTCGCTCGCCATCGACTTCAAGGAATCCGTACTGGGCGGAGAACGAGAACTCCTTCTTCCGAAGGGACGTAAAATCAGAATTCAAATTCCGCCGGGCGTCCGCACAGGAACCCGACTCCGATATGGGGACTTATTGATTGAGCTCGAGGTTCGGGAATCCGATCTGTTTCACAGAAAAGGAAACGATCTTGAAATCGATTTTCCTCTATCGCTTTCCGAGGCGATTCTGGGCGGCGAGGTCAAGGTTCCGACCGTGGACGGACCTGTTTCGCTCAAGGTTCCTCCTGGCGTGAATACGGGATCCCGACTCAGGCTGCGCGGCAAAGGTGTGCCGGACTCAAAAACAGGAAAAAGGGGCGATCAGTTCGTGAAAGTTCAGATCATGCTTCCTGAACGCGTTGACCAGGAACTCGAGAAAGCGATTCGCGAATGGAGCACGAATCACGCTTACGATCCCCGCGGAAGGAGAGCCGCATGAAAACTGCGCGATACCGAAGATCCGAAATCGCGGTGCGCCTTGGGGTCAGCGAAGAAACGATCGTTCACTTCATACGCAGTGAATGGGTTCATCCGCCCGAGCAATCTCAGGACCAGGAATTGGAACTCGATGAGGAGGATCTCGCCCGCTGTCGATTGATCCGCGAACTGAAAGAAGACCTTGGCGCGAATGATGAGGCAATTCCCATTATTCTTCAGCTTCTGGATCGCGTTCACTGCCTCGAACTGGAAATCCTCAAAATCCGGAACGAATACATTGAAATCGAGAAGGGAACAGGTCGCATTCAATAGAAAACGTTTAGTAAAGTATACCCAGGAGCCCGCTTGTTTGGATTGACAGGCCCTATAAAATAATCTCAAACTGGTCGGCCATGATGCAAGCTAATGAATATGCGCCCGAGATGACGGAGCGTTTGCTCGAAAGACTTCCCTACAGCGTCGTCATCCATGACGAGGATCGAATTTTTTACGTCAACCGCGCGGCAGAAAACCTCATGGGAATGCCTCGTGACGAAATCCTGAAAACTCCCTTGAGACAGTTCCTGCTGCCTGAAGATGTGAACTCGGCGGCTCAAAAAATGGAGAACGCCTTTTTCGCACTAGGCCAAGGCAAAGTCGCACGCACCGAGGAGCGTCTTGTTCGCCCGGATGGGAAAACGATTTACGTGGAAATTTCCGGGACCTCGGTGGAGTTCGCCGGACGTCCAGCGGGCCTGATTCAACTCAGGGAACTGACTTCCGAGAGGGAGCAGGACGAATTCATCTCCATCGCTTCACATGAACTCAAGACACCCCTGACCTCGCTGCGTCTGCAGATTCAAATATTGAACAAAGTTCTCAAAGACACTGAATCGGCTTCAGAAGCGCAAACCAGGAAACTTCTGCACGGAGCGGAGCAACAGATCGCCCGTCTGGGGTCGCTGGTGGATCAGCTTGTCGACGTCACCAAGCTCAGCGTGGGCAAGCTCGAATTGAACCGCCAGTCGCATAACCTCGTCTCAATACTCAAGCAGACGATCGCGCGCTCCGAGTTCGAATCGAAACACACGGATTGCATCGTAACCTACAACGGACCGGATGAACTGCAAGGAACCTGGGATGCCGCCAAAGTGGACCAGATTTTCACGAATCTGCTGAATAACGCCCTCAGATACGGAGCAGGGAAACCGGTGTCCATCTCCTTAAGAACGACGGAACGGGAAACCCGGTCCTATGCCGAGGTGATCTTTGCTGACCGCGGCATCGGGATTCCCGCCGCGTCCCATGGACTGATTTTCGAAAAATTCGAGAAGATCACAGGTGCGGGCAAAGCCCCTGGCCTTGGTCTCGGCTTGTATATCGCACGTGAAATTGCCCGGCACCACGGAGGGGACATTCAAGTCCAGAGCAGACCGGGAGAAGGCTCGAAGTTTACACTCGAGCTGCCGATTTCCAAGCGCTGACCAAACTCAACGCTTCGCCGCAGCCATTCTCGCGAACGATTCCGTCAGCCTCGCTGCCGACGCCGCTTCGATTTCCTTGTGGAGTGAATTGCCGTGGGCGTCAATGGTCACGACCAGCGGGAAATTTTCCACACGAAGCTGCCAGATGGCTTCCGGGCTTCCGAAACGCTCGTACTCGTAAACGTTTTCGACTTCTTTCACGGCTTCGGCGAGCACCTGCGCCGCTCCGCCGATCGCATGCAGATAAGCACAGCCGCATTTCTGACAGGCCTGCCGGGTCTTTTCAGCCATGCCGCCTTTGCCGATGATCGCCCGAAGTCCAAAACGCTCGATGATGCCGGCCTGGTAAGGCTCTTCCCGAATGGAGGTCGTCGGCCCTGCGGCTTTCACCACCCATTTGCCTTTTTCTCGGATCACCACAGGTCCGCAATGATAGATCACGCCGTCTTTCAAACTCACCGGCGGTTCGTTGCCTTCATGCAGCCATTTGTGGACGGCGTCGCGGCCCGTGAAAATCGTGCCGCTCAACTCGACCATGTCCCCCACCTTCAGGGAACGAATCTTTTCTTCAGTAAATGGAGCTTCCAATCGAATCATAACTGTTCATCCTCGCGCAAAGCTCAGTAGAGCCACTTTTTGATTTCGCCCTTGGCAGAGACCTGTGCGCCTTGGCGGCGGAAGGCCCAGCACATGTAAGAGACACTGACAAAAAAGGAAGCAGGCAGGCGGTTCAACGCGCCCACCTTCACGCCCATCAGCGTGGTTTTACCACCGAAACCCATGGGTCCGATCCCAAGCGTATTGGCTTCACGAACGGTCTCTTCCTCGATTCCGGCCAGCACAGGGTCTGGGTTCTTGTCACCCATTTTCCTCAGGAGTTGTTCCTTGGATTCGAGATAACCCGCGCCACGGTCGCCGCCGATGGCCACGCCGAGAATGCCGGGCCCGCAGCCTTTGCCTTGAGCATTTTGTACGGCGTCCAGAATGCATTTCTTCACACCAGCGACATCGCGGCCCGCGCCGATGCGATTGTCAGGCAAGCTGTATTGCACGCCCATGTTTTCGCAGCCGCCGCCCTTCAGCATCAGGCGAACATCAAAATGATCTTTATTCCAGGGTTCCAGATGAAGACTCGGTGAACCCGGGCCGATATTGGTTCCGCTGTTCTTTCCGGTGAGGCTGTCGACGCTGTTCTGGCGCAAATAGCCTTTCTTCGTCGCGTCGACGACCGCCTTGCGCATCACTTTCGCAAGGGCCTCGCCATCGAACTTACGGGGGTAATGAACGTAAAAAAGAATGCTTCCGGTATCCTGGCAAAGCGGCTGGCTTTTCTGCTTCGCGAGACCGATGTTTTTCTCGATGATCTCAAACGCGTACTTTGCGTTAGAACCGGCCTGCTCAGCCTGCATTCCCTTTTGGACCGCTTCAATGACATCTTTGGGGAGTTCAGTGGAAGTTTTTCGAATGATCTCGATAAACGCTTCCAGAAACTTTTTCTGTTGCGTGGCGTTCATGAATTTTTCCTCTGTGTATCTCTTGTGTATGGATGACCTTAGCTCGCCCCACCAGCGGGAATCAAGGAGAAGGACGGTCTTGACCGGGCTTGCGGGATCCCATCAAAAACAGCAGGTCGCACCATTCCGCTCACTATAAGTGATTGAAACTGCAACTCTTTTACGAAAAAGCAAGGTTGCCGCCTATCCAGCCGAATACTTTAAACATTTAATAAAGAAACTCGCCTGGAACTGCCGAAGAGCAGATGTGGGATCCTATGGAATAAACCTTCGGTGCAGGAATTTTACCGCCTCGCTCCTTGCCGCCTTCTTCGGAATTGCGTTGGCAACAGCTCCGGCGCTCGCCCGCGACCCGTCGCTGTCAGGTTCTCGCTGCCTCGAATCGGCTCTTCGAACCCTTCTGCAAAACGCGCCGGCAGGAGGCACGGTCCGCCCGCTCGAAGAGATCAAAGAACTCAAAATAGCCACCTACAATTTACTGAACCTGCAGGAACACGTCGGACAATACCGCTACGGCCCTGATGGAACCCGTTATCTGAAAGACGGGCCGAAACCGGCGGAAGCCGAGAAAATCGCCGCAAAGGCACGCGCCATTCGCGAGATCAATCCCGACATCCTGATCGCGCAGGAAATCGAAGGCGGCGTCGAAACGCTTCAAAGGTTCGCGGACCAAGAACTGGAAGGAGCCTATAAGGCTTACCTGGCTCAGGGAAATGACAGTCGCGGAATCAACATCGGCTTCCTTGTGAAAAAAGATCTGCCACTCACCGTCGAGATGGAAAGCCACCGGAATTTGAGATGGGTGGATCCCACTCGCGCGGACAAAACCCCCGTACGCCTCTACTCACGGGACGTCCCGGCCTTGATTCTTCGCGCTTCCGAGCAGCCGAACGCTGACAGGCCTCTTCTCGTCGTGCTCGGAAATCACAGCAAATCGATGCGCGACCGCCCCGGAGATCCGCGCTCAATGATTCTGAGAAAAGCTCAGGCAAAGAAGACAGCAGAGCTCGCATTGAACTACAGCAAGCGTTTTGGTGACGACGTCCGCATCGTCATCGGCGGCGATTTCAATACTCACGTCGAATCGCGCGAAATGTCGGTGCTGACGCACCGAGGTCTTTCGGAAGCATTCAAGGCCTCGAAGACTCCGGTAGCGCCCGCGGACCGGGTCACTCACACCTTCCATCCGCGGGACGGCCCGCGGGAACTGACGCAGCTTGACGCTTTCTTCGTTTCACCCAGTCTCTCGAAAAATATTTCGCGCACCTGGGTTTATCGCTACAAAAACGCAAAGGGAAAGCCCCTTCCCCTGCCTCGTTCTTACGATGAGAGAGAACTGAACCCTTCGGATCATTTTCCGCTCGTGATGGAGCTTGAATTTCAGCCCATATATAAGCGCTTCAAAGCGGAACAGGCCCGGGGCGGCGAATAAGAAGCTCCAGACCCCCGCTTGCATTAGCCCGCAATTCAGCGAAAGGTGAATTGGTTATGGCACTCGGCGCAGTTTCTCTGAACGAGAAGCGGATTGTGAGGCGGCGAAGCGGCGCTCAAGGCATCCTGCAGATGGCAATCCACGCAACGATCCGGCGTGCCCTGATAGACACCGCCCCGGTGGCAGGAGTAGCAATCCAGGGTCCGGTGAATGCCTCTCAGCGGAAATCTCGTCATCGAATGCTTGAACTCGGTACTTTCCCAGAACTGCTGCCGATGGCATTCCCCGCAGTTCGGAAGCCCGCCGTGATGCACGTCATCCTTCTGATGACAGAGCAGGCAGTTCTCGCTCATGCCGCCCAGGCGCTTTCCGCCCTGGTGGCATTCCGAACACTTCAATGAATAGTGAACGCCGGAAAGCGAAAAACCGCGATGGAAATCGCGCTGCTTTTTCCATGTGTCGTCTCCATGGCACTCCGCACAGCTGGGACCGAAACTTCCCTTGTGAGGATCCTTGTGGCAGGCGGCGCAGTTCCGCTCCGCGATCTCGGCGAAAACGAAGCGCCTTGCGGGGCGGGGCGGTTTGGATTCAAGGAATTCGCTTCCAGGCATATGGCACTTCTCACAGCGCGCAGCCGCATGCTTTCCGCGAAGCGGAAGCGACGTGCGGTCGTGATCGAACTTCCGTAACTTCTTGAACGACGCCGTCAGGTGACAATCGCCGCACGAACGCTCACGACTTGCCGGCGTGAACTGCTTGAGATGGACGTTCTTGTGACAATCCCCGCAAAAACCTTTCTTGTCGGACGCGAACTGGAACATCTGCTTTTTGCCTCGGATATGGCACTTCGAGCACTCCAGTTCTGAATGCTTCCCATCGATCTGAAAGCGGGTCGCTTTCTCGTCGTGAACAAAACGCGCGCGATGCCGGTCAAACAGCTTCCAATCTTTCACGATGTGACAGTCCGAGCACTTGATCTCGCTAGCCTTCGCACTAAACACCTTTTCATGCACGTTTTTGTGACAGGTGGCGCAGTTCTTCTCAGCGAGTTCCGTGAACTCGTAGCGGCTGGACTGGTTTGGGGGCGAGGACGTTTTGTGACATTTCGCGCAGGCTAGTTTCTTGTGTTTCCCCTCAAGCGGGTACCTCGTATTGACCTCATGCCTGAAGTCACGAATCTCTTTCCAGTTCGTCTCCGTATGGCAGTTCAGGCAGGCGTTCGGCGTCTTCGTGCGGGGAGACCTGAATTCTCCGAAGAAATGAAAATCCTTATGACAGCTCAGGCAACCCTGTTTCAGACCCGCCCATTGAAACTCCTTTTTGCCCGCGGAACCTTGCCGAAGAATGGCCTGCGGCTGCTTATGGCATTTCAAGCAATCGGTTGAGGCGTGCTCGCCCTTGAGCGGGTAGGATGTCACGCCGTGATCGAATTTTTCGATCTTCCAGGCTTCCTCGCCGTGGCACTTGGAACATTCACCGCCCCGGAAGCGCTCGCTCAAGCGCTGGCCATGGGTGTCTTCATGGCAGCTCTGGCACTTCTTCCGGGCGAGCTCAGGCCATTTGTAAATCACCTGGCCTTCTTTCGGCCGGTGACATTTCGCGCATTTCGACCGCGCGTGTTTCCCGTCGAGACGAAAACGCCCGTCCTTCTCGTGATCAAAGCGGATGTCCGTCTTCCAGGATTTGACCCCATGGCAGGAGCTGCAATCTTTCAAGGCAAATGGGTCCTGAAACTTGTGCACGTCATGTTTCTTGTGGCAGGAAACGCAGCTCACCTTGAGCCCCATGAATCTGGGCTCGCCCAGCCTGAGCTTCTTTTCGTTCGCTTGCGATCTTTTTTCCGTATGACACTCGACGCATTTCAGCCTCGCGTGCTTCCCCACAAGCTCATAACCGGTCAGCGCGTGATTGAATTTATTCTCGTCGATCAGGGTCGTATCGTGCGCGCGCCCCTTATGCTCGCCGTGGCACTGAATACAGGTCTTCTTTGCCAGCCCGTGAAACCCCGTTTTCCTCTCCACCTGCTCGCGCACTTCCTTGTGGCAATCGAGGCATTTCGAATCCGGAACTCCTTTTCTCGGCACATGACACTTCAGACACTGCGCGGTCTCAAGATTCCGGTGACCCTCGATCATAGGACCCGGCGCGAGGAGCTTGTTCAGAAGCCCTTCCGTCTTTTCACTCGACAGCCTTTGTTCGAGAGGGTTTGAGGCCCATGCCGCGCTCAGAGTAAAGAAAACAAAGGCGGCGAAGAAGGCCCCAGTTCTATGAATCACAATTTCCCCCGCGACGGCGCGGCGTCCCGGATGGGTGCCACGCCTCTGCTTCCAAAACGATACCCGATCCGGAAGAAGGTACTGAAGATACTGACCCTCTCGTCACGGGCGCTCTGGAGCGACACTGTCGCATAAAGCGACTTCGAAAGATGGCGTGCCACACCCAATTCGCTCAGCCACGGATGGGTGACAAACCCGCTGTCCTCGCTCTTCACTCCGTACTCCTGATCAAAAGTGACTTCCCAATCCCTGGAATAGTAGCCCAGGGTAGCCCGCGCAAGCGAGTCCGTACTCACGAAATCGCGGCGTCGTCCGACACTCATCTGAAGCGCGACACGGCCTCCAAAAAGCTGAGGAAAAGAAAGCCCGAACCATCCTTCCTTGCGGGAAAGCGCATCGGCGCTTCGGACCCCGTAGGAACCACTCAGCTGCAGGTCCGCAACACTCCCGATTCGCTGTTTCACGGACCAGGTCGCCTCCTTGTAAGGACTTGGAGCAAGGACCTCCAAGAGGTTCTGTCTTCGCGAATACTGGATCACGTCGATTGCGGAAAAACTGAGATCGCTTGAAAGCCCTTTTGAAATCCCCGTCAGCCCCTGTCTCCATGACAGGTACGCCGTCTGGACATAGATTCGCGGAACGAAATCCAGGTAAACGAGGCTCGTCAGGTGCCCTTCCCTTCCCCACTGGTAGACCAGGTTGTTAAAGAAGTACGCGCGGTCCAGATGGTTTTCCACCGTCTGTCCGACAAAGGCCGCCGTTCCGTGGAAGTGCCGCACCCACCCTTCCGATTTCGGGACATAGGCCAGGTAGGATCCGAAGACCGCGGCATCACGATTGAACTGAAGATAAGACTGATCGATCCGCGCGGGGTTCAATCCAGCAAAAAGGGCCGATCGGAGATTATCAGAGAAGCGCAATCCCGCTTCCGCCCCATCCACATGGACAGCACCCGCCTCCCAGAGCGGGAAACGCCCAAGTGTGAAGTAAAACGATCCGTCCTCGTTCGGGTCTCGGATCGAAAGCTGCCTCAATTGGAAGGTGTTTGCCCCGCCTAGCTCAAGAAGTTCCCGGTTGAGCTTGTCGAAAAAGTCGTGCTTGTCGCGCAGATCGAGCGTCGCCTCGTACTCCGCGCTTTCTCCCAATCGGGAGGCCCGAAGAAAAAAACGACTTGAAACCGTTGCAAAGTCGTTTCGGGTCTGCCCATCGAGCGCATCGATGAATGATTCGGTCGAGGCATAGGCGCCGGCAGTGAAGCGCGCATCGATCTCAGCCTCTCCTCGCCCCTGGACGATACCGGGAATTCCCTCCAGTACGGATTCCTCGGCCCTGCCGATGACGGTTAAGACGAGAACCAGTGTCGCGACAAAGAACGATAACCTCACGCCGCCTCGGAAACACGGAACAGGAGCGCGACCACGATATGGATCGCCGCCACAAGATACATGAAAACGGCAAATGGCATATGAAAGCTATGCCAGTAACCCATGACCTGCTGAAAATGCGCTTGATAAAGTATCCGACGCCGCGTGATCGCAAGTGCATGCAACGTGGCCTTCATCTGAGGCTCAAACTTTCTCAGGCCGAAATGAAGCCGCAAGTCCCCGAGAATCGAACTAAAAACCGCCTTGAGAACCGCCTGTCCGTTCGGTTCGTCAAGCACCTGCGCCCCGGCGAGCCGGATCGCACGAAGCTTGAAGGCTTCCACCTGCACCGCAAGATCCGCTCCAGGCCGCGAAAGTAAGGCCGCGTGCTGCCTGAGCCGAAGCTCGTGATTCTCCAACTCCCTTTCAAGTTCCAGCTGCTGTCGGGCGGCTTGCACGAAGAAATAGCGGCCCACGATCCCGCTCAAAAAAGAAACCACCATGCTCCAGAAGCTGATCGCAACGAGACCGCCCACCTTGAAGTTCGTATGGAACAGAATGAACGTCGGCCCGGCCAGTCCGCAAAAGATGTGGAAGTCGAGCCAACCCGTTGTCGAACCGAATTTTCTCAGGGGAGTCCATCGCTTCCTGAGAACGTAAAAATTCGTCAGAACCATCAGGGAGAAGCCCGCCCATCCGTACCAAAGGCTGATTCTTCCGCCAGGCCTAGGGTTGAGCGAACCCTGAAGTACGGGAACGCGCTCCTGCAGATACCCGATCAGACTCAGTTCCGGAACGAAGTTGAGCGCGAAGGCTTCGTACGCCAACCCTAATGAAAGAAGTATCCAGAGCCTGATGTAACCTCTCAACCGCATATGCCCCCTCTCAAAGTTCCCCTCTCATCGGGACCAGGATTTTTTCTTCTTGTTGTGACAGTTATAACAGTTTCCATCGCCCGTGAGGCTGACCTTGGAATCGTTGCGATGCTCTTTCTGTCCATCTGACGTATGACAGGGCAAGCAGAACGAGATGTTTCGGTTCGCGCTGTCGGTGTGCCCGAAAGTGAAGCGGCTCACAGTGGCACTGGCTGAAACATGGCACGAAGAGCAGTCTTTCGCCGCGTAATGCCCTGTTGGCCGTGTCGATTCGTGGCAGGCATTACAGCTCGTGGGCACCGGCGCATGCGTGTAAATCCCGCCCGCCCACGTCGTGCCAGGTTGCTTGTGGCAGCTCACGCAATCACCCGAGCCGTAGGGATTGTGATTGAATTTATTGACCTCTCCGACCGGTTTCTGCTGCTCGTGACAAGGCAGGCAAGTCGTCCTCACGATTCCATTCGCCTGATGATCGAATATGAATACGCCGTTTTCAGCCGTCCTGGGCTCATGGCAGTTCAGGCATTCACTTGTTCCGAAATGCCCGTTCAAAGCCGTGGATGTGGCCGGAAAAAGCGTCTTAAGTGGACGATCCTTCTCGTGGCAGCTCAGGCACTGGGCCAGTGCCGGGGAATTCGCGGGATGCGGACTCGGGACGGTCTCAGCCCAGGCCTTCGTCGGATCCATGTGACAGCTCACACAATCATTTCCCACGAAATGAGCCGGGGCAGGACGACTCGTTTCATGGCAAGGCAGGCATGATACCTGTTTACGTCCTCCGGGCTCATGAGCGAATCGGAAAACGGTTACGGTTCCCCCGTTTCGAGGGTTATGACAGAGAAAACAATCCTGACCAGTGAAGTGCCCCTGCGTCCGTTTCGAGGCGTTTGGAAAGAGCGTGGTCGAAGGGCGATCACCCTCGTGGCAGGCGTTGCAATGAGGCGGCATCGGCGAGTTGCCCGGGTGCGGGCTCGCGGTCGGCAGATTCCAGGGATTCGCGGGGTTCGTGTGGCAGCTTCCGCAATCCTTTTCGGGATAATGATCGGCGCGCGGGCGCGAAGTCTCGTGACATTCGGAACAGGTACTTCGGGATACCCCGTTTGCATCGTGCTTGAAACGAAAAACTCCAAGAACGGAGCTTTTAGGTTCGTGGCAGGCGATACAATCCTGAGAACTGAAATGGTGTGAAAGCGCCGGCCCTGCGGAGCCGATCCTCGTCGTCACGGGTCTCACCGTTTCATGGCAGCCGTTGCAGGACGGAGGCATGGGAACATTGCTCGGATGCGGGCTTTTCACCGAGAGAATCCAGGGTTTCGCGGGATCGAGGTGACATCCGACGCAGTCCTGACCGGGATAGTGCGAAGGCGACTTGCGCGCAGGCTCATGACACGGCAGACAGGTGGAAACTGTTTTGGCGGCGCTCGATTGATGCGTGAAAACAAATGTCCTCGCCACGCCCGCGCCGGTTTCATGGCAGGCTCCGCAATCCTGGGCGCCAAAGTGCCCCTCGGCGGCGGATGACACGGGAGGCGGAAGCCGCGTCTGCATGGGTCGATTCACCTCATGGCAGATTCGGCAGTCAGCGGGAGAAGGCTTGTGATTGAAGGCAAGCAGATCGTTCCAGAGGGTTCCGGCGCGATGGCAGCCGACGCAATCCTGCCCTCCTCCGTGCGCCACACCTTGAATCGGCGCTGGCCGGCTCGCTTCGTGGCAGCGTGCGCAGTCGTTCGGGACGGGACGGTGATCGAAAGCGGTCACATCGCTCCAGTTTCCTCCGGCACGATGGCACTGCAGGCAGTCTTTACCCTCCCCATGGATAACGGGCGATTGCGGTTTTACCGGTTTTCCGTCTCCAATCACATCACCGTCCATCGTGATCGGAACGGTCGTCGCGGAGGGCCTGTCCTTTTCATGACACTGAAGGCAGCTTTGCCGCTCAAAACCCGCGTGAGAGAAGTTCGCTATACGACGCCCCGGATCCTCCACCCGGGGAGCCTCGAAACACCCCTGCAGAACGATAAGAGAGGGCACTACAGCCAGCAAAACCACGCCCGAGCACTTCATGCGTGCACCCCCACGAGGTTTTCAGCGAGTCCTTCGCCGAATTTTTTGTCGATCTGGATCCCAAGGCTCATCAGGAACTTGTTGGGCATCTCGGCGCCGGCGAATACGAAAAGAAAATCGTTTGCGATCTTCCCAGGCGCAATCCCTCCAGCAGTGTCACCCTCTGTCTCGATCAGAAGATGCTTCTCGCCGATCTCCTTGACGGCGCTGTTGTAGCGGATCACAAGTTTTCCCTGCTCGGCCATCGCGATGACGATCTGCTTGTTCTCCTCATTGCACCGATCAAACCCGGATCCCCGCACCAGGAGCGTGACCCGGTTTCCGAGTTCCGGCTTTGCGAGGTACTGCGCGGCCTCGACACCGGCGTTGCCGCCACCGACCACCGCCACGTCCACTTGTCTGTACTGCGCCGGATCGATCAGATTGTAGGCCACCTTCGGCAAGTCCTCGTTCGGAAGCCCCAGCTTCCGCGGACTCCCGCGGACCCCGATGGCAAGAATCACCTTTTCCGCCGTGATGATTCCTGCATTTGTCGTGACCTTGAAGAAGCCCTCACCCCGCTCGATTCCTTCGAAGCGGATTTTTTCGCGGATCTGAAGCCCGGTCTTCTTCCGGACCTCGTTCCAGAACGCGAGAAGTTCCTCCTTGCTCACCTTGTTTTTCGGGAACTTCATCGTCCCGGCGAGCGGAAGTTCCGCAGGATGCGTCATCACAACCTTCTGTCGCGGAAAGTTGTAAACCGTCCCGCCGAAGCTATTCTGTTCGATGCAAAGATAACTTTTTTTCTCCGCGATCGCGGTCAGCGAGGCAGCCAGTCCGGCGGGACCCGCGCCGACGATAAGGACGTCGACTTGCGTCTGGGCGCGTGACAGATGAGCAATCGCATGCTTGGCCGCTAAGTGCCCCTGCTTCACGGCATTACGGATCAGCCCCATGCCCCCAAGCTCGCCCGCGATGTAAAGTCCCGGGATGTTTGTCTCGTAGTTCGGAGTGATCCGTGGAATATCCATTCCACGCGTTTTCGTTCCGAAGACCAGGCGGATTGCCCCTTGAGGGCAGTGCTGCTCACACTCGCCATGTCCCACGCATTTTGTCGGAGAGACGAGGACGGGCTTGTGATCGATGAGCTTGAGCACCTCCCCTTCGGGGCAGACACGGGTACAGGTCCCGCATCCAACGCACAACGCCGGATTAATTTCAGGATGTAACGTGAGAGGCTCGGCGAGATTGCTGGCGATCGCCTTTTGAAGAAGCTTCTTTGCGCGGGCGGCGCTCTTCCGGCGGGCGCGTATTTGTCGAATCGCAAAGCCGAGCAGCAATAGGATGCCGAACGCACCGCTATTGTCGCTGAGGACTGCCGAAAGGGGGTCAAGTTCCATAAGCTGAAGAACCGTCCTTCACGGGAAAAACTGTTCCAGGTTTGTTAATTCAGCTTAAAAGTGTTTGACTAGATCGGTCAACTAAATTCAGCCCCATAGGCTGATCGTTCCAATTCCCCGAATTTGTTAAATTAATTTTGAAACCAGCTAACTTGACGAGCCGATAACCCCGTCCGCCTGGCATCCATATCCACCCATTCTTTACCCAAGCAATCGGCAACAGATTGCTCGCCTGTTACCCGTGCCCGCCCATCAGAAAGCCGCCGTTGAGCTGACGCTCATCGGCCGCGTGTGCGTTTTTTTCGAAGAACTCGCGGGCTTCGCACCAAAGATCTTCCGGATTGGCGATTGTGAAAACCTTCCGACGGAACTCATGACAGCCAGGAAACCCCGAGGAAAACCATGCGAGAAATTTCCGGGCTTGAATCATTGCCGTGTGCGGGTTGTAGAAGGAGCTGAAAAGCCCGCCGAGTTCCTCGATTGCCGAGACGAAACGATCATGTGTCGCGACCAGGGGCGCTTCCCCTTTCCACACGGCACGAGCTTGCTCGAAGATGAACGGATTTCTGAGCGCAGGGCGGCCGATCATGACAGCATCGACCCCTGATTCACGAAGTCGTCTGTTCGCGATCTCGGCGTTCACGAGATCCCCGTTTCCAATGATCGGAATCGAACTCTTGGCTTTCAGGTCGCCAATGAAATCCCAATCCGCCTCACCGCTGTATCCTTGCGCGCGCGTTCTTCCGTGAATCGCCACGAATGCCACTCCGGCATCGGCGGCTACTCTCACTACCTCATGCGCGTTCCGCGAGGACTCGTCCCAGCCGCTTCGGATCTTGATCGTCACCGGAATTTTCACGGACTCCACCATCGCGCGGAGAATCCGGCTGAGCTCCAACGGGTTACGGGTCATGGCGGCACCGCCGCCCTTCTTGACGACCTTCGGAACAGGGCAGCCCATGTTCAAATCAACAAAGTCGGCACCGAGCCGCTCGATGAGGCGCGCGGCCTCGCAGAGCCGCGAAACCTCTTCACCGAAAATTTGCAGGCCGATCGGGCGTTCATCCGGTTCGTAATGCAGAAGCTTCAGGGTCTTTTCACCCGCGTACGCGATCCCGTTCGCGGAAACCAGTTCCGAGACCACCAGCGAGGCGCCGTGCTTTCTCATCAGCCGGCGAAAAGGGGAATCCGTGATGCCTGCCATGGGGGCGAGCACGAACGGATGTTCCAGCTGCAGCGGACCTAGCTTGATCATGAAAGTGCAGTTACCACGAAAACGCGCTCAACGCTTCAGCGCTTCGATATCCGCTCGCTCTTTAGGAGCGTCGATCGTCAGGTTTTCGCAGCCGGCGGCGGTCACCAGCACGTCGTCTTCGATGCGGATGCCGATACCCTGATATTCCGCCGGAACCGCCGTATCGGAAGGCTGCACGTAAAAACCGGGCTCGATCGTGAATACCATTCCTGGCTCGAGACGACGCGGCTCACCGTTTTTCACGTACAAACCGACATCATGAACGTCCATGCCCATGAAATGGCTGGTTCGATGGGGAAAGAACCTGGAAACGCCGTTATTCGCAAGGAGGTCCGCGCGGTTACCTGTGAGCAATCCGAGCGAAAGAAGCCCGTCCGTGATCACCTCAGCGCAATGCTTATGAATTTCCGGCAACGTGATGCCGGGCTTCGTCATCGCGATGGCTTCTTTCTCCGCGCGAAGAACGAGATCATAGACCTTCGCTTGCGCTGGCGTGAACGCCTTCCCGATGGGAAAGGTCCGCGTGATGTCCGCCGAGTAGTAGTCGTACTCCCCCCCGGCATCCACCAGAAGCAGTTCTCCGTCTTTCAGTGGCTGATTATTGAATCGGTAATGGAGACAAGTGCCGTTCACACCGCCGGCGACAATGGTTCCATAACCCACGCGCTGACAGCCGTTCTTTCGAAACACGTAATCAATGAGCGCTTCGATTTCGAATTCGTTCATCCCCGGACGCACTTCCTGCATCGCTGTCTTGTGGGCAAGGGCTGTTATTTTTGCCGCTTTCCGGAGGGCATCCACCTCTTCCGGCTGCTTGAAGAGCCTCATCTCGGCCAACGCCTCTCCCGGGTCAAAAATAGCGAGCAGAGGTCTTCCTGTTCTACCCGCGCTCGCGCGATAGCCATCGAGTGCCGTCACGATTTTATGATCGGAATCCTTGTTCTGACCGATCCGGTAGTAAACCCGCTCCGCTCCATCCAGAAGATCCGGGAGCACTTTTTGGAAATCCTCGATGAGGTAGGATTCATCGGCTCCAAAAACCTGGCGGGCACCATCCACGCCGTACCGTTCGCCTTCCCACATTTCCTTGGTGAGATCCCGGCGCCTGACGAAAAGGATCGTCCGATACGCACCCGGTGATGAGTGGTTCGGGGCCAGAACCAGCACAGACTCGGGTTCATCAAAGCCACTCAGATAGTAGAAATTACTTTCCTGACGGAAAGGGAAAGTGACATCGGAGTTCCGGATCAGCTCCTGGTTGGAAGGAAAAATGAACACTGCTCCCGAATGGGACTTCATCAATCGGTCACGGCGCGCTTTGAAATAAGAGGGAATTCTGGAAAGGAGCATAGTAGGCGGACCATATCGCAGAACTTCGCCGAAAGCCAAGCGAGCAGCCCAGCACGTAGCGCGGCAAGCGGTTCTATTTTGTCCCCGTCCGAGTAAACCACTCAGGGACGAGTTGCCCCCAAAACAGGGCAATGGAGCCAGGAAAGACCCGGAAATCCTAATGAAATGGCCCTTTTTCATGGCCCTCGTCTTGCTCTGGCAGCAACGGCATGAAGAAGCTCACACAAATTACCGCCCCTCTCCTTCTGATCACTGCGGCACTCTCCGTGTCCGCGAACGCAGCGACTCCAAAGGTGCTGTCATTTGTCCTGGCGAGCGAGCCCCCCCAGCTTGATTCCACCAAGGCTTCGGATTCGGAGAGTGGTTTCATTCTTGGCCATGTCATGGAGGGGCTCACTCGCTACGGCAAAAATGGTGAAACGGTCCCCGGCATGGCGGAGAGCTGGGAGATCAATGACAAAGGCGCCACCTTTCGCATCCGTGAGAACGCAAAGTGGTCCGATGGCAAGCCAGTCCAGGCGCAGGACTTCATCTACGCCTGGCGTACCGCCCTGGACCCCAAGACTGCCTCCGAATACGCCTTCATTCTTTACCCCGTGAAGAATGCCGAGGCGATCAACGCGGGAAAACTCCCGCTCGAGCGCCTCGGTGTGGAAGCTCCTGACTCGTTGACCTTGAAAGTTCTTTTCGAGAAGCCCTGCGGGTATTTCCTCGGGCTCACGGCTTTTCCCACCTACTTTCCGATTCGTGAGGATTTTCACAAGCAGAAGAAAGACCGCTATGCCGCGGATGCGGGAGACCTCCTTTTCAACGGTCCCTTTGCTCTGACCAGCTGGGTTCATGGAGCATCGCTCAAAATGGAGAAGAATCCGCACTACTGGAACAGCACTCAAACGAAGCTCGACGCCATCTCGATCCCCTACATCACCTCAGACAACAATGCGCGTTTCAACTTTTTCAAAGACAAGAAGGTGGATGTCCTGGCTGGACTCGGAAAGGACGATTTATCCAAGGCGCAAAAAGAGCGCTTCCGCATGAAATCGTTCTCCGACGGCAGCTTCTTTTACCTTTCTTTCAATTTCCGTGAGGACCGACCCACCCGAAACAAGAACCTCAGAAAGGCGATCGCCGCCGTATTCGATCCTGCCGAGTACGTGAGCAAGGTGGTGGGAATCCCGGGCACACGCCTCGGACTGGGAATCATCCCGGTCTGGGTCCGCGGCGTAAACGAACTTTTCCGCACCGAGTTTCCCATCGTGCAGAGACAGCCCGATCTCAAGAAAGCGAGGGAATACCTTGAAGCCGCGAAGACGGAACTCGGAGGAAGCATTCCACCGATCATGTGGCTGACCGGCGATACACCGATGGCCTCGCGCGAAGCCGAGTACTTTCAAAGCCAGCTGAAAAGGGTGCTCGATCTCGATCTCAGGATCGACAAGCAGATTTTCAAGCAACGCCTTGCAAAGATGACCTCAGGCCAGTTCGACATCGTTGCGGCGGGCTGGGGCCCTGACTTCGCGGACCCCATGACTTTCGCCGAGCTTTTCACCTCCTGGAACGAAAACAACCGGGGCAAATGGACACATAAGGAATACGACCGGCTCATCCGGGCGGCGCAATCCACGGCCGATAACGTCGTGCGAATGAAAGCGATGGCGGAGGCTGAGAAAATCGCTCTCGAGGAGCTGGTCGTGCTCCCGACTTACGAGCGCACCGTGATTTTCACGACAGCTCCCCAGATCAAGAGCGTCGCCCGCCATACGATCGGCCCCGACCCGGACTTCACCGGTGCCGAAATCGCCATCCCCGAACTTCAATGAGAGGAAAACTCCGATGCTGAAATACATCCTCACACGACTGCTGAGCGGAATCCTGACGGTCTACTTCATCGCTACCGTGACCTTTGCGGCAATGCACCTGGTGCCTGGTGATCCGATCACCGGGAACAAGGCGACTTCTCCCGAAATCAGGGCCAATCTCGAGAGGAAATACGGTTTGGACAGGCCTGTATTGGTGCAGTACGGGATTTATCTGAAGAACATGGTGAACGGGGACTTCGGCATCTCCTTCACCCAGCAGAACCGCTCGGTCAATGACATTATTCGCAGCCATTTCCCCATCTCGGCGACACTCGGGATCGCTTCGATTCTGTTCGCGACTTTCGGTGGAATATTTTTCGGGGCTTTGACGGGCATCTCGCGGAAGAAAATCTATGACCGAAGCATCATGTTCGGGGTCATTCTGGCGATCTCCGTCCCGAGCTTCGTATTCGCGGCGGTCTCCCAATTCTTCATGACGGAGCTCAATCAGAAAGCGGGAACCACTCTCCTGCCGGTCGGCGGCTGGGGAGGTTTGAGTCACATGATCCTGCCCGCGATCGTCCTCGGCCTGGGAACCCTGGCGTTTCTCACGCGGCTCATGCGGTCCTCGCTGCTCGAAGTGGTGAATCAGGATTACATCCGGACCGCCCGGGCCAAGGGCCTCTCACCCACTCGAATATTTTTCTCACATCAGCTTCGGAACGCGGTGCTCCCGGTAATTACCGTCCTGGGGCCGGCAATCGCCGCGATTACGACGGGCGGATTCGTCGTGGAGAGCGTCTTCGCGATTCCGGGACTCGGCCGCTATTTCGTCCAGGCGGTGCAGCAGCTCGATTACACGGTCATCATGGGGCTGACCGTCTTCTACGGCGCGTTCCTGGTGTTCATGGTGATCACGGTCGACATCGCTTACGGACTGATTGACCCACGAATCAAAGTTTCCGCGAGGAGTGCATAAATGTTGAAATCCACCACCGCCCATTCAGAAACGAATTCCAGATTCCAGAAAACCATGGAAGTGGACCCCCTGATCCAGGATCTCACTCTTCAGGATTTTTTCCAGGCTTCCCGCGAAGTAAGCAAACAGAAAATTTCGCGTCCCTCGCTCTCCTACTGGAAGGACGCCTGGCTCAGGCTTCAGCGAAATCGCCAGGCAATCACCTCGCTCGGAATCATCGCCGGGCTCACCGTGTTCACGCTCGCGGGTCCTCTCGCGTGGCGGCTGGACCCCGCGTTTCAGGACCTCACCAGAATCTCAGAACCTCCGACATTCGCAAAATCGGTTCTGGTGCTCGGCGAGCCGGAGCCTTTCCAGGAGCTGGTTTCCTCCGAAGTCCCTGCGACTCCACAGCTCGACGCAGCCGCAACACTCAAGGCTCCCGGTCTTCTTCAAATCACCGGCAACCCGACGACGCAATCCGTCCGCCTTCAATGGTCTCCGAGTGAAGGCGCTTCAGGTTATGTGGTGTACCGGTCCGAGGAAGGACCTCCTGGCGAAGATTATCTCGGCGTTCCTATCGCGGAGATCGAAGGCGGAAACCGCCTGAGCTATGAAGATCGCTTCAACCTGGAGGCACGCCGTTATCATTATGCCGTGACCGCTAAAAACGGCGCGGAATCCGCGGGCTTCTCCGCGATTGAAACGACGCTTGCGCCGGCCATCAGGGTCGCGGATGCCCGCAAGCTGACGCCCGACGCGGAACCTGGCACACGCATGACGCTTCCCGCGCACCCGCTTGGAACAGACTACCTGGGTCGCGATCTCCTGGCCCGCCTGATGGAGGGAGCCCGGGTCTCGCTGTTCATCGGCTTCGTGGCTCCGCTCCTTGCGATGATGATCGGCATCCTGATCGGAGGTGTCTCCGGATTCGCTGGAGGAAAAGTCGACCACTGGCTGATGCGCATGACGGACTTTGTCCTGGCACTTCCATTCCTGCTTTTCATGATTCTCTTCAAAGTGGCTTTCGGCGCCGGCGCGGGAGAAAGCGGGATTTCCGCGATGTTGCTCGCCATGGTCATCCTATCGTGGACAGGGTCGGCTCGATTGGTGCGGGGACAGGTCCTTCAGCTACGAGACTCTGAATTCGTCCAGGCTTCGCGCCTTCTGGGTGCCAGCTGGGTTTACCTTCTTCTCCGGCATCTGCTCCCCAACACGATGGGTGTGATCCTGGTCTCGCTCACCTTTGCCATCCCGAGCGCCATTTTCACGGAGGCTTTCCTCTCGTTCATCGGGATGGGCGTGGCTCCGCCCACGCCTTCCTGGGGAAGCATGTGTAACGATGGCATTCAGACTTTCCTGACCCATCCGCATGAGTTCCTGTTTCCGGCTCTTTTCATCAGCATGGCGGTTTTGGCCTTCAACCTCCTGGGAGACGGCCTGAGAGACGCACTTGATCCGAAAATGAGGTCCGTACAATGAATTCCACAGATAAACCGATTCTTGAGGTCCGCGATCTGAAAGTCGAGTTCGACACATATGGCGGAACGGTACAAGCCGTTCGCGGAGTGCACTTCGCTCTCGCGAAGGGCAAGACGCTCGCCATCGTCGGCGAATCAGGGTGCGGAAAATCCGTCACCGTTCAGTCGCTCATGGGATTGATTCCGAGTCCTCCCGGACGAATCACCTCGGGCTCCGTTCGTCTGAATGGGAGGGAAATCCTGGGGCTCTCTCCCAAGGAGGCGAATCAGGTCCGTGGCAAGCAGATCGGGATGATTTTTCAGGACCCGATGACGTCGCTGAATCCGACCATGACCTTGGGACGACAGATCACGGAGACCATCCGCGTCCATGATGGTGTGAGTGACGCTGAAGCCAGGAAACGTGCGATCGAATTGCTCGAGCAGGTACAGATTCCCGAGGCCCGGACGCGGGTCGATCAATATCCCTTCCAGTTTTCGGGAGGCATGCGCCAGCGGGTGATGATTGCCATGAGCATCGCCTGCAATCCGGAGATTCTGATCGCAGACGAGCCCACCACCGCGCTCGATGTCACGATTCAGGCTCAGATCCTCGATCTCCTCAAGACCATCCAGCGCGATCGCCGGATGTCGATGATCCTGATCACCCATGATCTGGGCGTGGTGGCCCGAATGGCTGATGATGTCGCGGTCATGTACGCCGGACAGATCGTGGAGTACGGCGGCGTCCAACAGATTTTCCACCGCTCGGCCCATCCCTATACGGTCGGACTCCGGTCAGCGATGCCTCAGAATGACGAAGCGCAAAGCAAAATGCTGAAGCCGATTGAAGGCTCCCCTCCCGATCTGTTCGACCCTCCCAAAGGATGCGCCTATTTTGACCGTTGTCCGCATGCCATGAAGGTCTGTGCCGCCAGAAACCCTCCGCTTTGGGACGTCCAGGAGGATCACCTCAGCAGGTGCTGGATTCACCACAAATTCGCCACAAGTTCCACCGAGGTTTTCCGCTCAAACCGCATGGGCCAGGAATGGGAGATTCAAAAATGAATCACGCAATGAATCAGCCGCTGATTGAAATCAAAGGCCTCAAAAGACATTTTACGATCGATAAAGGCAAAACACTTCACGCGGTCGATGGAGTGAACCTCAGCTTGCATCAAAACGAGGTCGTCGGCCTTGTCGGCGAGTCCGGCTGTGGAAAGTCCACGCTCGGGCGCACGATCGTTGGCCTTTACGAGAAGACGTCAGGAGAAGTCTTCTATAAAGGGGAGAAGCTTCCTTCGCGCTATGGTGCGAAGGATTTCCGCAGGCTCTCGCGCGAAATTCAGATGATTTTTCAGGATCCCTACTCTTCCTTGAATCCCAGGATGACGGTTCGTGAGATCATTGCGGAAGGACCTCTGCTCCACGGTCTCTGGACGAATCACAACATGGTGGCAAACGTCGGAAACTGGCTTCGACGTGTGGGACTGGACCCGGAGCACATGTCGCGCTACCCGCACGAGTTTTCAGGCGGGCAGCGCCAGCGCATCGGGATAGCCCGCGCTCTCGCGCTTCAGCCCAAGGTCGTGATCTGCGATGAACCCATTTCAGCCCTCGATGTATCCGTGCAGGCGCAGGTCGTGAATCTTCTCGAGGAACTGAAAGACAGCATGGGACTGACCGTTCTCTTCATCGCGCATGACCTCTCCATGGTCCGCTATGTATCGGACAGAATGGCGGTCATGTACCTCGGGTCGCTCGTGGAACTCGGCCCATCGAATGACGTCTATTTCCGACCGCTGCATCCGTACACGCAGTCGCTCGTGGCGTCGAATCCGGAGCCCGATCCCATTCACGAACAGTCACGAGAGCACGTGGTGCTGAAAGGTGAGGTTCCCTCACCTGTGAACCTGAAACCCGGCTGCCGTTTTGCAGGGCGCTGCCCGAAAGCAGTGGCCGCATGCCAGACGGTCACACCACAAATGCGGCCGGTGGGTGCGAGCCAGGTGGCTTGTCACCTGTACTGAGTTTCGGCACGGGCCTTGAGTCCGACATAAACCATGAAACTGAAGTTCATGGTCGTATGCATGCTCGCGCTCCTGACCACGACCTCGCCGGCTGGCGACTTGGGTCAGGACCCTCGAATAATCGACACGGCGGGCAACGCGGTATCGATCGACCAACTCGGCAACGCGCTCTCAGATGCGGACATTGTCGTTCTGGCCGAGAAACACCATTCCGCGGACGTCCAAAGGGCCGAAGCCGAGGTTATCCGAACAGTCATCCGTGCACGCAAATCGAAAGGCTTGGACGTTGGTTTCACCACAGCCTGGGAGTTTCTGAACTACACGGACAAAAGAGGGATAGAGGCGCATTTCTCCGCTTTTCGGGAGGATCGGATCACAAAGCCGGAACTTCTGCGCGCCCTGGGGAATGACCAGGCAGACACCTACATTCCTATTCTGGAAGCGACGAGGGACCTCGGTGGCGAACTCATGGGTGTGAACCTTCCCCGGAAATACAAAGCCCCCGTCGTGAAAAGCGGGATAAGCGCCGCGGACCGGAACATCATTCCACCCGGATTCCAGATGTGCGACGAGCGGTATTTCGAACGCTTTGAAAGCGCACTGGAAGAGCAAAGTCATAGCCATACGAAATCAGGATCGGTTCGGAACCTGTTCGCGGCTCAGTGCCTCACAGATGACGTCATTGCCTATCGACTTCTGGAAGATACGGCGACGCTCAAATTTCTTGTCGTAGGAAGCATTCATGCGGATTTCGGACAGGGCACTGTCCAGAAGCTCCGCGCCAGGGCACCGGACAAGAAGACACAGGTAGTCCGCTTTTTCGCGGAATCAGAGGAGACAAACGACTTCGACCAGCGCCCTGGGATAGCAGAGTACGTCTTTTACCTGAACGAAAGCTGAGTATTTTATTGCGCTTATTGCGCCGCAACCAACTCATTCACTCAAGCAAGTGCAACAGCAGCGCGCTCCTCGAAATGGGTATTGCGCCCCTCGTGTTGAGCGACAACGACACCGGACATTTCAGATAATTTGCGAATGGATGAGTTCAGATCCTCGATCTGATCGCGGAGGCTGACGGAGATCGACGAGAGTTCCTCGGAACCCGCCGCATTCGTTTGAACCGCCTGCTCAACCTGGGTCACCGCTGCGGCGATCTGTCCGATTCCGGAAGTCTGTTGCGTGCTGGCTTCCGCCACCCCGACAATGAGGTCGGTCACCTCGCGTATCCGCGAAATAATCCCCGCGAGCACCTCGCTGATCTCCTCTGCGACATCCACGCCTTGTTTTGCATTTTTACGAGCGACCTCAATCAGGTCTGTGGTGCTCTTTGCGGCTTCCGCACTCCGCAGCGCCAGATTCCGAACTTCCTCCGCCACGACCGCGAAACCACGGCCCGCGTCCCCGGCACGAGCCGCCTCAACGGCGGCATTCAGAGCCAGAAGATTGGTTTGAAACGCGATCTCATTGATGGTGTCCACGATCGCCGCCGTCTGCTCGGAAGAACCTTGAATCGCGCGCGTCACGGTTGCCATCGTGCCCATTGCCTCTTTCGCACGATCGGCGGACTCACGGGTCTGGCCCGCAAATTCCTTTGCCTTGTTGGCATTTTCAGAATTCAATTTGGAGCTCGCCGCGAGCTCTTCCAGCGTGGCCGAAATTTCGGTAATGCTTGCCGCCTGCTCGCTTGCCCCCGTGGCAATCTGCTCGCTCGACGCTGACACCTGAACCGAAAAGCTCGAAACTTCGTTCGCGCCCCGCCCCAGGGATCCGATGACTTCCGTCAAAAGCCTGATCACACTTCGAGTCAGGACTCCGCCGAAAACAGTGCCGAAGAGAATTCCACCGATAGCAAGCCAGAGGATCAGGGAACGCGAGGACCGCGCGGAGCCGAGCATCTGCTCGTCGGTCATGATCTTGCTTCCGACCACTTTGGTGATCTCACGGAGCAACCGCTGCACCGTAATCAGATTGGGCGTGGTTTCCGCCATGTAGATCTGGTTTCCAGAACTCTTCTGATCGCGAATCCTCGCGGCCGAGGCATGAAGCGCATTGTGCGCCCCCTCTATTTCCTGCAGCTGCGACCGGATTTCCGGCACCAATCGCTCCGCAGTAGCCCTGCCTTCCCCGTAATACCATTTTCCGAAACCGCAGTTCTTCGGGTTCAGCTCGATCGCAAGTTCAGTTGCCTTGTGGTCCATGAGGAAAGCGCTGACTTTTCCCGCCCAGTTGAGGTGGTCGACCTCCCTTTGCAGCATCTCGCCTTTAAGGGAGTTTCCGGAAATCACCAGACCGGCCTCGGTGACCAATCGTGAGATTCCAAAAAACGATATTCCCGCTACAATGGCGAACACGACCAGAACGCTGCCCAGTCCGACCGCGATTTTCTTTCCAATAGTGAAATTCCCGGACATAAACAAACGCCTCCTCGTTGATCAATTCACCTCATTTTCGGCAGAACGCTCGAAATACGAAACGGAATTTCCGGATCCGAGCAAAGTCTTAACGATTTGCATTTACCGAGCGGCTCGGCGCAATTGGTCAAATAGTTGCAATTTTCGCGAAGATGCCTTTCGTTGGAACCGGAAAGAGCACAAGTCACGACGCCCACGACGCGGGAAGAGAAGCGGCGCTTCAGGCTATCCAATCTCTTTCGGGACAACAGCCCGGCCTTCTTCTCGTTTTCGGAACGGCCGGCTACAACCAGCAGGAGCTGCTTGACGGCATTTTTGAGATAGCCGGTCAAGTGCCTCTTTCAGGCTGCTCGACGTCCGGGGTGATCACTCAGGCAGGATCGGACGAAAGCAGCCATGCGGTTGCCGTGCTCGCGCTTTCGCATGCTGCTCACTATCAGACTTTTCAGGCACGCGGGTTTGGTGCGCACGCCCGGATTTGTGCCGAAGAGCTCAGCCGGAAGATCCGCGAGTCGGCCCCTCGCGATGCCAGGTTACTCCTTTTGTTTCCGGACGGTCTCACCGGAAATGTGACGGAACTGGTCGCGCGAATCGAGGCAACACTCCCTCGCTCCGTGAAAATCGCCGGTGGAACATCAGGCGAGTTACTGAAGCTGAATCGCACCTGGCAATATCATGACGGACGCGCGGAATCGGACACGGTCTCAGCTGTTCTGATCAGCGGCAGCGTCAGTGCCGAGGTGAAGGTCAGCCACAGCTGCGAACCCATCGGTCTCGAACAAACCGTGACCCGTGCGGAGGGTGGGTGGATTTACGAAATCGACGGACACCCCGCCTGGTCGGTGTACAAGCAGTACCTGGACCCGCAGGAGAAAGAACCTGAACTGCTCAGCATGGCCCATGTCTGCTACATCTGCCTTGCGGAGATTCTCCCGGAACCCGATCCAGCCTACGGTAAATACATTATCCGATGCCCACTTCAGGTGGACCACAGTACAGGCGCATTGTTTTTCCCTGGCAATATCGTCAAAGGAACGAAAGTGCGCATGGCGTTGCGCAGCGCGGAGCGCGCGGTTTCCCAGGCACTCTCCACTGGCCGCACGATCCTGGCCCGCCACCCCGGAAAAAAACCGGCTCTGCTCCTTCATTTCGATTGTTGCTGCCGGGCACGCCTGCTCTTCGGCGCCTGCTCCGCGGATGCAGTCATTCAGCCGCTCCAGCAGTTGTTCGGGCAGGAGGTTCCCTGGTTCGGTTTCAATACGTACGGTGAGATTGCCGCGCTCGATGATGGAAGAACCTTGTTTCATAACTACAGCACGGTGCTTTGCGCACTTTATCTGGATTCAACGTGATGATGAGGGGACGCCGCACGCCATGGAAATGTTTGCCTCCAAACGATTTAAAAAACAGATTGCGACGCTGAAAGAGGAAAACCAGATCCTCAACGAGCAGGTCAAACAGCTTGTGAAAGCGGAGCGCCGCCTTTCGCTTTCACAGGAACGCTTGGATCGCCAGCTTCAGCGCGTGGAGGTTTTGAACAAGTTCTCGCTTGCAGCACGGCGCACGGAGGACTCCGCTCAGATCTTCTCGCTGGGAATAGACGCGCTCTTTTCGGTTTTTCCCTATGAGCAGGCCGTCGCCTTCCGGATAAAAGAGGGAGCAATCACGCCGTCAGTAGCCAGGGCGGTTCAAGGACGCGAATCGCGCCGGGGTGCGCTCATGCCCCAGCTCGACAGCTCCGTACGCATCCGGACGATTCCCCTGGGTGCCGTCATCGGGACGGCGATGGACGTCAGACGACGGCTGCCGCAGATCGCCCCCTTGCTCGACTATCTGGAAAGCCAATTTGCCGACAAGGATAAGAGCTCGGATCCCTCGGGCATGGCCGTACTGGTGCTACCCGTCTTCATGAAAGAAACGACGGAACTCCAGGGAGCGCTGCTACTCAGAAGATACGCTACGAGTTTTTCATTTTTTGAACAGCTGCCGTCACAGGAGGACATGCCATTCCTCCGACTGGTGGAAGCACACGTCACGCAGGCTTTCGAAAACGCCCGTCTCTATCGGGAAGCACAACAGGCGATCCATGTGCGTGACGAATTCCTGTCCATCGCATCTCATGAGCTCAGAACACCGATCACCCCGCTGAAAAACGAGCTTCACCTCATCAAACTCCTCGTGAATGAGGATCTCCTCACCACCTATCCGAAAGAGCGGCTTCAAAAATTGGTGAACATCGCCGATCGGGAACTGGTGCGCCTGACCCGGCTGATCGATGGAATGCTCGAAGTGACCCGCATCACCTCCGGTCGTTTCATTCTGAAATATGAAAAAATCCGGATCTCCGAACTCATCAGCGAGATGGTTGAAAGATTTCGGTACCAGATCATGGAATCCGGAGGCGTGGTCAATCTGGATCTCAAGGACACGGAACCAGGGCTCTGGGACCGCATCAGAATTGAGCAGGTGATCACGAATCTGATCACCAATGCGATCCGCTACGGAAGAGGAAAGCCCATCACGGTCCGCTCCAGGACCGAGCACGGGTATGCAACGATCACAGTGGAGGACGAGGGCATCGGGATACCGAAAGAACAGCAGACGCGGCTGTTTAGAAAGTTTGAAACCGCCTTTTCATCGCGCGTCTTCGGCGGCCTCGGTCTCGGGCTCTACATCACCCGCCAGATTGTTGAAGCGCACCACGGGAAGATCGGTGTCAAAAGCACGCCTGGCGTCGGGACCCAGTTCACGATGGAGCTTCCGCTGGACGCGACCAGCGATATCAAAACGGAAAAAGCCGCTGCCTGAACCCAGGCAGCGGCTTTTCTTTTTGCTTTAATCGAAAATCCCTACTCGATGATTGCGCTTGGCGTGAACTGCGGAATCGAGAAGCAGTGCGATCCAGCAGCCACTGGTCCGCAATAATCATAGGCTGGCGCGGACGTCGACTCGAAAACGCTCTTGTCGAGATCATACGCGAGCGAAATCGTGACGGTCTTGCCTTCTTCCACGGTGATCGGCGGAACCGCTTCCGCGCTGGTGACGCCACAATTCGTGTGCTTGAATTCCTTGGCCTCGCTCATGTCGGCGGTCTTGAATTTCACGCCAGCCGCGTTCTCAGGATTATATTTGCAGAACTCGATTCGAACGTATTTGTAGCTGCCCGCCGCGACTGAACGCGCCTGAGCATTGATCGCGGCGTTCACCGTTGCGGAACTGCCACTGAAATCAAAATAGGTCGGTGCGTACGTCGCGCCGCTCAAGTCACAGTTCGATATGTCCTCGTTGCAGGCGGGGTTCAGGTAAATCATTTCCGTGCCGCCAACATTGTTCTGCGTCACAGGATCGATATCCTCGGCAAGATACACCGCAATCAGCTTCATCTGGAACTCGGTCGGGGTCACCGTACCGGTATTCTCCGTCAAAGCGTTCGTTCTCATCGTGCCCAGATCAACCAAGGTGTTCTTGAACGCGACCTTGGCCTGGCCCGACGAGCCACAAGCCGATGTCAGAGCCATTGTCAGACCGAGCGCCAATACCGAAATCCATTTCCGTGATGAAACCATATTCTTATTCTCCCTAGGAAAACCATTGTCACTGGAGTTCACAAGGAGCACAAGAAGTTCTATTTTTTAGGCAACACGAGGTTCCTGAACCATTTTGCGACCGTCAGGATTCCGTCATGAATCTTGACGCCGATTTTCGCTCCGGCCGAAGCCGCTCCGCCTATGATCACAGAAGTGACCTTGCTGCTTCTGGAACAGTACTGGTCCTTTTCCGTACTGCCTTTCGAATCGGCGTTCCGGCAAACCAGACCTGTCACGAGGGAAGCTCCCAGGCCTGACATATTGACCGGGTAAAGAACCGCCATCGCGCCTGCGTTCAGAGTCGAGATGATCGCCGTCGTCAGCGACAATCCGCTGACTGCCCCGGTGATCTGCAATCCCGCATGATCCTCCTGGTCCGAGATCACACCCGATCCAAACAAAAGACCCGTCACCAGATCCGCGCCAAACGCCGTCGGAGTCTGCAAAACAGCGGATAATCCTGTTCCTATGTGCCCCACCCATTCGACACCGTCGATTGCGAGGTGGCCAAGAGTTTTTCCGGTTTTCAGCAATCCCTCTTTGAAGCCGCCCACTTCCTTTGCGGCACTGAGGGGTCCCGCGGCCTCGCCCGAAACCTGAGCAGGTTTCGTAAGGGACGCGTTGAACTTACGCTCCAACTTCTCGAAGCTGGTCGCGTGTTTTTCGAACAGCTCTCGAACACGCCTCACATCCTCGGAGCCCAGATCACGATCATCAA
The DNA here is from genome assembly GCA_001769835.1 of Bdellovibrionales bacterium GWB1_55_8. Lineage (GTDB taxonomy): Bacteria > Bdellovibrionota > UBA1018 > UBA1018 > UBA1018 > GWB1-55-8. The sequence goes on from MEPR01000007.1 coordinate 30,238, forward strand.
TAGCAGCAGCCATCACGGAGTCCAGGACCTGCGTATGCCGGAATGATCCGCGCAGCCAGCGCATGGAATTCCAGATCAGCTGATCCGCACGCGCCTGGCCGAGAATTCGCCGGATTTCCCAGAACAGAGCGGGCACGAAAGTGGTCGCATTGTATTTCAGATCCGAAGTGTCCTTGATGGCCTTGATCTTCCGGAAACTGCGTTTGTAAAACCGGCTGGTGAACTCCTCAATTTCAGCGAGCATCGGGCGGCCATTGAGAGAGCTTGCGAAATAATTAGCGTAGTCCTCAGCAACCGGGTGGCCTTCGGAAGTCATGGGAAAATGTCCGTCGGCATCGGTGGCCCAGTGAAAAGCCTCATGATAAATCACGTCGGGCGTTTTAGCGCCGTCCAGCCCGGCATTGAATCGCTCCATCAGCTGCAAAGGAGTGAGTAACGCCGCCGACATCCAATCCTGACTGATGATCGAATGCCCGGCCACCGTGGTCAGGCCGAACCAGTTCATTTTCTGCAAAAGCGCCTTGCGCTCGTGAAACCAGAGTTCTCGTTCCCATTGTCCGGCGAAATGACGGGGTATGTAGCGGGCGTTATTGTAATCCTCGATCTCGGCGAAATGAGTCGCGAGATTGTAAGCGTGATTGACCCGAACCCGAACGACGATCTTGCGATCGAGCGCGGGATTTTCATCGCCTCGGCCATTCGCCAGCTGCAGAAAGTAGGCGCGGGCGCGCATCAGATGAAAGAGAACGTTGGCCCCATCGAAATCGTCGACCGGCAGCACTTCCTCACCGCTGTTTTCAACCACGGCAAAGTGCTCATTCTCCAGTTCCTGCGGGCGCTCCAGCTTCAGCAGCGCCGCGAATTCCGAGGGTTCGAACAATCGAACCTGGTAAGTCTCTTCTGAGTTGCGAAACCGATCCCTCGGCTTCCATTCCTGCAGCGTGGATACGATCGCAGCTGGCTTGCCCTTGGCTTTTTCGATCAACTCGACAAGAGTGGGCTTGGCCGGCTTCGCATCAAAAGCATCCCCGTCGTTTCCGATGGCGACGGGAACTTGGGCACACACGGCTATGAGAAAAAGAGTCCTGATCCACTTTGACAACATTGATGACTCTCCGACAGCAGGTGATTTACAATGCCTGTCCATTCTTGTCCAGAAAGAACCACACTCACACTCCACTTCTTTGATTAGTAGACAATTAAAACCCTTAATTTCAATAATTTATGACCTCATCGATAACAAACTAATTCTATCAACTTTTTACTTGTAAAAAAACCGTCGCCGACATAGAAACCTATCCGCCACGAAACCCCCGAGCACCCGGCTTTGGCTGGGAGCCAAGAAAATTCAAGGAGCTTTGAAAATGTTGAATGTCGGAAATTTGAAACAGGCCGTTGCCCTTACGATGATTTCCACGATGATCGGAACCTCGATGCCGGTTCTTCATGCGAACGCGGCAGGAGCTCCGGCGCAAACGCCAGAGATGACCCTTCTGATCGAATCCCTGATGATCTCAGGAAAGAAAATGTCGAACCGCGAACTGAAGGCGGAACTCGGCGAAGCAATGGTCAACTACAACCAGACGGCGCCCGCCGAAGGACGCGAGGAACGACTGGCCGATGCCCTGGTGCAGACGGGAATCATGACCCCCGATCGCGCCGAAGCCTTCCGCCAATCCATCCAGGACGCTGTCGCGTCCGAGCTTGCCCAGAATAAAGGCAATCCCCAGGCGGCCATTTCACAGGCGCTCGTCTCAGCATTGGGAAGAACCGAAGGTGCCCAGTTCTCCAACTGCGCATTGAACGGCATCGCAACTGTTCTGTTAACAGCTGGCCTGGTGGGTTCGATTATCGCGTACGACCACATGACAAAAGACGATTACAGCTATTCTTATTATGAAGACGGCCAGCGCGTGACCGTTGAAAGCTATAACGAGGATGCAGCCCTGCCCTTGCTCGGCATCATTTTCACGTCGATTGGCCTGGTCTTCTCGACGCTCGGACTTGCAACGACCTGCTGATTTCAGCCATTACGAACTTGAGTCCTGCCTCGAGCACATCGCGGGGCAGGACTCAGTTCGCGTTTAATTCATCCGAAGAATCCTGACGGGTCCCCGTGAGAGATTGCATCTGCGGCGAGGTTTTTTCGTAATCCACGTAAGTGTAGCCGTAGAGAACGTTCTCGTAAAAATTCTGCAGATCGACGCCTTCCTTGGGTTTGATCACGCCTTCGCGAACCTTCGAATCGATCTGCGCCTTGACGCCCTTTTCCAGATCCGTCGCGCTGTACTGGTTCAACGCCAGAACGCCCGCAATCGTATCGCCCTTGATGACTTCCTCGATGTAATAGCCGCCGGGTTCCGATTCATCCAGGAACACGTGCACTTCGTTCACGCGTCCAAAAAGATTATGCAGATCGCCCATGACGTCCTGGTAAGCGCCCATCAGGAAAACGCCCATGTAGTACGGCTCATTTTCTTTGAGCGGATGAAGAGGAAGCGTGTCCCGGATATCCCTCAGATCGATGAACTTGCTCACCTTCCCGTCAGAATCACAGGTGATATCGACGATGGTCGCATCGCGGCTGGGTTCCTCATCATGCCGGTGAATCGGCACGATCGGAAAGAGCTGCTGAATGGCCCAATGGTCGGGCATCGACTGGAACACTGAGAAGTTGGATAGATACTGATCAGCAAGGTGCTTCTTCAGGGCTTCGACTTCTTCAGGAACATACTTCAGTCCGGCCGAATTTTTATGAATGACCTTGCAGATCTGCCAGAACAGATGCTCCACGCGCGCCCGGTCCTCAAGCGAGAGAAAGCCGAGCTTGAACATGCTGAGCGCCTCCTCTTTCCGCTGAACGGCATCATGGAAATGCTCAAGAATATTCTTGGACGTCAGATTCTGAAGAAGATAGCGCATCTCCTTCACGACGTCGTCTTCATCAGGGCTTACGTCCATCGCAATCGGGGTCGCGCCCACCTCGATGGTACCGAATAGGTTCGTGATCAGCACCGAGTGATGCGCCACAAGTCCGCGCCCCGTTTCCGAGACGATCGTCGGCTCCGGAACCTCTTCGGCCTGGCAGACTTCCTGAATCGAGTAGACTA
>MEPR01000007.1:33355-34221 GCA_001769835.1 Bdellovibrionales bacterium GWB1_55_8
ACATACTCCTGAAGCGAATAGTTGATGGAACTCTGAAAGCTCGTCCGCGAGCCGTCGTAATCGACGCCCATGCCACCGCCCACATCAAGAAACTCGAGATTCAGCCCCATCTGCCTCAACTTCGAGTAAATGCGGGTACCTTCTTTGACGGCGATCTTCACCGTTTTGATGTTGGTGATCTGTGACCCGATATGGAAATGCAGGAGCTTGAAGCTGTCCTGAAGCCCCTCTTTCCGAAGGACCTGCACCGCGTGAAGGAGCTCGGGCGTCGTCAGGCCGAATTTGGCTGACTCGCCGCCGCTCGACTCCCATTTGCCGCTGCCTTTGGATGAAAGCTTGGTGCGGATCCCGATCATCGGAACAACGCCGAGTTCCTTGGCGACCGCGATCACGTGATAAAGCTCCGAAAGCTTTTCAACGACGATAATGACCTTCTTGCCCAGCTTTAACCCCATGAGGGCGGTCTTGATGAAGGCGTAATCCTTATACCCGTTGCAAATGACAAGCGCATCGGGGGTGAGCGTCTGGGCGATCACGGCGGCGAGTTCGGCTTTTGAGCCGGCCTCCAGGCCCGTGTCATAAGGCCTTCCGGCATCGAGGATTTCCTCCACGACTTCCCGCATCTGATTCACTTTGATGGGATAAACGCCCTGGTAGCGGCCTTTGTAATTGAACTCGGCGATCGATTTCCGGAAAGCCTCATTCAAAGCGACCACGCGGTGGCGAATGATGTCCTGAAACCGGATGAGAACCGGAAAACCCATTCCGTTCGCACGAATTTCCTCGATCACGGTCATCAGGTCGATGCCCATGCCTTCGCCGCGACGCGGATGAACTGTAATATTGCCGCTCGGATTGATCGAGAA
>MEPR01000008.1 GCA_001769835.1 Bdellovibrionales bacterium GWB1_55_8
CGGCAAGAGCCTGATTGCGTCAAGCCTCGCTATTAGCATCTCGCAGGCTGGACGCAGGGTCGTGGCGGTGGACCTGGATCTTGGAGGCGCGAACCTCCACACCACGCTCGGCCTCGATCTGCCGAGGGCCACGCTGAGCGACTTCCTTACTTCTCGAGCCGCATCCATCGAGAGCTGCCTACTACCCACCGATATCAATGGTTTGCAGGTGATCAGCGGCGCTCAGGATTCCGTCAGCGCCGCGAATATCTCTGATTCTGAAAAAGTTCGACTCATGAGGAGCCTGATCTCGCTCGATACGGACTACCTGATTTTGGACCTCGGGGCAGGCACCGCAAGCCATACGATGGATTTTTTCCTGGCCAGCGACATTCCCATCGTCACCTTACTTCCGGAACCCACCTCGATTGAAAATGCGTATCGATTTATTCGAACGGCCTATTATCGCCATCTCGCGTGCTCGCGCAGGATCGGCGAAGAGGCGAAAGCCCTGGTACGTCTGGCCATGGACGGAAAGAATTCCGCGGGCATCAACACCCCCTCAGACCTCTTTCGGGAAGTCAGCCGGCGCTACCCCGAAGCAGGCATCCAGCTGAAAAAGGAGATTGAGCGTTTTCAGCCGAAAGTTCTGGTAAACCAGGCGCGGACGCAAAACGACATCGATATCGGCACAGCTGTGAAAACGGTTTGTAAACGATACTTCGGCATTGAGGTCGACTACCTGGGATTTCTGGAGCACGACAATGCGGTGTGGCAGGCGGTGCGCAGAAAGCGGCCGGTAGCGCTTGAATTTCCGAAGTCCAGGCTGGTATTGACTCTGAACAGCCTGGCACAAAAAATAATGAGAGCCCAACACCCCGCGGAGCCCACGATTGGCGCACCGTTTTCTACAATGACAAGAGCGGAATGAACTTCGGCGGACCTTCTTCTTATTACGAATTGTTTGAAATCGGAAAAATGGCCTCCAGTCGCGAGATCCACGAAGCATACCTTCGCCTGAAGGCGGCCTACTCGAACGACAGTCTTGCTCTATATTCACTCATCAGCCCGCAGGAACGCGAATCCGCGCTTCAGGAAGTCGAGGAGGCTTACGCGGTCCTCTCGGATGAGAACAAACGATCCGCCTACGATCTCTCACTTGAACGGGAACTGCTTGCCGCGCCGATTGACACCCCGCTCGATGCAAGCGTTGTATCAATCGACCGCGTTCCCCCGATGGAATTCGGAGCTAACGAGGATTTACTGATTCCACCCGCGCTCGACGATTCCGGATTTTTCAGACAAGGCGATGCGAGCTATCGGCCGGCTCCGGATAGAACACCCACCCCGCCACCCAGGCCAGTCCCCCTCGGGCCACAGTCCACAGCGCCAGATCTGAAACAACTCGTCGCAGAGGAAATCGAATGGCGCGGGGCTCTCCTGAAAAAAATTCGCGAGCTTCAGGGCGTTTCGGTCGAAGATCTTTGCGCGGCTACAAAACTTTCAAAGACTTATCTGAATGCGATTGAAACGGAAGATTTTTCGCGGCTTCCCGCGGCTGTTTTCGTCCGCGGCTTTGTAGTTCAGATCTGCAAGGTTCTCAAATTGCCACACGAACGCGCCGCCGCTGCCTACATGGCTCGCTGTTATCAGGCCAGAAAGGACGCCTGAGGGCGCTTCTTATGTCCTGGAAATGGACTGTTCCAGCGGATTTCTCCACCAGTTCCGCAGAGCGCACCGACGTGCTGATCCTGAAAGCCATTGAAACCGGCCTGGGAGAGGGGATTGTTCCGCCCGGTGTATCACGAAGCCAGCTACATCGGCTGATGGACGAAAATAGAGTCCGCGTGAATGGAACTGCCGCGAAAAAAAACACAAAACTCCTGGCAGGGAACGTCGTTTCCATCGAGTTTCCGGAAGCGCGCGCCATGGAGCTGGTTCCAGAGGATACGCCCCTCGAGATTCTTTACCAGGACGAACACCTGGTCATACTGAACAAGCCCCCCGGCATTTCCGTTCACCCGTCCAATACGGAATTCGAGGGCACCCTCGTTCACGCGCTCTTACATCACATAAAAGATTTGAGTGGGATCGGCGGAGTTCTTCGTCCTGGCATCGTGCACCGCCTGGACAAAAACACAAGTGGCGCACTCGTGGTCACGAAAACCGATCTCGCGCACCAGAAGCTGGTCGAGGTTTTCAGCAAACACGAAATTGAACGCGTCTACCACGCCCTCTGCTATGGAATACCACCTCAGATGAGCGGAAAAATAGAAACGCTGATCGGCAGAAACCCGCGGGACCGAAAGAAGATGACGACGGACGTGAAGACGGGCAGACGTGCGGTGACCCATTACAAAGTGCTCGAACGATACTGGAAGGAAGGCGGCAAGACTCCCTTTGCATCGCTTGTAGAACTCCGACTCGAAACGGGGCGGACGCATCAGGTGCGCGTGCATCTGACCTCGGTTGGTGCCTCGCTGCTGGGCGACCCGGTCTACGGCACGCCGACGGAGAGGCAATCGAAATGGCTGGCCTTGCCTTTGGATGTGCAAGAGATTGTCGGCAGACTTCCAGGTCAGGCGCTTCATGCCCGGGTACTTGGCTTCGCGCACCCCGTAACAGGGCAGACGCTTCGCTTCGAGGCGAACGAGCCTGAACTTTTCGCCGCCTTATCGCTCGTTCTCAAAAAGTATCTGCGCTGAACGGAACTCTGGGAGGCGCGATCATCAGGCCTGAGTACTGGCGCGTGCGAATCTTTTCGCGTCGGTAACTATGTGAGCGGGGGCTTCCATCTTCTGAAGTCGCGCAAAAAGTGCAGGAACGAATCAAGTCGATTTTCGGTATTCCGATGGCACGCAGTTCGGCCACGTTGATGGCAGGCAGGTCGAGAATTTCCGGCTTAGGCACTGCTACGGCCTTCCCAAAGCTTGAAAACTCCGCCGCGAATTCAGCGGCGAGTTCGGGCGACACCTTGTAACAGCAGGGGCCGATCGCGGGACCAATGGCAGCAACCCAGTCTTCCGGCCTCTCGCCACTCACTGAAAGCTGCTTCCAAAGCTCTCGAAGGATTCTAGATTTAGTTCCACGCCAACCGGCGTGAACTGCCGCAACTGCGCGCCCATCCCTCCTCGCAAGCAGAATCGGGACACAATCAGCGGTTTGGATGGCGACAGGAATTCCGGGTGCCGCAGAGTAAACAGCATCGCAGTCGCCGAGTTTCTGGTTTGCGTAAAGCACTTCGGCAGCGCGCACGCCATGAACCTGATGCCACTCGGGCTTCTTTTCCCAAGCTGGCGCGAGTGCCTCGGGCACGGGCTCTGAGAGCGTGCCGAAGCCGTGGACGAGACCTGGAATTGCGGAAAGAAGATTGCTTTTCATTCTGTACCAAAAAAAGAGGGGGCCCCTTTGCAGGGACCCCCTCGAGCTTACATCAGCTTTCGTTCTTCCGAAAACTTAGAACGTGTACTCAGCCCCGATGAACGCAACGTGGGCTTTGTAATCCCAGTCGAGTGTCGCACCGCTCTGGGTCCAGACAGCGGAATCAGGGTTCGTGTTGTTGTACGAATAGCCAGCAATTCGATCATCCAGATAGTCCAGCTGACTAAAGGTGTAACCGAGTTTGGCCGCCAGGTTCTCCAACACTTTATACGAAACCTGCGCACTGGCGGTGTGCCGCGTGTAGGTATCGAGATAGTTAATCGCACCAGCCAATCCAGGTGTATTGGCGGTCACAAGGACGCCATCTTTATACAGCGGACCGCTGGAACTTCCGGCAGCATTGTCGTATTCCTCGCCCTCAGCATTTCCCCTTCCTCGCTGGTATTGATAACCCGCACGGAAATCAATGATGTTGCGGATAATTGGCATCGTGAGATTAGTCCCCACAATGTAATAATTATACGCAAACTCGGAAGGCGCGTGGATCTCGGTCTCGCTCGTATAACGATCGAGTTCACCGTAAATACCCAAGTGCATAGCATCGCCGAACTGATATCCTAAATTCGCTCCTACAATCAGGTCATGGTCGTTGAGTCGTCCGGCGAGTTCGCCGGCAACTGAATCGAGATATTTGGCGTAGCTGTACGACGCCGAAAGGCCCGCATCCAGACCTTCAAGAGGCATAGCTTCGAATTCAACGGCCAGGGTGTTCATCCGCTTTTCCGCAGCATCAAAGAACAAGAACCCTTCTTCGTCGCGGTAATCAGCAAGACGGGCAAGATACGAGTAACGGATTCTGCTCGTCAGCCAGTCCAGGCTGTTGTTACTGAGGCTAAGAGTGGCTTTGTGGTCCGTGTTCTCTGGATTCGTCGGACGTCCTTCCGTACGATTGACATGCAGGAAATCATATCCGACGCCGAACTTTGTGTCCGCCGGCAATTTGTACTGAGCATCCGCACCCGCATGGTGCTTGAAGTAGCTAAAAATGCCGGAAGTAGCATTGTAGCTGCCCGTCACGCCCGGACGCAAAGTCACAGTCGGAAACCCGGAGTAGGTCACCTGGTTCGATTTATTCTTCTTGTTCAGATACCCGTAGAAAAGCTTGGTATCCAGGTTATCCGTCGGCTGAGAGGCCAAGGCAAAATCCGCTGAAGCGTAATCGATCTTCCCATCAAATGCGGGAACATCGGTCACAACCGTGCTGATCGTGGCGTAATTTACTGCGGCAGCTGAAGTCGTTCCAGCGCTATGCAACAAATCCGGCGTATTCGCGCTGTTGAGAACATCGAATTTGCTCGTGATTCGTGAGTACCCCAACTTTGCCGTGAACGTCGAGTCCAACGGCAGGTCATAGATGGTGTCGCGGAAATTCAAGTTCCAGAAATCACCATCCTGAGCGAGCAGAGTCGTGTCCTTCAGTCCGGACGCGTTTCTGGCATCGGTATTCGCAGGAGTCCAGATCAGCTTCTCATTATTATTATTGAAGCTGCTGAAAAACCCTTCCAACGAAACCGCCATAGCATCCGAGCGATAACCCACGCTGGCATTCACGTTATCGGTTACGTAATCAATGGGCTCGGGCATTTCAAATATCGTCGAGCTCGTGGAAAACGTAGGGGCCATGCCCAATGCACGAAGGCCTTCTTGATTTTCCCGATTATAGCCGATCTTCGCAAAGAAAGGTGATCCCTTCAGAAGATCCAGTGACCCACCGAAGATTTTGCGATTGATCGAAAAATCAAATGGTTTAAAGCCTTCGCCCGTTGTATTTGCCGCACTAAGGTCAATGCCAGGAACGGGCGTCAACGTAGCCGTTCCAGCTCCGTCCCAGGGACCTTTGACTGCTCCATCAAAAAGCGCCCTGTTGTTGATGATTTCATTATAGAACAGTTCGTATCCAAAGCTTTCGAACCGACCACCGCTCAGGCGAAATTCCTGAGTGTCGCGGCCAATGTCAGAAGCCCTGAGTTCCATTCCATAATCGGCATTGTAGCCGCTCAGACTGAAACCGCCCGTTACACCGTCTTTGATGTCGGTGAACTTGTTGAACTGGGCATGGTCTTCGTTATCACCGGAAACCACCTGGCCTTCCAGCATAATTGAACCCGAAAGATCCCAATTACCCAACGTATACGCTTGTGCGCTTCCCCCTATGCAGAGTAGCGCGCTCGCAAAAATGAGTGCTTTGCTTTTAGTCATTGTCTTTTCCCTTCAAAGAAAAGTTAGCGTGTGAAGTCTTTGCCAGCAGGACCGTTCGATCCATGGATCTTGCTGTGGCAATTCAGACAGGCTCTTCCGACGAATTTCCCTGCCGCCCTGACCTGACCGTGAGGTCCTTCATGGCAATCCTTGCAGAGAAGAGGAGTCGGTTTTACCAAAAGCGCAGCATGGTTTGACCCGTGTGGCTTATGGCAAGTCGAGCAGTTTTCCTCGACCGGCGCATGTTCCCACATGAAAGGACCACGTTTGTCCTGATGACACTTGTAGCAAAGCTGATTCAAGTTATCGCCTTTGATCTGACCATGTGATGTCGTGCCGTGCACGTTGTGGCAATCGTTGCAGCTGACTTTACCTTCGACCACCGGATGGTGCGAAAGCTTCTGCATCTGGCCCTTCATGGTCGTGTGGCACTTGAAGCAGGTTTCCGG
>MEPR01000009.1:0-9959 GCA_001769835.1 Bdellovibrionales bacterium GWB1_55_8
CTGAACATTAATCCGCTTTAGCAGCTGAAAGTTGACCTCAAGCTTCATCTGACTTTCCCGGTACTGGTAAATGGCTCGACGCCAGTCTTTCTCGAGCCACAGAATCAGCGCGTCCGGATGCTCGTCGATCGCAGTTCCGATCCAACGACCCTCTTTTGCGGATCGCAGGTCGCCATCCCACTTTGCAGGGACTTTCAACTCAAAGGGAAGTTTTCGGGATTGGATATCCGGACGGCGCGAGTTCGTTGAAAAAACGGCATCGAAATGCACATCATCGTCGGCATAGAAAATCGTGACCTCGCCTCCGACAACACCCGGCCGAGTCTGCTTCCACTTCAGATCGTATTTGAAGATCGGGTAATTCCAGACCTCTGATCCTGGCTCCAGGTCCGCTTCGAGCAAGAGTCCTCGATCGATCGTCAGCGAAAGCGCACGCAAGAAAGCGAGAGGGAGCACATCTTTGTAATCCGCAGCAGTTCCCGTCGATTCGTAAAATGCGTTTCCGACAACCGCATCTTCGGGAACAAAAAATTGGGCTCCGTTGTACAATGCGGCCAGAATTCCCTTGATGTCAGCGGGCCGAAAAACCACACCTTCAATGGTCTTCGATTTCGTAGGTTCCGGATAATCGAACGTCGAAAGAGCCCAACCGATGCATTTACCAGCGAACTCACGAGCCTCCCAGTGCCGATGACGGGAGTTATCGCCGATGGTGTGATTTTCCAGATCCCACTTTGCCGCATGAGAATAGGCCGAAGAGGGGGCCTCGCCGGGACCGTAAATTCTTTCGTTCAGCTGCCGAAAGGCGAAATCAAATTTCATCATCGGGGAAAGCGCTTTGCCGTCTTTACCCGCCATTTTGCTGAGCAGCTTCGTACACGCAGCCGTGTAGGACGAGATGCACTGATCAAACGCTTTCACATCCGCGCGCGACCACGCCCTGCGCCCTGCTCCGTCATCCCATCCCAGAACGAGTTCCCCGGAAGCCATGGGCCACCAGCTCCCGGACCACGGAATATGCTTGGCCCTTGCTGAGTGAGTGCCGCTGAGCGCCGGCTTGGGAACTGCCGAAACCGATGGCGCGTACGCGACTAGGGCTATAACCGTGCTCCACAAGATCGACGAGTACTTCATGGTCGCCCGATATAACGCAATGCGTCGTTATTTACAATCAGGATAGGGGCCAACGGGGCCCCCGTTGTCATAAGCTGGACTTGTGACAGGCCCGAAGGGCCGTTGTCATAAGCTTAAAAAGAACGAGAGCCCCGAAGACCTGAACGGCCTTGGAGCTCTCGTGAGGAGGTGGTGGGTACAGCGCTTTTGCGAGGGATTACCCCTTACGCAACTTTGCGAGCACTCCGCTTGGCTTTCCAAGCGTTGTAATGCTCAAACTTTTTATCGTAATCCGGTACCGGTTCACCGGACTTTTTGATCAGACCGAATTTGAATTGGTCGTAATGCTCATCGCAGAAATCAAATCGATGGGAGTGAGCTTTGCATCCCCATGAATGACACATGCCAGGCAAGTACTCGTGCTGTTTGCCTTTTTTGGGCTGTTCCTGTTTTTTCGGTTCTGCAGACGAAGCTTCGGGTTTTACCGGCTGTTGTTCCTTGGCCATCTGGGATTCTCCTCTTTGTTACATTAAGCGTATCGGCCGGAACCCTTAAAACTTTACCTGTTTTGTCAGGAATTATCGTTTTCGATTTCGCGAATTTGCGTCCGGGCGGCCTAAGCTGGTATTCTCCAAAGGCTTAACTATTTGGCGCGCCATTGCCCCCCAAGGGACGGGGGGCGAAACGCCCCGGAAGCAACGACCACGATCAACGAAAGACCAAGGACGGCCTCATGATAGCACCCAAATTCCTCCTCGCCCTCGCCCTCAGCTTCATCGCGGCAAACGCCACAGCTCACGCGGCCATCGATAGTTCAGCGCCGCGCTTTGTGAGGATTGCAGCAAAGAACCAGGCGGAACGATCGGCCCTTGCAGACCTCGGGATCAGCATAGAAGTGGTACGCAGCGATAGTGTCTGGAGCATCTCCGCCCCGGCGATGGTTGAGGCCGTGAAAAGCGCCGGGTTCACCATCCTTGAATCCTATGACGCGCAAGAGGCGTTTTCAGGCCCTGGATCTCTGGACTTTCCTTCCGCAGACCAGCGCTATCACAACTATGCCGAGATGACGTCTGCGCTGCGCACTCTTCAATCCAAACACGCGGACATCACACGAATCGTCAGCATCGGAAAGAGCATCGAACAGCGCGACATCTGGGCCATGCAAATCAATTCGAACCCAGACGCGCTCCGCGACAGCGTGAGCGGCAAGCCCGGAGCCGTTTTCATGGGCGCCCATCATGCGCGCGAACATCTCACCGTGGAGCTGCCGTTGATGCTCGCGCAGCACCTCCTCGCCAACCGTGAATTACCCGAAGTGGCGCGCCTGCTCGACACACGGGATATCTGGATCATCCCAATGGTGAATCCGGATGGAGCGGAATTCGACGTCAGCACGGGCAAATACCAGCTCTGGCGCAAGAATCGTCGCAAAAACGCGAACGACTCGTTCGGTGTCGACCTGAATCGTAACTATGGTTATCGCTGGGGTACCGGCGGCTCAAGCAAGCTTCCGCAAAGTGACACCTACCGTGGCGAAGCCGCTTTTTCCGAACCGGAATCAATGGCCGTCAAGAACTTCGTGGAAGCCAGGCCGAACCTCAAGACCATGTTGACATTCCACAGCTTCAGCGAACTCATTCTTTATCCGTGGGGCCACACGAACGAGGAAATCGGGAACGCGCGTGACCTCGCCGCATTCAAGCAGATGGCCAACACCATGGCCGGATGGAACAAGTACAGAGCCAAGCAGTCCAGCGGACTTTACATCACCAGCGGTGACACCACCGACTGGGCTTATGGCGAACATGGGATCTTCGCATTCACATTCGAGCTTTCCCCGTCCGGAGGGGCTGGGGCAAGCAAGGGCTTCTACCCTGGCGCCGCCGCGGTAGACAAGGCGTTTGCGGACAATCTGAAGCCTTCCCTTTACCTGATCGACCTCGCTGACGATCCTTACCGCGCGGCAGATTACGTTCCGCTGCACTGATCAATCGTTACTCGGTTTGATCTCGATTGGACCGAACACAGGCTGGTCCTTCGCCATTGAGCGAAGCAGACCTCGCGTTACGAGCGAACGGTTTGCCTGCTCATGGCCCTCATCAATGAGACGTGCCAGCTTATCGCGCAAAGAGGGATCCTTTTTTGCCAGTTCGTCGAGAACAATTTCGGGCTCGATCGGCTTGTTGCCGTTCAGCACTCGCTTTTTCACCACCTGAACGACTCTGTTGATTTTCTGGCGTTCCGCCTTTGAGAATTGCACATTGTCTCCGGAATCCAGTTCGGCGCCGATCACGGAACCCGCGCTTACCTTCTGAATCACGGTCCAACCCACCTCTTCGCGGGACAGCGTCGCGCGACTATCAACGGGAACATACAAATTTTCGCCTTGCGCGAGCTTGTCGGAAAGCTGGGTGATGAAACTTGGCGAGAACCGCTCGGCTTTCAGCGATTGAAAAGCCCCCGACTTCTCTGATTTCAGCACGTAACGCTCGCCCTTTCCCGCTTTGAGCGCTCGCACGTTTGTTGTCCGGTTTTTCTCAATGACCCCGTCCGCCCTTTTCACGTGAAAATTCATTCCCGTCAAACTTGCCTCGGCTTTCGGAATGCCAGCCGCATAGGCGAAATTCCGCGCAAACTGCTGGCCCGTGTTGCAGGCGTAGAACGTCGCGGTCGCGTTGTCGCGAAATGTGCGCCTGAGCGCTCGCGTGAAACGGGAATCCTCCGTGAGGTCTTCTGAATAAAGAGCCCCATCGTCCGCGCCGGTCCATTCCGCGCGGGTCATGGTCACATCGGGATCTTTCGGGCGCAAAATCGTTCGGGGGCCAAAGACGATTTGGTCCTTCAGACCATGGCCGACATAAGTAAATGAGGAAACACTCTCTGGAGGGAGCATTGCCAGAAAAGCGAAAAATCTTTCGCGGCCAGGCTCATTCAAAATGATAACCCGCTTGGCGCAACGATCGTATGCCTTCGGATCCCGAATCCCAGCGCAGCGATTTTTCACCTGAAGTTCGTAATAACCTTGCGCCGCCTGTTCGAAGAGGTTTGCATTGGCATCAAACTGTCTGCCCCGGACAAGGAGATCAACGGTGCCGCCGTCTCTTGCCACTTCCTTCAGCGCCTCGCATTCGTTCAGACAGGCGCGATAAGCAGCAAGCTGGTAGAGGGGTTTCTTCAATTCATCGGGTCTGTCAGCAAAATCAGCAGCGAGCGATTTTCGCGCGCTGGCCTCGTAGTTCGCGATTGCCTGCTCAGCAATATCGAAACTATCTCCTGCAAGCTGCCGGATTTCAGAAAAAAGTCCCGCCCAGCAGTTCCCAAGCGAGGCACATGGGTGGGCAGGATCACGGCTTTCCGCATACGCAGGCGAAACGATGCCTGCGGCCAGAAGCAGGCCCGCAGCCATGAGGAAGCGGGAAAATCGTGTTCCGAGAACTTCGCTCAAAGTGATCCCCAATCGATACCTCTATTGTAGTCATCGTTGAGCATTTTAATCAAGCAATTATGCAGACACCATCTCTGCATAACCAACGGAATTAACTCAATATTTTGAATTCGTGCGCCACGCACCGCGAAGGTCGCAATGACAAGGAGCGCTCCTCGAAAGTGGCAAAACCTGAAGAATCAAACAAAATCACGGAGCTGGAAACCGTCCCATAGGCTCCTGATGAAAGCCGAATCGGCTCGATGAAAATCGAGGAAAGCGCACGCTCCGCTGCCAGGCCCACACCGGTATCCGGAAGTTCCGCGTCGTCAGCGCAGTGCGAATTACGAAGAAACGCAAACAGGGCTTTCGTCCACTCTTCGCGCGAGGGATTCCCGGACAGCCCCTGAAGCAACAATTCAAAGGCTTTCTTCCCGCGAACCACCTTGGGCCAAGGCGTGTCGAGGTAAGCATTGCTGAGACCGTAGATTCCGGGCTCGAGGAGCTGCTGCTTTCGCGCGCGGCTGCTGTAATACCGAAATTCCTCCGCCTTACCCCAGACTCCGCACAGGAAATTGAAATCATTGTATTCGGACGCCCGCAGCTGCAAAGAATCGAGGAATTCGGAAGGTGCAACCCCTTGCGAAAGGAAGTCCCTGACGATCTCTCCTCGACTCCGGGGATGAGCTTTCTGGTGTTTCGGATCACGAAAATTACTGAGCGCCGCAAACCTTCCATGCCGGGTGACACCCATCCACGTTCCCCCGGCTTCTAGGTCGCGGCCCGCGAGGATCTCATTTTCAGGGAGCCCGGCTGCGACGGGCCAGAAAGAGGCTGGCGCCGTCGGACGGGCATGAAGCTCATCGCGATTCATCGCGAACACGAATGGGAATTCAGGAACCACCCGGTACGCGAGAAAAAGAACGCACATGTAACGAACCCCGCTAAAGATCTAAAATGATCGGAAGAACGGTAGGCTTTTTACCCAAATGCGAATTGAAGAAACGTCGAAGCTCCACTCGGATGGTTTCCTGAAGATCCGACTCCGGGGCATTACTGGCAACGTCATCTTCATAATCGACGATGAGTTTGCGAACCAGGTCCTTCGCCTCGTCGATGAGGGCGGCCTCGACGTTCTCGTGAGCAAGGCCTTTTGAAATGATCTCAGGCCCTGAGATGATCCGGCGGGTAACCTGGTTTCGAACCAGAAGTGAAAACACCACGCCCTTTTCGCCCATCTGACGCCTGTCCTTCAGCACCAACCGCGAAACATCGCTTCCATCGCGGCCCTCTACCAGCACGCGTGGCTCGTCCATATGGTCGACCACCCGACAGTGATCCTTCGTGAGTTCCACGACATCGCCGTTCACCGCAATCAGGACGTTATCCGGCGAAACACCCGTCTCGCGCGCGAGTGCAGCGTGGTGCACCAGATGCCGGTACTCCCCGTGAACGGGAACGAAAAACTTCGGTCGCACCAGCTCGAGCATCTGCTTGAGTTCCGGGCGCGAAGCGTGGCCGGAAACATGGATATCATGCACCGATTCGTAAAGGACTTCCGCACCCTGTTTGAAAAGGTTGTTGATCATCCGGCCGATGGCTTTTTCATTTCCGGGAATGAATTTCGAGCTCATCAGGACGAGATCGCCCTTTTCAAGTTTGATGTGCGCGTGCTCACCGTTCGAAACACGGATCAAGGCCGAACGATATTCTCCCTGGCTGCCGGTGGACATGACGATCACGCGGTCGCGGGGATATTCATCGATCTGATCAATACTGATCAGAATTGATTCCAGCCCCGACAGATATCCCGCTTCGACCCCCAGACGGACATTCTGTTCCATGGTGCGTCCGGCAAGCGCCACCTTCTTTCCGAGCTTTTTCGCGATTTCGAAAACCTGGCCCATTCGACTCACGTTGGAAGCGAACATCGCGACGATCGTGAGGCCCTGCGCCGACTCGAAGAGTTCGTCGAACTTCTCGAGGATAATGGCCTCACTCATGCTGTGCTCATGGCGCTCCACGTTCGTGGAATCAGAGAACAGGAGAAGCACATCCTCGTCGCCGGCTTTCTTGAACTTGTCGAGGTGGATCATCTCTCCCAAAAAGGGGGTCGGATCGATCTTGAAATCACCCGTGTGGACGATTTTCCCGATCGGGGTGTCAATCACGAGGGCGGCACAATCAACGATACTGTGATTCACCGGGATCGTGTTGATTCGGAAGGAACCCGCCTCGATTTCCTCGGTGCCGATTTCATACGTGCGGAGATCGATCGGATGCTCCAGCTCATACTCCTTCAGCTTTTCGCGGATCAGGAGGCTCGTGAACGGCGTTGCGTAGACCGGAGCTCGAATTCCCGCTTTCAGCGCGAAAGGCAGCGCCCCGATGTGGTCTTCATGCCCGTGAGTGATCACGATCGCTTTGACCTGATCAGCCCGATCTTTCAGGTACGTGAAATCAGGAATGACGAACTCGACACCAAAATGATCCAGATCAGAAAACAACAAGCCGCAATCGATCACCAGGATCTCGTCCTGGTACTCGAGCAACATGCAGTTCATCCCGATCTCGCCAAGCCCCCCCAATGGCAGAATCTTCAGACTCGCGGCTTCGCTCACTCGTCCCCCTGCGTGGCTTGCGCTGCCTGGGCCGCGAATACGGCCTCTCCGATACGGGCGCGCGCATTGTCCGCCATTTGCTGCACACGGGCCCCCACGACCTCGGCGGCAATGTCGGTTTCTTCGCCGACAACAAGGTCGGCATACTGCTTGGTCGGCTCAAGGAACTCATGGTGCATTGGTCGGACGGTATCGTAGTACTGCCGGATAATCCCGTCCAGACTGCGTCCACGCTCTCGCACGTCGCGATGCAATCGCCGAATGAACCGAATATCCGCTTCAACGTGGAGATAAATTTTGACGTCAAAGAGGTCCCGGATCTCGGCATCCCAAAGCGTGTAAATCCCTTCCATCAGAATGGTGCGACAAGGGCCCACCCGGTGCGTTTCCGCGAGCCGACGACTCGAGCGAAAATCGTAAATAGGGGTCGCCACTTCTTCGCCCGCCTTCAAGCGCATCAAATGATCCTTGAGCAGGTTCCAATCGAAAGCGTCGGGGTGATCGTAATTGGGCTCACCGTGCACGCGCAGATGAGCGGGTTGGGAAGGCAGATAATAGGAATCCTGATGCAGCAGAACGACGCTGGGATCATTCACACGCTTCATCACCTTATGAGCGAAGGTAGTCTTGCCCGATCCAGATCCACCCGCGATACCTACCAGAAACATAAAATCCCCTCTGGTACCTGCCCCACCTGCAATGATTTCCAGCAGTTACTTGCCAGATAAACCAAGAAGCCGCTTTCTGGGCTGCTTCCCTTTGTGTTGCGACCGTAGCTTATAAACATCGGGAATAGCCGAATATCCAGCAAAAAAAAGCCGCGTTGCAGCCTCCCGGTCCAGCGATCCATCGTACGGCAATCTCAATCGGTAACCCTTCGGTATCAAACGAATCCCGGAGAAGACCCAGTCTGATAATCCCGGATTCAGCCGCTTCAATTCCGCATAGTCGAACTTCATGAGTTGCGCGAGGTCCCGGAAATCCACGTAATCGGGAATTCGCGCCTCGATGAACTGAAGAGGGGGCTGGCGTTGAACCGCTCCGAAATGCGCTTCGGCATTTTTCTCCACCTGAATGGCGGCGAGCAGCTCAGAGTAAAAGTTGCTGCTCGCAAAACCGAAGGTCCGCGCGGCATAATTGTGCATCAGATAATCGATGTCATCCGTTCCGGCCAGCCGCACCGCCCGCATCATCCCTTTGCGACCGTAATTGTAAGCCGTGACAGCCAAAGGCCACTTGCCGAGCGATTCATAATTCACCCGCAACAACTGAGCGGCCGCCTCGGTGGCGCGTATCGGATCATTGCGCTCGTCAACCGCATCGTCGATCCTCAGAAAAAGTTTTCCTGTTGAGCGCATAAACTGCCAGACCCCACTCGCACCGACTTTCGAGCGCGCGCGCGTGTTAAAACTGCTTTCCACGAAAGGCAGGCGGGTCAGCTCGACAGGAAGCCCCTCACGCCGGAAGATATCCTCCATAAAGCTGAGATACCGACCCGATTCGACCAGTCCTTCCCGAAACCGGTCTTTCTGGCCCAGCTGAAACCTCACCCTCTTCCGATGGGAGGCTTTCAAAAACTTGTCCCCCTCGTACACGTTCTGGAAGAGTACGAACGCCCGCCTTTCGTCCTCGGTCCAGGTCGAAGGCTCGGCCTGCTTCCGATGCAGCGACAGGAGCACTTTTCGCCAGCGTTGTTTCGATTCGCGGATCAGCCGCGCGCTGGGGGGAGACACCACCTCGTAAACGACATCGACATATTTGGAATCGTGAATAAGGCCCTGATCGGTGCCATACTGGGAGTAGATACTGATCCAGAAGTCGACGTTTTTTTTGAGTCGCCCCTCGGCTACAAAGTTGTGTACAGGCGATAGTGGCGAGTCTTCGCCAAAGACCGTAACGGACGAGCAAAACGCAAAGGTCAGACAGAGGCAGATGAGAGAAATGGATCGCGCCCGAATCATGAGGTCTCATAATGGTAAAAGGACGGCGCAACTCCGTAAAGGACTCGCGGGCCTTCTTTGTATTTTAGGCTCTTTTCATTTCGTCGGATGCTCAGATGCGACGCCATCGCGCCCCACTCTTCGGGTCATGATACCTCAATCTCCAGCCACGCTGAACCCGAGGGGAACGCTCGATGCAAACAGCCAATGGCTGTCCGCTCTGCAATTCAGAGCGCTGACCCGCTTGGACGCGAACCTTCAACCTATCGCGGACCTCTCCTCCTCCTGGACCTCCACAGCCCAAGGGGATCGCTGGACTTTTCAGCTCCGCGACGGGCTCGTGGACCACGCCGGAAATCTGATTTCAGCCGATCGCCTGGTGAGATGCCTTGAAAATTACCAAAAGGGGGAACTGAAAAGCCCGCTGCGGACGCTCATGCCTCATTGGACGGGCGCCCGTACCGTGACCCCCGCCCCCGGTTCAGCTGCGGCGATCGAAATTCAGCTGAGCCGACCAGACCCCACTCTGCCTCAGACGCTGGCCGCGTTTCGGTATTTTTTGCCGGATTCGAATACGGGCCCGTCCGAACCCTGTTCGGATCCAGTCCCGGGCCAGAAGCTGATTGGAAACGGTCCCTACCAGGCCGAGCCTTGGGATGCCACGCCGCGCGAAAGCCTTCGCCTGCTTTCTCGCCGGACCGGCTGGCCGGATCTGCTTTTTTTATTCGTCCAGGATGACAACACCCGCGTTTTGAAAATGATTCGAGGGGAAGTGGACGCGACCCTCAACGGAATTTCCCTGACCAAAACCAAATGGCTCCAGGAAACGGCCGCGGATCGCTTCGACATCATGCATCGCCC
>MEPR01000009.1:9979-36246 GCA_001769835.1 Bdellovibrionales bacterium GWB1_55_8
TGGCCTTCAACCTTCGCGACAGGATCCTGTCCAAACGCGAAGTACGTCAGGCCATCGCGCACTCCATTGATCGCGAGTCCATCGTGAAAGCGAAACTAGGGACATTCGGAAAAACCGCCGGCAGCATTGTCTCGCCGCTCCTGCCAGATGGACACGAAACAGACTTTCGCTATAGCCCGAAGACGGCCGAGCTCCTGCTGGATCAAGCCGGGTTTCCAAGGGGTAGAGACGGCCTGCGTTTTGAACTCAGGTACAAAACCACTCCCGCTCGCGAGGGCATGGAAACAGGCATCATCCTCTCCGAAATGCTAGCCCGTGTAGGCATTCGGATCAAACTCGAGATCCTTGAGCCCGCGGTGTTCTTTGCATCCATCCGAAAGAACTCCTTTCAGCTATATTCCTCACGTTGGCTCGGTGTCACGGATGGCTCAATCCTTTTTCGAACCCTCCGCAGCGAACACCCGGCGAACCGCTCAGGATACTCGGATCCAGCGGTGGATAAGCTCCTGGACCTGGCAATGGCGGAAATCCATGCGAGCAAGCGGAAAGAGCTTTTCAGCCACGTGCAGAACAAGATCGCTCATGACATGCCGTTTCTGCCGCTCTGGTACTGGTACAACACGCTCATCGTCAAAAAAGGAATTCTCAAACCAGATGCAAACGCGATTTCTCTCAACGGGTCTTTTGATGTATTTTCGGAACTAAGATGAAACGACTTCTTTGCCCTTCGTTGCCTCGCCCGGGTAGCCCGGCTCAGCTCAGTGACGCTGAGGCCAGGCACGCGCTCCAGGTCTGGCGTTTGAGGACGGGCGATCCGGTGATCGCCATGGATGCCCAGGGCGGGATCGTCGAAGCAAGCCTTCGCGTGGCAGGTGAACGAGTTTTTCTCGATTTCATGAAAAATCCGGAACCGGCATCCGCGATCACTCTGACTGCTCATTCCGATCCGCTCCCGGTCATTCTGGAACTCGCCATTCTCAAAGGAGAGGCGATGGAATGGGTCGTGGAGAAAGCGGTGGAGCTGAATATTTCAGAACTGGTTCCACTGATCACGGACCACACGGTGGTTCAACTGGATCGCAAGGGTCCGGGCGCGTTTCAGGAACGCTGGCAGAGAATCGCCGATCAATCGCTGAAACAGTGTGGACGCCTGAAGCGACTGAATGTGGCCATGCCAATTCGGCTGCAGGACCATCTCACTCGAACCAGTTCCGAGGGGCATGCAACGCGGCTTTTCTGTGATGAAGCCGAACGCACCGAGACCCCGCATCTGATGAACTGGCTTCAGAGGGAATGGAACCCCGGAACCCCGGTTCGCTTGCTAATCGGACCGGAAGGGGGCTGGAGCCAGGCCGAACGGCAAGCCATTCTTGCGCGCCCTGAGTCCGGGATGCCGGTAAAAACAGTGAGTCTCGGTCCCTGGGTCTTACGTGCTGAAACTGCAGCCTTATTCGGAATGAGCCTGACTGCAGGTCTCATCCAAAGTTATTCCGGAACCCACACTTGACAGGAAGTGTCAGAAAAAGAGAAAGATAGAAAAGATGGAGAAAACAACTTCAAACTTCCGAAATGGACCTTCCCGCTCGAAAGGCCTCCCGCAGAAGCCTCTTCAGTTTCAGCCGTTAAACGACGGCCTCGGGTTTCACCCATTTTCCGAAGGACTGCCCTACACGCCCGTGACAAAGCCGAACAATGGGCGTCCTCTCGCGCAAGGTACGGGAGCAGTCTCCGCCGGACAGCCTACCTTTGCCCCCATTCCACGCTTGGCTTCCGCGACTCCGAAAATGGCGCCACAAGCGATCAAAACCGCGCAGGCCGCCCCATCCCCTCAGATTCCCAGCGTGGCCGAGGAGCTCGCACGATCACACGCAAACTCAAATGACTTCAGCTATCTGCTGCGAAGAATCTGGGCATTCGTTTTCGACACTTCACTCAATTTCATGATCATCGGCGCGGGCATATTTGCCGCACTCTGGAAGCAAGGCGTTCCCGCGGACGCGTTCCTCAACTCCGGCGTTCTCCTGGTCGCAGGTGCGTTCGCGGCTTTTTTCAGCTGGGCTTTGATCACCTCGCAGGAGATCGCTTTCGGAGCGAGCATCGGGAAGAGACTCTTCGGCCTGAACATTTCGGCTTCTGCTTCGAAGATCCTGATCCGCGCGATGCTTTTCGTACCGCTCTCTATTTTGGGAGGCGTGGGTCTTCTGGTCGCGATTTTCCATCCACGCAGGAGCTGCCTGCATGACATCATGGCGGGGGCGGAGCCCACGGATCATTGGAAATAGCGCAGGGCATCCTGATGCGATCAAGCATATCGAAAATCAAATCTCCCGCGCAGCTGAAGCGAATCCTCGCGGCTGCTCGCAAAAAAAAGCTCGAGATCGTCTTCACGAACGGCTGCTTCGACCTGCTCCATCGCGGACACGTGAGCTATCTGGAAAGAGCCCGCAAGGCCGGCGACCTGCTGGTGGTGGCCCTGAACAGTGATGCTTCCGTAAAACGCCTTAAGGGTTCTGACAGGCCACTGAATGCGCTCGAAGACCGGTTAATGGTCATGGCTGCAGTGGAGTCTGTCGATTACGTCACCTGGTTCACCGAGGACACGCCTCTGAAACTCATCCGTGAGTTGCGTCCCACGGTCCTCGTCAAGGGTGGCGACTGGAAACCCGATCAGATCGTCGGCGGCTCAGACGTGCGCTCCTGGGGCGGAAAAGTCCGCTCACTTCGATTTGTCGAAGGCAGAAGCACGACGCGCACGATCGAAAAAATCCGAAAGAGCCGATAGCGAATCACGGCGAACGTCGATCCAGCGCCGCAACAACCGTCAGACTCAGTCCAAACACCAGGCAGACGCCGAACGCCACGCCTGAAGAAACCTGCAGAGTGAAAATCGCCCGCACCGATTGCAGGAAAAGATTCCAGATAAACACCCAGCAGAAAATCCCCCACGTCAGACCCATCGGCAGCAGAACGCGCAAGGAATTCGACCATACGAAATGCGCGAACAGAAACCCAAGCAGCCCAGAAAGTGCCACGATCGATACCAAGCCGATCAGAATGGGCAAGACAGCGAAACCAAACCGGGTGGCGCCTCCTCCCAGAACAGGAACAGCGGCAAGCTTCAGAGGAAACCAGATTTCCCCGATGGTGAAACCAGCAGCGATCATCGCGACACCCATCGAAATGGCCGCGGCAATGAACCCGGCCAGGGCCCCGATGAGCCAACGCTCGGGATCACGTCGTAGCCAGAATTCCACGAGATTCAGGTCCATCGCGTGGAACATAGGCCTCAGATGAGGTAAAAGCAATGACATGACCAAACGCTTCCTCGAAAAGACCGTTCTTATTACCGGCGCTTCCTCAGGAATTGGCGCAGCCCTTGCGCGCGAACTTGCAACGCAAGGAGCGGCCCTGACCCTCTGCGGAAGAAGATTGGACCGCCTCCAGGAATTGAAACGAGAGTTTGACGCACAAAACCGCAGGTGCATCATCCGGCAGTGCGACGTGAACAAAACCAGCGAACTTGAAGAGGCGGTGAACGCCACGGTAAAGGAATTCGGAAAGCTCGATGTCCTGGTCGCCAATGCCGGATTCGGAGTGGTCGGGAACTTCGAAACACTCGAGATCGAGGATTATCGCAGGCAGTTTGAAACCAACGTTTTCGGTCTCTTGGCGACGGCCAAAGCCGGCTTGAGCGAACTCAAGAAGAGCCGTGGCGTACTAGTCCTGCTGGGAAGCGTGGCGAGTTACGTCTCGCTTCCAGGCAACACCGCTTATGCCATGAGCAAGTTCGCCGTCCGCGCGTTCGCGGAAGGGGTGACTCCAGAGCTGAAATCAGCCGGGGTTTCCGTGGTTCTGATTTCGCCGGGCTTCGTTGAAAGCGAGATCCGGCGCGTGGATAACCGCGGGCAGCTCCAGGCGGAAGCCGCCGATCCGGTGAACGCGTGGCTTCAAATGCCCGCCGATCGCGCAGCTCGCATCATTGCGCGCGCGATCGCGAAGAGAAAGCGTGAAAAGATCGTGACATTCCATGGCATCATCGCCGTTTTGCTGAAAAGGCATTTCAGAGGAGTGTTTTTCTGGCTGGCTTCCCGGGGCCTGCGCTCCCGGCGCGAACCGGGCTGAGCAAACATTCAGGGCGCCAGAACCTGGGCGCTCCAGCCTGAGCGGCGCCTTTTGTAACGAACTCTGAGATTCAGGCGGTATTTTCCCGCTCGCCAGAACTCAAACGAGGCTGGATAAATGGCGTAGCCTCCCCAGAATGGAGGACAGGGCACCTTGCGTCCTGAATAGGCGTCCTGCATTTCAGCCGCGGCTTGTTGAAGGAAATGAAAATTCGGCACCGGGCTGCTCTGAAGGGAAATCCAGGCGGCGATCTGACTTTTCCTTTCACGCGTTTGAAAATATTTCTCTGACTCGGCCCTGGAAAGCTTTTGCACTTCGCCTTCGATCCTGATCTGAAGATTGGGTGCCTTGTCGGCGCCGCTCGACCATAAAAAAACCGCGGCAGCCCTGGGATTGGCGTTTAGCTCCCGACCTTTTCTGCTTTTGTAGTTGGTGAAAAACACGAAACCGCCGTTCTCGATCCCCTTGAACAAAACCGCACGCGCCGACGGAACGGCGTCGGTCGTGGCGGTCGCAACCGTCATGATATCAGCAGTGGTGCAGCCGGACTTCCGCGCCTTTTCATACCATTTTCGGAACTGATCGATCGGGTCCTTCGTAAAGCCTCTCGGAAACGAGAAGGCCGTCACAGGGACTCTTCCCTTACATTCTTCTCGTCCAGAACAAACGTGACCGGCCCGTCATTCACAAGTGAGACCTGCATGTTTGCCTGGAACACTCCGCCTTGGGTAGGCACCTGAAGCTCCCTGCTGATCTCGAGAGCGCGATCAAAAAGCGCCCGTGCGCTGTCAGGTGGTGCGGCTCCGGTAAACGAAGGCCGCCGGCCCGACGAGCAGTCCCCGAGCAGCGTGAACTGGGAGACGATCAAATGCTCTCCTTGCGTTTCGATCAAAGAACGATTCATTTTTCCGTTCTCGTCCTCGAAAATGCGCAGTCGGCAGATTTTTTCGACCAGCTTTGTCAGCTCTTTTTCGGAGTCGCCTGTCGCGACGCCGAGAAGGGTCAGGATTCCAGGACCGATGGTCGCAACCGGCTTGCCGTCAATAACCACCTCCGCCCGAATTACTCTTTGGATAACAGCTCTCATCAAGCCGCTTTTACATCACGGTCGGGCCCGAGTCCAACGTTCGGCGGTGGTGGTGGATAATGTACGCTTTCAACGTCGTAGCCCATTTTCACCCACTCGTTCTTGCCGCCGGGGTAAAAATAGATGTTGCCGTAACCCATGGCATCCAATTCACGAGCGGCCGCCCACGCTTCCGGCGAATTCTCCGTGACGCCGTAGATCACAATTTCTGCCGCGCGGTTCGGAAGATACCGGGGAGCACGTTCACGCACCTTGTCTGGCGGGAGATTCAGGGCGCCTGCAATCTGAAGCCTTTCATATTCCTCGAAGGGCGATATTTCCACGTAGATGACTTTTTCGCCGACCGTCTTTTTCCTGGAAATCTGAGTCTGGTTGATAATGCGAACCATCCAATCCTCCTCAGCATCTCTTTTCAAAAGCCGTACTCTCTCTTAAACTGTTGGCCGATGACAGACGGCGATCACTCAGACTCTCCGACACCCAGGCAGCTTGCGCTGAACCGAATCTCGGCGCGGGAATGTTCGGCAAGCGACGTGCGCGCTTATCTGAAACGAAAAGGCGTTGCAGCGGAAGTCGCCCGCGAAACAGTCGAGGAACTGGTGCGCGCCGGCTATGTTGATGACGAACGGTTTTCGCGCGCGATGCTACGAACCCAGGCCGCTCGCGACAAAGGCCCTGCCTATATTGCGGCAAAGCTTGCCGCCAAAGGAGTCAGGCGTTCGGGCTCCGACGTACGCCTGATCTTCGAGGAGACGGCCGGAGTTTCCGAGGAACTGCTGATTCAAAAGGTCATCGCGCGAAGATACGCCGACAAACTCGGCACTCCCGAGAATCGCCAACGGGTCTTTCAGTCGCTGCTTCGCAGGGGGTTTTCCCCCGACGCAATCCGAGCCGCGTTACGAACACTGGAATCAAAAGACCGGTAAACGCTTGAATTAACAAGTCATTTCTTTTCTACATCTCCGGCCGCAGAGAGCCGATAAGTAGGTGATGAAACTCCGGAACCGGTGCGCCTATTCACTGTCGATTCACCTTGGGATGATCATGTTTGTCACTGCGGCCACAGCCCAGGGGCAGGAGGGGGTTCGGGTCGCCCCGCAGGCAAAAGCCTGTCCGCCGATCCTGAAAACCCTGCTTTCACCGGCAATCGAAAAAACAATGAAAAGGGCGGCGGCGGCCTATCCGATCGACTCGCCGAACCCAGTGGTCCGCGCGGTTCGCGCCACCCGGGATGGCGTTCGCAAGGGGCTCCAACGCCTTCAGGGGCGGAGAATTTACCCGGTCATCGCGGTGGACGACGCCACACCTGCCCGTGCGCGCGCTCTTGCCGAGGGAACGTTTGGAAAACCTCGCGCGGAGAACGTGGACTTGGCGGAAATCGGCACCGATTTCGAAAATACGCTGAAATACGTGGAAGATTATCAGCGGCGAACCCAGGAATTCGCCGACGAGACGGCAACGCTCGTCGCGCAACGAGATCAGATCAAAAGATATCTGGCCACCCCGGAAAACAAGCGGCCCGCAACCATCGAGTTCCCGAAGATAACGACCAGGGAAGGTGGCGAGCCAGAAGTCCTGATCTACGAGTACAAGCCCTGGGATGCAAAGAGTCTCGCAAATCAAAAAGCGGAGCTCGACGCCCGCATTCGGGACAGGATCGGCCCAAACTGGAAAAAGCCGCTTCGTCTCCCCGGAACGCCGCCCAACGAGGCGGACAAGCTGGCGCTCGATCAGGCCATTCAGCTGAAGCGCCTTGAAACTTTTCGCGCCGAATTCGAGATCATGGTGCAAGCCCATCCTGAAACAACGATTCCCGATAATATGGCGGCGCTCCTGAAAAAAACCGACGCTCTTTATGAAGGTCCCGTTGGCGGAAAGGTAAAGCAGGCCTACCGTCCGCCGGAAACAGCGACGAACAGACTCCACTGGCTTCAATTTCGCGGAGAAGGAAAATCCCTTTTGTTCAAAGAAGCTCAGTTCAAGCTCAGCGATGAACAACGCAAGAGCATCATCGAATATATCCGCAACATGCCCAAGGCAGAGCAGCAGGCCCTCGGCGTAGCAGACGTGGCCGACGCGGTTGGACTCCTAAGACGGGCCAAATGGGGACGCCTGGCTGGCAGTGTCACCGGCATGGGCGTATCAGTCTGGGCCGGCGTTCCAGCCTTGTATGAGTTCGCCATCAGCGACGCGACGAAAAAGCAGAATTGCGCCGCGATCATCAATTCCGAGGACTATGGCGACTGCGTGGTCGACTATCTCGCTGACAAGTTCCCGGTCAAATATCTTCTTGAGGTCAACGGCAACCCGTCGTTCTTCGGCAAAGACGGAAAGATCTCGGATCCGAAAATTCTGGCCGAAATGACGGATATCGGTAAGCGCCGGGACAAGCTTTTCCGGAAGAACAACCGTCAGGCCGAAGTGAAGGACTCGATTATCACGAACCTTCGCGACAAAAGTCTCGGCGACGACGCTTATCGCTTTGCGATGATTGAATCGGCGGACGAGGACACGTTCCGGAAGAAACTGATCGGCGCCACCGGCGAAACACCTGTGGAAGGCTATCTCGCGTTCAAATATCCCACCGCTTACGAAAAACACGGCGCTAAGGTTTTTGAAATTCTTTCGGCCACGAACGGCTCACCCGAGCAGCAGAAAAAGCTCGCGGAACTCAGGCAGCTTTCGCTCGCCCTTGCTCAGGACCTCGACGAAATCCTGTATCAGCGGCAGCAGTTCCTGCAATATGGCTCGAGTCAGTCGGGCTACCGCACCTATCCCGGCAGTGGCGGCTATGGCAACGACGGCTACGGCGATGATGCTAATAATCCGCCATCCGGGTCGGACACCAGCACAGGGAACGGAAACACGATCCCGGTACCGCAAGCACCCAGGGATAGAACCGGCGGCAGCGGCTACGGTGGCGCAGGATCACCCACTGATCCCCGCAATCCGCTCCCGGGCATTCCTCGCAGAAATGCTCCGCGTGATCGTGGGTGGATCAAACAGAAGAACGACTTCTGGACAAAATGGCCTGAGAAGCTCGACTGATCAGATCAGCTCACTTTGTTCATTTACGTCGACGATAACGCCCGATTCCGAGGTACTTGCCAATGTTGGCGTTCGCGTCGATTTTCGGAACAATTCGTCCGGTCGTCGAGGTCAGGATCACCTGGCAGCCGGGCCCGTGGCCCGCGAGATAAGAATCACCATGAATGATCACACCGATCGTGACGGCTCCCTGCTTGTAGGATGGGCCGATCGAATTATCGTGATCCCAGATCGCGACCAGGTCGCCGAGCCGGAGCTGGTCAATTCCGTATTCACGGCAAGTTTCAGGGTCGGACGTCTGAATGTCGTAATCGCCCATGAAGGAGTCTGAACTTCCCAGGCCTGAACCCATGACAACAGCGGGAACCACTGCTGCGACAGGCACCTCAAGACCCGCCTCCGTGCTGCGGATACCGAGCTTCGCGAAAAGATCAGGATCGAGCGCGTAAACCCGCACATCCTTCTCATAACCTTCGATCTCCATCCCGACGCCGTGGGCGGTGATCATGATCTTGTCGTCGTAGGTGAGCTTCTCAAGCGTCTTGTCATCAAAATCGATGATCACGTGCTGGCAGCCGCCGTGGTGACCGGTCACACGGCCCTTGGCGCCTTTGGCGGTTCCCGAGACGACGACCGCCTCGTTGCCGATGCACGAAAAACCATTATAGCCGTTGTTTCGGTAGCTGTAGTTCTTGCCGGCTCCGGGTTCTTCCATCGAAGTGGAAACGCCGGGCTCCAGGTGGTCACTGACATACTGATTCGCGGAATCGCCCACCTTGAAATTCAAACTGATCCCGCCCACTCCAGGAACAAAGCGCGGCACGGAATCGTGACCCACTTCCCAGCCTCGGCCCGCATAAAACGGCGCTATGGCCCCCTGGATCTTGAAGCGCGCCAGGCGCTCGCGATTGATTTTCAACTGACGGCTTTTCGCGCGGGTTTTCGCTTTTGAAACGGCTGGCATAACGGCTCCTAAATAAGAATGAGGTTTGCCGTAAACTAGCGCAGCTCTTCAGAGATGTACAGGCTTGTCAGAGTCGCCGTTCCCCGGGAACCGGAAAAACGAGCGCTCCGGTATTATTTTCCAGAAACAGCTCCTCTTCGACTGTAACGGTGCAACGCACCGGCCAGCGGCCTTTGATCAGAACCGATTCTTTCCATGGGATACCCACTGTCGTGGTTGCTCCGGGCTTCAATCTGCTGATCGGGATGCTGCCGATTTCAGTCCACTGCTGTTCGGAAGTCTCAAAGACGACCGGATTGTCGCGCAAACCGGAAAAACAGCTCAGGCTCGCATCAAGCGAGGTGGTGAGCCCGAGATTCTCAACTTCGATCAAAAGAGTTTCGCCATTCCATTCGATTCCATAATCAAACACCGCAAGATCCGCGGTCTGCGTCCGCGCTCCGCGCCCGATTCGGAGATTTTCCTTGGTCAGACGATCACCACGCGCGGCATAATCCACAACGGAACGCCAGGATTCGATTCCCGTATCCACCACGTTCGAAAAATCCAACTTCAGCTTCAGCTTGTTGCTCGCGCTTCGAAGCCCATTGAAAAGTCCTTGGGTCACGGCGACCGAATAGATACCCTCACGATCGAGAGGCTGGCCCCCAATAGTGATGAACTGCACCGCTGGAATCGCGGTCGCTTCCACATCATCGGCGGGATCCGCGACAGGTCCTTCGAAACGCCCGAAGAGCGTCGGATCCCAGATAAATTCGAGATTCGCGGCAGAAAGCCATCCAACTGTCCATCCCAGCGGCATGAACCCGTTGACGGTGTAAAAGACCTGATAAATCCTGTTCAGGTCCTTGCCGCGCGCATTCCAGACCTGAAGAGTCCATTCCTTGCCCGTATCTGGATTATAAAGATGGGGAGCGACATCATGGAGGTCTTTCAAGGTCACTGGACCACGCGGGACATCCACCCCGACGAGTCCGCTCTCTTCCATGGCCACATCCGCGCCCGTTGCCTCGCGGTAAGCTTTGGCGGCGAGATTCGCGAGCGTGCTTTCCTTCTGGTCGTCGTGACGGATATTGATTTCAGAGCGTGTGACCACACGATGAATATCGTCGCCGAACTTCGCGCTGAGCAGAGCGTCCTGTTCACTGACCGCCTTTGCGATCACCGGGTCTTCGGGAAGATCGCGGGTCACGGGGATCAGACGATAGCTCTTCACACTCGTCCGATTAGTGATTCGATTGACTTCCAGCTTCGCCTCCCCCACGAACTCGCCCCATTTTCCAGCTTCCACCACGGGTACGTCGCGCCCGATACTCCAGGCCATTTTCGGGCTGGGAGTTTTTTTGTGGGTATGCCCGCTGATCACCAGATCAACTCCAGGCACCGCGGATGCAAGAGCAACGTTCACGGGGAAATCGTTGTGCGAGAGCAAAATCAATACATCCACCTTGGGACGCATCAGAAGAGCCAGCTTTTCAGCCGTCCAGAGGGGATTCATGATTCGAACGGGTTTCAGAAAACTATCAAAAAGAATGGAGTTTGTCGTCAGTCCGATCACGCCGACCTTGATCCCGTTCACTTCAGTCATGAACGTCGGCGGAAGAGCTTTCCGGATTTTTTCCGCATTCGGGAAATCATCGAGGTCAAGGTTCGCTGCGAGCACCGGGAAAGGAACGTTCGCTGAAAGGATCGTATCGGCAACGCGGTCAGGGCCAGAGAAGAAATCATGATTGCCCAGCACGGAAACGTCGTACTTCATCGCGGCGAGAAACTTCAGCATGTTCTGGCCCATATCGAGCGAGAAATGCCATTTTCCCTCGCTCCAGTCACCTGCATCGATGGTCAGGGAATTCGGCGACTCAGCGCGAAGCCTCTGAAGAAGCGTGCTCAGCCTCGCCAGTCCTCCAAGCTGAAATGGATTCGATCGCGGAGGACTGAGGGCTGAGTGAAGATCGTTTGTGTGGAAGATCGTGAGTTCAACAGTCTTCATCTTGCACGAACTCGCTCCCAAAAGGAGGAACGCTCCGAGTCCGACGCCTGTGGCCAAAAAAGAATTCATTTTCATATTGCGCCCATTCCTTGGCAAAATCTCAATATTGCAGGAGTTTACGGCGATAACCTTTCGAAGCAAGGGAAATTCGCCCCGAGCGGGCTGGCCAGTTGCGAAAAATGAACCAATCGCTCATCAAAAGAGTGCGAGGGCATTTTCTCTATGTCTACCCCTGCACCTTACCCACGAGTGTCAGGAGTTCATCGACTGACTCGCGAATGGATGAGGCCTGCTCACGCATGATTCTCGCGGCATCCGCGGCTTTTTGCGAGGCGTGCGAATTCTGCTGAGTGACCTGATCAAGCTGGCCGACGGCCTTGGTGATCTCCTTGATCCCATTTGCCTGCTCCTGCGAAGCCGTGGAAATTTCCTGAACACGGGAGTTCACGGACGAAACACTTTTCACGATCTCCTGAAGGGCCGCAAGAGACTGCTCGGCGATCGCAGACCCCTGCGTCCCGCGCTCCTTGCTCTTCCGAACCACCTCTTCCACGCGGCCCCGAGTGGACCTGACAATCGATTCCACCTTCTCGGTGCTCGAGCCGAGCATTTCCTCGATTTCCTTCGCCGCCTCTCCGCTCATTTCCGCCAATTTCGCGACTTCCTCGGCAACCACCGCGAAGCCCTTGCCGTGTTCGCCTGCGCGCGCGGCTTCCACCGAGGCATTAAATGAGAGGAGCTTCGTCTGAAAGACGATATCGTTAATGACCTGGGTTTTCGCCGCGATTTCGGTGATCAGCTTCACGATGTCGGAAATCTCCTGGTTACTGGATTCCACTTCTTTAGAAACCTGATTAATCCCATCATTGATCTGCCCGATGGAGGAGACCACCTGTGAGGCCGACGCCTTGCCTGCTTCCGCCGAGGCCTGGCTGGCTTGAGCGAACTCCAACGAACGCTGCGAATTGTCCGCGTTCTGATTCACCATGGCGCTGATTTCATCCGCCGCGGCAACCGTCTCCTGAATCGCGGCGGCCTGCTCCCCCGCGCTCGACGACAGCTGCTCACTGGTTCTCTCCAGATCTTCTGAAACCTGCGCGGCATGCGTAACGGTGGCGACGATCTCTCCCAGCTTCGTCAGCACCTTCTTGAGCACGCCGTTCAAGGTCACCGTGACGATCACAGGAATGACCAACATGAAAGCGCCCAAAGCATAAAGCAGAAAGTTCAGGCGTCGACGGGCGGACGAAGCCCCCGCTTCCGTGGTTTTTGCGAGCGCATCGGCCTGTTCTCCGATTTTCAAAATGGAGTTTTTACACTCTCTCCAAAGGGGCGTCTCCTCGGCGTTCAATCGCGCGATCACATTCGCGGAGTTTCCGGCTTTCGCTGAGGCTTGAAGCTCCCTCTGGAGCGCCAGGTCTTTTTGGAAGGACGACGTCATTGCTTCGAATTCCGCGGAAAATTTTTCATAGAGTCGAAGAGCGGTCGCATCAGCCTGAAACTGTTCGCTCAGGCGAACGAAATTCTGGGCCGCTTCTTCGTGATTTGCGTAAGCTTTTGAATTACTCGGATCCAGGATCACGTTTCGCGTCGCCTGCCCCATCTGAAGGCCTTCGCCATAAAGACTTCTTGCGAGCAGATTCAATGCTGCGGCACCCTGAGCGGCGCCGTTCGCGGTATTGATACGACTTTGAAAAAGCAGGATCAGAGCCAGACCTATCAAAATGGCCGTAACGCATGCCATTAGGCCATAGGTGACCGATGTTTTCAGATTCATTTGGATGCGCATAAATAGCCCTTTGGCTATTTATCGGCAGCCACGCCAATTCGATTAATTAACTAAATTGAACAAACTGTGTGCATTCTGACACATTATAGGTGAATGCACGATTCCGGGCGACAATAAGGTAATTCGATTACACGTCTCATTTGAGGGATATTGAAGCCGGAGGGCGGACGGGATTCGCATGTGGATGCAAAACTCTACTCTGCAAGTACGTGTAGTCGCATTCCTCCTTGCAAGCTTGATTTCGGGCTGCGAAACAACTATCACGCCCCCCCATTCAGGATCGCCCGGTCCCGCCACATCCCCGGTTCCAGTTCTTACGGAACCGGACATTCCACCGCCGATGATCACACCCGCAGTGGACCCGCCGCTCTGGGATGAATTTCAGACAAAGATCACCAGCAATATTCAGGCGGCACTCTATTCCAGAATTGATAACGAGTTCCCCAATACTCCGGCAAATCTTGCGAGCAGTTCAACGTACTACGATGGATCAAGAACTCTCTGGAATTTATTCGAGCTTTTCGACGATGCGACGCTCAACCTCACTGTTCTGGAGAGTTACAGAACAAAGGCGACAGAGATCATTGCCCGATCCTACCTGGAGTATCAGTTTCCGGCATCGGGCTATACTCGGTTTCCGCACGGACTCTATCTCGACTACATTTCAAGCGGAAGTCAGCGATCTTACGATGCACTCGCAGCACTATTGGTCCCGAGGAGCGGGGCGAATTTCATCGTCCCGGCCAGCGTGGATGACGAGGTAAGGTACTCTCGCGATACCGCCTATGCGATACAGGTTTATACGTGGGCGGATAAAATGGGCATACCGAACGCACACCCTGAATATCAGCTGGGATTTGTTGATTATGCTCTAAGTCACCTCTCGCAGTGGCATTCTGGAAATTTCACGAATCCCGGGAATAGTAACAACCAGTTTAAAAACCCGTTCATGATCGGCCTTACGATGGCGGCACTGATTGAGTATTACAATTTTGTACATCAGGACGTTCGTATTCCCGCCGCTATAAAAATAGCGGTCGATGACATGTGGGTGGATGGAAGCTGGTGGCCGGATGTTAGGAACCCTGAACCAACCGGGGACACGTCCAGCTATTCGTTTTTTTCCCCGGGTTATGGCGGTTTTCGATACCGACTTCTGTGGAACGGTACGGCGTTCGTGCCAGACTTGAACGCGCTCCCCAGTTCTCCGGATGTCAATGCAGATGACAACATGCTCATCGCCGGAGCCTATATCTGGTATTACAAGCATTCCGGAAACTTGATCTACAAAACACGCGCTGAGGACATTTGGAAAGGCTGGGTCAAAAACGGGTTCGTCGGCTATGATAAGCAGTTCAATCAGGGGATGCGATGGACTTACGATTTCGTTCGATGGTACCGAGAGGGAAGTGGCGACGTGTGCGGCAGCAGTCGACTGGCGCTATGCCATTCCAGTAGTTCGTGTTCCGCAGCTGGCGGGAATTGGAACGGTTTGTTCTGCCAGAAGCATGCAGTATATATGAACTAGCCGAAGAACCCGGTAAATGAATGGCGGAGAGAAAGAGATTTGAACTCTTGATACGCTTTTGGCGTATGCTCCCTTAGCAAGGGAGTGCCTTCGACCACTCGGCCATCTCTCCGCGCCTTTGTTTTTCAATAACGGATTCCGATGCCTACCGCAAGCAGTAAGGTCAAAAAGCCCCCCGCGAAGGCCAAAGCTTTCCATTTGCCGACCGCTGTAATATACCGAAGGTCTCGGGAGAGACTATGAAACTATTCCATTTGTCCGTGATCTTTTCGGTCCTTTGTTCGTTCACAGCGCCGGTTTTTGCCAGTTCAAGTAGCTGGCATGGGCGTATTCTTCGCGCGGACGATGAAACATCAATGACGTTTGAGCAGCTGACCAGCGCTCTCTCCACCGCTGAAATCGTGGTACTTGGAGAAAAACATTACACTCCCGCTCTTCAGGCCGCCCAGGGCGAAATCATCAAAGCCGTTGTGCGCGAACAGCGACGCGAAGGCAACTTCACAACTGCTTGGGAGTTTCTGAATGCGAGCTCCCAGGAAGAGACAAAGCATCTTTTCAGTCTGGTTGTTTCCGGCAAAATCACGGCCGTACAGTTCCTGGAGATGACCCAGGGTGCCGACAGCAGCAGCTACGCCCCTGTCATTGAAGCGACGAAAGAACTGGGCGGCGACTTTATCGGCGTGAACCTGTCGCGACAGGAAAAATCTCCTGTCTCCCGTGGCGGAATCGGCGCAGCTGATCCCAAATTGATTCCACCTGGGTTTGCATACGGAAGCCCTGGATATCATGAACGTTTTGTCGACATCATGTCGGCCCATGTGCCGCCCGAGAAGATGCAGAACTATTACGACGCACAGTGCCTGACCGATGATGTGATGGCGTATCAGCTCATTCAGAGTTCGACCAAACCGCTTCGTTTCCTGGTCGTGGGAAGCTTTCACTCGGATTATTTTGACGGCACAGTGGGACGCATCACCGCGAGAGCCCCAGGCCAGAGAACGGTTACCATTCGCCTGATCGACGCCTCGGATTATACCCAGGCAGAACTTCAGGAGGGATTCCGTGATCCCAAATATGGCGCCTTGGCCGATTATCTTTATTTTGTGAACGAGCCGTCAGAGGCACCTCGCTTGTCGCGCTCGATGTCCCAAAATGTCCAAGATTTCCTGGGTATTAGATAGCTGAAGCTATCAAGATAAAGGATTCATCAAGGTCTCCAGGGTGCCCTCAAGAATTCCGATTGAGAGAGCATGGATGACTCGCGCACACTACTGCTCGTCGATGATGAAATCTTGATTCTTGAAATTCTTCAGGAAGCACTCGCCCCTCTGGAAGCGAAAATCCTGCTCGCCTCCGATGGCGCACAGGCGCTTGAGATTCTCAAAGCCGCGAAACCGGATGCCGTGGTTTCAGATATTCATATGCCTGGGCTCTCCGGCTTTGATTTCATCAAGAAAGCACGGGAAGCAAGTATCCACACCCCGTTTGTTTTCATGACCGGCTACGGTGACAAAGAAAAAGCCGTGACCGCCCTCCGACTGGGCGCCTTTGATTTCCTGGAAAAGCCGTTCAAGGCTCCGCAGCTCCGCGAAGTGGTGGATCGAGCGCTCCATCTTGGCGTGGAGCTCCGTTCGCTGGAGTACGAGGTGGACAATCAGGTTCGCGGCAGTGACATCCCCTCTTCCGAGATCTCGCAATTTCGAGAGATCGTACGCAAGGTGCTTGCTTTGAAAAAAGCCAACAAAGTGCGAAAGGCCGGGTGATCGTCATGAGCGAAAGCATCATGATCGAGGATCCGGAATTCCTTAAAGAGCTTCAGAAAGAGTTTCTCGATGAAGTCACGTATCTGCTCGAGCAATGCGAGGAATCGTACCTGAAGCTCGAACATCCTGAACATCGAGCCACCGAATTGAGCAATATCTTCCGGCTGGCGCACTCGATGAAGGGTGCCGGCGCGGCCGTCGGCTTCCTGGATCTCGCCGGGTTCGCGCACAAAGTCGAGGACTGCCTTTCGATTTTACGAGTGAAGCCGGATCTCGTGGACTCCGACATCATCTCGCTCCTCCTGAAATGCGGAGACGCGTTTAAAACGCGGGTAGGGATGCTGAAAACAGACCCTTCTCAGCATTGGGACAGCGAGACCCTCGCAGCCGAGGTTCGCGAGGTCACGGAACGGCTCGGGGGCGCAACGATCAACGCACTCGAAGCCCCGCGAATCGAAACCTCAATCAGCAACGCCCCGGCCGCCGACGACGATTTCTTCGCAGCCGCAAAAGCGCCGGACGAGCAGCAGGCTCCGGAAAATACGTCTGAGCAAAAGCCTGAACAAAAATCCGGACAAAAGTCCCAGGGCAGCATCAAGGTGGACACGGATCGCATTGATGCCGTCATGAACCTGGTCGGTGAGCTTGTCGTGCTGAAAAGCCAGCTTCTCGACGAGTCAGCCGCTTATCTCGGAAACCAGCGGCTCAATGGCATCACCTCGCTGATTGATAAAACGGTGCGTGAACTCCAGGACCGGACGCTCAGCATGCGGATGACTCCGCTGCGTTCACTATTCCTGAGGTGCCAGCGCATCGTACGCGATGTCTCGGTGAAACTGTCCAAACCCATCGAGTTCCAGATGTCCGGGGAGGACACGGAAATTGACAGGACCATGGTGGAACTCGTCACGGATCCGCTCCTTCATATGATCCGTAACTCGGTGGACCATGGTATCGAAGCTCCCGAGAAAAGACAGCTGACCGGAAAACCCGAAAAGGGCGTTGTGACGATTTCCGCAGGTATGGCTGGCGGTCGCGTCCTGATCACGATTCAGGACGATGGAGCCGGCATCGCACGCGACAAGGTTCTGTCAAAGGCCAGGAACCGCGGGCTGATCCCCGAGTCGAAAGAAGACCGTGCGTTCACCGACTCGGAGGTGTTCAACCTGCTCTTTCTCCCCGGATTCTCGACTGCGGAGGTGGTGAGCGACCTGTCCGGACGCGGAGTGGGCCTGGATGTCGTGCGGACTAATATCGAAAAACTGAAAGGCACCATCGACATCCGCTCCGAACTCGGAAAAGGGACCACTTTCACGATTTCGTTGCCGCTCACCACTTCGATCACCGACGGAATGCTGGTGCTCGTGAACAAGTATCCCTACGTTCTTCCGATGGACGGAATCCGGGAACTTTTTGACCTTCGAAAGGCGACAGTGACAGAACTCACTCATGGACGCGAAGTCGTCCAGGTCCGCGACAAATTCGTTCCACTGGTGCCACTCAGGAAGATTCTGAGCAGCGGCATGGAAGGGCACTCGCCCGTCACACAGGAGCATGAGTCTGTTGGGCGGGAAATGGCTGCCGTTGTCGAATATTGCGGAAAACTTTTCGCGTTCAAGGTGGACGGGGTTCTCGGTCAATCGCAGGTGGTCTTGAAAGCGCTTTCAGCGAACCTCAAGAAAACGCGGGGGGTGGCGGGGGCCGCCATTCTCGGAAGCGGTCAGGTCGCGCTTGTTCTTGATATGGAAGGACTCGCAAAAGAGTCGTTTGACGGGATGGCCGCGTGAAGAACTCTCTTATGCACGAAAATATCGCCAGCATCGAAAGGCATTTGACGAACTCCCGCGAGCTCCTTCAGCAGCTTCAGCACGACGATTTCGGTTTTCAGAAAATGGCACTGGCCCTCAAGGAACTTGCCGGCATTCACATGATCCCGAACGAGAAGAACCGCTGCCTCATGGCTGGAAGGCTGTCCTCGGTACTCTTCAAAAGCGGAATCCGGGATTATTCGGAGTATCACCGTCTGATCCGTTCAGGGAACGCGGCCGCGATCCAGGAATTTATCTCAGCGCTGACCACGAACACGACCGAATTTTTCAGGGAGGCACGCCATTTCGAGGTCCTGAGAGAACTTTTGCCCGAACTGGCCGCCGCGAAACGGAAACAGCTCGTTCCGGAAATCCGCATCTGGTGCGCGGCTGCGAGCACCGGCCAGGAACCTTACACTATTCTGATGACCCTGCTGGAATCGCTCCCCAGCCTCGCTGATTGGCAGATTCGATTCCTTGCGACCGATATCGATCAGACGGTCCTGGCCCGGGCGGCGGCCGGCGTGTATACCGCCGCCGAGGTGG
This sequence comes from Bdellovibrionales bacterium GWB1_55_8, assembly GCA_001769835.1. Classification (GTDB taxonomy): domain Bacteria; phylum Bdellovibrionota; class UBA1018; order UBA1018; family UBA1018; genus GWB1-55-8. The sequence goes on from MEPR01000009.1 coordinate 28,625, forward strand.
CTGGAATACCTCCCAATCTCAGACAAAAGTATTTCAGCACGCGCACCAGTGACAAGGTGACAAGTTACGTCGTTCTGCCGCAGTACCGGAACATGATTCGCTTCGCTCCCATGAATCTTTCCGAGGCCAGTTACCCTTTTCAACACCGGTTTGACATCGCGTTTTGCCGGAACGTACTCATCTACTTTGACCGGGATTCAGCGGGAAAGGTCATCGAAAAGATTGCCTCGCATCTGAACCCGGGAGGCTTCCTCTTCGTGGGCCATTCCGAAACAGGGCTCACGAAGACAAGTTTGTTGAAACCGTTCGCAAATGCCATTTACCGGCGGAACCCATGAAAACAAGGGTTTTGATTGTCGATGACTCATCGGTCGTAAGAACTCTGCTCTCCCGGATTCTTGCCTCTGATCCTGATATCGAGGTCGTCGGCACCGCTCCGGATCCTTACGTCGCCCGCGATAAACTGGTTGCCCTCAAGCCGGACGTGATGACCCTGGATATCGAGATGCCTCGAATGGACGGCCTCACGTTTCTCGAAAAGGTGATGAAGCACTTCCCTACCCGTACAGTCATCATCAGCAGCCTTTCAACCGCGCAATCAGCCACGGCGCTTCGGGCACTGGAACTGGGCGCCATCGACGTGCTGGAGAAGCCCGCCCTCGACGTGACCAAGGCGCTGAACACGATGGCCGATGACATCCGCGCGAAAGTCAAAACAGCGGCCTGCGCCCGCCTGCGACAGCCGCTGCTGCACAGCCCCGTGGCGACACCCGCCGTGACCAATCGAAGCCTGATCCGCACCACCCATCAAATCCTGGCGATCGCCTCTTCAACCGGAGGCACCGAGGCGCTGAAAGTGGTTCTTTCAAGATTACCCGAGGACATTCCGGGCACCGTGATCGTGCAACACATGCCTCCTGTTTTCACTCGCACCTACGCGGATCATCTCCAGCAGCTTTGCCGCTTCGAAGTGAAGGAGGCCGAGGACGGAGATCGCATTCTTCCCGGACGCGCCCTGCTGGCGCCTGGCAACTTTCACATGGAGGTGACCCGAAACGGCGCCTACTACCACGTAAAACTCCATCAGGAGCCGATCCTTCATGGCGTTCGTCCGGCGGCAGACTACCTCATGAATTCCGTTGCGAAGTACGCGGGCGCAAATGCGATCGGCCTGATCCTCACAGGAATGGGTCGCGACGGCGCCGCCGGATTATTGAACATGAAAAAGGCAGGGTCCTTTAATATCGCTCAGGACGAGAGCACCTGCGTGGTCTTCGGAATGCCGAAAGCCGCGATCGAAGCGGGCGCCATTGACGCAGTTCTTCCGCTTGAACGGATCCACGACAAGATCCTCGACCGAATGAAGGAACGCGCCGCCTCTTGAACTCGCTTACTTCTTGATGCCAAGCTTCCGGAAGAAGGCGTCCGAATTCGGCTCTCTTCCCAGAAATTCCCTGAGAAGCACCTGCGGGTCCACCATTTTTCCCTGCTCGAGGATCGAACGGCGATAAGCAATGCCGACTTTTGCGTTGAGAAGGCCTTCTTTTTCGAAGCGCGTGAAGGTGTCTTCAGCAAAAACCTCCGACCAGAGGTATCCGTAATAACCGGCATCGTAACCGCCCATCAGGTGCCCGAAACCCGCTTGAAAATGCCCTCCCCCGAGCGGTTCAAGACCAACCAGTTCACGATAGAGGTCGTCATGAACCTTGGTCGTGTCCACGCTGGGACCCGAGGTGTGATAGGTCGCGTCCAGGAGGCCCAGCATCAGCTGGCGGGTATAGTGATAGCCGCGATTGAAGTCCTTGGCGTCGATCATTTTCTTGATCATGGAATCAGGAAGTTTCTTCTTCGCATCCTGATAGTGCCCCGAAAGATTCTTCAGCATCTCCGGTGACCATGCCCAGCCTTCAAACATCTGAGAAGGCGCTTCGACGAAATCGCGAGCCACGCTCGTGCCCGAAAGGCTCGAATAGGGCGCCCGCGTCAGGGTCTGGTGCATGATGTGGCCGAACTCGTGGAAGAACGTCTCGACTTCATCATGCTTCAGCAGCGAAGGCTTTCCTTCCGTCGGAGGCGAGAAATTGCCGACGACAGCCGAAACCGGACGACTGTAGCCGTCGACCTTCGCCCTGCCGAGCACCAGCGAGAATGCCGCGAAATGACCGTATTTTCCCTTGCGCGGAAAAAAGTCAGTATAGAAGTACGCGATCACCGCGCCACCCTGCGCGTCAGCGATCTCATACAACTTGACGCCAGGCGACCAGGGATCCGCATCCTTCACTTCGCGGAACGAAACACCCAGCAGCTTGGAATAAATGTCGAACACTCCCGCGACCACGTCGTCCGCAGGGAAGTACTCCTTCACTTTTTCCTGATCGAGCGCGTAGTCGCGTTTCTTCAATTGATAGGCGAGATAATTGACATCCCAGGCATCCACCTGCGTTGCACCGGGTACGATCTCTTTCTTAAATTTCAGAAGCTGATTCAGGTCCGCCTTGTTCCGCAAAGCCAGTTTTGATTTGAGTCCGTTCAGAAACTCAAGAACGGCCTTGGAGTTCTTCGCCATGCGATCAGAAAGACGGTAATCAGCCCAGGTGGGGTAGCCCATCAGTTCCGCGATACGGTGACGAAGGGCGATTGCCTGCTCCAGAAGTGCCGTGTTCTTGTCCGCCTGCTTGTTGTAGTAGGCGAACATGAGGTCCCGGCGGGTGTCGGGGCTTTTCGCATTTTCCATGACATGGGTGTAGTCGGCGGATTTCGTGGTGACGACGAGCCGTCCCCCATCCGCTTTCTTCAGGCGACCCAGAAAATCCGGCGACACGCCATCCAGTTCCCCAGGCATGAACTCCACCGAAGTGGTGTCGTTATTCAGGTTCGTCGAAAACTGGGTTTCCAGAACCGAAAGGTCCTGCTTCAGTTTTTTCACCTGTTCGAGCTTCTCGTCGGGCAACTTCAGTCCGTTTTTTTCGAATTCCTGCATCGTCTCGGTGAAGAGCCGACGTTCCGCATCATTGCGAGGCGTCATTTCTTTCATGGCGTCATAAAGATCTTTGCGGGTCACCACGTCCACGAGGAACGGACCAAACTTCTCCTCGCAAGCGGCGCCTTCCGCATGAATTTTTTCGTCAGTGGAAACGTAAGCCATGAACGTGAGCGGGCCCATCTCATCATTCAGATCAGCGATCGCATTTTCAAAAGCGAGGACAGTGTTCTCGAAGCCGCGCTCGGCCGGCTTCAGTGCCGCTATGGCATCAAGCCGCTCAGCCGTCAGTTCCATCGATTCATCACAAAGACGTGTCAGCTCACCCGGCTCATACTGGTAACGAATCAGCTGTTTTCCGAAGGCGACCGATTTCGGGGTCCTTCCGCCATTCGTGTTCATGGAATCAGCCCCTCGCATTCTCGAGGTCGCACAGCCACCCCCGACCACCGCGATGCCCGCTCCGATGAGGAGCGCAAACTTCAGCCAACGACCAAACGAATTCTGAACACGATGTTTCATTAGGATCTCCTTGAGCCATTTGAACTGGACATATTACAGGAGCGGCAGGTACCAAAACAAGAGCCCAAAATTTAAGGAGCCCGTATGGCCACTCGAAAACGCCGAAAGAAGCCTCAAGCGCCCGACAAATACACTCTTTACGAGCAGTCAGTCCAAAGCCCGGACGTGCAGGTGGACTGGTTTCAGTCGATTTACAAAGACCTGCGGAAAAAGGCCGCCCACTCTCTTCGGGAGGATTTTTGCGGAACCTTCGCCATCAGCGCGGACTGGGTTCGTCGCGATAAAAAGAATTCGGCTCAGGCACTTGATCTCGATCCGGAACCGCTTACCTATGGCTTGCAGGCGCACGGGGCTTCCTTGAGCGCTGATCAGGTCCGGCGTCTGAATGTGCTCAAGCAAAACGTCATTTCAGTGACGCCCAGGCGCGCTGATGTGATCGCGGCCTGCAATTTTTCTTTCTGCATCTTTCAGCAAAGGTCCGTTTTGCTGGATTATTTCCGTGCCTGCCTTGCTTCCATCAAACGCGATGGCGTGCTGATACTGGAGCTTGCCGGCGGCCCCGGAATGATCGAGACAACACGCGAAACACGAAAAATTCGCCAGAAGGGGTACAAATATACTTACGTCTGGCATCAGAAATCCTTTGACCCGGTCTCGCGCCGCGGTCACTACGCGATTCATTTTGAATCGAAAGACTGGAAACTGAAAGACGCCTTCACTTACGATTGGCGGATGTGGACGATCCCCGAAATTCGCGACGCATTGCGCGATGCCGGTTTCAAAAAAACTTACGTCTATTGGGAAACCGAACATCGCGGACGCGCGTCAGGCGAATACGTTCGCAGCGAGACAGGTGACAACGCCTATTCCTGGGTAGCCTACATCGTTGGCGCAAAATCCTGATGATATCGCTTTTTTCTTATCTATAAAATTTACACGGACCCTTTTTTCTTCAGCAAATCTGTCGTTGAATCAACCCTCTTATAGAGGGGGATTCATGATTCGATTATCCGTGCACACCAAGTTCTTCATCCAAGCGTTCGCGACTCTCATGGCATTTTCGAGCGTCTCGTCCACACCTGCCAGCGCAGGCGAAATTCTGCGGCTGAAAGCGGGAGAAATCCGGCTCGAAACCGCTTCGAAACAGTTCATCGCGAATAGCGCGAAGGATATTCTGAGCGGCCGCTCCAATGCCGAACAGTATTTTATCCTTCAATTTGCCGGACAGATTTCAGAATCCGACAAAGCCGAATTACGCACTCAAGGCATCGAGCCGAAAACCTATCTTCCTGATGACGCCCTGATCGTGAAGGCGTCCCGCAGAAATGCGGCTGCCGCGGCTCTTTCGCCTGAAATCAGCGCAGTGGCCCCTTACGCGGCCGAATGGAAGATCAGTCCCGATATCTTCGATATTGCGCAAGATCATGGAACCTTCATGATTTCGACCTTTGATGATGCCCTGACAGACGAAGTACTGAACGAGCTGAACCTCGTTCCCGGCGTCCAGGCACACCGGTCAGGCCAGCGCGGAATCATCGCCCAGATGTCGCTGGGCAATGTTGGCCGCATCGCACGGATCGAAGGCATTGAATGGATCCAGACACTTCCGGTCTTCATCACATTCGACCTTCCGATGGCGGCTGAGTTCATCACTCCGTCAGCCACCGTTCCTCCGATCACCGGCTACGAATCAGGCACCAAGCTGATGAAGATGGAGAACGCCTGGAAGCGTGGATTCAGCGGAAAGGGCCAGGTAGTCGGAATGGCCGACACCGGCGTTGATACCGGCATCATTTCCACAATGCACCCTGATCTTTCAAACGTCGTCAAAGGCTACGCCATGGGTTACGGCTCGAAGACGTGGGAAGATATCAACGGCCATGGCACGCACGTCTGCGGCTCCGTTATCGGAACCGGTGCGGTTTCCAACGGCGGTATCCGCGGCGGCGCCTACAACGCGACCATGGTCGTGGACGGCCTGTGGAGCCCGATCATGAACAATCTCGCGTTCAAGACGGATTTCAACATCATCGTCGGCAAGCCTTACGCGGACGGCGCGAGAATTCATACGAACTCATGGGGCAGCCCCCAGAACCTGGGCGCTTACGACAGCTTCGCTTCCCAGGCTGACGCCTATATGTGGGAAAACCCTGAGATGCTGATGATCTTCGCCGCCGGCAACAGCGGCGTGGACGCAAACAAGGACGGACGGATCGACGAAGGATCCGTCAGCAGCCCGGGAACGGCCAAGAACGTACTTACGGTCGGTGCCTCGGAAAACCTGCTTGCCGAAGGCGGCATTCAGCGCGCTCACGGAACACTCCGTGGCGGCGACAAAAACTGGGGTGTGGAGCCGATCAAGAGCGACACACTTTCGAACAACGCCGACGGCATGGCCTGCTTCAGCTCACGCGGTCCGACGAAAGATGGACGTCTGAAGCCGGAAATCGTGGCACCTGGAACCAACATCGTCAGCGTCCTTTCCACCAAAGCAAAGGAGAAGATGTGGGGTGAGTTCGGCACAGACTACGTCTTCGCCGGTGGAACCTCGATGGCCACTCCGCTCACCGCCGGTGCGGCGGCCGTCGTCCGTGAATACCTCGTCAAGGACCGCGGATTCGCGACTCCTTCGGCGGCGCTGCTGAAGGCCTCCTTGATCCATACGGCCAAGGACATGTACCCCGGTCAGTATGGAACGGGACCGAAACAGGAATTGCCGACCCGCCGTCCAAACGTTCACGAAGGTTATGGCCGCGTGGACATGGAACAGGCCACAAGCCTCGGAAACGCGGTTCTCGTGGACGACAAAGCAGGTCTTGGCCTGAACGAGACGAAAGGAACGTCTGTTTTCGTGCAGAACGGAAAGGGCCTTCGCGTAACGCTGGTCTACACCGACGCTCCTGGCGCGGCGAGCTCCGCGAAAGCGCTGGTGAACGATCTCGATGTTCAGATCGTGTCCTCGTCCGGAAAAGTCTACGAAAAGGCTGACCGCACGAACAACACGGAAATGCTCGAAATCGCGAATCTGCCGGAAGGAACCTATCAGGTGCTGGTCAAGGGCATGAACGTGCCTCAAGGCAAACAGGGCAAACAGCCCTACGCGCTTTTGATCAGTCGCTACTAAGTCGCCTGGCGATAGTGTAAAAGGAAAAGGCTCGGGAGCTTCCCGGGCCTTTTTTTTATTTCAACTCCCGTGGGTTTTATGAAGCTGGTTCCGCAATCGAATTCAGAAATACGCAACCTCCTGCGACTCGGCGTGCCCATCTCGCTGGCCCATCTTGCAAACATGATGCTGCAGATCGTGGACCTGGCTTTCGTGGGCAGACTCGGACCCAATTCGCTCGGAGGTCTCTCCATCGGGAACGCGATTTACGCCACGATCATGGTTGGCGGCATCGGATTGCTGCTTGGACTTGATTTCCTGATTTCACACGCCCTGGGCTCCGGGAAAAAAGAGCAGGCCAACGAAATCCTGGTTCAGGCGCTTTATCTCGCGACGCTGATCGCCCTGCCTTGCATCATGGTGATGCATTTTCCCGCAGCGTGGTTCGTGCGATTCGGCATCTCACCCGAAATCGCCACTCCCGGGACGGATTTCCTGCGCGCCCTCTCGTGGAGCCTCTGGCCGTGGCTTCTGTTCACAGTCATGCGCCAGTACCTTCAGTCCTGGGGAAACGCGATTCCGGTCCTGATCATCCTCCTTGTCACGAATCTGGTGAACGCGGGCGCAAACTGGGTTTTGATTTTCGGCAATCTCGGATTTCCTGCGATGGGAATCGCGGGCTCCGGCTGGGCAACCGTGATTGCCCGGATCTTCATGTTCGTCGCGATCGCTGCCTACCTTTGGCGCTTGAATTCGCGTTTAGACCTCGGTTTGTCGCACGTTTCGTTGAAAATCTCTCCATCTGCAATGCTCAGAATCACGAAGCTTGGACTTCCCGCTGGAACGCAGATGCTTCTCGAAGTCGGGGCCTTTGCTCTGGTCTCCCTGCTTGCGGGGCGTTTTGGCGCGATCCCCCTTTCATCCCATCAGGTTGTTCTGCAGGTCGCGAGTCTGACCTTCATGGTTCCGCTGGGGCTGTCGTCGGCGGCGTCCGTGCGAGTCGCGCAGGCACTTGGC
>MEPR01000010.1:0-15477 GCA_001769835.1 Bdellovibrionales bacterium GWB1_55_8
ATCGCCGGAAGAAATGTGCTGCGGAGACCTCTTCAAGAGCATCCGGACTCTGCTGGGACTCCGTGGCGAATGCGTCGAATTCCGCGGGACAGGAGCCCCAAAACTCATTCGCAGGAGAAACTTTCTGACTCGTGCCGTTCTGAATGCCGTATTGAACGCGATCGACGCGGTTCAAAGCCTCCCTGCCGCGGAGCGGAAGGTAATCGTAACTTACGACAACAACCAGATCACCATCCAGGACAACGGGGGCGGATTCCCTCCGGACATTCTCAGATGCCTTGCCAGAGGAACCTCCATCAGCACAAAGGACGGCACAGGAGGGCTCGGAACCATGATCATTCAGGACTACATGACCGCCATCGGCGGGAGCGCCCGTTTTTCAAATGACAAAAGCGGCGCCGTCGTGACCCTCAGACTGCCCGAACGCTAGCAACCATCCGGCATTGGATCAACGGCCCCGCACATAAAACCAGAGAAAGGCGGCTACTCCCGCCGCCCCCAGGATCTCCCAGAACGCTTTCGTGTAGAGCTGACGAACAACGACGCTTTCGCCCAGATTCGACAGCACAAAAGGTGCGCTCGGACCCTTTCGAATGCCCCACTTACCATCGGCAGTACGAAAAGCCGCACCCAACACGTAAAGCGCGTCCCCAGGCATCAGCAACTCCTCGGTGACGCGAGAGGTTCCACCCACCAACGATCCGAGTGATTTTCCCATCGATCCCAGAACATTACGAAACTCAGCAGGAACCGCTTGATCAGAACCGAAATTCGTCACCGACCGCGACAAGACCCCATGATCTTTTCGAGCAAAGAACTCGGCGCCCTGCGCATAAATTTCAATCTCCCCTGTTCCATCATCACAGAGGAAAGGGAAATTATCGCTCGAACCCTGATCGACGGTCTCCCATTTTGTTCCTCTGTTTTTCTGTACAAGTCGTTCGACTTTATAGCGGTAATAAACGCAAGGCGTTCCCTTCACCGGTGAAGTCAGCGGCCTCGAGGCTTTTGCCGTGCCTTGAACTTCCACCAGTCCTTCTGAAACATTCGAAACCGTTCGAGTGGGCACCGAAGAGGCGGCGCGCGCCGAACTGAAATGTCCGAATGCCGAATAAGCGAAATAAAGACCCAGAAGGCCGGGAAGTCCGAAAATGAGAAGTTGTTCCATGCCGACAAGAATAGCATGAAAAAAAAGGCTCCGGGAATCGCTTCCCGGAGCCTTCTATTCTGAATCGGCTGAGCCGATTCGTCCCCGAAAGGGACGAATCACATCATATCGCCGTAGCCGCCCATGCCGCCCATGCCACCCGGGGCTCCCATCGGAGCGCCGGATTCCTTCTTGGGCTTCTCAGCGATCAGCGTTTCGGTGGTGAGCATCAAGCTCGCAACCGATGCTGCGTTCTGAAGAGCGCAACGTGCGACCTTCGCGGGATCGATCACGCCGGCGGCGATCAGGTCTTCATACGTCTCGGTAAGAGCGTTGAAGCCGAATGCCGGAGTGGCGTTATTCAATACCTTGTCGACCACGATGGAGCCTTCGAAGCCGGCGTTGCCAGCGATCTGGCGCAGCGGCTCTTCGAGAGCGCGTTTGATGATGTTGACGCCTGCGAGCTGTTCAGGGCTCAGGCCCTTCAGGTTCGCAAGTGCCTTGCCGGCGCGCAGGAGCGCGGTGCCGCCGCCCGGAACAACGCCTTCTTCAACCGCTGCACGGGTTGCATTCAGGGCATCTTCCACGCGGGCTTTCTTTTCCTTCATTTCGACTTCGGTCGCGGCACCGACGTTGATCACGGCTACGCCGCCGACAAGTTTCGCAAGACGCTCCTGGAGCTTCTCACGATCGTAATCGGAGGACGTTTCCTCGATCTGGCCGCGGAGGGTTTTCACGCGAGCGTCCACGTCGGCCTTTTTGCCGGCGCCGTCAACGATCGTGCTGTTGTCCTTGTCGATGGTGATCTTCTTTGCGGTGCCAAGGTCTTCGAGGCGGGTCGCTTCGAGCTTGTGTCCGAGATCTTCAGAGATCACTTTTCCGCCCGTCAGGACGGCGATGTCCTGGAGCATTTCCTTGCGGCGATCACCGAAACCAGGGGCCTTCACGGCGCAAACCTGAAGGGTGCCACGGAGCTTGTTCACGACCAGCGTGGCGAGCGCTTCGCCTTCAACCTCTTCGGCGATGATGAGCAAGGGCTTGGAGCGCTGAACAACCTTCTCAAGAACCGGCAGGAGGTCCTTCATCGAGCTGATCTTCTTGTCGTAGATCAGGACGTAAGGGCTTTCCAAAGCGGCTTCCATCTTCTCGGGGTTCGTGACGAAGTAAGGAGAGAGGTAGCCGCGGTCAAACTGCATGCCTTCGACGACATCAAGGGTGGTTTCAGCGGTCTTGGATTCTTCGACCGTGATCACGCCTTCCTTGCCGACTTTTTCCATCGCTTCCGCGATGATTTTGCCGATCGTGGAGTCGTTGTTGGCGGAAACCGTTCCAACCTGAGCAACTTCCTTCTGGTTGTTGATCGGCTTGGCAATCTTCTTCAGCTCTTCAATAACGGCTTCAACCGCTTTGTCCACACCGCGCTTCAGTTCCATCGGATTGTGTCCGGCGGCAACGATCTTGGCGCCTTCGCGATAGATCGCCTGAGCGAGAACGGTGGCGGTCGTCGTGCCATCACCGGCGTCGTCGTTGGTCTTCGAAGCGACTTCGCGGACCATCTGGGCGCCCATGTTTTCAAACTTGTCTGAAAGTTCAATTTCCTTCGCGACCGTCACACCGTCTTTGGTGATGTTCGGAGCGCCGAAAGATCTTTCGATCACGACGTTGCGGCCCTTGGGACCAAGAGTGACCTTCACCGCATCGGCGAGGATATTGACGCCGTTCAGGATTGCCGAACGGGCCTGTTCTGAGAAACGAAGTTCTTTAGCAGCCATTTCCAATTACCTCTTAAAATTAGCTATTGAGGACGCCGAGAATGTCTTCTTCACGCATCATGAGGAAGTCTTCGCCGTCGATTTTGATTTCCGTTCCGGAATATTTTCCGAAAAGGATCTTGTCGCCCTTCTTCACATCGAGGGGACGAATTTTGCCGTCTTCCGTAACCCGGCCCTGACCCACGGCAATGACTTCACCCTGGATCGGCTTTTCCTTGGCGGTGTCCGGAATAATGATTCCACCTTTGGAGCGCTCTTCTTCTGTGGAACGCTTGACCAATACGCGGTCGTGTAAAGGGCGGACTTGCATAACTTAACCTCCGATAATCGGCAGCAGTAAATTGCTGCTCGCTGATAATTTTCTTGTTAAAACGGTAGCTTAGGCCGCCAACCTGCATATGCCAAATAGGCGCCGAAAACAACCGTGAAGAGAATAAATCCTTCGTGGGGAATAGTGTGCCCGCGCTGAGCATTGTCAACGTTGAGCGCCCTGTTTTTTTTCACCGAATTTGACGAAACAGCTCCTTATTGATATGACACGGTGCGTTACCGGAACGATCCCCAAAAGGAGAAAGTCATGCGCCGCACCCAGATTCTGATTCTTTTCGTCACGGGCCTCGGCCTTTTCCTCGTTCAGACCCCTGACTCACTGGCCGCAAAGAAGATTGCGCGAAAAGTTCAGCCTGAAACCTATTCCGCCACCGAACCTGGAATCGTCACCATCACGACAACGACAGCTGTTCCGGTCGGAAGCGCTGCTCTCGCGACAGACGAAAGCGCGCCAGTAGAAGAAACTGAAGAAACCGAGCTCCCCCCCGTACCTGCAGCGGCCGCTGCCCCTGCGGCGGCTCCCGCCAGCACCTTCGATCCGGTTCCATCGGATCAGGCCTCGCTCATCGCCAAACGCCTTCCACTCATTGAGAAAATCATGGTGAAACACGGACGCGCTTATGATTACCGCGCGCATACAGTGAAACAACTCGAAGCGATTCTTGCCTCACTGGATCAGTCGGAGGCGACCCAGCCCTGAGTCTGATTCCCGCAAATTGAAACTTTCGGTTGAGCGCATTTCCAAGCTGTGAGAAACCCCCATCTCCACCTTGGAGGTAGAGCTATGCGCACCCTACTATTCGCCACAACCGCCGTTCTTTTCCTGGCCTGCAGCCATACGAACGAAAAGAAAGGTGACGAAAAGCTGCGTTACCCGGGCGAAGAACATCTTTCGAACATTCGACAGCTCACCTTTGCCGGAACGAATGCGGAAGCTTACTGGTCTTTCGACGGGAAGTGGCTCAGTTTTCAACATAAAGCGTTTGAGGGCGGGCCCGCCTGCGATCAGATTTTCGTCATGCGCGCGAATGGAGCAGACCTCCGGCAGCTCACAAACGAGGCCCGCACCACCTGCGCCTACTTCCTTCCTGATGATGAACGAGTCCTTTTCAGCAGCACCATCTCGGGTGGGAAAGAATGCCCACCGGAGCCCGACAAAACGCGAGGCTATGTTTGGCCGATTTTCAATACCTACCAGATCTATAGTGCCAAGCTTGACGGAACAGACGTTCGTCCGCTCGATCCCGGCGCCCCGCGCGCCTACAATGCGGAGGCCACGGTCTGCAAAGACGGAAGCGTCGTTTTCACGAGCGACCGCGATGGCGATCTTGAACTCTACCGCGGAAAGCTCGACAGCCTGGGCACGCTGACCGAAGTGCAGCGTCTCACGTTCACCCCAGGTTATGATGGGGGCGCCTTCTTCTCGCCGGATTGCACAAAAATTGTCTGGCGCGCCTCACGTCCCAAGCCCGGCAAGGAACTTGACGAGTACCAGGCGCTGCTCAAGCAGCATCTGGTTCGCCCAGGTCAGCTTGAGATCTGGGTTGCTGATGCGGATGGTTCCCACCCCAGGCAGGTAACCCGGATAGGAGCCGCGAGTTTCGCGCCGTTTTTCACTCCCGATGGGGAGCGGATCCTTTTCTCATCAAATCCGCGGGACCCGAAGGGCCGACGTTTCGACATCTACTCGATCGGGGTAGACGGCACGGGATTTCAGCGCATCACCTTCTCCAACAGCTTCGATAGTTTTCCGATGTTTTCGCCTGATGGAAAACGCCTGGCCTTCTCGTCGAACCGAAACGCCGCGCGACCTCATGAAACGAATGTATTCGTCGCGGACTGGATTCCTGCAATAAAACACGTTCCAAGCCTGGACGATATGGAAGGCGCCGATCGCGTGGCCGCCTGGACTCGCGCGCTGAAACAAGCGGGATCTGACGAAACCCGTTTTCAGCTGATCTCGCAACAAGCGAAGAGACTGGGGCTCTCCTCGATCATCGAGAGCGATGGCACCACCCCGTTGATCACCAGCCTGGGCAGAGGCTGCACTCAATCAGCTGTGCTGATGGCGGCCGATGTGAAGGATCCGAGTTCGGCAGCGGGGCTTTTGGAGACAGCGAAAATGCTTCACGATCCGTTCGTTTCCCACAAATCCGGCAAAAAATGCGCCGTTTTTGCCTGGACGAACGCTTCAGCAAGAAAGCACGCGGGAAACGAGATTCTTGCAACACTCGCGGCAAGGAAGATCCGCGCTCGCTCTGCCTTCACTCTTTCGCGTATTGGATCGCTCGAAGCAAACTCCGTTCAATTTGGGATCCCCACCGGCCAAGAGGCCCGCGCGGTTAAAAAAGTCCGGTTGGAAGCAGAAGCCGAGTGCGTGGCACTGAACCTCAGCTGTTCGTTTGAAGACGCTCCGGGCGGACTGGGTCTTTTCACGGGAACCATCCCCACCTTCCACTTGGCGGCGAAAAGTTTCCCGAACCAAAGTGAAACACTGAACGCGACGGGTGCCATGCAGTTGGCAGAGCTGCTGGCAAAATCAGCAGTTCGCACTGCGTCACGATAATCTTCGTTTGCCTTTTTTTCGGAGATCGCATACCTCTATTTTCTCCGATCAACCGAGAGTGGCTTGGTAGCTCAGTCGGTAGAGCAGCGCCCTGAAAAGGCGTGTGTCGGCGGTTCGATTCCGTCCCAAGCCACCACTTTTTAAAACAATTCCCTACAGCAAACTCATGGCCGAATGAACGAACCCTGCTCGGACACCATTTCGCGCCGTGCCTTTGACAGCTCCGCTGCCACGTACCTCAACAGATGATTTCTATGGAACGTCGATCGTGCTTTGATCGCCTTCTTTTGCAGAAGACCCGCCGTCTCAAGATAGCGCTGCCCTTCAGGAAAAAGCAAAAAAACCCCGTCCCGGAGCAGTTTCGATGCGTCCTGGGTGTTTTTAAGCGCGACCTCCAGATATTCGACGCCTCGATATCTGTCCTGATCTGTCGCATCCGAGTTGTTCCCAAGAGCTCGATCGATCAGCTCCAGGGCTCCGAGCGTTCTCAGAAATGACGCTATCGCGATCGCTTTATCCGAATTCAGACTGATAATCGGGTTTGGCTGATTGAACTCAGCGGAAGCGAAAAAACCAACCGCCTGCTCGATCGTGGTAGCCATGTTGTTGTGGAAAAAGGGCGGAGTGATTGCCGCTTCCACCAGAGACGGCGCATCAAATTGCCCGTTTCCGAATCCCGGATCAGGCAACGGTGTACGCGGCGGAATGGTGGGACTCAGTACAGGAGGCTTCCCAAATCCGCCATCCACCACAATAGCATCGGGTTGAAGCAGATACGCCGGCGTAAACCGGGTCAACTCAACGCGCGTGTCGGATAAGGTGTTTCGCCCCGCGTTCAGGTTCGTCGGAGGCCGGTTGGCTCCCGCGTTGTCATGGCACAAGGTACAACGACCGCCGGTCACCGGGTCCTGGTCCTGGAAGATGAGCTTGCCCTGCTCGACAACGGCGCTCTTGAAATTGAAAGAAGCCAGATCAGGATCCTTCTGTCTTCCAAGCGAAAGTTGAAACTCCAGCAGGGCATCGAGCTCGAGATCCGAGGGAAGCCGGAAATCCTCACCAGGTACGCGCTTCAGGGTTCGAGGAAAATGTTGAACAATCGCGCCCAGAGCGAATAGCCGCAGTGATCCATCCGCGCCGTTTCCAACCGGCGCGCCATCACCAGACCAGCCTGTCGTATTGGCCAACTCCACGTCCGTGCCAGGAACCCTTACGTTCCCCGGCAGATTCGGATCGAGCGGAGGGGTAATGGACATTCGAAGCCCGAGCGTATGCGGAACGCCACGGAAGACACACGGTTTGTCAAACCCGTCCAGATTCTCGCAAATCAACGCGAGTTTGCGCAGCAGAGCCGGATTCTCAAGTTTGGCCAACGCCGGCTTTGTCTCGGCCACGAAGAGCGGATCGTTATGCGGTAAAGTGGCGATATACTGCGGGTCAATCGTGAAATTGTTTTTTGCGGGATGGCATGTCGCGCAGGTTCGTCCGTTTCCCTGGAAAGTCTCCTTGTTAAAAAGAAATCGTCCGAGACCAACCAACTGACTTCGCGTCAGCCCTCTGGAATCCCTCACCTCTCCAGGTCGAGGAGGTGGAATCTGTTCCAATGTGGACTGCGGAGTCTGCTGTTTTTTTTGAGCATCCAGCAGCTCACGCTCAAGAATGAGCGCTGAAGCGGGTATCGCCGAGCTCAGGAAGAAAGCAACCACGAGAACCTTGTGCAGAATCATTTGTGCCCCTCTGATTGAACAGCCAAAGAGGGCCTGGCTCAGCAAAATGCAAGCCGTTGGGTAAAACCGATCTCCTTGCATCACGATGTGTTCACATTTGCGGAATATAAAGCGGGTTTGAGCGCAGATCGTCAAAGTGATCGCCCAAATGTGCAGTTCCTGCGGTTTAGGCAGGGAATGCGGCCGAACTTCGAAACAGCTTGGTTATCTGCAATCCGGATTGCCCCTCTGCGACTTTGCGAGGGGGTAGAAGGTCACGATTCCGTTTCCAGGAGCGCAGACAAAGAGGCTTCCGAAAGAGCCGTCCTGATGGAATCGGCTGACACAGACACGGCGGTTCTTTGAGGGCTTCATGCAATTACGCAAATAGGTGCGCGCGCCCTCGAAAAAGATGTCTTCCGCTGTCTGGCGCGTTGAGAAGCCTTTCTTGCGGTCAACAATGCCGGACGAAGTCGTGATTCCGATCGTGTAAACGCTCTGCGGAAGGATCTCTTCGTTCATCACGTTGTTATCCAGGCGGCAGAGCTGCCCTCTTTCCTGAAGTTCGAAGTAACGATTGGCGTAGTGAAGACCGCCGACCTTGTCCCTCTTGGGCTGACCGCAAAACACATGTTCGAAGCCGTTGGAATCGATCCAGGCGTCGGCGACCAGTGCGCGGAGCTGCATGTCGTTGTAGTCGTGAAATTCACGCGCAAGCTGCTTCATGAGGTCCGGGCTGAACCTGTCGGCGAGCTTCTGGACCGCAAGCGGGCTCACCCTGCTTCCGAGGGGGCCGCAGGCCCTGAGGACCGCTTCGCCGAACGCGTTAATCGGCATGGGTTCCGGCGTGATGTCGACACGGCCCTGATGCATCGAGCCTGTCGGCGAAACTACGTTCGAGACGACCTGGTCCTTCGAGTAATCGAAGAAGGGCAGGCACCCTTTCGAGTATGCGCTGTTTGCCGATGCTGTGATTGAAAGGAGAAGGCTGCCAAGGATCCCAAGAAGAGCAACTGTGCCGCGTGCTTGCATTTTCCCGCCCGTAGTCAGGCATTTTCGGTGCCTGGTAGAAACGCCGGGCCGTATTCCCGGCTTATACTGAGGTTAATGAGTACTACATAACAGCGCACATTGCGGTCTGCAATGGGCAATTCCAGTTATTTCATTTCAAGTAAACGTGTGTGGGATGCCTGGGTTTCCATCCAGTTCAAAAATATCGATGCTCTTCGTCAAGAGGAAGTTCTGGCCCGGGGCTGCAGATTCGCGGAATATGAAGCGGGTTTGAGCGCGTGTACTTTGCCCGAACGATTCTCAAGTGATAAATTGCTTCAATGAAGCTCTTAAAACCGTCTGCCTTGAAGCAGGGCGACACTCTCGGCGTCATCGCCTGTTCCACCCCGATCACCGCATCCTCAGACGAAACGATTCAACGCGGGTATCAGGTTCTTCGAGACCACGGCTTCAATCTGGTGGAGGCTCCGAACTGCAGGTTGAACGTTGGCCACTCGGCGGGATCGATCAAAGAGCGCGTGAAGGCGCTTCATGCTTTTTTCAGAGACCCGAAAATCCACGGGATCATCGCTTATTGGGGAGGGTTCCAGTCGCACCAGCTTCTCGAATACCTGGACTACGACTTGATTCGAAAGCATCCGAAACCGCTGATCGGGTTCAGCGATATGACCGCCCTTCAGGTAGGAATCCATTCCAAGACAGGACTCGTTTGCTTCTCCGGACCGGCGGTTATTACTTTTGGCAAACCCACACAAATTCCTTTCACGTGGGATCATCTGGAAAAAGTTGTGATGAAGCCGGAAGTACCATTCAAGATCTCAGCCTCAACCAGCTACACAGACAACAAATGGTACATGGAACCTGCGAAGAAGATGGCGTTCCAGCCGAACCCGGGATGGAAGGTCTTCCGCTCAGGAAAGGCCGAAGGACAAATCATCGGCGGGAACCTCGGGACCCTGCTTCTGCTCGCAGGAACAGAGTTCTGGCCGGATTTCAAGGGAAAGATCCTTTTTGCCGAGGACGACGAAGCCGAATCGCCAAAGACCATGGATCGCATGTTCACTCAATTACGCCAGATGGGCGTTTACGAACAGATCAAGGGCCTCGTCATCGGGCGCTTTCCGGGCTCCGTTGAATTCACCGAGAACGACAGCCTGGAAATGATTCTCCGCGACGCACTCAAGGGTTACAAATTTCCCGTTATTACAAACGTCGATTTCGGCCACACCGATCCGTTGATTACGATCCCGCTCGGCGTAAAATGCCGAATGAACACATCCAAGAACGAGATCGCTTATCTTGAAACCGCAGTGAAGGCCGCATCCCGATGAACACGAGCAGGGACGACTACGAAATTCGAGAATTGTCGCGAGATGAATTCGCTCCGCTATTCAAAGCGAATCGGGAAAAAATGTTCGCCGACACGCTGACCTTTAGGGCGCACGACGCAATGTCTGAAGCGGAAACAGACGCGATCGGGCGACTTCGGAAGAACCTGGGGCAACTCTACGAATTCAACCTAGGATTATTTTACAAGAATGAGTTTATAGGTTGGTCGTTCGGGCGTCAGCTGGACCATGAACGCTTTTACATGGTGAACTCGGCGATCTTTCCTGAACATCGCGGCAAAGGGCTTTATCAGGAAATGCTGCGAATTCTTACAAGCCGCGTTTCAAAGGAAGGATTCCAGATTATCTACAGCCGCCACGCCGCCACGAATTCGGCGGTACTTGTTCCGAAACTGAAAGCCGGCTTCATTATTTCTGGCTTTGAGATCTCGGACCTCTTCGGCCTCCTGGTGCATCTTTCTTATTTCTCAAATCCGCTTCGACGCAGGATGATGGACGTCAGAGCAGGTCAAGCGATTCCCGACCAGGAGCTCAGGAAATACTTGCCCGGATAACCGGCCGATCAATCAAAGGCCATCCTAATAATCACACTGACCAAATGTGTTAGCGCCCCAACATTGAATGCTGTCATCCTGAAGAACAGCGCAGGCATGCTCGTTGCCCGATGCTATGTCCCGGACCGGAGCGGAGCCATCGAGTGCAAGCGTCGGCAGGTCATCACCCATTTCATCGGGCTGGTCGCCGCGCGATTCTGAGTCACCCAGGCCAAGCTGTCCTGCGCTGTTTTCGCCGAAGCATTTGACCGCGCCGTTATCAAGAGTCGCGCAAGAGAAGAAAGCTCCGGAACTGACTTTCGCCGCCGTAAGGGCGCTCCCCAGCTCCACCGCGGGAAGGTGATCACCCATTTGATCCGGCGCCAGACCGTAACCACGAGTCCAATTTCGATATCGCGAATCAAGGCAGGAGCCTGCCTGACCTTCGGCATCCAGAGCCCAGCAGGCGCCCAGAGTCCCGTGATAATTCAGTCCCCAGCATTTCAAAGCGCCATCATCAAGAACCGCGCAGGTGAACGCGCCCCCCGTCGAAACCTGAATCACCTTCTTATTCACGCCAAGCAGGATCGGAGGAAGGGCATCGCCCATCTGCTCAAGGGAAACGCCTCGGACGAGGAAGTCCCCCTGTCCGAGCTGGCCATAGAAGTTATCTCCCCAGCATTTCAGCGAATGGTCATCAAGAACCGCGCAAGTATGCCCCACGCTCGCCGAGATCTGGACGGCTTTCCTGGCCAGCCCCAAAGACACGGAACTCAAGTGATCACCCATGCCTTCAGCAGTTCCTCCGCGGTCATTGCGATCACCCAAGCCGAGCTGCCCCATCTGATTCTGTCCCCAGCATTTCACCGATCCATCCAAGAGAAGAGCGCAGGTATGAGCATATCCAGCACTCAGTGCCAGGGCTCTGGCACCGCTCCCGAGGTTCACAACAGGCAGCGCGTCTCCCATGTCCTCAGAATTCAATCCACGATCCCGAAGATCTCCCAGCCCAAGCTGGCCATAATCATTTTTCCCCCAGCACTTGACGGAGCCGTCGTCCAGGATCGCGCAGGAATGCCAGTATCCCGTGGCGACAGCGGTTGCCCACCTGTCAGCGCCCAGATTCACCTCCCCGGCTCCCGTTTGACCATAGTCCGAGCGTCCCCAACATTTCACCGCGGCCGTTTCCGTCAGCGCGCACGTATGATCTCCTTTTGCAGCGATTTGAACAGGAACTGTCCCGGTTCCCGTCACATTCCACTGAAACACCGCAGCTGAATTCCCGTTGTCGTAATGGGCCGTGAACTTATCCGAGGCATTGCCTGGTCGAACGGGCCTGAACCGTACAGTCAGATGACAGGAACTTCCTGCCGCCAAAGCCGTTCCGCAATCATGATTCAGCAGCTGAAACCCTGATCCGGAATCGAAAGCAGTCAGTGAAAGCTGCTGCGCCGCCTGCGTCCCGTTATTCGAAAGAACAAAGCTCTGCTGCATCTCGTTTCCATAAGCGACTTTGTTAAAAGAGCCAGCCGTGTTCATCGCAAGAATCGCCTGGCGCAATCCTCTCGCTTCAAGTTGTGCCTCAGCATTTGAAATCGTCACGCCGTTGGAGTAGCTGACAGACAGCGTTTGCTGGAACTCGCCATCCGTGATCGGACGGAAGCGGACCTGCACACTACAGGACTTCGTGAGGGTGCTTCCGCAGTTATTGCTGGCGAAAGAAAATGGCGGCGCCAATGGCTGAATGGATACCTGAGTGGCGCTAACGGAACCGGATAGGTTCAGGACGAGCGTCACGAGCGCTTCATCACCCACGAGAACGCTCCCAAGGTCCGCCGCAGCCGGAGTGACAGTGAGGAGCGCCGGAGAAACGGCCGTTCCCGTCAGACTGAACTGCAAATCCTTGATATGGCCCGCCCCATCATCGTAGGTCAGCTTGAAAGAACCATTCGAGGCACCCAAAGCCCGTGGTTTGTAACTCAGCGCGACCGTGCAGGTGCCGCTTATGGTGCTTTCGCAGGAACCGCCGCCCGAAAAGCCGCCTTCCAAGCTGAATGGTGCACCCACCAGCACGTTTTGAATCGTTGCAGCGCGACTTCCATAATAATTCAGGGAAACGGTCATGGTCTTCACGCCCCCCGCAGGGAGGCTCCCAAAATTGAGGCCACTTACATTTGCCGCAAGCAGGGCGTCCTCGACACCTGCTCCGGTGAGACCGAGCGTGAGCTGTTGGGTGGCGGCGCCGTTGCCATAGCTCACAACCAAAGGCGCGTCGAAATTCTGAGCAGTTTGCGGCTGAAAGGAGACCAGCAGCGTGCAGCTCGCGCCCGGAGCAAGGGGTTTGACCTGAGCACTCATGCAACTGCCGCCGGCAATACGGAAAGGAGCCGCGATGCCGGCGATCGGAGCCAATGAAGCGCTGGCCTGCGCGGTCGTCGCATTGGTCAACGTGAAGAGCTTCGCGCGCGTGTAGCGCAACGGAGTCGCATCAAAGACGAACGCGTTGGCCTGAAAGCTCAGCAACGCCGGATTCAACCCTTTTCCCTGCAGATTGATCTGCAGCGTCTTTGACGTTCCCGTGCCGTCCTCGTAGACAATTTTGAAAACCGCTTGAAGGAGTACGGCAGTCGTCGGCTGAAACCGAATGGTGAAGGTGCAACCCTGGGTAACCACGGTGCGGCTGCAAGTCCCGAGATCGTGGAAATAGTCGGAGCCATTCAATTCCGTCATACTGATGATTGCCGCGGGATTCAGACCTGCATAATTGATTTTGAACTCAGCCGATTTTGACGCTCCCACAATCACTGAACCGAAATTATACGAGAGCGTCTGGCCACCCGTGGTCCCGCCAGGACCCGTCACACCGATGACCGGCGTACCCGTGCCGCTCCCTTTAATAAGAGTTGTCAGCACAGACGCGATCAATCCATTGCTGTAACCAATAGAGAGAGACCTCTCAAAAGTTCCTAACGCTTTGGGCGCGAACCGGAACTTGAGCGTGCACGACTGAGAGGCACCAAGGGAACTCCCGCAGGTACCACCCACACGCGTAAAAGGAGCGGAAAGGCCAGCGACGCTGAGCGCGGAAGCTTGATACTCCCCGGCATTGGTCAAAGTCAGAATCAAATCCTTCGTTGCGCCTACGGCCACCGATGCGAAATCAAGGGGATCAGGTGACGCCTGAAGTACAGCGGGCTCTATCCCTTTACCGCTCACCTGAACGGTGGCTGCCTGGGACTGGTACCCATCAAAATAGAGCAACGATATGGGCGCATTGATCCTGTTTTTTGTGGACGGCATGAACTTGATCGCGATCGTGCAATCCTGGTAGATCAGCGTGGAGCAAGTGCCACCGTCGTAGAAAAAGTCCGGTCCGGACATATTGGCCCAGAAAATATCTGTCGCAGGCTTCAATCCGAAGTACCGCACATGGAACACCACAGTTTGAGATGTTCCCAAAATCCGGTTTCCGAAATCCTGGGATTCTGGGCTGATCGCGAGCACGGCGGCATCAGTCGCGCTTGCATGAAGCCGTCTATGAATCGTCCTCGAATTGAAACCGTCCGTATAAGTGATGCGAAAGATCTGTTCATGCACACCGGCGCTCTGGGGCGCATAACTCAAATCCACCGAACAGCTCTGGCCCGCACCAAGGGAAGACGTGCAGGTCGTTCCACTGATGGCAAAAGGTGGCGCCAGATCATCGGATGCAATTCCAGAGATTCCCACCTCTGAAGAGGTGTTCGTCAAAATCAACCGCACCTTGCTGATGGCGCCGACCGCGGTTGTTCCGAAATCCGTCAGGTCACCGCCGCTGACTGAAAGCAACGCAGGCTGCTGACCGCGGCCACTGAGGGCGATTTCAGCATGCTTCGGAGCAGAACTCACCCCGTCCTGATAGGAGAGAGCCAGTGTCTCGCCATAGTCCCGTGCCTCCCCCGGATTGAACACAACCGAAAGGGTGCACTCGGATTGGAGCGTGGACGTGCAGTTTCCCGAGGTTCCAGGAAAGCTTCCACCTTCAAAAGCAAAGGCTCCGCTCGTGAATGGTACTGCCGAAATAGATGTTGCCGGCAGAGTTCCCGCATTTTTCACAACAAAAGTCTGAACCGTACTGCTTCCAATTTCGCGACCCGCAAAACGATCACTCGAACCGCTCGCCGCGACCAAGCTGAGATTCGCGGCAGTGTCCGCTGCCGTTCCAAGACCGCGCAAGGAGACTTCCGCTGTCGCCGCAAAGGCACCGTTGCTATAGTTCAATTTCAAAATGTCATGAGTGATCCCTGTCGCGGAAGGCAGGAATGTCACCGAAAGCGTGCAATTTGAGGAAATCTCGGTTCCGCAGGTTCCCCCGGTTCCGGGGTAGGATCCTCCGGTAAACTGGAATGCCCCGCTGAAGTGGACAGGGCTGATACCGGTCGCAGGATGAACGCCGCTGTAACGAACAATGAAACGATGCTCCCGAGAACGGGAGACCACCACGGATCCGTAATGATAAAAGGCCTCCTGGAAGGTCAGCGTCGGATAAGCCACACCGTTTCCGGTGAGTTCGCCCACGAGAAATTTCGCCTGGGCTGAATCGTGATAGTGAATCACGAGAGAACTCTTCTCATGGGCGATCGTCGTTGGCTGAAACTGAATAGCGAGAGTGCAGCTCGCGCCGGCCGCGAGGGTCTCGCCGCAAGTGCCACTTGCTCCTGGAAATGCGCCCCCAGCAAAATGAAAAGGTCCGCTGAGCGGGTCGGCTTCCATATTCGTAGCAGTGGACAAACCTATGTTCGTTACGGAAATGAGCCGAGTCGACAGCGAATTCACCGATTGAAGACCGAATTCCGTGATCGAGCCTTCGAAAGACAACAAAGCCGGCAATGGTCGGCAATCGGGCGCGGAGGAATCCATTTGTGAATAGGAAGACAACGAGCCGGCACCCAAACGAACTCCAAGCCAGCCACCAAACTCACCCGCCCGGGGAGTGCGACTCGGGCTGGGACTCGGGGTCGGAGTAGACGTGGGAGTGGGAGTGGGAGTGGGACTTGGGGTCAGAGTCGGAACAGGCGCAGGACACG
>MEPR01000010.1:15532-24356 GCA_001769835.1 Bdellovibrionales bacterium GWB1_55_8
CCCCAACAAGCTGATCAACCCGAGTGAAGCAATCAGACCCGATGAAACCGACGCCCGTTTGAACCGCATACGAAGACCTCCGAATAACGAACCGAAGTTTCCTCACAGCCAGCTCACGTACAGCGTGCTATTAATTATAATTAATACTGCTAAGTTTTGCAAATCATTAAACGGCGCACCCTGGCACACTCAAGTAAACAGGTTGTCAACCTGCCCTCACTCAATATTCACAATTGCCTAGCTACTTCAGCAGCCTGTTCTTACGCTTATTGAAACCAACTCTCGTAGGCGCTTCCTTCTACGATCTCGAAAGGAGATTCCATTGAACACGAAACGATCTTACCCGGCACTCCGCCTGGCGATGGTGCTTCTGGCCGGAACACTTCTCGTCTGGGTCACATCCTGTGGCAGCTCTGACCAATCCACCCCGTTGTCCTTTCCGGCTTCCATCTCACCCTCAATCAAGTGACGAGGAAAATATGAAACTCTTCTTTCAAATAACGAAATATCTCTCACTTCCCGCGCTTGCTGTTCTTGCATTTACGGCTGTTCCGAATTCGAAGCAGGATAAAAATCCTCTCGATGCATTCGGTCTCATTCCATTTGCGCACGCACTGAATGTTGAAAGCTGCGCGACCATCATGGACCGATACAATAGCTGCGCAACGGACGCGAACACCTACACTCATGGTGCCTTGAGGCTGTTCAGGGCCAGTGCGTGCTTCGCCAATTTCAACTTTACAGCGCTTGCTGAAGCCACTTTCTGCCATTTATCGAAAAGCCTGGCAATCGACCCCGGATCGCTGGAATTTTCCGAGACCTCGCCAGCGGAAGTCTCGAAGACTTTTGGCAGCAAGACGGTGAAGGTCACGTTTATCAAGCCGACAGAAGCCTTTGCCGTCGCAGCCGGCTACACGGCAAAAGCGACCGTTGAAATCGCCTCCGCCACCAAATCAGTGATTTACTGGGATGGCTCCGAGGAAGGAAAAACAAAAGGCTTCATGATTGAAGGTCCGGCGCGATTCAACGACGCCGACCCGCTCGAACTCAAGGAGCACGGCGTGTACGTTCAATGGGACCGCACGACCGAGGACCAGGATGTAAAGTACCTGGCCGGGATCTGGCAAGACTCATATCTGAACGATATCGTCACGGATAGGGCCGGTTACGGGCACATTACCTACAACACCACCACGAATGCAGTGGACATTCAGGCCATCAACATTCAACGCCAGCTGGAAGACGGAACCGCAGGAACCAAAAAATGCTACCGTATTCGCGGCATGGGAACCTTCGGCGGAAATCTCGACTTTTTCGCGAGCAACCCCGAGGGCGAAAATCAGGACGACGCTCTTCTTAACGAAAACGTCGATGGCAAGGACATGAACGGCACCTCAGTCGTCGATCTCCCTTCGACTCCGAACGGCTCTCCGGCCATCGACACCTCCGCCGGAACGGCGTTCGGCGGCAAGAACTTCGACAAGCATTGCAAGTTCGTGAACACCACGACTTTGTTCTCGACCACTACAACTAAAGTCAATTTCGCCGCGACTCCAAGCGACGTTTTTTAATCGAAGACGCGGGCCGGATTGACGCCTGGCCCGCTTTTGATACATGACGTCGAAAAGGGCCGCCTCTGGGCGGCCCTTTTTTTTAAGTAGAAATTGAATTCATTGTCAGAGATGAATCCAAAATGAAGCTCACGCTACTCACTCTAATTGCAAGCTCGGCATTCTGCAGCGCCCCCGCCCTTTCACTGGCGGAGCCCTGGATGCCCCCGGAAGAGATCGGCGATGTCAGACAGGAGACTGTCCTTTTAGGTGACATGCTGGTCGAGAAGAGCGCGATCGAGAACTTCACGCCGGATGAGATCTCAACGCGTGGCGCGCTCTATCTGAACGCGCAACTTTGGGAAGACGGCGTATTACCCATCGATTTTCCCAAAGACACAACGCAGAAGCAGAAGGATCTCTTCATGAGCGCCTGTGGCGAGTGGGAGAAAGTGGCGAATGTTCGATGCATCGAGGGCCGCTACAAAGGAAGAAAGCTCACCCTCACCACCTACCGCGTGGGCTGCTTCGCGCTTTATGGCATGGGCTCGAACTTTCTAACCCTGAAACGCCTGATGAATCTCGAAACCAAGGGCTGCTGGCATCGCGCGACGATCATCCACGAAATCGGCCATGCGCTGGGCCTCATTCACGAGCATCAGCGACCGGATCGCGACCTCTACGTCAGCATCCAGAGCGGAAACACGGACAAAGGCTTCCTTGGTCTGAATTTGAAATTCAATTTCGGCAAGCTCGACTCACGCCCGCTGACACCCTACGACTTCCTGTCGATCATGCATTACGGAAGAGACGAGTTCTCGAAAAACGGCAAAGACACGATTGTCCCCAGACCCGAGTACATGGACTACATCGACGACATGGGAAAAGCCAAAGCGCCATCGGCAGCCGATGCGATCACGCTTTCCACGCTTTACGGTCCGCCTGTGGTGAACTAAAAATTCAACTGCAGACTTGAATTTGTGAAACTGGCTTTGGTTCTTGGAACATCGGTGGTTTCCGTGGAAATGTCCCAGGCACTTCCCCAAAGCGTATCAACTGAATCTTTATAGCCGTAGCAGTTGGAGCCTTCAGCGATTTCGGTTCCAGCAGTACTCATCGCCTGAAGAGCGGTCACATCAGCAGATGCGGGGAAACAGTAATAGGCGCCCGTTTCACCTGGTCCGCTGCTTCCACCTGAATCCTTCATTTTGAAAAGGAAGTAATTGCCCGAACCTTGCGAAATCCCCTTGCCGACGAGCGCGAGCTTGTATCCTGCACCGCTGTATTTGACGGCCTTCAGGATGAACGAATGGGTATTCTCGTTGCCCTTGATGTAATTTCTCTGAATATAGGAATTTGTTTCAGTGTAAGAACCCTCAATGCAGGCTGTCGTCGAATTCAGCTCGATATCCTTGCTGTCACCGTTGTAAACGCCTTGCAGCACGGTCCAGCAGCCACCATTCTTGAAGGTAATCAACATGTGCTTTTCAGCTCCGGTCTCACGGGCGGCCATGTGAGCTTCCGTCGTATTCCCGCCGGTGTTCAGGGCATTCTTGGCCTGATCATAGGTGTCACTGAAAACCGATTCAGCCAAAGCCGAATCAACAGTCTTGAACCCGGAAAACGGGGAGGAAATGGGTTTCGCGCTGAGGTCATCGAGACTCTCGATGTGCTCCGAGTAATACATCCCGGCCAGCCAGAGGTTCATATACATATTGTCGACGCCGATCACTCCTTGATCCGTATCCGGATTGAAATTCCTCAGCACCGTGAAAAGCTCGTACATCGCATTTCCATTATTCCATTCAGACATCGTCCGCGCTGATGAGGCACCCTCACGAAAGCTGCTCACAATGCTTCCGGAAATAGCGGGGGTCACGTTTTTCGCTGCATTGATAAGGAAATTGGGATCCCGATCATCGCCACTTCCACAGCTCGCAACAAACGCGAGCGCACACGCCGCCACCAACACGCTTACCATCCGAAACATGCGTCTCTCCTTTAATTGAAATCCATTGAGGGATCTCATCAAGTGTATCGAGGTTCCGGAACTTGCCAATTTCTTTCTCATCTGCAGGAACCATAACTCACCGCGCCGGAACGCCCCTTGCGTTCCTTCGAGCGCAAGGCGGGATGGCGGTGCACTGGAAAAAAACAATTTGCGGAATCTGCCCGGCGGGCTGCTGGATTGAGGCTAAGCTCAACCAAGAGAACCGGATTATCGAAGTGAGAGCGGATGCCTCTCATCCGCTTGGAGCGCTCTGCCATCGCGGAGAGAAGGCGCCTGAAATCGTCTATTCGCCGCATCGCCTGGAACATCCGATGCGTCGCAAGGGATCCAAAGGGAATTTCGATTTTGAGCGTGTCTCCTGGGACGAGGCATATGAAATAATCATCGCCCAGCTGACCCGCATTAAAAACGAATCAGGTGCCGAAGCCCTTGCGATCTACACGGGCCGTGGATCGTTTGAAGCATCGCTCTGCGACATCTTCCAACCCAAAGGAGTCGCTGTCTCCTCAGCTTCAAGCATTCTCTTCCCGTTTGGCTCGCCCAACACCATGGGAGTCGGAGCTCTCTGTTACGTTTCCTTCGCGATGATTGCGCCCCACGTGACCATGGGGCGAATGCTGGTCAATCTTTTCAGTGATATCGAGAATGCGGAAGTGATTGTGGTCTGGGGCGCCAATCCGGCAACAGACTCCCCGCCTCTGGACATGACCCGTCTGGAGTCCGCTGCCCAAAGAGGCGCCCGGATCTATGTCATTGACCCGAGACACACCGAAACCGCTAAGCGGACCGGCGCCACCTGGATACCCATTCGCCCCGGCACTGACGGAGCCCTCGCCCTCGGCATGATCCAGGTTCTCATCGATGAGGACCTTCACGACGAGGAGTTTACCGAGAACTGGTGCCATGGCTTCGATGAATTTCAAACTTACGTTCAGCACTTCCGGCCTGAAGTGGTTGAGACCATCACTGGAGTTCCCGCTCAAACCGTGCGCGAACTCGCGCGAGCCATTCGCGCCGCCAACGGTTGCGCACCCGTGATGTACACGGGACTGGAGTATTCGAACAGCGGCATCCAGGCAATTCGCGCGGCCTTCACGCTCTGGGCGCTTGCGGGCCAGCTGGATGTCCCCGGAGGGCTTTGCCTCGCGATGAAAGGCAGCCACTTCCCGATCAATCGCTCCTGCAACGTCGCCAATCCGGACCTCAAACGTGCCGTGGCCCGCGACCGGTTTCCCATTTATAGTCACTACCGCGGCGAATCCCATGCAAGCGGTCTGATCTCCGCGGTACTCGAGGGCGAGCCCTACAAAATCCGAGGCCTCCTGATTCAGGGAGGCTCGCTCCTCACCTCCTGGCCCAGCACACCCATTTGGCGTCAAACACTGTCAAAACTGGATTTCCTGGTTTCGATCGACCGACAGCTCACCGCTGATGCGGCTTACGCGGACCTTGTTCTTCCCGCGACCACGATGTTCGAAATAGATTCCTACATGGCTTATGGGCCTATTTTCAGAATCCGAGAAAAGCTCATCGAACCCATTGGTGAGGCGAGAAACGATTATCGTATTCTTGCCGAACTTGCGCAAAGACTCGGATACGGGAACCTTTACCCTGAAAATGAGGAACAGGTCCTGAACTTTGTCCTTCAAGGATCCGGTTTCACGCCGGACGAGATTCGTGCAGCCGGCGGCTGGGTCAAAACGCCCTCGCCGGTAATGGAATACAAAAAGTGGAAAAAGGGTGGGCTGCGGCCTGACAGGGAACCAGGATTCGACACTCCTACAGGAAAATTTGAAATAGCATCGACCCTTCTGGAGGAATACGGCTATGAAGCGCTTCCGAAATACGTTGAACCAAAGGAGGGACCGCTGACTTCTGCGGAAACCTACAGGAGCTTTCCGCTCATTTTCAATTCGGGAGCTCGGGTACAAAGTGATTTCCGCTCCCAGCATCACGGCGTGAATTCACTCTCTTGCGAGAACCCCTGGCCCAGCATTCAATTGAACCCGAGCGATGCAAACGAAAGATTCATCCGGTCAGGCGACATCGTGGATGTGTCCACGCAACGGGGAACGGCACGATTTCAGGCGATCGTGACAGATGACATCGTACGAGGAGCAGTCGAGTGCAACATGGGAGGTGGAACGCCCGTTGGACCGGAACCGTGGCGTCTGAACAACGTCAACGAACTTACCGACATCGGCAACTTCGATGAGATCTCCGGATTTCCGGTATATAAGGCCCTCCTTTGCGAGGTAAGAAAAACCAGCTCTGAAATAGCAGCACCACCCCGTCCCGAAGCGCCCACCGATCACGGGCCAAGAATAGAACAGGGCAGGCGCAAGGCGTTAAACGCCACTCGCATCTATCTCGATAACAATGCAACGACGGAACTCTCCGCAGCTGTCCACGAGGAAATGAAAAAGACACTTGCGCAGGTTCACGGAAATCCTTCGAGCATTCACCTGGAGGGAAGAGTTGCGCGCGAAAGGATCGATTCGGCCCGGAGAAAAGTAGCTGCTCTGATAGGCGCAAAACCTCGGTGTGTTGTGTTTACGGGCGGAGGTTCCGAATCAAACAATCTCGCCCTGAAAGGGGTCTTCTTCGCAAATACGACCAAAGGCAACCATCTGATCACCTCCAGGGTCGAGCACCCGGCAGTGCTGGCCACCTGTCATTTTCTGGAAAAATGCGGCGCTCGGATCACCTATCTTCCGGTGAATGAAGCCGGCACCCTGGAACCGGACGAACTTGCCAGAGCCATTCGCAAGGACACGGTACTCATCTCAATCATGACGGCAAACAACGAAACCGGCGTACTGCAGCCCATTCAGGCGCTTTCGAAGATCGCACGTTCCAAGGGAGTGCTTTTCCACACGGACGCCGTACAAGCGGCCGGCAAGACCCTTCTACACGTCGACTCCCTCGACGTGGACTTGATGACGCTTTCCGCTCACAAAATCCACGGCCCCAAAGGGGTCGGAGCGCTCTTCATTCGCAAAGGAGTTGAACTCGAACCGCTGGTTCATGGCGGCTCCCAGGAGCACGGGCTTCGCGCGGGAACGGAGAACGTTTCGGCGATCTGTGGCTTCGGGCACGCCTGCGAGGAGGCGCTCTCAGCTCCGGGAGACTTCGCCCGAATGGCCTCACTTCGGGATGAACTTGAGAGAAGCATTCATCATCATTTTCCGGAGGCGCGCGTGAACGGGGCGACCGCGACACGCCTGCCCAACACAACAAATCTGACACTGCCCGGGATTCGAGGGGAATCACTGGTACTCGCGCTGGATCAGCATGGGATCCGGATCTCGTCGGGATCCGCGTGCAAATCGGGATCGCCGGATCCCACGCACGTGCTCCTTGCGATGGGCCGGAGCGCGGAAGAAGCTCACTGCTCGGTGAGAATATCCCTATCTAGAAAAACAACCGCCGATGAAATCCGGAAATTCAGCCGAATTTTTGCGGCTGTGCTTCTGGAAATGGAAAACACGATCCGCTTTCTCCCGTGTAAGTGAAAATGTCCTAGGCCAGGGACAAAAGCACCTGGGCTGCCGCTTTTTTGTCGAACACGAGAATAGCTCGCACCAGCTTCGGGCCGCCGAACAGCTGGGTACCCAATTCCTCACCAGGCATGTCAATACGGAACCCCAGCAGTCGTTGCCTGTAACGAGTCAAAAGTGAATCGCATTCACGATAAAAGCGCTCGCTCCCATCGTTTGCCACGAAGAGAAGTCGCGAGATGCGCGGCGATTGCGGGCCCTTCTCCCCGAGCGCATCAAGCCCCTTTTGCTCTCGCATGAGCTGCTGCGCAATTTGTTCCAGACCCTGTGAGGCGTGCCTCAAATCGAGCGCCCGCTGGAGCTCTGTTCTTAAACCAGGACTCATCATGAGGTCCGTGACTTCGTTGCCGCCGTTCGTCCAGAGCCGGGTCGTTTTCCGTGAAAGAGCGTCGATCACGGCATCATGTCGTGGATCGCTGACAACATCTTTTGGTAATTTCACCGGTGGCATTTCATTTCCTTCATCTTCATGCTGAAAGCATACCCAGATAAGCCACAACGATGCCTGTTTATCTTCCAGATCGCACCCAAGGAATAATCTTGAATGAGGCGACGCAATGCGTTATTACGCGCAGCAATACTCATTTCTCGTCAAACAAAGGGAACCTTTTATGAAGCACCTGACCTTGATCGCTATCCTGGCCATGACTCTGTCGTCCTCCGCCTTCGCCCTGACTCCGAAAGGGAAGCTCATAGGAAAGCAGTTCACCAGCGAAGACGGAAAATGCACCGTTGTGATCGAGAAAGGCGAATACTGGAAAGTGGATTGCGATCATCTGCACCGCCAATATCCGGCAAAAACCCTCTCGGGACGCGGACTTCAGATATTCAATTGCTACGAGAGCCGCGAATGCGAGGGCGTCGAATTCAACTTCACGAAAATCAAATACAACCGCCGGCTCCAGGCTTTTATTCTGAGCGACCGCTCTCTTCCCGGCGGAATCGGCCTGGGCCTCATCTATGGATCACCCGCCGATGGCATGGTCGAGATTCTACGCGCGAATTAAGCGCGAATTGCTACTTAAAGAATTCTGCGAGTTCTTCAGGCGCCTCGACTGGCGTCACTCGTGCACTCAGATTGCCCGGCTGATTTGTAACGGGTATCTCTGAAACCTTTTCGAGCACGTCGTTCACCGTCTGCCCCGAAGGACCGTTATAAAGATAGAGACAAACGGCAATGTCGTCGCAGTTGATAGCGCAATGAAGAGGACCATTCAATTTCTCGCTGACAGTACATGCACCAAGATCCAATGGTCGAGACTCCGGAAACGTCATCTCTTCGAGAAAAAACGCGGAATCTGAGGGCGAGTATCTGAATACGTAATTACTTCGCGGCGATTCCTGCGCAAAGGCGGTTATCGAGAGCGAAACCGCGCTCATTATGGAAAGCATAAAGCGGCTTGGAAAAGTCATCTGCCACCTCCTGCTCAAAAAACGTGCAGATGCTATGCCCTATGCGCAATAAACGGATGGCATACTCTCCTATGTCTGGCCTGAGCAACGCCAGCTACCGATGACGCTCCAGATTAAAGGAACGATAATTTTCAAAATTCGGCGCATGGATTGCACCCCGCCCATGCCCCGAGGAGCTGAAAATGAAACAGTACAGGAAAGTTGCCGGGATTCACTTCATTCGGGTGCAGGGAAGCGCCGTTGAACGAGCGGCCCAGCATGGACAACTGCTCCGAGCCGAAATTCTCAAA
>MEPR01000010.1:24366-43234 GCA_001769835.1 Bdellovibrionales bacterium GWB1_55_8
CCCAGGGCTGATGAAGCACCGGCTCGCTCACGAGCCGATTGTCTGGTTTTACAAAAACGTTTTGATGCCCTTTCTCCTGAACAGTCATCACAACGACTCGACACGACTCCGCGCAATCGCGGATGCTACGGGGCTTCCCTACAAGCTGTGCCTCGAGAGCATGCTTCAGCCCGATGCACTGATGCTCATTTCGCGGCTCTCCGTCATGAAACATTTTCTGCGAGAACTCCCCTCAAGCGGCCTCCCGGGCTGCACGAGCGCGGTCGCCCTCAAGCAGTGGACAAAAGGAGGAAAGCTCCTTGTTTGTCGGAATCTCGATTATCCGATCGTCGGGCCATGGGAAAAACAAACCACCGTTGTGTTCAACTTCCCTGCTCGCGCAAGCGGCGAAATGCCGCACGTATCGGTCACCAGCGCCGGAATACCCGTTGCGGGCCTGACGGCGATCAACGTCGAAGGCCTTACGCTCGCGGCTCACGCACATTTCGGCAAGGACGTATCGCTTCGCGGCCGAGCGATCGTGAATATCGGCGACGAGATCATTTCCAGGGCCAGGACCATCGGTGAGGCAGCGGACATCGCCAGGCGTTATCGGCGCATCGGAAACTGGGCGTTCGTGATTTCAAGCGCGCGAGAACATGATGCCGCAGTCATCGAAATGAGCCCGACCCAAACCCGTGTGCGCCATGCTGACGATGGCTTCATCGCGCATACGAATCTGTTTCAGACGGATCTTCGCCAAAGGGAAGGCCTGATTTCGGGGGGCAGCTATGAGGACATGGTCGGCAGGGTATGCCGAATCCGTCAGATACTCGAGCGTGACCGCGGTTCTCTGGAGCCGAAACATCTTACGGCGGCGCTCGGCGACCACGTCGACTCAGAAACCGGTGAAGAGCGCGTCGTAGGGAATATCATCAGCGTTGTGACAACCATCGCCAGTATCGTACTCGAGCCAGAGGGCCAAAGGATCTGGGTCTCCAATCGTGACGAGTCGCCGACCGGTATTGGAAATTTCCTGGATGTCGACCTTGCAAAATTCTGGAACACCCCTTCCGAAGAGCGTCTGTTGCCGGGTTACCGGCCTAAATGCGCCGCACTGATTCAAGGAGCCGGCCTCTACCGGGAAGCCTACCGCGCATGGCACATGAACAATCACGAACCCGACTTCCGGGAAAAAACATTGAATGCGCTCAGGCGTACTCTCGAAATTATTCCATCAGACGGGTATGTCTGGGTACAGGCCGGTATCGTTGCGTTTTCCCTCCGACGCTTTGATGAGTCGCGCCAGTTTCTGGAACAAGCGGGACAATTGCGACTGAGCGCGCACGTAGCACAGGTACGCGATCTGTTCCTGGCGCGCTGCCGCGACATCGCCGGCGACCGGCAGAGTGCAATTGCCCTTTATCGGAAATACCTCACTATTGCCGATCCGAAGCTCCGAAGGGCGATGAAAGAAGGATTTCGACGCAGATATCGTGTCTCTGACACGGTCCGGCTGATGTTGGACCTTCAATTTGCTGACGCACTTCAATACTAGTTCTGATAGATTGAATCCGATTGGAGCGTTTATGTCCAAGTGGAACAAGATAAACTGGTACTGTGCTGATTGCGGCGAATACTGGATGACAACCGAGAACTGCGCGCCTTGCGCTCAGATCAATTCCTGGTGCCATTGTTCGTGTCGAACCAATTGCAAAGGTGAGCGGAAAGCCGATTTCACCGCGCTCGCGATTCCGAAATGCCACGAGTGCGAGCAGGACCTGCAGTTCGGAATAGATCTTTGCGCTCACGTCGAGAACCGCTCACAGGCCGTCTAGACACAACAATAACCCATGACTTCCATTTGCCCCTACTTTGACCAGGGTCAGTGCCGATCGTGCACCTGGATCGAACGCGACCTTTCGGTGCAGCTCAAGGCGAAAGAGGACCGGGTGAGGGAAACCCTCGCGCTTCCCCCAGGTGTCACGCTGCTGAATTCTGTTCGTTCGCCAATTCTTGGCTTCCGCAACCGTGCGAAAATGAGTGTCACGGGCACCGTGGAAGATTCGATCATCGGAATTGTCGGCGAATCGGTGATCGATGAAGGACAGGATCTTTCCTCCTGTCCCATCCATCATCCCAAGCTGAATGAACTCATCCAGTCACTCCCGGCCGCTATCCGGACTTACCGATTGATGCCTTACAACATCGCGCAAAGAAGGGGTGAACTCAAAGGCATCATCGCTTTCTATTCACCCGGTTCCGGACAGATGTACCTGCGGTTCGTTCTCCGATCGAAGGAAGCGGTTTCCCGTATCAGGAAACTGGTCCCGGAACTTCAATCCTCGTTTCCCTCTCTGGTCTGCATTTCGGCGAACATTCAGCCCGTCCCGCATGCAATTCTCGAAGGGCCCGAGGAGATCATCCTGACGGAAAGAAGCACGATCGATCATCCCCTCGGCGCTTTCCGCTTGAAGCTTGCACCTCAGGCGTTTGTGCAGACGAATGTTTTCGTCGCCACTCAGCTTTACCAGACTGCGGCGGAATGGATCTCGCTCGCGCGACCTGAGAAAATGCTCGAACTTTACTGCGGACAAGGGGCCTTCAGTTTTTTCGCGGCTGGAAACGCAGGCAGGATTCTCGGGATCGAAATCAATCCCGAAGCGGTCAAGACCGCCAATGCCACGGCGCAGGAACTCGGCTATCCACACGTATCTTTCAAGCAGGCCGATGCCACGCAAGTGGATTCTGAAATTCGCGACTTCCACCCTGACCTGATCCTCGTTAATCCGCCACGGCGAGGACTGGCACAAGGTATCGAATTGATTCGGCGCCACCAGCCGTCCCACGTCATCTATTCGAGCTGTTGGATCGAATCGCTCAGCCAAGACGTCAGAGCATTGGCGCAACACTATCGAATTGACCGAATTCAGCTATTCGATCTTTTCCCGCACACTGAACATTTTGAAACTCTCGTCTGGTTGAAACTGATCTGATGGCTTGTACGCGTTTTCCTACGGGCATATATTCATAAGCTATGAAAACAGCTCGACTGGCAGCTTATACATGCGCGCTCATTTCCGTACTTGGCGGGTGCGCGGGAGAAAGGGTCGCGATGAAAGGTCCTGAGAAGATCGGTTCTGAAATTTCCGGTTTCAAACTCATTAAAGTGCAGCAGGTGAAGGAAATTGATTCCACCGCGCGCCTGTTTGAGCACAAGAAAACAGGGGCCCAGCTCCTGTATCTTTCGAACAAGGATGACAACAAGGTTTTCTCGATTGGTTTCCGCACGCCCCCCGAGGACAGCACGGGTATCGCGCACATCCTGGAGCACTCGGTTCTCTGCGGTTCACGGAAATTTCCGCTCAAGGAACCCTTCGTCGAGCTGATCAAAGGATCGGTGAACACCTTCCTGAATGCGATGACTTATCCGGACAAGACGCTTTACCCGGTCGCCAGCCGCAACTCGAAGGATTTTCGCAACCTGGTCGACGTGTACCTCGATGCGGTGTTCTACCCGCGCGTCGCGCAGGACCCGCTGATCCTGAAACAGGAAGGCTGGCGTTTTGAGACGGACGCGAAGACGAAGGAGTTCCAGTACAATGGTGTCGTTTACAACGAAATGAAGGGGAACTACTCCTCGCCTGACTCGCGCCTTTTTGACCTCGCGCTCCAGGGACTGTTCCCGGCGACTCCTTACCGGTTCGACTCGGGCGGAGACCCGGCCGTGATTCCCAGCCTGACTCAGAAGCAATTCACGGACTTTCACAAGAAGTACTATCACCCCTCCAACAGCATGATCTTTCTCTACGGCGACGGGGACATCCAGGACGACCTCAAGTTCATCGACCAGGAATACCTGACCCGGTTCGAAAAGGAGCGAATCAATTCAAAGATCGCCATTCAGAAGCCGCTTCCCCGCGCGGTGTCCCGCGAAGAAACCTATTCGCTGAACCCCAAAGATCCGATCAAGGGACGCACGTTTCTCGGAACGAGCTGGGCGATCGGCCGCGCCACCGATGCCGAACTCTCCCTTGCGCTCGACATTCTCGAGTACATTCTTCTGGAAACACCGGCCTCTCCGCTCAAGCGGGCCCTGATGGACGCTAAAATCGGCGAGGAGGTCCAAGGGTTCTGGGAAAACGGAATCCAGCAGCCTGTTTTCGGTGTGATCGTGAAAAACAGCGATGCGCCGAAGAGAGCGGTGTTTCTGAAGACGATTGAAAAAACTCTGAAAGCGCTCGCGAAGAACGGCCTGGATCGCAAGCTCGTGGAAGCTGCGATCAACAAGAAGGAATTCCTGCTTCGCGAATTCGAAGTCCGACGCTACCCGAAGGGACTGGCCTACAATGGCAGAGTTCTGGATAGCTGGCTCTACAATGGCGATCCGCTCGTTCATCTTCAGTACGAACCGCTTCTCGTGAAGTTCCGCGAGGGCGCCGGCAAACGTTACTTCGAAAAACTAATCGAGAAACACCTCATCGCCAACCGCCACCGCAATACTTTCGTCCTAAAACCTGAAAGGGGTAAAGACGCGAAGGACTCAAAGGCGCTCGCCAAGAAGCTCGCCACCTTGAAAAGGAAGCTATCGCCGACTGAGCTGAAACAGATCGAGGCGGATGCCGCCGCGCTGAAGTTGAAACAGCAGACGCCCGACAGCCCAGAGGCACTTGAAACGATTCCGCTCCTTGAACTCTCGGACCTCAAAAAAGAGGCCGAGCACCTCCCGCGTGTCGAGAAAAAGCTGGCAGGCGTACCCTTCCTTCAGCACCCTCTTTTCACGAATCGCATTGCGTATGTCGATCTTTACTTCGACGCCTCAGCTGTTCCTCAGGAACAGCTGGGTTACCTGCCTCTCCTGGCATCGATGATGGGCAAGCTCGATACGGAACATTACAGCTTCCAGGAGCTCTCAAAAGAGACGGATACCCATCTCGGCGCTCTAAGTCAGGGGTTTGCCGCCATTCCCCGCAAGGAATCGGTACAGGAATTTGACGCGCGATTCCTGATCCGCTCAAAGGCACTGGTGACGAAATTGCCGAAGCTGGTTGAGCTTCTCACCGAGACGGCACTCCACACACGCTTCGAAGACAAGCCCCGGATCAAAGAAATTCTGGCGGAGAAAAAAGCTGAGCTTCAGAGCGCAATCACATCGTCGGGATGGAACTACGCGCGGCTTCGCACGCTTTCCTATTTCTCCGTCTACGGTGCGGTATCCGAACAGACGGATGGCCTGGACTACTACCGTTTCATCGCTGATCTGGAAAAACGTTTCGACAAGGACAGCGACGAGATCATCTCAAAGCTCAAGGACACCGCCGCTCTGGTATTGAACAGAAAGGGACTGCTCGTCAGCGTGACGTCTTCAGACGAGGACTTTGCCGCAAACACGGCGGCGTACGAGCAGCTTGTATCCGCCTTTCCTGAACGAGAACTCCAGAAGCAGAACTATAAGATCGCCAAAGGACCTACTCGGGAAGGCCTGATCATCCCGTCTCAGGTTCAATACGTTTCGCTTTCCGCTAATTTCCAGGAATTCGGAATCAAGTACTCGGGAACGATGAACGTTGCCGAGACGCTGCTTGGAACTGACTTCCTCTGGAATCGGGTACGCGTGCAAGGTGGCGCTTACGGTGCTCGCGTGAGCCTGAGCCGATCGGGGGCAGTGAGCCTGACCTCCTACCGCGATCCGAACCTGAAGGAGACACTGGACGTCTACGCGGAAATCGCCGAGTACTTCGACAAGCTCACGCTCTCCGAGCGCGAGCTTCGAAAATTCATTCTGGGCACGATCGGTTCGCTGGACGCTCCTCTCACTCCTTCTCAGAAAGGCGAAGTGGATACGCAGCGCTACCTTGCCGGGATCACGCAAAAAGACATCCAGAAAGCTCGAGACGAGGTTCTTTCCACGCGAGTGGACGATCTCAAGAAGCTCGCCTCTCTTTTCCGCCAGGCCGTAGACAAGAAATTTATCGCGGTACTGGGAAGCGAAAAGAAGATGAAGGAAAACAGCGACCGGTTTGAACGAATGGTGGAAGTCCTGAAATAAAGGGCTTTTCCCCTTCTCTTGCGCCAGTGGTCGTCTTTGGAGAGCCTCGATTTGAGGCTCACTCCGAGGCACCGGCTTGCCTTGAGCAGGAGAACTCGTCTTAACTTTTGAAATGAAATAACCTATTGAAATCAATGAATTCAGGGTAGCCTTTACAAATTGAACGTTTAGACCGCCCTCCTCGTCTAGGGGTTCGAGAGGTTGCTATGAAAAACACACACCTAACGGCCACTTTCGCCCTGATCGCTGTTCTGGCGGGGTGCACCCATTCGGGAACGCCGCCCCGGCCTCCAGGCCGCGAACAGCAGATCAAGCAGTTCATTCAGTGCTTTCGCGAGGAATTCAAGCCGACCGATGAGCAACTGAACTTTTTGAAAGACACGGTCATGAAAGAGGACGGCTCCCAGCGGGCGCTCGAAAAGCAGCTCCACAGGATTCGGGGCGATCTGGACCGAGGTTTTTCCACGGACATGCCCGAAAAGGAACTCCTCGCCCTCTTCAATTTGATGTCCGACACAGAACGAAAACTCTCCGAAGGGCAGTTCCGGAAGATGATGAGTCTGCGGGCGATCCTGAACGTCGAGCAGAGAAACCATTTCTCCACCTGTCGAAAGCGCCTGGGCCCTCCTCAGCCTGGGCCGGGCCCCGAGGAAGGCGCCTGAGCGAAACATCATGAGCCCCCAACTCCGCAACCTCATCGCAACGTTCGCGGGAGCAGGCAAGGGACCCTCACCTGAGGAGTGGTCCAGGCTTTTCGACGAACACGCCTCGGGAGTTCGTGCGATTCTCTATCAGATGGGCGCAGGCGCAGACCTCGACGACCTGGTGCAGGAATGCTGGATCAAGATTTGGAAAGGAATGGGCAAATTTCGAGGCGAATCAGCCCCTAAAACATGGATCCGAAGAATCGTCGCTAACGCGATGATCGATCATTACAGGAAGCGGGGCATCTCTCCGGATAGCCAGGAATTCGATGAAAACGCCCATTCGCCGGAGCCGGTTTCCACGGCCGATAGCTCCATGCAAAACACGGAAGCCTCGAACGTGATTCAAACCTGCCTCAACACGCTTTCGCTGGAACATCGCACTGTCCTGATTCTGGCGGTGATTGAGGAGCATACGATCGAAGAAGTCGCATCGATCACCTCCGTGTCGGCGGGAACGGTTAAGTCAAGGTTGCATCATGCGAAAGCAAAAATGAAAGAAGCTCTGAAACGAAAGGGGATCAGCCATGAATTCTAATGATGATCGCTTTGATTCTTTCCTGAAAAAGAACGCGCCACGCGCTCCCGAGGCCGCGGCCTGGGAAAAGCAGAAGATCTGGAAGGAAATCGAGGCGCGAGGCCTGGTTCCTGAGCAAAAACCCGCGCTGCTTCGCATGCCTAAATGGGCAGCCGCCATGAGTGCCGCCTTCATGATGGTCGTAGCTTTCGGAAGCTATCGCCATTTCGAGCGAGAAGCAGAGATCGATCGCGTGCTTTACCAGATCCTCCAGGGCGAGTTTCAGGACCAGGGATCCGACAAGGCATTGTTTTGAGCGACCTTTGAAGGCCTTAAGTCGATGAAATATTAGATGTTTTCTAGGCAAAATATATTCAGCCCCCTTACTTGACCGAACCACTCAACAATGATATTTCCTCACCGCCTTCGGGCGAGGAGCACTCATGTTGAAACAGTCACTGTCGTGGAATCGAGTCATAGCCCCCCTCCTGGTTTTGTCACTTACAGCGGCCGCGTGCTCGCGCCAGCAGAGTCAGCGGCCCGGAATTGACCCGGCGCCCGGAGCTTTGGCGCCTGCTGATGCGGCCGAATCCTTCGGACTGAACGAAAACAACTCGTCCTCGCAGGAACCGCTTTCCCCCCATGACCGCTACTTCCTTTCCATGAAGAAGAGCGCGCTTGGCAAGGAGTTCCTCCTTCATGCCTCGATCATCCCGCAAAATCAGGCGCCCACGAGCTCAGGATTGCAAGGTCGGGTGGTGAGCTTCCAACGCGTCCTCAACAGCGTGTTCATGATCGAGGGAGCGCAGGGACATGTCGTCACTCACGAACTCCCCTCGACGTTGATCCTCGCGGAAATTCCGATTCTAGATGAAAACGACGACGCCCTTGTTCTCGATTTCAATCAGGGAATGAGTTCGACACTCATAGGCGAAAACTGGTACGGGGCGGACATCGGCAGCAGTTATTCGGCAAGCCAGCCCATCGCAAAGGCACTGAAGAGCTTCATCCAATCGGCGGAACTACGCTCCGATGTCGTAGAAATCCGGCAGATCGCGCAGATCGACTTAAGTGATGCGAAGGGCTCGTCAGCACAAACCTTCGAATTCCGTTATTACATTTCACCTTACCGGCCTAACCCCGATTTCATCCCGCGCGAAACCAGCAACTTCCAGAATGTGGGCTTCTTCGAAACGGCGCCAAAGATCGAACCGGTGAGCGGCAGAACCATTCGCCATATCTCACGGTGGGATCATTCAAAACCCATCACCTATCATGTTTCGGCAAACACGCCTCCGGAGTACGTCCAGGCGATTCGTGATGGAATTCTTTACTGGAACAAGGCATTTGGAAAAGAAGTGGTGCGTGCCGAGGTCGCGCCAAAGGGCGTGACCGCTCCCGATCCTCGCTACAATATCGTGCAATGGGTTGAGAACGATAGCGCAGGCTCGGCTTACGCGGACGGCCTGATGGACCCTAGGACAGGCGAAATACTTCATGCTCAGGTTTACCTGACGAGCGTATTCGCGGTCCAAAACCGGTCGCGCTTTCCAGGCATTCTGAGACGTCTGAAGGAACAGCACAATCACGAAGGTACCGCGGGCGTCAACTTCCTGAAGTCAGCGCGGCTCTGTGATCGCGAACTGAGCGAAGAGTTCGTGCAGACCTTTGAGAAACTGATTGCCGAAGGCGCGAATGACGAAGCCTTCCTGCAAGCCACTCGCGACTACCTGTCGGAAGTCACGGCACACGAAATTGGCCACACTCTCGGACTGCGCCACAACTTCGCGGGCTCCTTGGCTTCCACAATCGGCGACGCTGAACGTGATCAGATGCTTCTGAATTATCTCCAGAAGCGGGAGATACCGAAGAAAGACGTCGTCCTCACTACGTCAGTCATGGACTACAACGTGCTTGCTGATTCCATTCTCGCCACCGCGATGGATCGCGAGTCCACCCATGCACTCAGTTATGACCAGATGGCTATTTCCTGGGCCTACGAAGGTAAGGAAATTGATCCGGCCACCGCGCCTCTTTTCTGCACGGACAGCCATGCGGATAGATACCGCGACTGCATCCGCTTTGATACCGGCGCAAGCCCCATCGCCTCTCATCTCGAAAAGACCCAGATGAATCTGCGACAGCAGCCCATCGCGCTTGTGGAAAAGTTCATTCGCGCGAAAACGGCACCCGATCTTCGGGACCGCTCACGGTTTGACCGCATGAAGCTGGACGTAAAGGACCTTGCCACGCCTTTCGTCACGTCACTGACTGAAATCTCGGCATGGTTCCGCACGTCGGGAGTTCCGTCCATCCGGTTTGAGCGAATGTTCCCCTACGCTTCTGACTTCAACCAGGACGATATTCTGGCCAGCCAGCGGAAATGGGTGAAAGATGAGCTTGCACGCCTGGGCGGCGCAGGCACCCTGCTCTTCTCACTCCTTCCGAATCTTGAACGGCAAACATCGCTCGCTTCAGAGATGACTCAGAATCTGAATGCGTATCTCAGCCGGGAAAATGTCAGAAGCGGCACCGGCTACGACGGTATACCTTATAGTCTGAGTTCTGATGAAATCGAGTTCATCCGCACCACCGGCGAAAAGATATTTGCCAAAGCGGAAGAGCAGGTCATTGAAAAATCGCTCGAGGTCCTCGCAAGCGCGAAGTTTGCTATGGAACTTGGAGGTGAAGCCATCGAACAAAGACTTGGTAGCACCGCAATTGCGATCCTTTTGGCCCAAGGGTCCAAAGTCGTGCCAGGCATTCCCGCCAACTCGCCGGCGCCTGCAGTCAAGTCGTCACGCCTCATGCAATGGCTGACAACCGAGGCCTCAGCCCCGGAACAGCCGAGCATGCGTGAGTTCAAGTATTCCCGCACAGTGCGCATCAAGGCTGCAAAGCTTCTGGCCAGGTCCCTGGGCGAGCCCAATGACTGGTCCGCCCTCTCCCGTGCTTACGCGATGAACGGATTGAAGAACCTGGTCACCGCCACACTCGGAACAGAGCTGGACAAAGTGGATCCAAGCAAGCTTTCCCGCGCGCAACGTCAGTGGGTCATGGAACAGATGGATCTGCTGAAACTGATCGCGCAGCTGGAAAACATGTAATCTGGT
Source organism: Bdellovibrionales bacterium GWB1_55_8 (assembly GCA_001769835.1). Lineage (GTDB taxonomy): Bacteria > Bdellovibrionota > UBA1018 > UBA1018 > UBA1018 > GWB1-55-8. Next base: position 34,729 of record MEPR01000010.1, read on the forward strand.
TCATTCAGGCCGGAGACGGTTACCGTCCCCGGCCTGAAGTACACCGATCAACGGCGATACAGGTCGTAACCGACGACTTGCATGTGAAGCCGACGCTGCTCATCGTTCACTTCACCCGGCTTGTTCACATAGAACCGCTTCGCGCAGAGAAGCTGGGCGCCTTCGAACAGCCGACACTCGGACAGGAAGAAAACCGCATCATTGATCCTTCCAGCGCGGTAACTATACTGAGCGAAACTCGCAAAACCTTCGGTTTCGTAAAATACAACCTCAACGGGCCCCTGATTCTGATTTCTCTGCACCTGATTGAGCAGGCGTACCGTGGTCGCTCCCGCATCACCCGAAAAGAAGAGCTGCGGGACCGAACGATCGGCATTCCCGAGGCCATTCGGATCCTTTTTCGAGAAATCACCGCGATAAGAGCGTGAGCACGCGGCGACCAGCGTCCACTCGCCCAGCAATTGAGAGTCCCCCTGAACGATCGAGACAGCAGAGGCATAAGCCGACGATGCCGTATCGAAGGTATAATCATCGAAGACGTCTGCCGATGCAGAGGAAGCACCACTGAAAGCGGCAAAAGCCAGCAAACCCGCAAATAATCTGTTCATGGTCAGTTCCTTTTCTCAGGCGTGAAGCCACCGTACCAGTCGTTGAGGATCTCCTTCATCGTTTCCGGCGTGGTCCCCCAATGATCGGCGGCATCACCGACAGCCTCATTCAAGGGATCCATATTACCCTGGCTTGCTTCGCCGAGAGCCATGGTCACGCGGCTGAAGTCAACGCCGTAGAGACGCTTCGTGAACGCCTCGATGTCCTTCTGCGTGCGAGTTCTTTTTTTGCTGACCTGATTCCAGTCATAGAAAGCCTTGGCAACGTTAAGAGCGGTCTCTGGCTTCAGCTTGAATTTGGCGGCAAAACGGTCCCCGGCTGCCTTGATTTTCAGATCTTCCTGGTCCGCCAGATGTCCTGCGGCGTCTCTGCCAGCGCCCGGATTCCCGGCGCTGTAGCAGAACCCGGAACCGTCGCAGAAAGTTCCATCATCAATTCCACCCCAGTCATCATCCCAGCCATCATCGTAATCGTCGTCATCATCGTAACCGTCATCGTAGCCGTCGTCATAACCATCATCGTAACCGTCATCGTAGCCGCTATCATCGTCGTCGTAATCCGAGCGACTGCTGTCGGTGCAGTCGTCATAAAAGCTGTCGCAGGCGTCGTCGTAATAACTGTCTGCCGGTCTCACGGTTGTAGTGCGTCCACTACTATGGCAGCCTGGAGCGAAAACTAAAAACAGGGCGAGCAAAACCACTGACGAAGTCCGCATACAAATGTCCCCCTTGGTTGCGGAAGTTGACGAAAAATAAAAAACTGTAATCGCCGGTGAGCAAGGGGTGTGCCAGTCAGTTTCAATCCGCTCCGGCGTTAATTTCGTTTTGAGGATTTGACGCATTCTGCCCAAAACTGAATGGAGTCTCTCTGACACCCCTTTTTTTTAGGGAGTGGGCAGACTGAGTGGGATGGAGCGGAGTTCGTTTCCACAAAATGAGTACAGCTGGGTCGAGCGCAATGCGTCATCCCAGCTGGGATTTCCAATCCAGCTGCAGCGTGGCTCGTTTTCAAACTGAAGAAGAGCGGGCCTTTGCAGTTGGTCAGCGACGCCGTTTTCGCCAGCCTCAGGATAGACAACGCTCATCGAAATCCCCGCGATACTGAGATCCATGACCAACATCGCTGGCAGGTGCGCACTGCCTTGTGCCAGGATCACGGGGAAAAATCCGCGCTGAAAAAGATTCCAAGGTAAAAAGCTAAATCGCTGGAGGCTCGTACTCAGGATTTTGTCGCCCTGATGGAACTGCAAATCCCAATTCGTCTGAGTGTAGTATGAGGCTCCCCCCTGAAGCTGAAAAGACCCGGCGAGCCGGGTGATTCCATCCAGATCCCCGCGTGCGGAAAGAATCACGTCATCGCTCGCCATGCTGTCGTAAGAGGCTCGGAAAATCCGAGTCACCCGCAACTGCCCGTTCTGAATCGGGCCAGCTGCCGCCCAGGCGGGGGCCACTCCGCCTTCTTCGGTGAAAACGGGCGAAAGTGAAAGCCGCCCCAGGTGCCTAAAGGCACTGAACTCAAAAGGCGTGACGGACTGAATGGCTCCCTCCCGGAAATGGCCAATCGCATATTCTATCGCGTAATCGTCGCCTCGGACCAAAAGAACAGGTGACTCGCCCCGGAGTCGATCCTGATTGGTTTCCGGAAGAAAGAGCACGGCGCGATACGGCTTTGGAGGCACGTACTGCCGAATCGTGCCCGTATGATCCAGTAAATACATTCGGAGGTCGATAAAAGGCTCAGCCACGGACCACGGATCCGGTTCGGAAGGGGGTGGCTGAAAACCATCCCCAATGAAAGCGATGGCATCGCGTTCGTTGTAACGGACCCACCGGAATTTTTCCGGAAGCGGCGCCACCGAGCCGTCATATTCGATGACACTCAGGCGTGAGTTGAATTCGGAATTGAAAATCTCTATTCGAAAAGCCGTCGTTCCAAGTATTTCGTTCTTCTTTTTGAATATAAACGCCCAGCGGAGGTTTCCGTCCTCTAGCGAACGAAAGCGCTGCGCGACCAGAAAATCTCCTTCGGTTTTCGCCGGCATCTGCGATTCGGATAGCTGAAACGTATTTTCAGAGCTCGGCAAGAGGAGTTGAAAGAAACGTCCCTCCTTCGTTTTAGAAATGACCAGGAAAGCGCGATCGGAGGAGCCATCCATCGCGACAACGCTACGGGGCTGCGGGTCCCTGCCCTTGATCGTTCCTTCAATCCGGAACCTTTTCCCTGGCAGATGCCGGAGCACGCGAGCCATCGTCGGGCGAACGTCAAAGGCCACCCATGTTTTTTGCAACTGCGAACCGAATCGGATCTGGAGTTCCAGCCAGAAGCCGCGAGGCACTCCCGTCGAGCTGAAGACGAAACGAAGCGGCACCGATTTGATCTCGCCCTTTCGCCAGCTCTCAAAGTTCACCTCTGATGAGTCAACCTGGATATCCCGCGTACCCAGAGGGGAACTCTCCGACAGGCGCGCTGAAATCCGGACGTCCGCGATAGGCGCCCTGAGGTTTTTCAACTGCACGGTTCCCACCACCACGTCGCTCTGATCGTCCCAGAGCAGGCGCACGGGCGTTTTCTCGACGGGACGAATCGTCGTTTCAGTATCGACCACCTGCAATGCACGCCGCACATCCACCTTCACGGCCCCAAGTCCATTTGAGACCGCACGCCCCCCCCGAAGAAGGCGACCCAGAACATCATCCCTCGTGAAACCCTGGCCCATAAGCAGGGCAAACACGCCGGACACCTGGGGGCTCGCCATCGAGGTCCCGTTTCGGAATTCATAGCCATTACGATCGGTGTAAAACGAAGGACGCAGCGCCAGAGGCCATGTGCTCAGAATCGAAACTCCGGGCGCAAACAGATCAACCCCGGGGCCGGCGTTCGAAAAATGCGCGCGCAGTCCGTCCGGTCCATGAGCGCCGACGCAAATCACCTCTGGAAAGCTGCACGGCTGAACCAATGCATCCGTTGCATCATTCCCGGCCGCTGCAATGACGGCAATCCCCCGTTCATGCGCAAGCTTCACCATCTGGCGCATCACTTGAGATTCGAGCGCGGCTGGCCATCCCAGACTCAAATTGATGATGTCGGCTTTTTCCCGGATCGCATAGAGCATCCCGCGGGCGACCAGATCGACGGACGACTTGGGCCATTTTAAATCTTCTTCCGATGGATCCGGCAAATCCTCAGTTCGTGCCTGAGCGCCTGAGAAAGACTGAGGCCGAATCGGCGCACTGGGAGTGGCCGAAATGACTTTCACCGGAATAAGCCGCACATGGGGAGCGACGCCGCGGATCCCTATTCCATTGCGGCTGGATGCGCCGATCACGCCCGCGACATGGGTTCCGTGGCCAAGAATATCCTGAGTATCGGGGCTGCCCATGATCGACCCCGTTGTCGCACTCAATTCGGGAAGTTCATCCACCACACTCCAACCCGCGCAATCCATCGGGTAACCGTTTCCATCGCGATCGAGCGGAGGTTCGAGCCTGGAGAAACAATCTTTCGCGGAGTTTTCCACGTTCGCCCTGCATTCGGTAAACTGCTGCCAGAGTTTGCATTCCTCTTCCTTGCGTTGGATCTGGGGCGCGAGATCCGGGTGCCCGCTGTCGATCCCCGTGTCCAGTACGGCAACTCGAATCTGGCGGTCGGGCGAACCGAGCAGTTCCACTGGAATCTGAAGATCCTCGCCAGGCACCGATGCCACAGGTTTACTGCGGATATCATCTATATCGACGCGGATTTTCTGACCGCTGTTTTCAAGCGCCCACTGCTCTGGAAAAAGCGGATCTTGCCGCAAACTCTGAAGACTGGCGTCCGCACTGAGTTCAATGACTGCTTGCGGGAACAAGAGTTTCCAATACTCAAGGAAATCCTCGAGCCTCTCCGCCGAGACGCCATCGATTCGCACGCTGTTGGCGTAAGCGTTCTTTCCAGCCGAACGCAGGAAGTTCCGCTCCGTTTCACCAAAAAGAAAACGAACCTCGACTCCAGGGAACTTCGCCTGGAGCTGGAGTGTCGTCTTGCCATTGAACCCAGCAGCGACGGCTGGAATGGCATGAAGCGTTTTTACATTCGCGTGAGCGGCAAGCGGGCAAAGCGCGACAAGAGCGGCTGCAAGAAGAGCCCTCATAGTCCACCTCCGAGATAGGAACCACTGATCTCGTATTGACTGATACCTGTTTCAGCCGCGAATTCAGCGAAGGCACCCGCACCTACATCCTTATCAAAAACGCCGATGCTGTCGGAAAGGTACTGCGAGTCGCCGTTTTCATCTTTCGTCCGAAATCCGGAAACGCGGATCTGAAAGTAGGCGTTCTGCTCGCCGACCAGCTGAATGACCTCACCCAGCTCAAGACGTCCGAACAGAATGCTTGCGAGCTTATGAATCGCCCGGGTTCTGGGTTCGTTCTGAACGGCTTCCGGAATTCTGAGCAGCTGCTTGTAGACAGCTTTCGTCCACTTCCGCTTTCCAGGGCTTCTTCCCTCTTTCCTCAGCCAGGCGGAAAAAAGCTCAAGCGAGCCAGCGCCCTTCGCGGCAACTCTGAGGGGCTCAATGCCTTTTTCGGTGAGAAGAAGTTTAGCCGTGATGGAATACATCAGCAGCTTTTCAGTGCTCTCGAATTCGGCCCTGCGAATAAGCCGAGTGTCACGTAAGACCCGGCCGACCTTCTTCTCGAGCTGATCAATGATCTTGAAGAGTTTCTTCTTCGAAAGCCTCCAGCCCTCGTAAGTCTCCTGGTGCTCCAGGATAGATCGTGCCTCGCGGCCGGCCGTGATTTCAGCTTCGGTACGCGTCTCCCAGGAGTGGGACTTTCCTAAAAACGAATTCGCCGGATTCGCGCTGTCACTGCCATTGGGAGAAATTTCAATGTCCGCTTCCGGAAACAACTCAGCCACTCCGGATCCGAAGGAACTGATCAAAAAGCCGAGAAAGTCCACACCACGCAAGGTGACATCACGAATCGACAAGAGAGTCCTCGCGAAATCCTCCGGGTCTCGATCACTGGGAACGCGATCCTGCTGCGGCAACACTCGCAGGCGATGCTCCTCATGGTAATCCACCCACTTCCAGGGAAGAACCTTCGCGGTGTGTTCACGCCCGTGGAGCTGATGCTTCAGCTTAAAGGGTACGTAATTCTTCTCAAGCGCTGTCGTGTCGTTCTTCCTGAGAATCGGGACAAAAGCCTGCATGAGCTTCAGCGCTTCAGGCGTGTCGGCGGGGACGTCGGAAAGGGTCAGCGCGGTGGGGTCGACCACGAAAATCCGTGCTTTCGCCTCTGCCCACGACGGAGAGCTTTGCGCGGCAATAACCTGAAGAATCATGTCAAAACTGAGGCTCACTTCAAAGTCGGCTTTCTTTACATTCTGAAGCGAAATCTGAAAGCGCCCGTCCTGCAACCGCTGAATCATGGTCCTGCGCATCACGAGACCATCCACACCGCCTGAAAGCCCGACACCACCGGTAACCCCGCCAAGGGGAGCCGTTGCCTTGGCGCTCAGTCCCAGGTTCAACGAATCAACAATCGCGAAATTTTCTCCGGGCAGGAAGCTATCGAAAAAGGCAGTCAGTCCTGCCCGCGATTCCTCTGCACCTTTCGCATCCAGAAGCTTCCCGAGAGCCCGCATCTTGGGAATGACCGCAAGCTCCTTCCACGGGGTCTTCAAGGCTTGTTTCATGCTCGCGACGGGTTTCACATGGAGATAAGTACGGGTGATCCCGACGTTCGGTTTTATCCCGACGGAAATCGGAGGAGAGGCGTCCAGGTATTTACCGCCGTAAAAATACCCGAGCGCAAGACCGATGCTCACACGATCGACCAGCTGGACCTGCGATTCGCTTCCGTAATAGGTACCACTTACGACTTTTCTCGCTGCCTGAATTTTAAGGTCGCCGGTGAAACCGCTGGCGGTCGACCAGCTTCCGATTTTTCCGGCGTTTTCAATCATGTCCTTGCTCAGGATCCGATCGTTCAGCTCCCCGAGTGCAGAATTCATCAGAATTCCGATGCCATCGAGCGTGAAAAAGCGGAAAAGCTCATCCCGGCGCAACGGATTCTCCGGATCCGCCCCGATGAAATCGAAGCCATACCCATCGAAGTTCTTGCGCAGAAGCTTGCCGTTCTGAACAAGGTTTTCGCCTGTTTCAGGGTCGCGGTAAGAAACGTCCGAACGAACCGGCAATCTGGTGCCGGGAAGCTTCAGAAGCCCGAGCATCTGATTACGGCGTGACTTGAGTTTCTCCAGAATGAGCGGCTCGATTGATTTCGGATAAGCACCGGCTCTGACGATTTCTCGCAAATCCTCTTCGGTAAGTGCGCCGATCTTTCGTGCGATCCACCGCGCATCCTCGTAGGCGGTTTCCTCGAAGGAGCCTGCGAGCGGATGATAAAGAATGACGGACTCGCTGATGACCTTTCCGAGTTCCCAGGTCCAAAGATTGATGCTGTCGGGAACGTACGTGAGAGCGAGCGGAATCAGGAGCGCACGCAAAGCGCGTCGCCCCTGGAGCGCAGTTCGTGCGATGGTTCCCCAATAATACGGAAAAGTGGAGATTCGTGCCGGCTCCAGGACAAAATCGCGAATCTCCAGCACCAGGTCATTCGGCGCGGGTACCTTGATGAGCCACCTTTCAGGTTCTGCGTTGGTTTTTCTGGAAATCTCGGTGATGAAGGCGTCTCTTGATGCCACATCAGGGAACCGGATCACGCCTTTTGAATAATGCTGGGGTGGGTCAATGGTGTAGCCGAGCTTGCGCAGAAGTTCGGCATTCATCAAACCGGAATGCAGGTTCCATGTCAGCGCAAGACGGAAGGCCGTGTCGTTTTCATCATCCGTGGTGACCCGCACGCGCATGAGACCCATCGGGCTTTGGAAAATAGAGTCGAACTTCAGGTGAATGGCGCCATCCTGAGCTGGTTCCGGATAAGGGGATTTGGGAACTCTGACAGACGGATCCCAGACATCAGACAGGGCAGGCTGAAGAAGGCTGATGTCCTCGCCCCTCTTCATTTTCGGAACAAGAGAGTCGCGATCGATGGGCGTTCCGTTCTCCTGAAGCAGATCGACGGCAGGGGCCTCGAGCGTGTTTCGCGAAATGGCCACACTCTGGGCGACGAGGGACGGAGCCTGTCCGGCCCACACAGGGACGACAAGGCCTAGCGCGAAGACAAATATGCTCGCGGCCCGGAACAGGAAAATCACGCGACGCAACATATCGGAGGGGACCCATGACGGCAAGCGTCATTTCACGGGGGCACAGTCATTGCTCAACCCAGGTGTCGCACCTCGCCTGCAGAAAGCCGAAATCTTAAACTCGCACCCTCAACCCTGCGGGTGTATCTTCACGGAAATTGAGGTTCTTTATGAGGTGGTTCACCCAAAATAAAACTCCGGAACTCCAGGTGGGGTCACCGGCGCCACGGCTTCCTGGCATTGACCAGGACGGCGCAACCATTGAGCTCGGTGCGCTTTATGAAACCGACAAACGGGTCCTCGTCTACTTTTACCCGAAAGCGGATACGCCCGGATGCACAGCCCAGGCGTGTTCGATTCGCGACGAATATGCAGTTCTTCAGGAGGAGGACGTGACTATTCTCGGAGTTTCAACAGACTCGATCAAAACTCAAAAAGAGTTTCAGAGAAAGTACAGGCTCCCTTTCCGACTCATCGCTGACAAAGGCGGCGAGTGGGCGAAGGCTTTTGGTGTTCCCGTCCGACTGGGTTTCACGAGCCGCCAGGCGTTTCTTATTGAAGAAGGAAAGATCGCCTGGCTGGACAGGAAAGCATCAACCCAGGAACAGGCACGGGACGTGCTTCGTTTCTTAGGTGACCGCTAACGGACCTGAGCCCGAATCAACGAGAAACCGAACATCTGACAGTGCTGTAAAAAGATTCGTTT
>MEPR01000011.1:0-3180 GCA_001769835.1 Bdellovibrionales bacterium GWB1_55_8
AAAAAGCCTCACTCTGCATGCCGTTCTTTGTGGGTGGCTTGCCGCCTTCTCCATGCTGATCAACCCTGCCCACGTTTTTCCCACCGTCCTTTTGACAGGGATCGCGGTGCTGTTAATGAACCCGGGAATGGCCCGCGCGTGGGGTTGGCGCTATCTGGCTGCTACGGGCGGATTTGTGGTCTTAGTGGCATTTTTCGATCCGTATTATCGCAACCTCCTCGCAGGACAGGCCAGCCTGATTCCCGAAGTGCCACAGCTTGGCCCTTTGATTCACCTGCCTGTCTGGAGCAACATCGGCCGTGCAGCAGAGCATTTTCTGGCCTTTTTCCTGGATGTCTTCTCGGGCCGACGCTACTTCTGGACGAAGATTCTGGTGATCATGGCCGTCGCGCTGACCATTCAAGGAATTTCTAAAAATGAGCCCAAGATAAACATCCGCCGGGCTCTTCTGGCGTTTTCGCTGTTTACCGCGAGCTCGTTTGTGTTTTTGACGGCTCTTCACCTCACCTTCAATGCCAACAGGCTTCTGGGTTTTCTTTTTCTGAAGTACACCGGAGCCGCGCTCGCGCAAGCCTACGCTATCGGAATCCTGGCGCTGATGGGATGGATCATCCGCTCACTCCTGCAGGCGCCAAACTCACGTGGCCGCAAGGGCATCGCGATAGCCGTCTTGCTCCTGGGCTGGTGGGTGATTGGAATCGGCGGGCACCGCTCGTATTACGGCGCACTGGAAACGGCGCTCGCCTCCGGGCACATCACGGAAGACGACGTGCGCCTGGTGAAGTGGGCGGAACAGTATATCCCGGATGATGAGAGAGTCATTGGCCCGACCTCGACTCAGGCGGGCCATCCCGAAGACGAATGGGTTTTCGCGCAATGGGGTTTTCGGGCTTTTCCACTGTACTCAAACGTCAAAACGGCTTTTTTCTATGGCCTGGACGGCAGCCAGTTCAATTACAAATCTCATCAGCGCTATATCGCCAACGGGGTCGATTACGCCTGGCTTCGGGAGCAGAAAATTCTTTGGCTTTACACGAGTAACCAGATCTTTAACCGCTTTGATCTTTCGAAATATGAGTTGAAATTTCAGACCGGAGCCTCGGCGCTTTGGCGGTTGCGCCCACTTTAATAAGAATATACTTATTTAGGGTTTACATGATAACCTTAAATAAGAATGCCCTTATTTAAGGTAAAAACATGAATCGTGACGAGCTGCATAGGAGCCTCAAGCAGGTGTACCGCGCCGGCTTAGAGGCCGGAGTTGAAAAGGTCGATCATCCTGAATTCAAAAATATATGGTTCGTGGTTCCCCCCGCTCCTCCGCGAAAACTACCAAACAGCCTTTCCGCAAAGTCGGTCGCAAAAGCTGGCGAAATCATCGCGCAACTCCCAAACCTCAAGCAGGCTACCGCACTCGATCGGTTGGTCTCTTACCTCTATCTCCGTAAGGAGGCAGTCGAAAGCTCCCGGATAGAAGGGACGATGTCCACGATCGATCATATCCTTACCCCCGGAGAACTATTCGAAGCGAAAGAAACCAAATCGGAGCGTGCTTCAGTTCGGGGTTACGCACATGCATTGGAAACCGAGTTGGCTCGAGTGCCATCCAAAGGGCTAGCGATCTTCACCGTCGATCTCGTTTCACGTTTGCACGAAGCGACGATGAAGCATGATCCAAAATTCAAGGGGATCGCAGGAAGGCTCCGGGAGCCAGGGAAACCAGGCGAGATCGTCTGGATCGGAAAGGCAAAACGGCCAGAAGACTCAATATACAATCCCACTCCGCCCAGGCATGTCACGCGCTGCCTCCTGGATGTGATGAAGTGGATGAGCGATGAAGAACTTGCTGAATTAGGGAATGCCGGGATGGGTATTCCAATCGCCGTACGGATGGCAATGGGTCACGCGCACTTTGAAGCGGTTCACCCGTTCTCAGATGGAAATGGACGAGTAGGGCGCATGCTTCTCACGCTGCAAATGGCTTGTCATGGAAAGGTGCCGATCTACCTGTCCGGGTTTATAGAAGAAGAAAAAACGGACTACGGGCGTGTCCTGCAGGAAGCGCAAAAGAAGCTCCGCTATGGTCCAATTGTGGATTTCTTTGCCGAGGCGCTTATCGCATCCCATCGGGAGGGAACCAGGACGCGGGCATGCATTGAAGGGCTTCCGGAAGCATGGGCATCGCGTGGTGAACTCAGAAAGAATTCCACTGCACTTCGTGCACTCTCATGGTTGCGAGAGCATCCGATCTTCACCGCAAGGCAACTTCAGAAGCAATTCTCGGTAAGTGCGCCGGCGGCCCATCATGCCGTAGACCAGCTCCAGAAATATGGAATTGTCCGCGAACGAACCGGTTTTGAACGTAACCGAGTTTTTGCCGCGGAAGAAGTGATCTCACTCTTATCGCGACGCTTTGGCTCGGACCCGGAAGAGGCGCTTGAGGGGGCTCGTGAACTCATGGGTAACCCGGCAAATTCAAGCAAGCCTTAATTGACTAATTGCCACAAGTGCGGTGTTCTCTGGCAACAGGGAGCTTGAAATGACCTTTTCATCGCGATTCATCGGAATTCTTTTGAGTGCGCTTTGCATCCTCAGCCAATCGGCGCCGGCAAGTGCCGCATCCTCGACCGATCAGTACCGGCTCGGAAGTGAGTGGGGAAAAGTCAAAGTAACCGATGAAATCATGAGTCGCGAAACCTGGGCATTCCAAAGAGCCGCTCTTGCGACCGCGCGCGTGGGTGGCGGGACCGGATTTTATCTAGGGAAGTTCAACGGTCTTCATCTGGTCGCGACCAACTACCACGTGTGCGGCAGCGCCTGGGAGTGCTTGAACCAGAGCGCACGCTTTCCGCTTCTGAATTTGAAACTGAAAATGAACAAGTTCCTGGGAAGCTGGTCTGACGTGGACCTTGCCATTCTCGCGATCAGCGTGAAAACGGCCGCTGAGGAACAAGCGCTTGAGCAGATTGCCGGGAACTTCGCTTTCCGAGCTGAACTCTACCCCGGACAGGAGCTGATCACGATCGGTTTTGGCGTGGCCGGAAATTCGTCGGGTGCCTTGATGGCCGGGCAGGACTCTGACTGCAAAGTGTTCTCGGGCAGGAATGAGTTTCGAAAAATGAATGACCCGGATGCACTGAACCCCGGCGATTACGCGAGCTGGTCATTTGCCAATGGCTG
>MEPR01000011.1:3190-7542 GCA_001769835.1 Bdellovibrionales bacterium GWB1_55_8
CACGGCGATTCCGGATCCGCGATGGTGGACCGGCGCACAGGTGACGTGGTTGGGATCATCTGGACTGGCAAAATTCCGAAAGCGGGTCGGGTTCAGGATTCTTCGTATCTGTCAGATCTTTTAGCGCATCCGGATGAAGCCATCTGGACGGAGCTTTCCTACGCAGTACCCGCGCCGAAGATTGCTGAAAAACTCGGCGAAGTGGCCAGAGCCACGACGAATGCCGACCTTCGCGCAACGTTGCTTAGTTTGATCGGCGAATAAGCCAAAGAACAGCGATCAGTTCCGGCTGCATTTTGCTCCGAACCTCAACACGCTCATGGGGCCGCGTCCCCTGGCACCAACCGTCGGCTCGGAGTAGAAAACTCCCGAGCCGATTGGCGGGCCGAGGCGTCTGTTAAATTCAGCGCGGCACTCAGGTTTCGCCACCGCTGTCCAGATTCCCGGATAAACCATCACCGCCGAGAGTTCCGGATGCTCATCGAGGTAGGCACAGAACTCGTCCCATTCAGGCGGGGTGAGACAGCGCTGTTTTGCCCAGGCATCGAACCAGGACACATAAGGCGCGCGATCGTAGATCTCACATTGAGCAAAGACGAGCCTGGATTGGTAAAGACCGTAGACTTTTTTCTCATGCCAGGTACTGAAACAGGCGCCAATCGTGGATGACGGATAGTTCGGGCATTGCTCGCGCGTACAAACGCCGTTTCCACCGGCAACGCAAAACGGCATGTCCAACACCGCAGACCCAGGAGCCTGTTTGACCTGCTCGAGGAGTTTGACGGTGCTTCGATGAAGCGAGGGCAGATCCTTCGTCGGAAACATGAGCCAGGAGATTTCGACACCCGAGAAAATCGTGAAAACCACCAGCAGGGCCCATTTTTGTCGTCCGAGTGACGTGAACCACGACCTGAGTTCCGGCCAGGCCAGAACAATCATCGGAGCGACAAAATAAGGGAGAAAAATTCCCCAGCGATTCGCGTTCCTGAAGAATTTCATAAATGGAACACTGCTTTGAACGAGATCGTGGAAAAAATTTCGCGAACTGCTGGCGCTATAAACCAGCGCCACAAAAATCAGGAACAGGTACGGAAGGACCAGCGCGAAACCACGCCACCCATTCTTCCTGACCAGCAGGAAAGCGCCCGCTATCGCGGGCACCCACAAAAACCAGCCAATCGTGACAACGGTTTCCGCCCGGAAAAACGGCCGTGGAAGAATTGAACTCCACCCGAGCGGCCCTAAAAGAGGAGGGAGCCAAAGCGGGAATATCACATCCTTGATCTGTGCAAACCAGCCCAAAGGCTGCGGAATCTCGCCCAGCAAAGACATCTCCTTCACCAGCGGCAGAAACCAAATCAGAGTGATCGCGGAAAACGCGAGCCCGACAATGACCGGAAATGTGGCGCGCTTTGACTCGAAGCTGATGCGCCAGCCCAATGGCTTTTTTCTCAAGAGCGGAACAAGAACAGCCGCGATCATGGCGATTCTGAGAACGCCCCATTCCAGGATCATCGGGCCCCAAAGGTATCCGGGCGTCCCAAGAATCCCGACCATGCAGACGCCCCGCCAAAGTTCGAGGTTCAAATCCCAACGCTTCTCGCGGAAATAGCGGCTCCAGATCCAGGCATCGAGAAACACTGTCCAGTAAACCCAGTGTTGAGCCACGTATTCAAAATGATGCCAAAGTTTGAAATGACGCGGAATATGGGCGACGACGACCAGTGCCGCAAAGAGCCAGGCACCGGCCTTTCCGAAGCCCATTTTTTTCAAAATGAAACCGACGCCCACGTAAGAGCCAATCAGCGAGACGAGGAAATACGCCCACACGAAGGGGAAGTCTTTATTCCACATCCACACATAAGCGCCGAGCCAGTCGCGTTCGATGGACCAGGAGAAAAAGGGCACCGACATCCCGCCAGGCGCCATGTAAAGATCGGTCTTGAAAACAGGTCTGCCGAAGAGCTTGAGATTCTCCGCCATGACGCGTCGACTGATATCGCCGCAGAAATCTTCGACATACCCGCGACCGGCGGGTTCGACCGAGAGCCAGTAGGCCAAAATTGACGCGAGCCCGACCCAGAAAAAGATCGGAGTGAGCTTTTCAAAAAACCTCTGAAGTCGCGCGACTGAAATCGTTTCCACGGATCTATGTATAGCAACAATTTATGAAACTGCAGTGGTTTTGAGAATGAAGGGGCGTACCCAAACTTTTTAGCCTGCCCGCTTCCTTGCACTTGCGCTCTGAAAACATCTAGTAATAAAATTGACCGATGCTCAAAAATTTTAGGACCCCGTTGGCGCTGTTGATCCCGCTGGCATTCGCTCTGACAAATTGCAACGGAACCGACGAAGTAAACGTACCCGCTTGTGTTCCTGGATATGACTCAACCAACCAGTGCACCTGGACTGCCGATTGTTCCCAGTGCATTCAGAGTTCGAACGACGATGGCGGCGGTGACGGTGGTACTGGCGGCGGATCAGCTATGCGCTGCGAAGTTACCAATCTCAACGTTTGCTATGGTTACCAGGGGTCTGGTTTTACGGAGTCCAACGCGCAAACCCAGTGCGATGCGATGCTGGCGAGCAATACCGGGGCCTTTTACACGAACGGAGGCTGCGCGACGTCCAATCAGGTCGGCACTTGCACCTTCAATTCCGGACTCATTACGGAACAAATCGTTCGCTACTATTCCGGCGGCTCCCACAATTGGGTTTGCACCGACGGGGGCAGCCAGTTTGATGCTCAAAACAACTGCACTCTGTCCAGCGGAACGTTCAGTTGCGGCGGCTGAGAACCGGGGGTACGCAAATGAGATCCAGAACTATTCTCTTCCTATCAATGACACTTGCTTTGCTGGCGGGCGCCACGGGCTGCGGAAAAGAGCAGACGAAATCGGTTAGCGGCAAAGCTTCGATCGTTCTCGGCGCTTCATCTGGTGTGACGCAAACACCCGGAATCGCGCGGACGAATCAGCTCTTGACCACGGATGGAACCTGGAGACTGTCGCCGAACCAGGCGAAAATCACCTTCACGCAGATCGATTTTGTCGCTTCGGCTGGCAACTCCGTTTCCGCTTCACTGTCTGACTGCACCGTCACCTATGACCGTTCAAAGAGCTCAAACACAAACCTGCTCGATTGTCCGTTCACCCTTCAGCTGACATCGGAAGACGGAGGTGTCTCGTATAAAGGTTCGTACATCGGCATCTACGTCTATTATAAGAGAACCATCCCGATTCTCCTCGACGGCACGTTAAGCGGTATCTACTCGGACGCGTCTTCGCCCACAAAACTTTCAACGGGATCGGCGGAAGGGCAGTTTATCGATTACGAAGTCGGTGGTGGATCGGGTGAGACCTTGACCGCCCAAATCTATTTCAATGCTCCTTTCACGATTTCGGATAACGAAACGCCAAGCATTCAGATCGTGACGGATATGATTCACACGATTCTGGCGCAAGTTTCAGACGGAGAAGCATCGTTTCAAACAAATTCGGGAGCAACCCCTGTAGAACTGATGGCGATCCCCGGCTTCGCTTCCGGACACAGCGAGTTTTACAGCACGTCTCCGACGATCGAAAGCGCTCTCCAGGAAGGTACTGACGGACAGAGTTACGTTTACGTTCGCGCGTCTTACGCGGATGGCAAGCCCGTTTCCATCAAGACCAACGGCTACATTCCCGGCTGCCTGGATGGCGTTGGGGTCAGCCAGGCATTTGCGGTCAATCCTGCAAACGCTCCCGTTCAGGATGCGGCCGGAAACAAGGCAGGTGGTTTTCTGGGACTCAGTTCTTCCGGAACCCTTGCGTGGGCTTTCGGCTCAAATTTTCAATGGCAGGATTACGCAGCCCTCTTTGTGATGCCTCGCCTCACAACGGTCGGACAGACCGCCCAAATGCAATGCCAGGCAACATCCAGTGTGCCGTTGCCCACGGATGGCGCGACCTATGGCTCGGGATCCCCTTCTCTCTCAGCAACAGGTTCTTTCCAGCTCAAGCTTTTGGCAATTTAGCCGCGCTGCGACCACGGACGCTCGCTGCGTTTCCGGGCGCTTGATTCCCCCGTTTCGTGCCGGTAAGGTGCTGCTATGGTTATTTCGGTCGTTGTTCCCTGCTTTAATGAAGAAGAGGTCATCGGCGAAACCTATCGACGCTTGGCGGCGCACCTGGAAGCGCTTTGCACTGATCGGGACCAGTACGAGATCCTGTTCGTTAATGACGGAAGCCAGGATCGCACTCTCGAACTTCTGCGATCTATTTGTGATCAACACGCTAACGCATTCCCCGCTTCGCGAGGGGAGATTCGGGTTCTTCCGCTGGCGCGAAACTTCGGCCATCAGCTTGCGATTT
>MEPR01000011.1:7560-8402 GCA_001769835.1 Bdellovibrionales bacterium GWB1_55_8
CCCGAGGCGATGCCATAGTCGCCATGGATGCTGATCTACAGGATCCCCCGGAAGTCATCGGCGAAATGCTTCAGAAATGGCGCGAAGGTGCGGACGTGGTTTACGGCCAACGCATTTATCGCGGCGGCGAGTCCTGGTTCAAGCTCACGACCGCGACCCTCTTTTACAAGCTCTTGACGAAAATCACCAAAATTCACATTCCCGCCAACAGCGGCGATTTCCGCCTGATCAGTAAACGCGTCAATGACACCCTTCGCGAAATGCCTGAACGCGCCCGATTCCTTCGAGGGATGATTCCATGGATCGGCTACAAGCAAGTTGCTGTGAACTACGAACGAGCAGCGCGCTTCGCCGGTGAAACGAAGTATCCCTTGCAGAACATGTTACGACTGGCTCTCGACGCGATCGCGTCCTTCAGCCAGACGCCCCTTCGCCTTGCATATTTATCCGGGTTTCTCGTAGCAGGTGTTTCGTTCGTACTGGCAATCTTCATTCTCTACCGCCGATTGACCGATCACGTCCCGGTCGAAGGCTGGGCGTCCGTGATGGTCACGATCCTTTTCCTGGGCGCGGTGCAGCTGATCACGGTCGGAATTCTGGGCGAGTACATCGGCCGGATTTATGAACAGGTGAAGGGCCGTCCTCTTTTCATCATCAATGAGGAGGAAAGTTTTTCTTCCGCCGCGGCCTCGGCGACAAAACCATCGCAGACTACCAGCGAACTGGACAGGCCCGTTTTCCATGAGTGAACAGCTGCCCAAAGTCAGCGTTATCTTCCTGCTCTATAACGCTGAAAACACAGTTGGCCGCCTGGTCGATGCGATTCTGAAACAACGTCACCC
>MEPR01000011.1:8464-11125 GCA_001769835.1 Bdellovibrionales bacterium GWB1_55_8
CCACACCGGAAAAACTGAAACTGGCTCTTCTGCGACACGGAAGCCCGGCCCACCTGAAGCCCGTGATCAATTCTGAAAATCTGGGGCTTTCCCGAACGCTGAACAAGGCCTTCGCACTCATTCACTCACCCTATGGCCTGACCTGCCACCTGGATTGTTTCTTCGGGCGCGAAGACTACGTTTCGGAAATGCTTCGTCTGATGGAAAGCCGGCCCGATGCGGCCGCAATCACCGGACAACCGGCGATCGAACCGGATCAGCCCATGCCACTCGCGGAAAAAGTGAATCTGGTCGCAAACCTCATGGACATCTTTCCGGCTGAAACCGCATCAGAGCTTTTGCCTGTTGGCTTTGCGGAGGGGCGCTGCGATATTTTTCGAAAAGAGGCGCTTCAGGCCGCAGGCTATTACGATACCACCCTTCGCACGGCGGGTGAGGACCAGCTCCTGGCGGCCAGGATGCGCGAAAAGGGCTATGAGATTTATCAAGCTCCGGGGCTGCCCTATTATCTTTCTGTTTCAGAAGAGCAGAACTCACTTTGGAAGCTTCTGAAACATCAGCATCTTTTCGGACGGACTCAACCGTACATCCTTCTCAGTAACCGAAAATCTCTAGCTGGCATCGTGGGCGAGAGCGCCGGCGGAAATCGTCGAGCAAGGATGGTGCTTCGCATCTCGCAGCTTCTTTCCTGCATGGCCTATTTCGCGGCTTTGGCAGGAGTCCTGGCTCACCTTCCAGCCTGGCTCTGGAGCCTTCCATTGATTCTGACCCTGCTCTTGAAACTGAAAGTATTTGGACGCCATCTTGGAAGGGTTCAATTCAGCGGTCGCGAAATGGGCGTGTTCTGGGCCATTCAACCGTTCTTGGACGTTTATTACGCGGCAGGCCTGATGCAAGGGGTTTTAAGTTTTCTGCGCGGACAGCCTGAAGGAAAAACGATCACGTGAACTCGTTTGCAAGGTGGTTCCTGATTCTGACCCCAGTGATTGCCGCCCTCGGCGTCTGGCTCTCGCCACTTGCCTTTGTTCCGGTGCCCTGGCCCGATGACTCCGCGTTTTATTTCGTCGCGCGTGATTTCTTCCGGTGGCCCCCCCGATGGGTGATGATTCCCCAATCGCCCTTTGAACCCACCTACAGGATTTTCAATTTCAATACGATGCCGCTCTATCCGCTCTTGATTGGGCTGGGACGCTTCGTCGGCATCGACGGAAGCTTCGCGCTGAAGTTCTGGCCGCTTGCTGCCTGGGCCCTGAGTGGCTCGCTTTTAGCGGCAGTGCTCTTGAAACGAGCCAAGCTCCCCGTCCTCCTCACCTCGTTAGTGATTCTTGCGATCTCCCTCGACCCCGTCCTTAGATGGGCTTCCGTCCTCATCCGGCCTGAATCCCTGATCGGGCTTGCGGGCATGGCATTGGTGCTCGGGCTCACATTTGGATTCCCGGCGCGCCTGCGCGCGCGCGGCTGGTGGTGGGATCCGGTTTCAGCGCTTTTGGCTATAGCGGCTTACGCCCACTTCAACGCCGTTCATCTTCTGTTTCCCGTCATTGCGGTCTTGATCTGGAATCCTAAAAGGCTCGTTTCGATCGGACTCAAAACAGCCCTTTACCTGGTGCCCTGGATTATCACGGTGCTGTGGCACTTCCCGCTTTTCGTCCACCAGATGAACACCCAGTGGGCGAGGCTATCGATCCAGAACAACTGGCTCTCCTCAGTGAACCAGATTTTGAAGGCCCTGATTCCGGATATGGGGAGCCCCACACCCTGGGCCATGCCCGCGATGCTCTGGGCAGCCTGGATACTGGGAATTTTCCTGGTGCTTGCGGCCGGTGCCTTGCTGTTTGAGGCCGCGCGGAAATGGCGTAACAAGGAACGTGCGGACGAACTCCCAAACGGAATTGACCTGACGGCCTCTGCTGCCTGGGCGCTCGGCGCGGTCTGGCTTTGGCATACGAAGCCTGAGGTCTGGTTTGTGTATTTCATTCACCTTTCCGCCTGGTGCTTTTGCGGCCTTGCGCTCGCGCGCGTGCGGCGGAACAAAACTGCGCTGACCTTTCTAGCCGGACTTGCCCTTCTTTCCACGTTTGCTTACGCGTGGGCCGATGCGGAGCAAATGAGGCTGCTTTCAAGGGGAAGCAGCTGGCGCTGGAGCACTTACGACGAATTTGTCTCGTGCATTGACGAACGCCTCGTGGCGCACGAGAAAAGCGTTGGAGCCAAAGCCAAAGATGGCACTTTTCGCGTCTGGGGGCCTACTTTTCCTGACGTACTGATTGAATTATCCCGACGGCATCCCGACTGGGAATTCACGCGCACGAATGATTTCTGGAGCCGCGCGAATCTGGCGATTGCCCATGGGCGTGAGGTCGACGCCGTCGTTGTCACTGAAACCCTGAGGCAGGAGGAACGAACGATTTCAGCACCGGCGAAAGACCACCCCGAACTGACGTCCGTTTGGATGAATTGGAAAGATTATTTCCTGAATCGCCTCTGGACCGAAGCCGATTGGAAACAAGACCGCCACATCTGTCAGCGGGGCAGATGGCAAGCCTTCCTGTTCATGGACCCGCGTTGAAGACGATGGCGCGCCACTCGCCGCGCGTCAGGACACGCGATTTCCATTTTCCCGGTGCACGGGCTTCAAGAAGTTGCGTGTAACGCCCCAAT
>MEPR01000011.1:11232-38498 GCA_001769835.1 Bdellovibrionales bacterium GWB1_55_8
CGGTTTCAAAATGTTCGCTATCACAACCGGATAAGGTCCAGGCGCGCCGTCCAGATACTGCATCGTGTGGATGCGGTCTTCGAGCTGGTTCAGGCGCGCATTATCAATCGCGTTATCAATCGCCAGGGGGTCGATCTCGACGGCATCGACTTCGCCGCCGACCATCGCGGCCGCGATCGAGAGAATTCCCGAGCCGCTTCCAAAATCAAGAACGCGAAACCCGGGCTTGCGCGACACTCCAGCCAGAGCTTCCATACAAAGTTGCGTTGTTTCATGAGTGCCCGTTCCGAAACCGGCCCCCGGATTGATCTTGAGCACCTTTTCAGAAGCGGACTTCGCGACCGTGACAGGATCGGTCCAGGGCGGGACCACGCGCCAGTATGGAGGAATCTCGACTCCGTCCGGAGTAGCAAGGAACGAGGCTTTCCACTGGGCATCCCAGTCTTCGGGGACTTGCTCCTCGATCGCCGCACCCTTCAGCCCGGTGGCTTTTTCGATCCGTGAACGTGCGCCTTCGGCACCCTTTCGCGAGGTGAAATAGAGTTCCGCATGAAGACTGGATTGATTGTCGATCCAGTCACGATCACGAGGTGCCTCACCGGCGTCAAGAGTCCAGGACTCGGTTTCGAGGCCCTCACCCGCGGCTTGTTCACTGAGCAAGGTGCCTTCGTGAATCCCAGCCAATCCAAAGCGCGTGAATTCCCGCCAGATCCATTCAAAGAAATCCTCGCGCGAGGTCTTACGCCCCTCGAGCGTGACGATTCTCGGAACAGGAAGCTGAAAACGAAAAGTCGATTCCGCCGTCATTTCACACCGGAGGCGTCGAGTGATCGCCTCCGCCGCCCGCGTCACCGCCGCCGTCGTTATTGCCGCCGCCATTTCCGTTTCCGGTGTCAGGCGACGTTGAATTCACGGGTGCGCTGTTTCCGACGTCGGGACCAGCTCCGGGGCCTTGGGCGTCGCGACGCCCGCCCCAACGAGGATTTTTTCCACGGCCGCCGGCCTGCTGAGGTCCGCGTCCGCCGGTGCGGCCACCGCCGCGGCCACCGCGTCCGCCGGTCCGTCCTCCCCGACCACCACGGCCGCCGGCTTCACCGCCGCGTCCGCCTTGACCACCACCTTGAGAGGCGCGTCCAAGCGGATCGTTCGTTCGAAGGCGGGCAAGAGCTGCGTCCTGCGCCGCCTGTGCGCGTAAAAAAGCGAGCCGGTCCTCCTCGCTGAAATCATCATGTGCAGGGGCACCACCGCCAGAAGCTCCGGGAGCCTGGTTGCCGATGTTCTCTTCTCCGGGCTCGCCCGGTTGAGCCACGGGTTGCGGCAGCGATTTTGAAATGATTACTGGCAAACGTCCCTCAGGAACCTGCACGGAAGCCGGTGCGCCCGTATTTCCGGCAAGGGTTTCCGCCATATTGCCGGGTTCAGTCGCTGCAGCCGCGGCCTCACCCACCAGCGGCGAGGCCCCCCCGGCCTGCGAAACACCCGTTGTGATCACAGGAAGAGGACGCGGAACATTCAACGGCCTTGGCTGTTGCTGGCCACCCTGGCGTCCCTGCTGCGAACGATCACGATCTCCGCCGCGACGAGGCTCACGTCCCCGGTCACGATCTCCCCCGCGACGAGGCTCACGACCCCGATCGCGTTCGCGATCACGGTCACGTCCGCCGATCTCAACTCGCGGTTTTTTATCGCCGACGACTTCGAACTGTTCCTGATGAAACTCAGTCACAGCCTGCAGGAAAATCTGCTTGCGGTAGCGGCGTTCCAGATGATCGAGCGTTTCGCGCTCATCGATCGCGAGAATATCGATCACGTCCGGATGCGCCTGCACCAGGACCTTCGAAATTTCGCGTTCGACGCCTTCGCGCTCCACTTCGCGCATCACTTCATAGGCAACCGTCTGCTTGCTCTTCACGAAACCCTTGCCCTCGCAAGCGGGACAGGATTCACAAAGCGCGCGAACCATCGTATCGCGGGTGCGTTTTCGGGTCATCTCGACCAGGCCGAGCTCCGAGATCTTCAGAATGCTCGGGCGGGCACGGTCACGCTTGATGGCCTCTTCAAGAGCGCGATAGACACGCTGCTTGTTCTCTTCCTTCTCCATGTCGATCAGGTCGAGAATGATGATCCCGCCGGCATTTCTAAGACGAAGCTGATAGGCGATTTCCTGAACGGCTTCGAGATTCGTTTTGAGAATCGTGTCTTCGAGGTTCTTCTTGCCGACATAACGGCCGGTATTCACGTCGATCGCGACCAGCGCTTCCGCCTGATCGATGACGAGATATCCGCCCGACTTCAGCCACACTTTTCTTTCCAGCGCGCGAGCGAGCTCGGTCGAAATGTTGTAGGCATCGAAAATCGGAATATCACCGTGATAGAGCTCGATCTTCTGCTTGAGCGGCGGCATGAAATGGGAAACGAAACGCTGGATTTCGTTGAAGTGATAACGGGAGTCGACGACGATACGGTCGATATCTTCAGTTACCCAGTCACGAATAGCGCGAAGAACCGGATTCAGATCTTCGTAAACCATGGCAGGCGCCGTGACCGCAGCCGCCTTTTCGCGGATCTCCGTCCAGAGGCGCGTCAGGTAATCGATATCCTGCTTGATTCTTTTCTCAGACTGCCCGCGACCACTTGCCGTGCGGACAATGAAGCCCACGTTGCGCGGACGATTCTTCTCGACCAGGTCGCGAAGTTTTCTGCGCTCGTCATCGCGTTCGATCCGGCGCGAAACGCCTACGTGATCGATGGTCGGCATGCAGACCAGATGACGGCCTGGAAGCGAGATATGGCAGGTCAGACGCGCGCCCTTGGTAGCGATCGGGTCCTTGGCTACCTGAACGAGCACTTCCTGTCCTTCTTTGAGAAGATCCTGAATATTCACCGGCGCGCGGGGAGCGCGTGCCGGGCGGCTGCGGATTTTACGATCCCTGCCGCGTTGTTCACGGAATTCCGGACGTTCCGCCGGACCGGGAGCGGCCACACGGGCCGTGACTGGCGGGCGCGTCACCGCGGCTGCCGCGGCGTCGAGACCTTCCGGAGAAAGTTGGGCGCGATCGGAGGCCATGTCGCCGTGGTCCGCGAGTTGTTCATGAACAGAATCGGGAAATTCCTCGGGAGAAAGCGGTGCGGCTGTCGGAGCAGCGCCGGCCTCCTGTTCTCCTGCCTGCTGCTCGCCCGGCTGACGATCGCCGCGTTTGCGGTTTCTGCCACCTCGACGTCCGCGTCGTGAACGGCGTCCACGACGACGGGGGTCACCATTCGCCTGGCCGGGGCCACCTGCTGCGTCAGTGCCTTCGGCACCTTCGGCACCTTCGTCGCTTTCGCCACCTTCAGCGCCAGCATCGCCTTCATCGCCGCCTTCAGATCCGGACGATCCTTCATCCCGTGGATCCGAAGATTCGTCATGAGCTGGCGGCTGAATCGTTCCTTCCGGACTATCGCTGCCCTCATCGCCACCGTCTCCGGGTCCCATTCCCACGGGACCGCGATCGTCTTCGTCGTCCTCTTCTTCATCTTCTTCGTCAAAGATGATCTCGTCATCTTCGTCGTCTTCCTCTTCATCATGCTCATGGTCATGGCCGTGATCTTCGAATTCGGATTCATCCGCTTCAGACGTTGCTTCGGTGGCGGACTCAGGCGCTGCTTCCACCTGCGTGGCCGCACCCTCCTGCTCAGAAGTGATCACCGGCTTAGGACCCACGGAAGGTGCTGTCTGAACGGGGGCTTCGACAGGCTCAGCTGATGTGTCCTCGCCGCCTTCCTCTTCCTGCTGCTCCCAAACTTCAGAACGGACGAAAACGTCGTCGACGTAGAGGAACGCGGCCTTTTCGAGGCCGATATCCACGAAAGCGGCCTGCATACCCGGAAGCACCCGGGTCACTCGGCCTTTATAGATATTTCCAACAATGCCTTTGCCTGAGGCTCGCTCTACGACGATGTCCTGGATTTCTCCGTTTTCCATCAGCGCGATGCGCGTTTCCGGTAACGAAGCGTTGATAATGAGTTCTGTCGACATGGTATCTCCCTGGTACGAGTGCCGCTCGGGAGGCGGCCCTCGTCACCTGCTCAGGGAAACGACCAGCAGGCCATCACGTGGAGAGATAGGACGTGGGTCCGATAGACCCAGCAACGCGTTTTGCTTGATTGCAAATTTTCTCGACGAGGTTCGCCGTGGCGCCCCTCCGACTTGAGACTGCCCGACGAACCATCCAAAATGCGATACACCGGAACTGACCGCAGCGCCGCGTGCGGCACTCAGATCCTTGTTCCTTAAGTGTTTCCCTGGTCGATCGTAGAAGGGCAAACGTTGATGCTCCCAAAACTTTTTCCACGGCAATGGTGCCAATGGTTTCCAAAAAAAATTCCCGATTTTCGCGCTCGCTTCAGGCGGCGCCCGAAAAATTTCCCCGCTAAGGCGGGTAGTTCCTTTAAGAGTTAACGAATCCGACTTGACACTTCAAGTAAAAACTATGTAGTGAATCTTTCTACTCTCGCTCGTTAAAGGTGTGACATGGCGCATCAAGCCAATCAGTTGTCTCTAGCAGCACAAATCGACCATACTCTCCTTAAGGCAGACGCGACTCCTCAGGACATCGCAAAGCTTTGCGAGGAGGCGAAAAAGCATGGATTTGCAACGGTTTGCGTGAATTCAGCAAACGTCAGCATTGCTGCTGCCCACTTGAAAGACTCTTCCGTCAAGCCCATCGCGGTGGTCGGCTTCCCCCTGGGAGCCAGCACTGCAGGCGCCAAAGCCTTCGAGGCCAAGGAAGCCATCCGGGCGGGGGCGCGTGAGATCGACATGGTGATCAATCTGGGCGCCCTGAAGAGTCAGGACTACAAGACCGTGTTCGAAGACATCAAACAGGTGGTCGTTGCCTCTCACCCGCTTCCGGTCAAAGTGATTCTGGAAACCACGACGCTTACTGAAGATCAGAAAATAGTAGCCTGCGCGCTCTCGAAGGCTGCAGGCGCTGCTTTCGTCAAAACATCGACCGGCTTTGGCGGCGGCGGTGCCACCGTCGAAGATATCGCTTTGATGAGAAGAATCGTGGGCCCGGAGATGGGCGTCAAGGCGTCCGGCGGCGTTCGCACTCGCGAAGATGCGCTCAAGATGGTTGCTGCCGGGGCGAACCGGCTCGGCGCCTCGAGCAGTGTCGAGATCGTCACCGGCCAGGCCGGATCAAAATCCTCTTACTGAGAAGTACCTGCGGCAAAACCCGAGCGCACGGCACCATTGCCTTTGGAGAGTCTCGATGAAAACAAACCCGGTCTGGACCATTGAAAAAAAACGAGACGGACAGAAGCTGAGTCGCGAAGAGATTCAGGCGTTTATCGCGGGCCTGGCGAGCGGTCAGACCGCCGATTACCAGGCGACCGCGTTTTTGATGGCCGTGTTCTTCCGCAGCATGTCGCTAGAGGAAACCGTTTATCTGACGGAAGCGATGCTCGCGAGCGGTGAACGCTATGACCTCTCACACATTACGGGCCCCAAGGTCGATAAACATTCGACGGGCGGCGTGGGCGACAAGGTCTCGCTGATCCTCGCTCCGCTCGCAGCGGCTTGCGGTCTTAAAGTTCCGATGATGTCAGGTCGCGGCCTCGGCCATAGCGGCGGAACTCTCGATAAGCTTGAATCCATCTCCGGCTTTGACGTCCACCTTTCCCGCGGTCGTTTCGAACAGATGCTCAAGGAACTCGGGTGCTCGATGATCGGCCAGAGCGAAAAAATCGCGCCCGCCGACAAGAAACTTTATTCCCTTCGTGATGTCACGGGCACCGTTGAATGCGTGCCTCTGATCGCGGCCTCGATTCTGTCAAAAAAGCTCGCCGAAGGTACGGGCGCCCTCGTGCTGGACGTCAAGGTGGGCAGCGGCGCTTTCATGAAAACAAAAGAGCAGGCCCGGAAACTTGCGAAAACCCTCATTCAGGTGGGCAAGAAAATGGATCTGCCGTGCCGCGCCCTTCTCACCGACATGAGCCAACCGTTGGGGTACGCGGTCGGAAATGCGCTTGAAGTTCGCGAGTCCGTTCAGTTGCTACGGAATGAAAAGGACCCGGTTTTCGGCTCAGCTGATCTCAAGGAGATCACGATTCAGCTTTGTGCCCAGATGCTCGAAGTCGGCGGCGTCACGCGCACGCTGGCCCAGGGCCGCACCCTTGCGCGCCGGAAACTTGAAGATGGAAGCGCCTGGAAAATATTCCGCGAAATGACTCGCATCCAGGGCGGCTCAGTGGAACAGATCGATGATCTGTCAAAACTCCCCGCCGCACCCCGCATTGTTCAATGGGGAGCGAAGAAAAATGGCCACTTGGCTCGAATGGACACCGAGACGGTTGGAAAGATCCTGGTGGATCTCGGCGGGGGAAGAAAAAAAGCTTCTGATTCCATTGATCCGGCAGTCGGGCTATTATTTCATAAGAAACTTGGAACCAAGGTGCGCCAGGGTGAACCGATCGTCACGGTCCATGCCGCGGAGAATTCGGATCTGGCCGCCCTGGAAAGCCGCTTTCACGATGCAATCGATATCAGCACCGCGAGAAAACCGGTCCCCAAGCTCATTATTGAACAACTTTAGGAGCAGCTATGCCGCAGCCCACCGTCTACCAGAAAATCCGCGATGCAGTGGAACTCATCCGGAACAGGTCTGAAGTACGCCCCGAGATTGCCGTAATTCTTGGTTCCGGCCTTGGATCCGTGGCTGACCAGGTAAGCCAGAAGGTGGTGATTCCGTATACGGACATCCCGCATTTTCACGGAACAACGGTCGAAGGCCATTCGGGATGTGTCGTCACGGGCAACTTTCGCGGCGTACCCACCATTTTCCTTCAGGGCCGGTTTCATTTCTATGAAGGTTATCCGATGGAAGAGGTGGCCTTCCCGACCCGGACGGTCTGCGGGCTGGGCGTTCACACGCTGGTGCTCACGAATGCCGCAGGCGGCGTGAACTCCTCGTTCAAATCCGGCGATCTGATGCTCATCGAAGATCATTTGAACCTGATGGGCGACAATCCGCTCAAGGGGCCGAATCTTGCCGAACTCGGGCCGCGCTTCCCGGACCTCACCGAGGCCTATAGCAAGGAATGCCTGGCGATTTTTGAAAACGCCGCCAAAGAGATCGGGGTTCCCGTACAGAAAGGTGTTTACGCCGGACTTCTGGGGCCGACCTATGAAACACCGGCAGAGGTACGAATGTACCGCGGCCTCGGCGCCGATGCGGTAGGAATGTCGACGGTTCCGGAGGCCATTGTGGCCAATCACCTCGGCGTGCGTGTTGCCGGAATCAGCTATATTTCGAATCTCGCCGCGGGACTCTCACCGACAAAACTCACGCATCAGGAAGTACTCGACAATTCGAAGGTGGGAGCCGACAAGCTTCGCCGCTTGCTCGAAACAGCTCTTCCAAGGCTGATCCAGCGCCCACAAGGCGCCAACAAGCGCTAGGATCCCAAAGGAACACCCATGCCGAAATCAAACGAACTATTCCAGGCAGCGCGAGCGGTTCGCGAAAGGTCCCATAGCCCCTACAGCGGCCACAAGGTCGGCGCCGCCATTCGCACGAAAAGTGGAAAAATCTATTCGGGCTGTAACGTGGAGAACTCATCCTACGGCGGAACCGTCTGTGCGGAACGAGGCGCCATCCTGAAAGCTGTCAGTGAAGAAGGCAAAATTGAAATCACCGAGCTACTGGTAGTCACCGATGCCAGCCCACCCTGGCCTCCCTGTGGGTTCTGCCGCCAGGTGATCGCGGAGTTTGCCGCACCGGAACTGAATATCGTATCGATGAATCTTTCGGGTGAAGAACAGTCCGTGAAATTCCTGGATCTGTTTCCCCAGGCGTTCACGCCCTCTCACCTCGGCAAGTAGGTAAACGTCGCGTGAGAAAGAAAAGCCTGATCACTAAAAAAGCCGCAGCCGAGACCTGGATCACCGGTGCGACGCTGATGACCCAGGATTCCGCACGGAGAGCGCTTCGCGCGAACGTGCGGATCGTGGACGGGCGCATTGCCGCGATCACGACGCGGAATCCGAAAAAGTCCGGGTCCGTGAAGGTGATCGATGCGTCAGGCCTTACGCTCTTACCCGGGTTCGTTCAGGCACACGTCCATCTCTGCCAGACACTTTTTCGGAACCAGGCCGACGATCTTGAACTGCTGGACTGGCTATCCAAACGTATCTGGGTGATGGAAGCCGCTCACACGCCGAAAACGCTTTATGCGAGCGCGTTGCTTGGAATTCACGAACTCCTTTCTTCCGGTACCACCTGCATCCTGGACATGGGGACCGTGCGCCACACGGATTCAATATTCGAAGCCGTCCGGAAAACCGGGATCCGGGCGAGCGTTGGCAAATGCTTGATGGATAACCCATCCACCACGCCACCCACGCTTCGCGATTCCACCGATGACGCGATGAAAGAAGCGCGCGAACTCTATGCGCGCTGGCATGGCAGGGAAAACGGCCGCATTCGCGTTTCTTATGCCCCGCGGTTCGTGATTTCCTGCACCGAGCGCCTGCTCAAGGAAGTCGCTGAAATCGCGAATACCCAGAAAGCCCTTGTCCACACGCATGCGAGCGAGAACCAAAAAGAAATCGAATTAGTGCGAGAACTCGTGAACCGCGAGAATGTGGAATATCTGGACCATCTGGGACTCACCTCGCCACGCCTGGTACTTGCCCATTGCATCTGGCTGAACGATCGCGAAAAGCAGATCCTGCAACGAACGGGAACCCACGTCGTCCACTGCCCGAGTTCGAACATGAAACTTGCGTCGGGCTTCGCCCCGATTCCTGAGCTGCGCGCAAAGGGAATCAACGTCGCCTTGGGCGCGGATGGCGCGCCCTGCAATAACAACCTCGATATGTTTGGCGAAATGCGGCTTGCCGCGTTGATTCACAAACCGGGTGCGGGACCGAAGACTCTGAGAGCCCAGGAAGTCCTCGATATGGCAACGCTCGGGGGGGCGTCCGCCCTGAACTGGAGCGACGAGATCGGGTCCATTGAAATCGGGAAAAAAGCGGATCTCATTGCTCTGGATCTCAACAAACCCTCAAATACAGTCCCAGCGGGCGAGGAAATGCTCCCTGAGTCGATCGCTTCCTCCATAGTTTATTCATCAAAAAGCGCGGACGTATCCTTTACGATGGTTGATGGAAAGATTGTCTGCCGAGATGGAAAAGTTTCCGCGATCTCCCGTGAAGCGCTCATGGCTGAGGTTCGCAAAGCTCAGCTCACAATCAGAAAATCCTTAGATAAATAGCGATAGCTCTATTTCAAGGGGGACTGCGATGGCCGCGACCAGTACGGGAACTGATGCAGATATCTGGGTGATATTTCGCCTGAGGCAGAGGTTATTTGGCGTCAGTGCCACTCATGTTCGCGAAATGGCTCTCCTGACCGAATGCGCGAAGGTGCCGAAAACCGGTTCGACCGTCCGGGGGGTCATGAATCTCCGCGGGCAAGTGCTCCCGGTCATCGATCTGCGTGCAACACTCGGAATGACGACCTCCGTGCAGGAACGCGACGAGTTCATCGCGATGCTCAATGCACGTGAAGGAGAGCACCAGAAGTGGGTCGCCGAACTCGAGGCTTCAGTTCGTGAAAAACGCGAGTTCAACCTGACGACGGATCCGCATAAATGTGCGTTCGGCAAGTGGTATGACACCTTCAAGACGGACAACCTGCTGGTAACGGCGCTGCTCGGGAAATTCGACGCCCCTCACAAACAGATTCATGCGCTTGGGGTCGAAGTCCGCGGCCTCGTGAATAAAGGTGAATTGGAAAAGGCCCTGCATCTGATCGAGCTCACACGGACAACCACCCTGCGCCGAATGATGGATCTGTTCGAAGAATTCCGAACGCTGCTGAACAAAACGAGGGAAATCGGCCTGATCGTTCAGACCGGAACAGGAACCGCGGCGCTTGCGGTGGATTCCGTTGAATCCGTTGAAATCCTGGCTGAGGTCTCTCAGGAGGGCCTGGATCAGATTTCCGGCACCCCGAGCGACGGTCTCATTCAGATGATCGGAAAGCGCAAGGAAGACCAGGGAATCGTCATGCTCCTGAACCCGGAAAACGCGATTCAGGCGATCGGCGAAGCTTAAACAAACATGCTTCTGCCAGTCGACCCGGACTATCCCAACTTGAAGAAGGTCGCCAATGCCGCGCGGATCCTTCATGGCGGCGGACTTCTCGCCTACCCAACAGACACGACCTATGGGATCGGGGCCGACCCGTTCCAATCCAAAGCCGTTTCATTATTGTTCACGGAAACACGCCGGCCGGTCACGAAACCGGCTTCTCTGCTCTGCAGTGACTTGAAAATGGTCGGCCAGTACGCGCTCATTTCCGACTGGGCATTTCGCGCCATGAGACGGGCGGTGCCGGGGCCCTATACCTTCATTCTCCCCGCGCGCGAAACCGTGCCCCGGGGAATGCTGGGAAAGCGCCGCGAAGTGGGCATCCGGGTGCCTGACCACGCAATCACGCAGTCCTTGATTGCCGCGCTTGGAACGCCACTGCTCAACGTAAGCGCGCATGACGAAGCGGGCGCCATCCTGAATGATGCGCGCGATATCGAAGACCGTTGGGGCTATAAGTTAGAGGCGGTGCTCGACTGCGGGCCCGTGCTCGCCCAGGAATCCACCGTGATCGACCTGATGGATGACGAGCCGGTGCTGATCCGCGAAGGCCTCGGTGACCCGTCTATTTTTATTTCGAACTGGAATCCGGCCCATCGAAGTCCGGATTGAGAATATCCAGACGCTCTTTGATCTGCCGCTCCAAGCCGGCCTCTTTTGGCCTGTAAAACCTTCGTCCCAACAACTTATCCGGAAGATGGGTCTGTCGTGCCCGCGCCTGCGACTCAGAATGTGCGTAGCGATATCCTTGCCCGTAACCTTCCTTTTTCATGAGACCGGTCGCGGGGTTTCGAAGGTGCATGGGAACCGGTAATGCGCCAGTTGCGCGCACCTCCGCGAGTGCCTCACCAATGCCTTCGTAGCTCGCGTTACTTTTGGGTGCTGAAGCGAGATAAGTCACCGCCTGAGCAAGGTTGATGCGAGCCTCCGGCATGCCGATGAAATCAACCGCGTCTTTCACGGAAATGGCGATTTGAAGCGCGCGCGGATCCGCGTTTCCTATATCTTCCGATGCGAGGATCACAAGCCTTCTTGCGATGAAGAGCGGGTCCTCGCCGCCCTCCAGCATTCTTGCGAGATAATACAGACCCGCGTGCGGATCACTGTCGCGAATGCTTTTGATGAAAGCCGATATGACGTTGTAATGCTCCTCCCCGCCCTTGTCGTAAGGGATGGGCTGGCGCTCGAGCGCGGATTCCAACGCCGCTTTCGTTTCATCGAGCGAAAGAGGTTCACCGGATTTTCGTTCAGTACCGACAAAAAGGGCCACGCTTTCAAGAGCCGTCAGAACTCGTCTCGCATCGCCTTCGGAAGTGGCGGCGAGCCAGGAAATCGCCTCATCCGAAAGCGCGAGAAACCCACCCAGACCGCGCTCCACGTCGGATAGCGCACGGCGAACGACCTGCTCGATCGCCTCGGGCGTCAACTGCTCCAGACGGATGACGCGGGTTCTTGAGAGCAGAGCTGAATTCAACTCAAAAGAGGGATTCTCCGTCGTCGCCCCGATTAACGTCAGCGTGCCGTCTTCCACATGAGGGAGCAGGGCGTCCTGCTGGGATTTATTGAATCGATGAATTTCATCGAGAAACAGAATGGTTTTCCGCTGGTGCATCTTGCGCGTCTGCCGCGCTCGCTCGACCGCTTCCTTGATGTCCTTCACTCCGGCCAGCACCGCGCTCAGAGCTTCGAACCGCGCTTGCGTCTGCTCGGCCACGATCCGCGCAAGCGTCGTTTTGCCGCAGCCGGGAGGGCCCCACAAAATCAGCGACGGAACGCGATCATTTTCAATCCACTGCCTGAGCGGCTTTCCAGCTCCCAAAACCCGTTCCTGGCCCGCGAATTCATCGAGAGCACGTGGCCGCATTCGATGCGCGAGCGGTCCGGCAGCGGGTCCGGACAGCGGTCCGGAAGTCGCTGATTCGCGACCTGCGAAATCGAAAAGGTCGTCAGAGCTGTCAAAGCCGCGAGATACCAAGGCTTTTTCCTTCCAGCCCGATTTTCCGGGCCTTTGCTTTTTGTCCCTAATTAGCATAGTTTCGGGCCTAAGACAGAGAGTTATGACGAGAGGGCTATGACCAAATTCACCCGCCTGAAAATCAGGAACGTTGGGCTTGTCGTCCGACATCATCAGCCGCTGGCCGATGCGTTTGCCGTCGATCTGGCAGGCGTCATTCTGGCCGAGGGATTTCCCGTCTATCTCGCCGACGAAAGCCCAAGCGCCGTAAAAGCGCTCAAGAAGGCGCATGGCCGGAAGATCCGGGTTGTTCCGAAATCGAAGCTTCCCGCGATCACGGACCTCGTTGTCGTTCTGGGCGGCGATGGAACATTCCTCAGCATCGCGAGACTCATGCGATCGCGCAGTGTCCCCGTTCTTGGCATCAACATGGGGCAACTCGGCTTCCTGACGGAGATCAAGAAAAGCGAGGCGATCCAGACACTGGGAAGCATCATGAAAGGCGTTCCTGCGAAAATCAGCGAACGCGCTCTTTTCGACGTCACGCTCAAACGCGGCAACGAAGTCATTTACCGCGGACCGATCGTCAATGACGCCGTGATCTCCAAGGGAGCCATCGCACGTATTATCGGACTCGAGGTTGCAGCCAACGGTAAATTCATTTACGACTTCCGGGCGGACGGAATCATTGTCAGCACCCCGACCGGCTCCACGGCCTATTCACTCGCCGCCGGAGGCCCGATAATAGAACCATCCATCTGCGCCATGATCCTGACCGCCATCTGTCCTCACAGCCTGACACAAAGGCCGCTCGTTATTCCGGACGACGCGGAAATCGCTATTACTCTGAAACAGCGGCCAGGGCATGTCCTTCTTACTCTAGATGGACAGGATGCCGTTGACATGAAAGAAGGCGATGTCGTGGTGATCAAACGGTTCCGAAAACATTCACTCAAAATCGTCTCCTCCTCGTCACGCGATTATTTCAGCGTGCTTCGCGAGAAGCTTAATTTCGGAATGAGGACTTAAGATGCTTCAAGCCCTGACGATCCGGAATTTCGCGATCATCGATTCAGCCGAGGTGCCCTTTGGAGCGGGATTGAACATCCTGTCGGGTGAAACGGGCGCCGGTAAGTCCATCGTGATCGAGGCAATCGCCCTACTGCTTGGCGCGCGCGCGCGATCAGAGATGATCCGTTCCGGCTGTGAAGAAGCGGTGGTCGAGGGCCTCTTTGATATTTCAAATCTACCGTGGATCGAAGCCAGAATGGAGAAACTCGGGTTTCAACCGGGCTCCGCCGAACTTCTGATCAAGCGCACTGTCCACTCCGGCGGACGCCATCGCATTTACGTTAACGGGGAACTGGCCACTCTTTCCATTCTCCAGACACTTTGCGACGGCTTGGTCGATCTCTGCAGCCAGCACGAACATCAATCACTCACGAAAGCTCACGTACAACTTGAGCTGGTGGACTCTTTTGGCGGACTTCAAAAACAGACAGCTGAATTCCGCGAATGCTTTGGCATTCTTCAAAGGCTTCGCGTTGAACGGGAGAACCTCGCGAAATCAGAAAGTGAGCGCCAGCAGCGCACCGACTTTCTGAAGTTCCAGATCGAGGAGCTGCGAGGGGCCTCCCTTCAGGAGGGCGAAGACGAAGCGCTCACAATTGAAAAACAGCTTCTGCAGACCGCCGAGGCCCGCGTGCAATCAGCGGAAGGCGCGCGGCAGGCTCTCGAAAATGATGATGGCGGCGCATTGAATCTGCTCCGCGCGGCTTTGCAACGGCTTCGTGCCCTCGAGCAACTCGACGACCGTGCCCGGGCCTTTACTGAAGGACTGGAACGCGCACTCGCTGAATCAGACGAAGTCTCAATCGGATTGAATCGATACCTCGGCTCCGTGGATCTGAACACCGAGCGCCTTGAAATCATCCAGGACCGGCTCTCGATGATGGCGGATTTCCGCAGGAAGTACGGCGCCAGCGTGAATGATATGCTCTCGACACTCGCGCGCCTTGAACAGGAGTACTCCAGCCTGGGCGAGACTGATCAGCGCCTGAGCGAGTTGGACGCAGCGATCGAGACCGAGAGCAGGAAACTCACGGTGCTCGGCAAGAAGCTTTCCGCAGGACGGACGAAGGCTGCTGAAAAACTCAGCACCGCCGTGACAGCCGAGCTGAAAGATCTGCAAATGGCAGGGGCTTCCTTCAACGCAGAATTGGAGTTCCAGGTCGATTCAGCGGATTGGAGCGCAAGCGGAGCCGACCTCATTCAGTTCGTCGTTCAAACCAATCGCGGTGAAGTCGCGCGGCCCGTCGGGAAAATTGCATCCGGCGGCGAGCTTTCCCGCTTGATGCTCGCAGTCCGTCGGGTGATTTCGGATCGCGGCGGCATCGGGGTCTATCTGTTCGATGAAATCGATGCGGGCATCGGCGGCCAGACCGCGTTTCAAGTCGGCAAGAAACTGAAGGCTGTATCAAAATCCAACCAGGTGATCTGCATCACCCATTTGCCACAGGTTGCCTCGTTCGCGCAGCATCATCTGGTCGTCAGAAAGGCGCAGAAAGGCAAGCGCACTCTGACCGAAATCGTTTCTCTCGATCTCGATGAGCGGCGCGAGGAGCTTGCGCGCATGCTCGGTGGGCCACAGCTCACGAAAAAAAGCCTCGAGAACGCCTCAGAACTTCTCGACCTGGCTCGTATTTAAACGAACGACCTCCTTGCTTGGCATAGGTACTTGCATCCACAAGCTGGTTTGAAACCCCCAATTTTCAAACCAAGGAGATCTGAATGAAAAGATCAGTTATCGCGGCTTTTGCCGTTCTAGCACTGAGTAGCACTGCTTTCGCCAACCAGCCCATGAAGTCCGGTGACGAAGCCGGAAAAATGGGCAGCGAAAAAGGAATGATGACGCCTGACAAGTTGAAACAGTCAGCCGTGTTGAACGAAATCCATCACCTGAATCAGAAAGAAATCGAAATGGCCCGCCTGGTTCAGACCAAGGCTCAGTCGCCCGAATTGAAGGAGTACGCCAGAACCATCGTGACAGATCACGAAAAAGCGGACAAGCGTGTGATGGACCTTGCGAAGTCCCAAAACCTCGAGCTCTCCAAATACTCGGCCGCTGGCTATGAAAAGGAGATGAAGAAGAACCTCGAGAAACTGAGCGGCACGGAGTTCGACCGCGCCTTCGTCGAGATGGCCAGAATGGATCACAAGAGCCACCTGCAGGAATACAAGATGACCGAGACCAGCTTGCAGGATCCGCAGATCCAGCAGTTCGTCAGGTCAGATTTCATTCCTGTGCTTGAAAGGCATCAGACGGCTGTCGACAAGATCCCGGTCACGGGCACGACTACAGAGCGCGCCGGTGAAATGGGCGAGGAAGACATGAGCAGCGGCGAGTACGGTGGCGACATGGGCGGCGAAATGGGTACTGAGCCGACCACGACTGGAGAGCAGCCCTCCGTCGACAGCCCAAGCTCGACCGAAAGCAAGTAAGCTCAAAGTTGACTAGGTGAGCTGATGCAGTGGTCGCACCCACGCTCTTCTGTGGATGCGGCCACTGCTTTTTATTTTCAGGTCGCGGAAGGCAGCGGTTCGCGGCGAAACCCGTTTTCAGCGCCTGTCCAGACCAGGTAGGTTCCATGGACTCTCGGATAACCGACGTTGTAGTAACGGCCGCGGCGTCCATCGACGGCCAAGCTGGACTCGTCGGCGTCGTGGGAATGACCCAGCACCACGAAATCATAGCCCTCGCGAATTCGCTCGCAGGCGAAAGCATGAAAAACACTCCGCTTTGGGGGCGTTCCTGAAATTTTCTTCCGCCCGGAACGACTATGCCGGCTGCTTGTTCTTCCCACCGCATCGAGAACGGTGCCAGGAGCGAGCCGCACGAACGCTTTCATTGCGACGCTGCGGAACAGTTTCCTGAGCATCAGGTAGGAGCGATCTGATCGATCGACAAGATCCCCATGGGCGATAAAGAATCGGGCCTGATCCATCTGGAGGCTTACGTCTTGCGGATGCACAAACAATCCATCCATTTTGCGGAATGCCCGGCGAATCAGAAAATCATGATTGCCCTCGATATAGTGAATCTGCACCCCTCGCTGAAGAGCCGCCTGGCATGCCCAGATGAAATCACTATAGCGACGGATGAACACGGGTTTGTTTCCGACGAAAAGGTCGAAAATGTCGCCCGCGAGGACAATCACATCGCCTTCGCCCGAGGCAGTTCCGATCACTCGCAGGAGGCTGCGGTAAAAAGGATCTTCCGACCCTTTGATATGGAGATCAGATAAAACAGAAAGCCTCATTAGGCTTGATTAGACAGCTTTACAGCTTTTGATCAAGAATTTTCCCGCGTCCGCGGTTATCAAGTCCCGCAGCTTCGCGCATTTTCAAGAATTCTTCACCCGTGAACTGGCGAATGGTCACGCCGGTCCCGTCAGTCAGGATCACCTTGAGCCCGGGACCCGCTCCGGAAACAGAGGCATGCAGGCCGGTGGCCCGCGCCTGAGCGTCAGAGTCGAAGGCATCAACCGCACGGCCCAATTTCTCCCGGGTCACTTCGGTCGAATCGTCATCGCGTCGGTCGCGATTCTGTTCTCGATGATGATTCTCACGGTTTTGCCCGTCCGCTTTTTCACGGACACGGTCTACCGATCGGAATGGTTCGAAGACAGGTTGAACTTTCACGACTTCCCCTCAATGTACCTATCGGAGTCCAATCGGGGATATTTAGAAAATAATAAAACCCCCGGGAGCTCGGCACTCCCGGGGGGGGCTTAAGTTGAGGCTAACGAACCCAATTGTCCGTCAGACTCGGGCGCACTTTTACAATCAGAGGAGCTTCAAGGCCGCCATCGGGGCTGAGTTGGCCTGAGCCAGGACCGATATGCCGGCTTGCTGCAGAATATTCCCGCGTACGAGTTCGGAAGTTTCCGCTGCCACGTCCGCATCCGCGATTCGGGACCGCGCTTGTGACAGATTTTCCTTCGTAATACCCAGGTTATTCACCGAAGCATGGAGCTTATTCTGCATCGCACCCAGTCGGGCGCGAGAACCGGAGACCCTATTGATCGCCTCGTCCACACGATCAATCGACTCGCGAGCGCCATCGATTGTTTCATAGTCAAGTCCCTCTACCCCGAGCGAGGACGCACGTACGTCGTTCTCACTGGTATTGAAGAGAATGCGATCTGCTTCGTCGTTTCGGGTACCCACCTGGAACTCCAGCTCAGCTTTGCTGTTCTGTCCGTTCAAGAGTGGCGTTCCGTTGAAAGAAGTCACGTTGGCGATCCGATCCACTTCCTGCACCAGGCTCTGAACTTCCGTATTGATATACGATCGCTCCTTGTCCCCAACGGTGTCGGAACCAGCCTGGATCGCGAGCTCACGCAGACGGATCATGATATTGCCGATTTCGCTCAATCCGCCTTCAGCAACCTGGGCAAACGATATCCCGTCGTTTGCGTTCCGTTCCGCTTGCGTGGTTGAACGTATCTGGGCGCGCAGATTTTCGCTGATCGACAGCCCTGCAGCGTCGTCACCAGCCTGAGTTATTCTTTGGCCGGAAGAAAGTCTTGTGTAGGTTTTCGACTGCTCACTCGAGGTACGTTGTAAGGCTCGATTAGCAGCAATAGATGCCATGTTCGTCGCGATTCTTAAGCCCATGAGATCCTCCAAGAAGGGACACGGATTTTTACCGCACTGCGTCATAGCAGGGCCGCAGAAATTCGCTCCCGGAAAACGCCACGCCCGCAAAGGGAGTGGGCCGAGTTTGTGGTGGTCAAACGTCTGAGTGTTGGAGGTTACCGCAGAAAAACCTGGGGCTTTCGGGCCCGCAGATGTGGGAATGTCCGGTCAACAACTCCGGACTGATTTAACTGATCCCGCCTCGTGCAACAGCAATGTACCTTCGGCAGACGTTCATCAGTCCTGCTCAGGAGGCCCATCCTCCTGCTTTTGCCTGACTGACAATCTACCTATCGGCGCAGTGCAGCATTACTTGAGTAAAAAAGACTGATATTAACAATCAGCGATTTTATATTGCCGGAACAGTATGTTGGAGGGATCTAAAAATTCTCAGGCGGTTGCGATCCCCTCTCATCCACTTTTATTTTCCCGCAGGAGGCAGAAGGAACAAACTCCTGCCTCCCGCGGATGGTGTATGAGAAGGGATCAGATCAACCGATGAGTTTCAGGGCCAACATGTTGTTCTGATTAGCTTGACTGAGGACCGAAGTACCAGCTTGCGAGAGAATATTCGTCTTCGTAAGCTCCGCAGTTTCGGAAGCCATATCCACATCGTAGATGCGGCTCTTTGCGGCAGACAAGTTCTCATCATAGACGGTCAAGTTACTGACTGTCGATTGGAGCCTGTTCTGGAGAGCTCCGAGCTCAGCGCGATTTTCGGACAACGTCTTGATCGCTTCGTCAACCGAGGTCAGGTTTTCCTGAGCGGACGCTTTATCCGCGACAGAGATTGAACCCAATCCCAAGCGATCCGCGGTCACGTTTGTTTTTGAAGGATCAAACGTGAAGCGGTCCAAGGCGGCATCGTTACCAACACCTACCTGGAATTCAAGTGCGTCGCCTTCGCCGCTCAACAGCTTGTGGCCGTTGAACTGAGTGGAAGCCGCGATGCGGTCCACTTCCTGGCGGAGCTGTTGCACTTCTTTGTCGATAAAGCCGCGTTCACTTTGTCCAATCGTGTCGGACGCAGCTTGAATCGATAGTTCGCGGAAGCGGATCAGGATATTGCCGACTTCGTTCATCCCGCCTTCAGCCGTCTGAATCATCGAAATGCCATCATTCGCATTCCGAACGTCCTGACGAACCGACCGGATCGTTCCACGCATCTTCTCGGAAATCGCAAGCCCTGCCGCATCGTCTGCAGCACGGGTAATACGTGAGCCGGAAGCCATTTTCTCGAGCGACGCTTTCTGAGCTGCATTGTTGACGCCCAGGTTACGTTGCGCAGCCAAGGACTGCACATTTGTGTTAATTCTAAGACCCATATACACCTCTCCCATTGCCCACCCCGAGCCGGACACGAGATATACACACGTGCCACTGCCCGCCCCGTTACAGGGTGAGTATTATTTCAGTTCAAATTTGGCAGGAATTTGCTGTACCCCTGCCGAACGCCCCCTAGTGGACCCATTCCAGCTAGTTTGCGCTCTGTTCAAATATCTGATCGGTCAGGTATTGGATTACTTGAGACCTTTTTACTCGGGTACTCCGCATCGCAATCTGTTTTGAGAAAGGTAAGTAAAAATAGCTACTTTGGGCAAATACGATCTGCGACTTGATAGGGATCGAGCTTTCGCTGGAGAAGCTGGTCGAAGATTTCACGCCCTTCAGGGCTCTCAAATGAACGAAGAACAGACTGATTCAATCGCTCATTTAGAATATCGAGAACCTCGCGCCTCAAAAATGCCTGCGTCTTCTTCTGCCGAGCACCGCTTTCACTGAGATAGGCCTGATGCCGCTGAATTGCTTTCAGAAGTGCATCTGTGCCCTGATCCCGATTGGCTTCGGTTTTATGAACCGGAATAGTCCAGGCTACGCTTGAAGCGGACAGTCCAATCATCGCTACCAGTTCGCGGAGTAATTGATCGGCCTCTGGCCGGTCGCTTTTGTTTACCGCAAACACGTCGGCAATTTCCATCAACCCCGCTTTCATCACTTGAATGGAATCGCCACTTTCAGGCACGAGAACAACCAGGACTGTTTGAGCCAGCTGCAAGATATCCAGCTCCGTCTGCCCTACGCCCGCTGTTTCCACGAGAACCACGTCAAATCCTGCCGCGTCAAGGACCAGCACGACTTCTTTGGCGGCATGAGAGAGTCCACCCTGTTTTCCGCGTGTACCCAACGAGCGTATAAAAACGCCTTCATCTGTCGAATGCCGCTGCATTCGGATTCGGTCTCCCAGAATAGCGCCGCCCGAGAACGGACTCGATGGGTCGATCGCAACGATCGCAACGCGCTTACCCTCTGCACGAAGCTTGGAAGCCAGGCGATCCACCAGGGTGGACTTACCCGCGCCTGGAGGACCTGTTATTCCCCAGATCTGCGCGCGACCTGTATGCGGGTACAGGATACGGATCAGCTCAGGCAAGTCAGCTCCGCGGTTCTCGACCTTGGTGATCAAACGCGCAAGAGCCAACCGACTGCCCGCAAGCATGTCTTTCACCAGCTGTTCTGAAGAATTGCCCATGCTCATGGTCTAAAGCGAATTCAGGAGGAATTCAAATCGAAGATTTGATTTGCTCGCCGGCTAAGGGAAGCGGCTCGCGTCCCCCTCTCCAAACGTTGGATTTTGTTGGATGGCGAAGAGGTGAGTATTTGTGAAATCCGGACCCGGAGTCCCTGGCTCGGGCGCTTTTGCCCTCGCTCGATCTGCACCAGATAGCTCCTGTTCATTCCAACGAGTGCCGCAAGCTGTTCCTGGGTAAGCCCCGCCTCATTTCGCCGAACACGCAATGCAAAGCCCTCTAGTTCCGAAGGAGTTCGTCCATCCTGCGCTTGATAAAGGGACGCTGGCCTATCCTCCCAGTTAATCACTTCTGGCGAGTACAAGCGGGCTTCTTCATAAGGAAACTGCAGGACGCGGGAAAGCTGGCGAAACACCCTCAAGAGAATGGTTCGCCTTGTTCTCGGCCTGCCAATTCCACCTAATTTGATCTCCATCCAGAACGGTCTTGATCGAAAGTCCAATGTGGAACACTGCCTTGGGTAATTCATGATCATTAACGGCGGGTATTTCATGGAACCGCGTCCAGCAAATCCGAAGCCATTCAACGTTTTTCAACGTTTGGAGAGGGTTGAGAAGTTCTCAGGAATCCCAGGCCCTTTTAGCCTCAAGGCTGCGATCGCACAGGCCGATTAGTTTTTGATGGAAACAGCGCTTCCGATTCAAGCAGTTGCTATTCTCGCCTCTATCCCGGTGGTCGCTTTCGCTCTTTGGGCGGACTATTTCGGGCGCACCATCGATGCACTCGCTGCACGCGTGAAAACGGACGATGAGAAAGAGGCCGACCGCGCCGGGGCAGGGCTTCAGGCTCGCACCACCGCGCTTCTGGTTCTCATTTCGGAGCTCGCCCTGTTCCTCGGGACCGCTGAGACTCGCGCGGAACATCCGGTTCTGGGAAACCTGGTCTTCATTGTGGCTGTTCTATTTCATGCCGTGATTCAAGCCGGGATTGATAAAAAACTCCAAGCGCCGACCCCCCACCCCAGACAGTATCTGGGAAATGCCGCAAAAACTTTGCTGTGGGCCTTCTCAACAGCGCTTGGTTATTTGGCTCTCCTGATCGGCTGCGTAAAGGTATCCATCGGGTTGGCAGCTCTTCTTCAAACCGGCCCGGCAGCCACGGCTGCAATCGTAGTCGTCGGCGCCATTTTCGGTTTAGTGGCGGGGCTTGCGCTGAATTTCGCGCTGGGTCCGATGTATTTGAGCAAAGCCTTGCTCTCCGTTTCTCCACCATCCGATGAGCTTCGCTCGCGGCTCAAAAAGTCATTCGATGAAGCCGGAATGCGCGCTCCACAGTTCTACTTGATCGAGAAGGGTGCCCATCGAGGCGGGACTGCTTTCATTGCAGGCTTCCATTTTGGAAAAGGGCCCTTTATGCCCGCTCTTTTTATTTCCCGCTCAGTACTCGAATCACTTCAGCCCAGTGAGCTCGAAGCGGTGGTCCGACATGAAATCGCACACCTGAACCTGAACCACCTTCCTCGACGGCTTATCCTCGCGTCGACGCTGGTTGGAGCCACATTTCTCGTCGGAGTTCTCGTGGTGATGCTCTCGCCGCCGAGCTCGGCATTGGTCCCTTTCCTTGCCTTCGGATCCTTCATTGCGACCTTTCGTCTGATGGGAGCCCAGAGCCGGACACAGGAATTCGAAGCAGATGCACACGCCGTGACCGTTTTAGGATCCGACACATCGGCGCTCTGCTCTGCGCTCAAAAAACTCGACCGCATGAACGGCAATGCAGAAGGAAAACAGGGCTCGAACCACCCTGCGACTGAGAGACGAATCAAAGCCCTGGCATCGTATGCAGCCATTCAGCAGTCCGGCGAAGACAAAAAGGCGGCCTGATATTACTTTTGGGGCGATTCCGGAACCGGAGGCATCAGAAACGCTTCCGGTGTTTCCGGGCGCACGATGCCGTACTTTTCCAGAATTGAATCCGGCACAGTCTCTTCGCGCCAAAGTCCGAATGGATTTGCAATCTGCACCAATTCGGCGGTTTCCTCAGGCGAGAGTTCAAGCTTCCTGAAAAAAACCCATTCGCTGATCCGCTTGTAATTGAGAACCGACCAACGAAGGTAACGGCTGTCGTGATAGTGCTGCAGAAAGCCACGCGCCACCGGAACCAGAAATGCGTAGGTCTCAAGGACTTTCTTCTGCTTTTCATCAATGTACTGCATGGAGGCCAGCGATTCCTGCAATTCAGAGAGACGCGTGTAGAAGCACCAGTGATATTTCACCGGGTCGAGACTGACCAGCTCACGCGCGCCGTCTCTCAACTCCTCCTCGTTCTGAGCGAGTTTTTTCAGCTTCAAAAAGTCCTTTTCGCAATCCTTCGTCGACTCAGCAGATGGAGCCGTCGGATCGTGAAAGATCGCACGAAGGTCCGCGAGGTCAGTTCCAGCGGGATGCGGAACATGAACGTAAGGAGGCGGCGAGGGCGCCGGCGCCGGTTCCGGACTAAGCTGAGTAGTTGAGCATCCCACTGCTGTAATAAGCGCAAAAAACGCAAAAACCCCGCTCAGATGGGCAATTTTTTCCTTCATTCGGCCTCTCCAGCTCCTAATCATGACGCACGCTCGTGAAAATTCAAGACTACCGCTCAATAGCCGAAAAGCCAGTGAGGACGAAGCCTCAAAAGAGAGTTTTATGATGAATTGTCGCACCAACAAGATTTTGCTCCTTACCGCACTCTGGTCGCTCGCCGCACCAGTGATGAGCTCCACGCTTGGCATCGCCGCCGAAGCTCCGAAGGAGCCCTCTTCCTCGGGCGGTGCTCAACGAAATTTTTACGAGGTTCTCGAAGACGTTTTGGGCGACTTCGAGTTCGATCTCAAGAACGGAAACGTGCACGGCTTGAAAGACGTGTCCCTCAGAAACATGGCCCTGAGTGAAAACGTTCCCGCTTCCTTCAGAAGCCATCTTGAACTTCTGATCACCGAGAGGATCCTGAAGACCACGAAGACCCGAATCATTCAATGTCTTCCGTGCCGGGCCAAGCGAACGACCCTTGATGGTGACCAGGTCGTGATTACATCAGCTGACACGAATCCGGCCGAACTTTCACGAATCGCGAAGATGTCCAATATCGAACATTTCATGGATATCGCCTTCTCCTACCAGCCAACGGGAATCGTCCTCTCGATGTTCATCACCGAACCGGAAACTGGCGCGATCATCTGGTCACGAAGCTACAACTCTGAAACATCCCGGGCGGCCGCGTTCCGGCGAGGCGTGGATTACAGCCAGGTCGACGAAGCCAGACGGCTGACCGAGTATACGCCGATGGTGCAGTACCGCATCGGCGTGAATTACATGTTCGAGCCCAACATCAGCGGCACGACAGGTTGCCTCGGCCTCAACTTCAAGATGGTTGAGCGCTACGACAACCGGAAAAAGGAAGTCGGCTTCGAGGCCATGTACCTGAAAGATGCATCCACGATTGTCGGAGATCCGGTGGCGGCAGCCGCCAGCGAGGCGGCGGGCAACCTGTGGTCGGGAATCAACCTGACATTGCTGTTCGTGCACGGATGGAACCTGATCGGAGAAGAGGAAAACTTCAACAAGGTTCGCTCCGGATTCACCCTGGGCGTGGGCGGCACCTACTCCTCCGGATTCCTGGGCGCGCTTTTCCAAGGAAGTTACGAATGGCGTCTGGGCAAGCACTACTCTGTTTCAACCAGCGTCGGGTACCGACCCGGCTCCACGGCAATACTGCCAAGCTCAGCAACGAAGTCTGTATCCGGGCTGGAATACGGCCTGGGGATAAACATGCTCTTTTAGGAGATCGACGTGAAAAGAATGAATAACCTCACCGCACTGCTGTTAATCACAACCGGGACCTTCGGTTGTGCCAGCGCGCGCTCCATTCTCGCGCTCGATACGGAAAACGCGGACCGACGTCCCATCAGCAACCCTTTCGGTGAGTACTATGCAAACGGTGGCGCGGAATCCAGCTCGCCAATCATTCTGCGCACGAAGAAGGGAGACCGCTCGGTCGAAGTGGAACTTCCTGGAACTGAAGGTTCCATGACCGACTTTGTGATTCCCGTTTCACCCGCTTTCCGTGATTCATCCCGGTCTCCGGCCTCATCCATGGAAGGAACAATTTCCGAAGACGAGAGCTATCGCGATCGGTCCCCCAGCCTATCGGACCGGGAGATCACCGCGAACATGCCACAGAACGCTTCCGAAGATGACGGTGCACGTCGCGAGATTGAGACAGGTCTCGGACTGGTTCCTACACAGGAGCCGACGCCTCAGCATGACAAAAGCTATCTGGCAGCCGTCGACCACATCAAACAGCTGTACCGACTGGGGCGACACGAGGCTGCTCTCATTGAAATCGATGACATGATCAGAACCTTTCAGACAGATCCCAAACTGCATGAGATGCGGGGAACGCTGCTTGACCGTCTTGGCAAAACGGATCTTGCCGTAAAAAGCTGGAATCAGGCCTTGCGCTTTAATCCAGGCAATCAGTCGTTGCGAAAGTTCGTGGAACGCAGGAAACAGAACAGGAGCGTAGCATCACCATGAAGGTGACAAATTCAAAAAGTTTCGGAAACGGCTCTTTCGTGAAAACCACGCTCTTCGCTGGGTTCCTGGCGCTCATTGTCCCGGTCCTCGGATCGCGGGCGGCTGATGCCAAGATCAACACCATCGAAATCACCCAGAGGTCCGCTGAGAATCAGGTCAAACGCCTGCTCGAACCTCTGCT
This sequence comes from Bdellovibrionales bacterium GWB1_55_8, assembly GCA_001769835.1. Taxonomy (GTDB): domain Bacteria; phylum Bdellovibrionota; class UBA1018; order UBA1018; family UBA1018; genus GWB1-55-8. The sequence continues at coordinate 36,311 of MEPR01000011.1, forward strand.
GGACAAATACTGCAGAGACGAGTGCAAACTCCTCTCGGTGTCCGCGACTGTCGATTATGCAGTGCCGGATGAAATCGCACCTGGCTTCGATGAAAGCGGCTCACACGATGCAACCCTGGCGGCTTCATCCGCGCGCGTAAAACTGCTCATCAACGAGAAGGTGGGACCCGTTTCGAGAGGAAAACTTCTCGACCTCGTACAGCAATATCTGGACACCCTGGAATACCCGGTGAAAGTGGACACACAACTGGCCCGATTCCCGGAGCCGATTGAAGCTTCGACCAAAGTCGCGGAACTTCGCGAAAAGGTCTCAAAGCAATTCCGCGCGTCCATTGACGGGCTTTTCCAGCAATTCTGCCCGAACCATTGCCTTCTAGCCGATTTCAATCTGCAGACGGAAGCGGTTAACGGCGAGGAAGCCGAATATGGTGCACCAGGTGAATTCATCAATGACGGCAGCGTCGCAATCCGCGTGAAGGACGTCTCCGCGACCCTCCTGATTGACGAGGACCTTCCCGCGGTCGAGCGAAGCAACATCCTGGAAATGGCCAAGCTCAAGACCAACTATTTCCGGAACGTGTCGCTCGCGGCCAAGTCCATGAAATTCCCACGACCGGGACCCGCTCTTGCGGCGGCAACCGGGATGGGCGGCGCCGCCACAAGCGTCGAGCGTTCGCTCGCCTCGACAACGAACAACTCGAGCACGAATGCTGAGTCAAACATGCGCTCCGAACGATTTGAGCGCATCGAGAAGATTGAGCGAGTGGAAGACGGCGATGCCGTTCAAGCGGAGCTTCAGAAATTCAAGGTTTACGGCCTGGTCTTCGCCTGCTCCGTGTTGTCCCTCTTGATTTTCCTGGCCATGGCAAGTCATAAACCCAGAGCCGGATCGGGCGGACCCACGGTTCACAAAATCATTCAAAGCCTGGCAAGCGACCCTGTTTCCACCAGCGCACCTTCCACTTATCGCGCGGGCCCTGAAACCCTGTCCAATACGGAGGATCGCGGCGCTCTCATCGCAAGGCGCTTTGAAGCGGAGTCCCTCCTTGAGGAGTTGACCCGTATTTACGTTCAGCAGCCCAAGGTGGCAAAACACGTGTTCGCTCGTATTCTGACCGAGGAAGGCGTGGAAGTGACCGCCCAGTACATGCACATGTTCGGGGAAAGCATCATCACCGATATGTTGCGAGACCCCTCGCTTCAGAGCGATTTGAGCGAGCTCATGGAATATTACGCGAAGACGCCTATCGAGCTGAAAGATGACGAAAAGCTCGAATTACTTCGCATCCTCCATAACCGTACGGTCGCCGGAAAACTGGTGGTGATGGGCAACCGCTCCTCCAACCTGTTCGACTTCCTCGGAGAAATGGATGGAACGCAGATCCTCGAGCTTATCCGGAATGAGTCCCTGACCGTGAAATCAATCGTGCTGACGCAGGTCGATCCGCAGAAACGCGCGGTGATCTATGCTCAGATCGATGATGACACCAGGCTCAAACTCCTGACAGAACTGTCGCGAATTGACTACCTCCCACGCGACTACATCTTCAACGTGTCGAGCGCCTTGAAACGCAAACGTCGGGAAAATCCGAAACTCAACACGGAAGCACTGCCCGGCTCAGAAGTTCTGGTCAGCCTGCTGGAGCGCACAGGCACTCATATGCAGCGGACCGTCGTGAAGAGCCTCGAAGGCGTGAATCCCGAAAGCGCCCGCACGATCAAGAGCAAGCTCGTCAGTATCGATACACTTCGTTACTTACGTGACGGCCAGCTGCTTGAGGTGATTCTGAGTCTCAAGCATGACGAACTGCTGCAATTCCTGAAGGGCGCGACGGATGCGGTCCGGATGACGATCTTCTCGAAGGCTCCGAAGGAGCTGACGGCGGAACTTGAAGAGGAACTGGGCGGCGTCGGAACCGTAAGCCGGGAAATGTACCAGGCGGTCGAACGCAAAGTGCTCAACCGCATGAAGATCATGGCAACCGATGGGCTGATCAACCTGATTGAGACCAACGAGCGCATGTTCTCCGAAGCCGGCCCGGAGAGCGGCTATATCCAGAGCATGCCCGCGCCTGAAGGGAACACGCAAACCGGTCTCAAGAGGGTGTCAGGATGGTAGGAATCGTCAAACCCGCAGTTTCGATTCTGAAAGACGTGAAGCTTCTCCAGGTCTTCAACGATGCTGAGC
>MEPR01000011.1:38508-56335 GCA_001769835.1 Bdellovibrionales bacterium GWB1_55_8
ATCATGCGAACCTCGTGATTGAAGGAGAGCTGTCGTGGGGACTTTACGTGATCCTCCAGGGCGTGGTCGGCATCTTCAAAAATAACAGCCTGACCGGCGAACCGTATGATGTCGGACAGCTCCGCGAAGGCAATTTCTTCGGTGAGATGTCCCTTGTGGACGACAAACCGCGCTCCGCAACAGTTCGGGCACTCACTCCATGTCAGTTGTTTTATGTCTCAAAGGACAACTTTCAGCAATTTCTTGACCAGTCAAAGGATCGAAAGCTCAGGTTTTACGAGAGCTGCGTTCATACCATTGTTTCGAGACTGCGCGAACTCGATGAAAACTATGTCGTCAGTCAGTACCAGCTGTGGAAAGCGGCGTTTCAGCGGAAGGAGGCGGTTTAAATGAACATCTCATCGCTTTTTGGCGTCACTCTTGGCGCCGGCATCATGTATCTGGCACTAAGCACCACAGGGATGGGCTTCGGCTTCTTTCTGGACATGCACGGGCTTCTGATCGTCGTGGGCGGAACTTTTGCGGCAGCCAGCATCAGTTTTCCCCTGAGCCAGCTCCTTTCTCTGGTCAAGGTATTCATGCTTCGCGTTCTTGGACGCCATAAGATGGATTACCAGGGCGTCATCAGCCAGATTCTTGAGCTGAACAAGAAGGCCAGCGTCGGACTTTCGGCACTGAATGATGCGATTCCGGCCATTAAACATGAATTCCTGCGAGAGGCCGTTTCACTCGTCGCCGCCGGGGTGCTCACGGAATCCGAAGTCCGGAACGCCCTGGATCAACGAATTCGAACCACTGAAGCCAGGCTGATGAGTGAAGCAAACATGTTCCGTGCGGTGGGACGATTCCCTCCGGCCTTCGGACTCCTGGCAACGACACTCGGCATGATCGCGGTTCTCCAACAGATCGGGAAACCGAACAGCCAGGCTCTCATCGGCCCGGCGATGTCGATCGGGTTGATCGGGACGCTTTACGGAATCGCGTTCGCGAACCTCATCTTTCTTCCGATCGCGGAAAACCTCACCACGCGGACAGAGGAAGAGATCATGCTTCGGCGTCTGATCGTGGAAGGATCCCTGCTCCTCAAAGCGCAGGTCAATCCGGTAACCATGCGTGAGAGCCTGAACTCGTTCCTGCTTCCGAAGGACCGCGTCATCAGGAAAGCAGCGGCTGCTTAAGGGATAAGAGGGTCTAATGGCACTTCGAAAACTCAAAGCAGTCCCGAAGGTGGAACCCCCCAGGCTTCCTCCGACCAAACCTCATGCCGCGGCTCATGACGAATCCAACTGGCTCGTCTCTTACGCGGATATGATGACGCTGCTTTGTGGCTTTTTCATCATGCTCTTCAGCCTGGCGAAGCTAGACGATCCACAATACGAGAAAGTGAAAGAGGCAGTAGCCAAACAATTTGGCGGTGATTACGCGATGCCTACTGATGAAACGAAAAAGTACATCGCGAAAGCCCTGAGCGAAGTAGGAACGGGAAACGGGATGCAGGTGACCGCCGATCCTTATGGCGTCACCATCATTTTTGAATCCACCGTCTTTTTCGACACTTTGGGAACCGATGTGAAAGCCCAGGGCAAAGAGGTACTCCAGAAGCTGATCACGGCTGTTTCTGAACGCCAGGTTTCCGAAGCAAAGACATTTCGTATCGTTGTGGAAGGGCATACGGACAGCCGGCCCGTTATCGGCGGCGTGTACCCGTCCAACTGGGAACTTTCCGGAGCTCGTGCCTCGAGCGTCGTTCGCATGTTCCTCGAAAGAGGTTTCAGGTCGGATCGCCTGATCGCGATCGGATATGCTGATACACATCCCGCCAGTCCGGCGCGAAATCCGGCAGGAACGTGGGATGAGGCGGCACTTGCGAAGAACCGCCGCGTAGTCATTCGGATTCTTGAACCCAAGGTGGATGCGATACCGTTTCCCGACAATGCCAACGTTTTGACATCGCCGCCGGCAACTCCTGCCCATTGACGCGCACTCGCGCTACTGGGACCCTATTCCTAGGAGAGCTGAACCATGCGCTGGAATTGCCCTCATTGTGGCGTGAATCTCGCTATCTCGGATGAAAAGATCGGATCAGGCTGGTCCTTTTCCCGCTGCTACAAATGCGGCGGATTCGGATTGATTCGAAGAGCGGAAATCAACTTGATGAAAGTGGATAAAGCTCCCATCGGAGAAAACATTCTCTTGCCGGAAGCATCCGAAGCACCCGTGATGAGCCAGCAGGCAACTCAGAATCTCGAGCGCCTGCTTACGGAGAAGCCGACGATTCGGCCCGCGGCAAGAAAACGCGAGAACGCGGATACCGTTGCTCCGCCGGCAGTTCCTAAGACAGTGACTCCTCCGCCGATGAGAGCCAAGCCACCGGTGGTGGAAAGAGCGCCTATCAACGCTGCTCCATCGTTTCCGAACACCTTTCCCGGCATCCCCTCCCCGCTCCCGGAAATCAGTGAATCATCGGGCCGTTTCCGGCTGCTTCCCGCCGCGATCGGCGTGGCCGGAATGCTCACGATCGGGTCGGGCGTGTATCTGTACGTACAAGGCCAGAACCTCTGGCACTCCGCTCGTGCGAATATCACAAAACCGGCAACGATCGCGGCCAAGCAGGTCATCAAACCTGTCAGCCAGGCCGAGAACACCGTGATCGTCGATAGCGTTCAACACAGCCTGATGGCCCCGGACCGCGCGCAAGAAAATCAACCCATATCCGTGCGAATTCGGAACGGGGATGCGAAACTCCGCTCCGGCCCTGGCACAAAGTATCCGATCGTAGGAATGGCTGACCCACAGGTACGGTACGAGATTCTGGGCTGGAAAAACGATTGGTTCAAAGTTGCGCCTGTGCGAGCCGCTCGTGCTGTTGCAAACGCAAATGAATACGAAATCAGTGCCTGGATCCGCAATGATCTTGTTGATCCGATGAATGGCAGCACCCAGACTCTGGAACAGTGAGCCCTGGGGAAGGCCGCCAGGGAGCGGAACTAAAAACGATTTTTTCCGGGAAAAAAGAAAAGTGGCTTCCGCTTTTCCGCCGAATGCTTGCCAGATTCGTTCGCATCGGCGGAGTTGACCTGAACCCGGCGAAGACCGCGCTCGCCCTGAGTCCCGCTGGGGCGAAAAGGCCGGTGATCGGCATGATCCGAGTCACCTCCAAAGGACTTCGTGTGGCATTGGCGCTTCGAGGCGCTGACACGATGAGATCAGCCCGACTGAAACCCACACGCACCAAATCACGGCGCTTCAGCCATGAAGTCCTGATAGCTGAGCCCGCCGATATCGATGAAGAACTGTTAGCCTGGATCAAGGCGGCGAAGCGCCGCGCGCGCACCTAAAAACCGCTACTTCGTCGAACTGGGATCGCAACGCCAGACGTCGATCCATTTTGCCGGAAGGCCCCAGCGCAGTTCCTCGACTCGTCCCGCCGGAACACAATTCGCGTTTCGAAAAGAAGGCCCTTCCGTGTAGCGGTTGTCCGCAACATACCAGACAGGAGATTTCAAGATGGGCCACTCTGGCCCCTCGTGATCAGAGACACCGAGGCTCGGCCATTCATCCCGCGCTTTCAAATCACGAGGAAGCAAAGTCGCGGTTCCAGCCTGCCCGAGCCCGAACGCCGCCTGGGCGGCCGTTTGATATCTCGAGCCGACTACCGGAATGCGAAACGCGTCTTCGCCACCGTGCTCCCGCAAAAAGTCCCGGAGCTTTTGCCACCCGTACAAGTCGTTCGTAACATCCCAGCGCGGATCAGGAGTCCTTCCGGAAAAAGCGCGGTTCACAAAACCGGTCAAAGGCAAATGACAGCTCAGGAGCACGAGCGCGCCCAGAGAGAATCCATAGATGATCTGGGCGCGCGCAAACCGTGCCGCGCGGTCCTGACGGGCAAAGGCCCAGCCGAATGCCAGGGCGAGCGGCCACCACACCACGAACGCCCAATGAAGTTTGAAGTCACTCCAGAGGGGCTGCAGACAAAACACGAGCGCGCCCGGAACAGCCCACATCAGCACATAACGATAAACTTTTTTTTCTTCGCTGGAGTGAAGAGCGCCACGGAGAACCGCGGCTCCGAATGCCAGCAGCAAGGGCCCCGCCAGAAGTGCTTCCGCTGCCCAGAACCGCGCAAAGCGCTTCAGGGAAACCTCGGCGCCCCCGTGCCGATCGCGAACCTGATAGAGGATCGATGCCCACTCGTGCTGCGCATTCCAGATGATCGCGGGCACCGCCGCGACGATTACGCCGGCAATCACCGCCAGAACACCGCTCATACGTCGATCCCGCGGTGCCCAAAGAAGAATAGCCAATCCGGCGGATCCGGCCGCGAGAAGCCCTGAATATTTCGAAAGCAAAGTGAGAACGATGCCAGCGAAGAGCAGGGAAGGAAAGAGACGCGATCGCGAAGCGCCGAAGCAGATCTCCCAGGTAGCGACGAAAGCCGCCATCCAGCCCAGGAAAAGCGGAAGATCTGGAACCATCATCCATGCGAGCGAAAAGAAACCCACAAAGGAAAGGAGAACAGCTCCGCCATGGGAAATGCGCCTGGCCGGCGCTCCTGCTCGCCCCATCCAGAAAAGGGCCAACGCGACCGTGAGCGCCGCGCTCAGCGTCGCCGGAAGTCGCACAAGAGCTGCGGAATGATCGAAAACGCCGCCAAACAGAGCCTCAGCGGCCGCTATAAACCAGGCTACCGCCGGTGGATGATAGGCGTAACCAAGCGCGGGCTTTTGAGCGAGCACCCAGTAGTACGCTTCATCATCCGTCAGCCCTAGAAGAGCCCCTTGAAACTGGAGAACCAGGAAGACCGCAAGAGGTATCCAACTCCAGGATGGCAAGCGACTCCAGATGAAGCGTTTGATTGCCGGGCTCACGCTTTGCGAAGCTTCCGATGCGTGATGTACCACTTTGCGAGGACCGCCAGAATGATGATCGCAATCACAATGACGATTCCGTACTCCACTCGCTTGATCCACCGGACCACTTTGTCCAGCTCATCGCCAAAGAGATAAACGGCGCCCAAGATGGCTGGGACACTCAGAAGAGCGGCCATGCCGTCGTAAAAAAGAAAAACGCGATAGGGCAGGTGAAGCGTTCCGGCTGAAAAGAATATGGGCGCGCGAAGTCCAGGCATGAAACGGGCCGCAAAAATCACCTTATTACCCTGGTCATGCAGTTTTTTTTGCACGGCATTCAGTCGATCATCAGGGAGGAGTTTGTGAAAAAACCACTTCTTTGTCAGTCGACGCCCGTACTTGGCACCCAGGTAGAATATGACCGAATCACCGATCAAGACTCCTAACATGGAAACCACTATCATTATCCAGAGGTTTGAAACGCCGTAGTACGAGAGAAGACCTCCGGCGAACAGAACGACATCTTCCGGCAGCGGGATTCCAAATCCGCAGGCGAGAAGAACGCCGAAAATCAGGAGGTACGGAGTGGGACCGTAAAAATTCAGTAGGAAATCAACCAGGGTGTCCATCTTGAGTGCAGTGACATTAACCAAATCAGGTACGGCTCGCCAGCTGGATTCTCAGGGTTTTTTTAAATTCGTGGGTCGGCTCAAGGGGTGGGCTCCCCGATAGTCGTCCAAAAGAGTCCCCAAATCCAAATGGGTGTATCGCTGAGTGGTGGACAGACGCGCATGTCCAAGAAGCTCCTGAATCGTTCTGAGGTCTGCACCTGCGGCGAGCAGGTGAGTCGCAAAACTATGCCGGAGCCCGTGTGGCGAGACAGAGTTCGCCATTGCGATCCGCAGGAGATGCTTCGCTAAAATCCGGGCTACGCTTCTTTCGCTAATCCGAGTACCCCGGAAGTTGATGAAAACCGGGTCATCAGCAGCGAGCGGGCTTCCTGAAGCCGTCCGGTCAGCCAGCGTCAGCTGGAGCGCCTCGGCAGCAGGGAACCCAAAAGGAACGGTTCTCTCCTTTGCCCCTTTACCAAGAACCCGAAGCCAACCCCTTGTCAGATCCAGATCGGAAACATTCAGCCCAACAGCTTCGCTCACACGCAGGCCACATCCGTAGATCACCTCAAAAAGAGCCCGATCGCGACGCCCGAGCTGGCTTGCGGCATCGGGAGCGGAGATCAATTCTGAAACATCTTCAATCTTTAGGAATCGGGGTAATTTCTTTCGAGCTTTCGGAGAAGGAATCAACTTACCCACATCGCGCTCGATCCACCCCTGCTGCCTCAAAAACCTGAGAAAGGAACGGATCGCCGACAGGCGTCGAGACAAGGAGGAGCGCTCATGATTATCATAGAGCGCCGCCAGATAGGTGCGCACCTGCGCGGGCTCAAGACGATCACCCAGGGCCGACGTATCCTTGATATCGAGATTTCGCTCGAGTTCGCCGAGCCAATGCCCAAGATCCCCGGCGTAGGCCCGTGACGTATGTTCGCTGTAGCCCCGTTCGGAGTTCAGATATTCGAGAAATCGCTGAAGAGAGTCCCGTAAGAGCACACTCCTAGTGTAACGGCCCAAGCTCCTATGATAAAGGAGCAGCATGTCAATCGGAACGGTTCACATTGTCGGGGCGGGACTCGCCGGCAGCGAAGCTGCCTATTTCCTCGCCGAGCGGGACGTGAAGGTCACGCTTCACGAGATGCGGCCCATAAAGAACACACCCGCGCACCAGAGCGACCATTTCGCCGAACTCGTCTGCAGCAACTCACTCAAATCACAGGCCGCCCATTCCGCACCCGGAATTCTGAAAGCAGAAATGGGTCTGGCAGGATCCCTGATTTTGAAAACAGGTATGGAAGTCTCGGTTCCGGCGGGCGAAGCACTTGCCGTGGATCGAGAGCTCTTTTCAGAGTCCATCACCAAAAAACTGAGTTCTCATCCGAATGTCACGGTTCTACGCGAAGAGCTCACAAAACCTCCTGCCGAGCAGGTGACCCTGATCGCGACGGGACCGCTCAGTTCGAATGGAATCACGCGTTGGCTCGGCGATGCGACCCGGGCGGACGATCTTTACTTTTACGACGCGATCGCACCCGTTATTGAAGCTTCAAGTATCGACTGGAATCACGCGTTTCTGGCGAATCGTTACGGTAAAGGCGACGAGGAAGCCTACATCAACTGTCCGATGAATGAAGCGGAATATAACGCGTTCATCGATGCGCTGGCGAGCGCTGAAAAAGTTCCCCCGCGCGGTTTCGAGAAGGAAATTTTTTTCCAAGGCTGCCAACCCATCGAGGCCATCGCGGCGACCGGACGCGACACTCTTCGCCACGGGCCCATGAAACCCGTGGGTCTCACCGATCCACGCACCGGGCAACGGCCTTTTGCGGTCATTCAGCTTCGGGCAGAAAACAGGGCCAAAACGGCTTACAATCTGGTTGGCTTTCAAACCAAGCTGAAAATGGGCGAACAAACGCGTATTTTCCGGATGATCCCGGCGTTAAACAAGGCGGAGTTCCTGCGCCTCGGCTCAATCCATCGAAATACCTATGTGTGCGCGCCCAAGGTGCTTCATCCGGATCTCTCGCTCAGAGGACAGCCACGGATCTATCTCGCAGGTCAGCTTGCGGGAGTTGAAGGCTATCTGGAATCCGCCGCCTGCGGGATGCTGGCAGCGTTCTTCATCCTGCAAAGGCTTCAAAAACAGGCGCATCGCGCACCTCCCGCAAACACAGCACTGGGAGCATTGCTCAGACACGTCACCGGGAGCGATCCCAAACAGTACCAGCCCTCGAACATGCATTTTGGACTCTTTGATCAGGCGCTTTTCCAGGGTCTGGAAGGACTGAAAAAAGATGAGCTTCGTCGTTCGATAGCGATTCAGGCATTGGCTAATTTCAACCTATGGTGGGAGCGCTTCGATGCCGTCAACAGGCGCTAGAACGATTCTGGGACCCGCGCTTGTCGGGTTCGCGGCCATTTTGTGGGCCACGGACGGGGTATTCCGCTTTCCCATGGTCGGCGCCCTGACTCCGCTCCTGATCGTTTGCCTCGAGCACCTGATCGGCACGACAGTCCTGCTTCCCTGGGTCTATCTGAAGAAGAAAAAGTCGGCGTTCCGCCTCACGTCGCGCGAGTGGCTTGCGGCGATTTTTATCGGCGCGGGTGCGTCCGCCGTCGCCACGCTCCTTTTCACCGCGAGCTTTCAATACATCAATCCCTCTGTCGCCATTCTTCTTCAGAAACTGCAGCCCGTGCTGGTCGTGTTTATCGCCACTCTTGTTCTCGGGGAACGCCCCAAGCTGCAGTTCCTGCTTTGGTCGGCGGTGGCCATTGCCGGCGGCGTTGTCCTGAGTTTTCCCGACCTCGACTTCAGCTTTCTTTCACAAGGTCTCGATCTGCAGTCTTTAGGGGCTCTTTACGCCTTGGGAGCGGCAGGGCTCTGGGCCTGCTCCACCGTTGCAGGAAAATTGCTTCTCAGGAAAGTCGAACCAAGTATCGCCACCTTCTGGCGCTATGTCTTTGGATTGATCACGGCCTCGCTGCTGCTTGCGCTGTCTGGCTTTTCGATTCCATTTGAGACGCTTGGAAAACCAGAGGTCATGACGTCGTTGCTCTATATGGGTCTTGTGCCCGGAATCCTCTCGATGCTCGCCTATTATCAAGGGCTTGCTCGAACGACCGCGAGCATCGCGACCTTCATGGAGCTGCTCTTCCCCATCAGCGCAGTGCTTTTGAATACGTTCATATTGGGAACTCCGCTCAGCGGTGTCCAAATGGGCGCGGGTCTGGTCCTGCTTGCGGCGATCACTCGAATTTCACAGCTGAAATAGGAACCATGAAGAAGATGAGGGCCAAAATGCCCCTGTTTTCGACTACTTGGCCCCAGTAAGCCCGACTAAAATCTTCGTGCTTCACCGCGTCGCAACGCCCCGGTACTTGAGATTATTCGACAAATTTCCCCCATTTCTTCGGGAAAATAAAGTTGACAGATTTGCTACACCGCGAGTACAACACTGCTGGCAAACGGCTTGCTTTGGCCGGAGGAAAACCAGCGGGGCTGCGATGGAGCGGCCTAAGCAAAAGGGAGAACGTCATGAAGAAAAGTTTTGTTGTCACCGCGGTTACTGCCGCGCTCTTTACAGTCCAGGCAGGTGCGGAGACCACATCTGCCACCACCTCCACCGCCACGGCGCCCAAGAGCATTCGCGAGAATATCTCGCTGAATCTCGGAATGCTGTATCACGGTCCCTCACTTGGCCACATGACCTCAAGCCTGCAACCCGATGCCGAAGGCAAGCTGGACGGCGCGCAGCTTTTCGAAAGCGCTCTGACCGCTGCTTACAAATTGGACTCGCTCACGAAGGTGAGTGTCGCCGCCCTTTTCAATTATCAGCCCGTCATGGGGCAGCAGGTTGAGTTCTTCAACCCCTACGTCAAACTTTCCCGCAACAAGATCATTGATGCCAACGGCCTCACCTTCAACGGGGGCGTTCGCCTCTACGCTCCGATGACGAGCAAAACACGCGCACAGAGTTTCCTCACTGCGGTACGCTTTGATGAATCCCTTGGCTTCCAGCCCGTCGGTTCTCGGTGGAGTGCCGGTATTGATGGCAATATCCGCGCAAAATTCTACAACACCGACGCCGCTTATGCGACGATCGATTTCTGGGTCGGACCGCACGTGGATTATCAATTGAACGATAAAACATCGTTTGCTTTCTCGACGGATCTGGTCGGCCAGCTCGCGAGAGACGTCTACTCACCCGATCCTTATGACCTCAACGCCGGCGTGAGCTATCAGATTCTCCCGAATCTGAACCTGAACCCGTCGCTCACGGTTCGTCCGACGAATTTGACGCTCAACTCGACGCAGATGAACGTATTCATCAGCGCCGATTTGCTCTAAGATAGTCGGAAATCAAGTTCTGAGGCGCACGTTCTTCCGGACGTGCGCCTCTTGTTTTATCAACAGGAGACACCATGAAGACCCTCACCGAATTTCCCGCAGCCACACTGAAGAACGCACTCAAAACGCGGGATGAACTCATCGCCTCCGGCAAGACACCTGAAGAGCTTCCGCAGGCGCTCGGTGAGGCTCTCAAAGTGGAAGGGGATCGCCTGAGTCATCTCCTGAACGCACTCGAGTGCGTCGGGAAGAAAGTTTCCGACCTGAAACGGGTGGTCGTACTCTCCCTCTCTGAAGGTGAAAAGGCTCCCTCAGGAGCGAAACAGTTTGGCGAACACCAGTACATTGCCGAATATTATCCTTCATTGAATCCTCCAAAGCCCGCACGGTCCGATGAGCACCGTGGAGATCGAGGAGGAAAGGGCGGAAAAGGAAGAGGCGGCAGAGGCCGCGACCGCGATGACAAAAAACGCGGAGCTCCTCGCCCTCCACGCCCGAATCAGAAACCCGGCGGAGACCAGAAGGCTTGAGTCGCACACGAAATATCACGAACCGTATTCTGAAGGTGGTCGCGAGCTCAGTCCTTGCGCTTTCAGGAAATCTCGTTTGGGCTGCACCGGGATTTTCGGAGTTTGAGCCCGTTGTCCTGAATGCCACGCAGGCCTTGTCGCCCGATGAGGCATTCCTCCGGACCCTGTTTATTCTCGAACAGTTCGGGGTACCGACGGAAATTGATTCACAACCGCTGCTAGAAGAGCTGCAAGCGGTGCAGACTCCCGAAGAAATCAAACGGGTCCTTCCATTTCTTGATCTTCAGAAGACGTTTCAACGCTACGTCCTCTTCGACACTTCAACTGGTCTGATGTCGGCATTCCAGGACCCTCAATCACGCAAGGTTCCGGATTTCTCAGTTCAGCTTACCGATAGCCCGAACTCCTCGTTCGAACCCGAGTTTCAAAAGCGCCTCCGAGCTGCGGCCCACAATCCGAAGGAACGTCCATTGGCCGGTCTTCGGATTGCGATCGATCCGGGCCACATGGGCGGCAATACGTGGGATCAACGCACGGGCAAGTTCATCCGCTCAGCAAAAGGACAGGTACTCAGTGAGGGCATTCTCACTTTGCAAACAGCACTCCTCCTGGAAAGCGAGCTGGTTGCCCTTGGAGCCGAGGTTCTTCTTAGCCGCCGCACGTTGAATGCGGTGTCTCCTCTCGAGTTCACAAAATTTGATCTTCGTGATTTCGCACTCGAAGAGCTGCGCGAAAGTTCACTTCAGGACTGGTTTCAGGCGCTGTTGAACAAGGCCCCTGCCGGAGAAACCCTGTATCGCGCCTTCCAGTCGAGCAGGGAGGTGAAGCAGATTTTCTCCGACTTCATGCGCTCGAAGTACTTCATTAACCGCGCCGATCTTATGGCACGGGTGAATGCAATTCAGCCATTTTCCCCCGACCTGACTCTCATCATTCACTTTGATACCCTCAACAGCGGCCCCTCCAACGGAGTGAACCCCTCCGGATACAACAGGACCAAAGCGTATGTAAGCGGCGCGTTCGAGAAAACGGAATTCGCCAGCCGCGAAGACCGCCGATATTTCGCACAGCATCTGCTGGACCCGGTCACATGGAATGCGTCCGTGCAACTCAGCAGCGCCGTTGTGACTCAGATCGGCAGACAGTTGGGGATCCGCCCCGATGCATCAGGAGGCAGCCCCAGCACGCGCCAAGTGGCTCCCGGCGTTTTTTCGCGCAATCTCCACCTGAACAGAAAGATCACCGGCGCGCCGGTGTCCTATCTTGAGTGTCTCTTTTACAATGATCCGACCGAATTCGCTGCGCTTTCCAACGCGAAACACCCCATGCGGATTGACGGAGTGAACCATCCCTATTCTGATCGATTGGCATCCCTGGCCAACGCGTTGCGAGATGCCGTGCTAGAATTTGTTCGCCAGTCCGGTGACCCGCGCTGAGCTTGCGTTCCTCCGCTCACTGAGCTAGCTCCGGGGGTATGAATCGTTGGATTCTCGTAGGTGCAGCTTCAGGATTTTTCACCGTAGCCTTCGGAGCTTTCGGTGCCCATGCGTTATCCCAGCACTTGAGCCAAAAGGGCCTGCAGATTTATCAAACGGCGGTGCAATACCAGATGTTTCACTCGCTGGCTCTCATAGGCTTTGGCCTATGGGCATCCCAGAACAGCACCATCCAAGGCTTTCCAGCTCTGGCGGGCTGGTTTTTCGCTTCCGGCATCCTCCTCTTTTCCGGAAGTCTCTATGCGCTAGCAATCACTGAAATTCGCACCCTTGGAATGATCACGCCGATCGGTGGCTTGTTTTTTCTCGCTGGATGGATCGCATTCGGTGCGGGTGCCTGGATCTCGGGAAAGTCTGGCACCTGAATGAAGGAAACGTTTCCAGGAACGCCGCTTCCGATCATCGCCGAAGTCTCGAGGATTGTAACGCGAGTCGTGGACCAGATCACCGGAGATCGATCCGACTCCCCATTGCTCGTTGCGCTTGCGTGCGTTGAGGCGCTTCGACATTTCAAAGTCGACGCACAGGCGATGTACGGTAAAGCCGCATGGGTCGAGGTCCTTGAGGACAATACACCCGTTTGGGCGGGATACTGGCATCAGGCAATCACGTTCTGGGTAACTAATGAAAGCGGAGAGACCATCGACCTGAGTGCCCCGGTAGCACACCGGCAGCGCATCAGAACGGCAGGTCCCGCGTCCGCTAAAACACTGTATGCCCCACCGCTGCTTTGGTCTGCGGAGATCCCGTCGTTTTACCGATATATCCCGGCAGGGGTGGCACAGGCAGAACTCAACACCGACTCCGACGTTCGGAAATTCGAGACAGTCCTCAAAAAAGTCTCTGAAAAATGCCGCGCTGGTTCCGCCCTTTTTGCTAAGGCGGATACCGAACTGGATTTTCCAAATGAACCCATTCTTTGCCCGGATCGTCGCATTCTCGACGATTCGCGTGGGACCTTCCGATTCTACGATCGGGCCCTATCTACCCGCAAATTCCCAACACCGCCCATTTGACGCCGAGCGGGTGCACACTCCTTGCACTAAGCCGTCCGACAAGTGCCGGGGATGCCGGTTGGCAAAAACACGGAGGTAAAATGAAAAAGTTTCTATTGGCGGGTCTAGGTGTTCTTTTAATGGGGCTGAACTTCGCTTCAGCCAATGATGGGTATCGTCTTGATTGCCGCTATACGGGTACGTCAGGAAAAGGTGCCGATCGATGCATCGTCAAGGCGCGTGCATGCGAGTTTTTGGCGCCTGATACAGCCGTCGAAAATCGTGAATGTCGCGACGGGCTCTATGTGGAATGCAATGGCGAGGTCCTCTATCGGGACTATGCCAACCATTTTTCACGAGATGGGTTCGAATATATTCGCGGAATTCCGACCGCGCAACTCGAGCATCCTCCCGTGATCAAATATGAAAGCGAGCCAGCACCGAGCTCCCATTTCACCATCAGCTCGTGGTTGTTCGTGAATGGCGCCCAGCTGCAGGGCTTCTGCGATGTCCGCGCCCCCACCCTGGACTGACCAGGGACGCTTTTTATCCGAATAAAGGAGCGGACTCCAGCTTGGGGTCCGTTCTTTATCATCCAGTACTCATAAGTACTCAGGTTGTTGCCGGCGATTCCTGATCAGCAAGGTTTGCCCATTTATTGTAGCGAGTCAGAATGAGAAGGCTTGGAATCATCAACAAAGTGGCAAAAATGAAGTACATTTCCCAACCCAACCGTTCGGCAAGCCAACCCGACGGCGTGCTACCTACCACGCGTGTAACGGCCATGAGACTAGTCAGAAGCGCGAACTGGGTCGCCGTGAAGCGCTTGTCGCAAAGACTCATCATAAAAGCGGAGTAGGCGGCATTACCCATACCGCTGCAGAAATTCTCCGCAGCGATCGCGGTCACCATCATCGGATAGTGATGTCCGAGTTTTGCGAGCAGCCAGAACGACATGCCCGAGACGCCCTGAAAAATTCCAAAAGCCCAGAGCGAACGCTTGATTCCAAGGCGCACCATCAAAGCACCCCCGACCAGCGTGCCAACAATGGTCGCGACCAGACCGAAGCCCTTGGTCACCGCCCCAATATCCGTTTTGCTGAATCCCATATCCATGATGAACGGAGTCATCAGCGCCGTGGTGACAACGACGTCGATTTTATAGAAAATGACGAAAAGCACGATCTCCCATGCACCCTTTCGACGGAAAAACTCCAATAAAGGATGCACAAAGGCGTTCATCAAAGAGGTTGGCGGCTTTACGACCACTCTCGGAGAAGGCGCGAAAAACGCCGCCAGGAGTCCTATTGCCATGGTTCCGGCCATGATCAGGTAAACGACCCGCCATGGAAGGTGGTCGGCCAGAATCAGGGCGACCGCGCCCGAAACTAACATCGCGATGCGATATCCCGTGACGTAAAGCGAAGCACCGGGACCGACCTCGTCCCTCTCGAGGAGATCCGTACGATAGGCATCAACCACAATATCCTGACTGGCACTGAAGAACGCCACGAGCATGGCGAGCGCGGCAACAATCCAGGGAGTTTGAGCGGGGTTAAAAAAACCCATGGTTGCAATCGATGCGACCAGCAGAAGCTGCGCGATCACGATCCAACCCTGACGTCTTCCCAAGAAAGGCGGGGTATAGCGGTCCATGAACGGCGCCCAAAGAAACTTCAATGCATAGGGAAGTCCGACGAGAGAGAAAAGTCCGATCGTCGTCAGATCCACATTCTCCGTTTTCATCCACGCCTGGAGAGTGGTCCCTGTAAGCGCCAGAGGTATGCCCGATGAAAAGCCGAGCAGTAAAACCACCGCCATTCGCCAGCTCAAAAAGATCGATTTCATAGCTGTGAGCGTAACACAGCTTGCGTCATGCAGCGATTGCGAATGGCACCTCGGTTGCAACCGCTCAGGCCATCATGCAGACCAAACGAAGCGTGTTGCTGGGCGTCCTGGGCCTTGTCGCGGGTTCGGTGTTCCTGAGCCGCTGCGGCGGAGAAGATGACCTGGATCTGCCAGGAGAGGTCTCATTTCCATCGGCGAATCCTTTTGGCGGTTACACCATTGACTGCAAGGACTCGCCACCTCAGCAGCAGCAACAGGTGCAATTTTCGCCTGAACGCCAGGAGGGATGCGTTCCTGAGTTCCAATTCCAACAGGAACGCCTCGCGGATTTCATCATCCTGCTCGACTGCGATGCCAAGCTCGTACTCGTCCGAAATATCGGACTTGAGAACGCGAGCGCTGAACTGCCTATCGCGCCGGATGGCAGTGTTTACGGACAGATGAAGTTCAAGCAGCCGGTCGAGAATGATCTTCACGGCACAGGCGCGTGCTGGGTCGACTATTTCATCGTTTTCAGCGGAACCGCCGCATGTCATGAGGGCGCTCAGGCTGACTCGCTGAACCTGACCACCGAGATCGCATTCGGACAAACGGACCCCTCCGAAGTGCCCCCCCCGATTCAGCCCGATACCGCCACCACAGCAGAGACAAACCCAGAGCCGATTGGCCCTCAGCTGCCAGAAGAGCAGCCAGATGCCGAAGCTCCGGGAATATTTCCATCGCCAAGCCCCTCTCCTAGTCCTTCGCCGTCGCCAAGCCCCTCTCCCGGTGCTTCGCCGTCGCCAAGCCCCTCTCCCGGTGCTTCGCCATCCCCAATCCCCTCTCCCAGTCCGTCCCCTTCACCCAGCCCGGCTCCGGCCGTGTCGCCAACCCACAGCCCCTTGCCTGTCCCGAATCCCACGGTTACCGCCACCGTCACTCCTGTGGTAACGTGTGTGGTACAGAATCCTTGTCCGCTCGTGTCCAAGGCCGACCTCTCATGCCCGTCACAGCAGCGGTGAACAAAAATAGGGGTTGACTATTCAATAGTTCTATTGAATAATAAAAAGCCATAAACGATAGGAGATTGGAACATGGCATCAGTTGAAGTGACGGGAAAAAATTTCGAAAAGCTCATCAATGAGAATGGGATCGTTCTGCTGGATTTTTGGGCCAGCTGGTGCGGGCCTTGTAAAATGTTCGGTCCAATCTTCGAAACAAGTTCAGAAAAGCACAAGGACATTGTTTTCGGAAAGGTGAACACGGAAGAGGAGCAGGAACTTGCCGGTGCATTTGGCATCCGCTCCATCCCGACACTCATGATTTTTCGGGACAAGATCCTTCTATTCCAACAGGCGGGAGCTCTGCCTGAATCAGCACTGGAAGAAGTTATCGGAAAAGTTCGCGATCTGGACATGAACATGGTCCGTGCTGAAATCGAAAAAGAACAAGCCAACCACGAACACGGACCAGGCTGTAATCATGACCATGGTCACGACGACAGCGGCCACGGCCATAAGCACTGAATTTTTTTAAGCGGCCGCCTTGGCGCAAACCACTGTCCCCGGCAACCGGAGCACGAATTGTGTGCGCGAGCTGTCCAGGGAGAGGTGAATGCTTCCACCCTGCGACTCCAGGATGCTCCTGCAGATGCTCAGGCCGATCCCCGTTCCCTTTCCCGGGGCTTTCGTGGTGAAAAAGGGCTGCAAAAGGCGCATACGGACTTCAGCCGGAATAACGGGTCCGCTGTCGGTGACCGTTATTTCGACCTCCTCCGACGTCCTTTGCCTGGCGGAGATCTGAATCCATTTTTCGGATTGCTCCTGAATCGCATCAAGCGCGTTGTTGATCAGGTTCAGGAGCACTTGCGAGATCTGTACGGAGCGGCAATATATTTTGAGATCCCTGGGGAAATCCAGGCTCAGCTCAGTCCCTGTTTCCCGTATTCGGGCGGAACAGAAAACGGCTGTGTCATTCACAATTTCCTGTAACAGCGTTTCTTTCGGTGCCTCTTCGTCGCCTCCGCGCACAAAGGAGCGCATGCCACGTACAATGTCCGAAATTCGGTGAATGGTGAGCTGCATGTGAGTTATCGATTCACGCGTTTTTGCCTCATCCACGCCGCGCTCAAGATCTTCAAGCATTATTTCAGATCGGGCCATAAGGACTGCTAGAGGATTATTGATTTCGTGAGCAATGGCGCCCGCCACCTGTCCGAGCGTGCTCATCCTGGAAAGCTGAATGAAGCGCAGCTGACGTTCGGCGACTTCAGCGGCAAGTTTCTCGTCACTGACCTCTTTTGCGATCCAGGCAATGCCGACATTCGCGCCGTTCAACTCATCTTCATGGATCTTGAACGCACGAACCGCGTAGGGGATGCCACAGCCGTTCCGGGTTCGTTGATTCGAAACAAATTCCCCCTCCCACTTCCCCCAATCCGATAGCGCTTTCAGTGCAGCGGAAAAAACCTCTTTGGAGGACTCGTCAAACAAATCCGAAAAAGTAGACGCGGCCGTCTCGCCCTGAATGTTTTTTCCCGAAGAGTTCAGATAGCCGATCACGCCGTCGCCCCGGGTAATTGCAACAACCTCTTTACTGGATTCGACAAGCGCTCGCAGCTTCCTTTGTTCTTTCTGCTCGTGGCCAATTCGTGCCAACATTGAATTAAACGCGGAACCGAGTGTTCCGGCCGAATCAAGAGGTGCCACTTTCTGCCCGGCAGTCAGGAGACGAACTCGCTCTTTAATGTCACGCAGGAAGCCCACCATTTTCTTGAAATACTGCCCAAGGTCACCACCTACATCTTCGTCCAGCACTGGATCAGTCAGATGGTCTTCAGCAATCGCGATCGCTTTTCGACTGAGTACGTTGCGCTCGCAGGCCAGGTTCACGAGCACGTGAACAAGACGCCCGACATCGCCACCCACATCCCAGCCCTCGCCGGCTTTGTCCAACGCAGCAGGAAGGGAATCATCAGGCTTGTCCCCGACGGCTCCTTCGGCGGCTCGCGCGAGTGCCCGAAGAGGTACGCTTACGGCCAGGCGTAAAATAACCGCGGACGCGACAGCTACGGAAGAAATTGCAATACCCGCAGAGAGAATGAGGGCGGCAAAAGAATCGACCTCTTTCATTAGAGATTCCTGCAAGGCAGCTCCCGAAACGGAGAT
>MEPR01000012.1 GCA_001769835.1 Bdellovibrionales bacterium GWB1_55_8
TGGCTCTCGTCACTCACTGAAAGCAAACATGATTACCGGACACGTATTCATCGCCACGAGTCTCGTGTTGTCAGAACATTGGCGCTCAAATCAGCACTGTCGCATCCCCGTTCTCAAGTACGTACAGAATACCTCCGAAAAGCGTATTGCTCACATTGAGGTGCGAAGGAGAATTTGATGAAGAACTTGCTTGCCGCTCTTTGGCGGACGACTTTCGCATGGCTTCTGAGTGGGGCACTGCTACTGGGCTGCAGCATGCCACCGACCTCTATAAGTCCCCTCCCTGCTGGAACTGACGGATCGGCAGCCCGCGGGCAATGGTTTGACCTACGATCTGCCGGCGCCCGCATCGACGGCACGACGAATGACGACCTCGCTTGGACTGCTGCGCAGGCCGCAACCAAAGGTTTGATTTATGTACCGCCGGGCACGTCTGTCGTTTCAGCATTTCCGGACATGTCGCGAGTTATCGGCGAAGGCTTCATCTCTAAAAACGGGACCTCGCTGCCTGCGGGGGATATCCGTTCAGACCTGACAATTCCATATCCCGATGGCTATGCAGATTTTAGCACGATCTTTGAATATCTCGGCGGAAGGCGAATCCTTGGTTCCGCGACCGTGACCATTTCGATCGCATCCGGCGAGCATGTGCTCACTGGCCAAGGCATCGTCCCCAGGCATGTGGATGGCGGGCGCATCCACATCGTCGGACAGGGAAAAGACCAAACCACACTCAAATTCACTGCTCTCGGCTCAGGGACATCGAAAGCGGGAGTTCAACTGGTCGGAGACTACGAGCTTGGGCTCCTTGACGGACTCACCCTGGACGGCGACGCCTGGAATGGACACGCCGCAGGGAGCCCACTATTGGGCAGCGGCGACGTCAATGATCCGATGGGCATCCAGGCCAAAGAAGGTGCCGTTATTCGGCTGGGGACAAATGTTCGCGTGCGCCAATTCGCCCGCAATGGGGTGTTTGCGTATCAGGGCAGCACCATCAAGGCGGACTACGTCGAGGTGATCGAGACCGGCTCCGACGGAATCGTAGCCTCCACTGGCTCCACAGTTCGTGCGATTTCAGCAAAAGTCCAGGATTGCTGGGGGGTCGGCATCTTCGCTGATTACGCCGGGACCATTTGGGCCAGTGGAGCCGTCGTCTCAGGCACGAAGTACAGATTCGGAGGAGCCGGCGGAGACGGGTTTTCGGCGGCGAACGGAGGCACGATTTACGCGGAGAATTCAACTTCTTTGAAAAATTCGGATTCCGGGTACACCGCTCACTCGGGGCTCATTGTCGCAAACGGAGCCAAGGCCGGGGGCGCTGCTAACGGAAATTCCGGAAGTGGGCTGCGATGCCAGTACGGCGGACGATTCATCGGTGACAACGTGACTGCCAGCCACAATGTCGGTGGTGGAATGGTTCTAACCGGGGGCGGTCAATTCCATGGCCTGAATCTGAACACCAGTAATAATGGCTCGCATGGAGCCAGTGTGGTCGACGGGTCCTTGTTCGTATCCCAGGGGTTTCTCTCCCATTTGAACAGCGGTCGCGGGCTTAGTATCGATCGAGGTAGCGTGGCATCCATTCTGAACTGTGACATCCAGGGCAACACGGGAGACGGAATCAGTAACAATGGTGCCCGGGTCCGCGCATCTTCTGCAGTCGCCGTGAAAAGTAACGGCGGCATGGGCATCATAACCCGAAGGGGCGGCATCACGGACATGGAGGGCGTTTCCGAGTCTCTCGTGGTCACCGGCAATGCCGCAGGATCATTCTCCCCCGCGAAGGATACGACTAGCGGCATTGGACAGTCTTTCAACTATGGTGCGAACTGATCTTTCGGTTTACGGGATTATCGGCAGCTATCAAAATACCAAAAAGGTCCTGCTCCGACATTTGGAAGATATGTTTCCACCAAAGCGCCAGCGCCACGGATACTGACTTTCACATAGGTGGGACGTGCGTAATCCGGTTTTCCGTTGCGTTCAGCCTGGTACATGACTGCCTCAAACGCGCCGTCTTGAACGTAACCTCGGATCATGGTCGCCGTATAAGGTGAGATTTCAACATGCGTTTTATTTCGAAACACTCCGCCGTTGGAATTGAAATAATCAATGACTCCCTTGTTTCTAATCTGAATCAGATAATTGTGGCCAAGATTTGAATCAAACTGATGAACAACGTCCAGATCCCCGCTATTGCACGAGAGTTCCACGCCGATTGCGAATGCCGATTGAGTTGATACTGCTAATCCCAAAAGAACAAGTGCCTGAATCGATACTAATTTTGTGATCATGGCTGATCTCCTATTCGTTGCGTCGGGGGTAGCACGATGCGCGGCTATGCACTATTTACAGCCTACTGAACGGGCATAATTTGTGCCCGAAATGAAGTTGCGAGGCGATTTAGGTCAGCCCGGACCAGGAGCGAGTGGAGGCTTGAACTCCAGACCTGCACCACAACGAACTCGGCGCAAATCTGGAGTCTGATCTCATGCTGCTTCGACTCACTCACACATTTTTCGAAGCAGGATTTTTCGGAAGTCTTCACATCTTTTCTTTGTCGGTTTCAGCTTGGTAACACTCAAAGTCAGGTCGGCGACGAGTTCGGCTGCGCCCAGGGTAATGACCCCAAGAAGGCCCGTGTGCGAAGTACTCCAGATACCGTATCCCTTGTGCATCGTCTGCGTTTCCTGTCTGCCATCCTCGTGCTCGAGATCAAATGTGACCGTATAGGCAATGGAAGAATCACTGTCATCTGACTTGGTGCACTCTGAATCAACGTATCTCACGCAGACTTGTTGATCAGCGGCACTCAAGGTGACGTCCGACGGGCTGATCATGCTCCATTGGCCGCAATACGCTGTATTGGAAAATACCAAGCTCGTCGTAAAAATTCCGAACATCAAAACAGACAACTTGCTTCTTTTCATAGGTTCTCCTGCTCAACTGGATCAGCATCCACTTTTGTTTCGTCGAGCCACATGGACTCGCGCGTTGATTCAATTTATATCCGTCCTTGACGCCAAACACCCTTCCGCAAGTCTTCCGCCCCCACCCCTGTAAAACCTGTGTATAAAGAGACACTCTGAATACGACGGGCGAATGACCAATCAATGAACAGCCCTGGCCCCGTTAAATCGCGCAATTTCGCCTATTTGGCATTTTCTACTGCGGCACAGCTGTTGCTCTCAAAAGACGTATATGAGCAACAGGCCCTTCTCCAAAACCGCTTCGATTTGCGTGCTGGCGTTTTACGCCCTGATTTTGTCAGCGGCTGATGCTTCGGCCAAGGATGACATGGTCGGCGTGACCGTCAGCTCCGGTCTTTTCGATGTCATTCGGGAGTTTGTTACGGGCGAGCCCAGTGCGACCGTCAGGGTTCACGGAGGCGATGAGGTATTCGTCTCAAGCAAGACCGAAGGCGGCTCCCGCACTACCGTCTATATGGGCGGCGCGGTTGCCACAGCATTTTTTTCGGACAATGCCGAACCCCCGAAAGCACCCCAATCGATCGAACTGAGGAATTCATCGAATCATCTGATCGGTGGAATGACGGAAATGCTTCCAGGCAGCGGCATCCTGGTCACGGCAAGACATGTTCTTCAAGGGACAGAAAAAAGTTCCATTGAAGCTGCGTTCCGTGAAAAAGGACTCGATCTTTCCAAATACGGTTTTTACCAGTTTCGGAGAGAGGGCCGGGATGTGGATGTTATCCTTGCGGTTCCCGTCGGCAAGGAAGACCTGATCATGGAAAGGGCGAATCCCGACGCCAGCTGCAATTGCGCATCGGATGGATTCCAGCTCAGAGAGTTGAAAGAGTTCGAAGAATCACCCCAAGTCAACGATCGATACTTTTCATATCAGTACGGCATCGTGGGAAATCACAAGGCGAAACAGATCAGCCAAGGGAAAATATCCCGCGCCAGCATTGATCGATTTTATCTTGACCTGACGGAAGACAATCATACGACCGCCGGCAGCTCAGGATCAGTTGTTTATACCGGGAAGAAAGCAGACCTTCTCGCGAGCGGTGATTCATCGTCATCGTGGAAAACGGGAGGTATCGTCGAATGCGTCATTCCTCCCCGCCGTGATCGCCACGATCGCCCCATCCCGGGCGGCATTCAGGTCATTCCGGTGTCAAACCTCCTCGACTCCGGTCTGAGCCCCATCCCTCTCAATGCTCTGATCGCTGAAAAACCGGTCCTTGAGGAAAACGGCTGTAAAAAAATCGGCGGCGGCGACGCGGGGGGCGATTGATGATGAACTCCCTTTTCGACCTGGAGACAGCTTTCGATTCAGGTCTGCTGGGCGTTGAAGCGCTTCAACACTGGCCCGTGTTCGGCAAGCTGCTAAGGGCCGTGGCCGACGGCCGATGGAATCAGGTCTACTTCGAGGCCGAAGAAATATTTCAGAGCTCCGATCGGGCTTCAAAGGTCTTCGCACTGCAATGGGCCGTCTCGGCGTCGGAATCCCAGTACGATCTGAAAAGAAGATCGCACTGGCTCAAGCGTTGGGCCGAGATCCGCGATTGGGCGTCCGATCCTTACTGTCAGTATCTTCGGACTTACCAGGAAGGTGTGACGGCCATCTTCGCAGGTTCGCTGCGTGAAGCCGAAGCCCTCTTCAGAAGGGCGTACGAGCTTGCCTTTCAGCAGGAGTACGGTCGGGGACAGATGCGGAGCCTTTTTCATCTCGGTCTTGTTTTCCGGAACCGTTCGGACTTCAAGACGGCTCAAAGTTTTTTTACCCAAGCTCTCGAACTCGCCAAACAGAGGAAGGCTACCGTGTTTATTGCGCGAATCGAAGCCCAGTTCATGCGTCTGGGAGATGGTTCCACGCCGCAGGCGGGCGAATTCCGCCTCGATATCGCGAAACACGAAATCGAGGTTTCCATCAGGAAGCGCGACTTTGCGGCCGCACGAAAGCAGCTCGCCCGGGCCGAGCGCCATCGGAGAGTCCGGCACCTGACTCGCCATCGGGAGAGCCTGATGATCTATCTCGCTCTGGTCGCACTCGGACGAGGATTTTCCGCTCTCTGGACGCGCCTCGCTGCGCGAATCACCGATCCTCTCCCCAGGATCAGAATGATGGAACTCAAAAAAACCGCATTTGGCCTGGATGAGAGCGAAACTTTCGAACTCGCGGCTCTCAAGGAGATGCACGGAGTGGACTCCGTCATTGTTCGATCCTCGCTCGACTCCGACTCCATGGAGGTCTGCGGAGTCACACTGGGGAACATCGGGAACGCCCATGTCAGGAACCTCATGACCCTCCTGCTAAAAGCGACGGCTCCGGTGGAGAAGGAAACCCTGTGCAAGGAACTCTGGGGCCTCAGTTACGACCCTGTCGTCCATGACGGAAAGATCTACAAGCTTTTTCACCGAGCCCGGTCGTACTTCGGAAGAAATGATCTCTTCGTGAATACCTATGGCGCCTACCGCCTGAATCCAGAACTTCTGCCTTCCGCGCCCGGCGATACCCGGCGGGCATCCTAACCGGCCAGGCTGATCAGGATCAGCTTTCCCGGGACCTGGTCAATCTGCCTCAATCGAATCTCGTCAGAACCACGGGGCGTCGTCAAATCGACACGTAGAGAATCGCTTTGGCGAATTTCGAAAGATTGCGCCCCTGAGGCCACTGAAACCGCATACGAACCTTGCGCCCAAAAGGACGCAATCAGTCGGCACATCACCTGGAAATTCGTAAGGCTCCAATGGCAACACATCCGTGATCTCGACTTCACCGGGCGAAAACTGATGCACGATGCGGACACCCGAACCCTCCAAAATAATGAGAACACGATCGTGTTCAGGAAATGTGGAAAAAGGCGACGCCTTTTCAATGCGCGCGGAACTCAGACGCCATAGAAAATCACCGCGCCTGAGATCCGACGCCGGCGGATGGATCGCAATCTGATCCGTAAACCCCAACCCATTCCTCCAGTTGGATCTCTGATAATTCTTGTTTTTTAAAATTCGCATTTCCATCATAACGTAACAACCAGACCCTTGCTCCCTGAGTCAATACCATAGAGTCACTAAAAGCTTCAGTACGAGTCGCCAAATCACCTCGTTGACACCCGCAACGGAACGCAATAGATTGACCTAAATTCCGAAGGGAGCACTCTCATGTTCTCGAATCAAACCGCTGCCTCACTCGCCACCCTGATCGTTTTCTTTTCGCTGGCCGTCTCGAGCACGCCAGCTCACGCTGCTGATTTCAGCGGCTCATGGCAGGGCTCCTCCGGGACTGTCCAGCTTTTCATTGACGGAGTGGACCAGGGCACGGCACCCTGCCATGCGTTCGATTTCAACTGGGAGCAAAGCTCCTTTGAACTGAAGCTGGTCCGTGGATACTGGCATTGCGGTTATCAGCTCATTCATGACGTTTCGGAACAAGTTTATGAAATCCGTGGAAGCGAACTTTGGCTCTGGGGAGAGTCCGCGGGTACGCTGACAGAAGACTCCATTGAACTTCTGAATGCACGGGATGGTCAGCAGAGTTTCACGAGTTTTCAGCTCGTCAACTCTGCCACGATAATTTTCACGAGTTCCTGGTCAGATGGTTTCAGCAAGTTTATTGTCCGAGGGACACTTTCGCGCACAAATTGATTTGCGCTTACGGTAGCACTACCGCGAAGCCCGCGCTCGCATTTCCGTCCGCATCAATGACGAACAGATGCCCCGGACCAGCCGCAAGGCTCCCGGCTCGGACAGAGGCGCTGATGGACCGATCGGACCAGCTGTTGATCGTGGCCAGACTCAAGTTCGTGCAACTGGAGTAAACGCCATCCGCGCAGCCTGTTCCAATTTCCACGCGTGCCTGCGCGTTGGGGCCCGTAGCCACATACACATCGTCATAAACGGGCTCAACTCCCGCGTTCACATAAACCCAGCCCGGCACATTGATGCGATCAAATTGCGGAACATTGTTACCATTGCTCGTCGCAAAAAGAGTCGTCGGACGGTTCGCCCCATCCAGAGTGGCCCCTGCATACGAGCGCTGCGCGGCGTTTTCGGTGAGGGCCTGCAGGAATGCACTACCGATATCCGCGGTGGGATTCGTGCCCGCCTTATACCACTGCGCCACGCGCATCCATCCATTCCAGCTCCACCACGCACCTGTCTTCAACCCGTTCTCAGGATACCAGGCGGCGGCGGCCGAATAGACTGTGCCGCTGACCCATGGGTGGCCTGCAACGGGGGGATTTCTCAAGGCCCAGTAACTGGCCCAGTTCTCGCCAGTCACGGGCCGGTTTGAGTCATCGGCTGTGTGAAGAATTTTTGCGTAATAGATCTGGCCATCCGTGCCGGACACGACACTGGTGGCGTTATTCGAGGCGACACTCCAATTTCCTCCCGTCCAACACGGAAAAAACAGATTGTCGTCCGTGTAGTATCCGGCTGCGCCATCCATGAACCAGATCGGTTTCCACGCGGACCGCCCGGTCTGATAGCTGATCTGCACATCCTTTCCCGCATCAGAGGGACTGAACGTATAAGTCTTCCCTGACAAGGAGTACTGCCCGGGACCAGGATTGGCAGTGACCTTGGTCAGCGGGCCTGAGGAAGCGACGTCCACAGCGCCCAGATCGATCTTGAAGCTTCCATTCGTTGAAATTGCATCGACCGTGTAAGGCGCTAATAGAGGAATCGTGTGGGGCTCATTTGTAGTGGTACTGTAGAAACTACCTGGACCACTCACCACGCCGGGAAAATTTGTTCCGTCAGGCACTCGCATCCAAAACGACGCAAAGACCTCGGTCGCGCCAGTGAAGGTCTTCACGAATTGGAGCTGCTTCACCCCGTCGGCTACCTGCATGCTGCGGGAACCGCTATGCGCGACGCCCGCATATTGCGGATGATACGTTCCATAGCTGCTCCAGCCGCCCACCTTGGGCGAAGTCAGCGGAATTTCACTCCCAATCGCTGCGGTACTCTCAAAGTCATCAAACAATTCAATACTCGGGCCTGAAACCCCAAAACCCGCTCCTGAAATGATGATGTTATGGCCGTCCTCCAGGTTTCCGCTGAGACCGTAAACAGCAGGAGTTTCGGGGGATTCGATGGGTACGGTGTCCTGGCCGGGCGAGTCGCCAGGTACGATTTCCTGGTTAGAATCGTTTCTTACCTGGACGTCGTTACACGCCAGCAGAGCAATTAAAGTAAAAAAAACAAGTCGGATCACGATTTTCCCCCGCGTTAAGCGTCAATATCAGTATCCCCCTTTATCGCAAGGTTCTCAACCCGAGAGCTATCCACTCGCACTCCTGGCGAAAACCTTTTCGATTTAAGAGGCTATCCTGCGCTATATTGGCTACGAACGGGCTTGAAAGACACTCAACTCGTGAACACGTATGAACTGCAGACTTTGCTTGAGCTCAAATATTCGCAGAACGTCAGAGACCATCCAAGGGCAACGATACTTTGCCTGCGGGGCTTGCGATCTGCGTTTCCTCGCCCCGGAATACCATCTCTCTTCGGAAGCTGAAAAAGCGCACTATCTGAAACACAACAATGACGTCAATGATCCCAGGTACCGTGAATTCGTGAAACCTCTTTGCGACGCCGTTCGATCCCACTCGCAGCCCGGAGCAAGTGGATTGGATTTTGGAGCAGGCACAGGCCCGGTTCTATCGGAAATGCTGGAGTCAGACGGCTACCTGGTTACCCGTTATGACCCCTACTTCCATCCTGATCCCGTTGCCCTGGAACGTTCCTACGATTTTGTATGCAGTTGTGAAGTCGTCGAGCACTTCAACGTTGCCGCGTCGGAATTTGCCCGACTCAGGCGTCTCCTGAACCCCGGCGGTCTCCTGGCAATCTCGACCGTTTTGCATGGGCCTGGCTGTGACTTCGAAAACTGGTATTATCGATTGGATCCGACACACGTTGCCTTTTACTCCGAGCGGACCTTCAAGTGGATCTCTGATTCCTTCGGCTTTTCCAAGGTGCAGGTGATGAACAACCGCATTGTTCTTCTATGGACGTGATTACCCCGGTTATAGGCAAAGCGCGGGATAAATCCGTTTGATCCCGCACGTGTCTGCGCGGACACCCCTTCAAATCTAATCATCTGCAATGATTGCTCCGACAAGGTACAATGGAAGGTACCTATATATGGGCGGGAGGTCATCGCGCATGACTCGGTTGTACGTTGGCTCAGGTATAATAAAAGTGGTCGTGGCTTTTTCGCTGATTTCCATTTCATCCTTGGGCTGCGGCAAAAAGCCGCTTGCTGATCTGAACGGATACGGCGTGAACATCACAACTGCGACGGTCACGGGAGTTTCCCCAACAGCAGGTCTCATGGCGGGAAATACAGAGATTACCATCACCGGCTCCGGTTTCGTGGAAGGAGCGGAGGTCACCGTCGGCGGATCCAGCTGCGCTCCTGTCGTATTCATTTCATCCACTGAAATAAAATGCACCACCTCCTCCCATGGTGCGGGAACTGGCGAAGTGGTAGTCACCAACCCCGGTGCCAGCCCCAGTGCCGCGGGAAGTTTTACATTCCGGCCTGACGCCACTGTGAGCAGCGTTTCACCCTCGAGTGGCGCCGTCACCGGCGGCACCGTTGTGACGATCACTGGTACAGCACTTTCACCTGACGCGGTCATCACCATCGGAGGCCAGCCCTGCACGGGCGTCAGCGTCAATGCCAGTCAGACCGAGTTGACTTGCACAACAACGGGCGGCGGCAGCGGTTCGGCCGACTTGGCCGTTCAAAATCCCGGCGCGCCGGTCACAACCGTTTCTGACGGGTTTACCTTCAAACCAGCTCCTACAATCGCGAGCATTTCCGCCTCTTCCGGCGGAACAATCGGTGGTCACTCGATCGTAATCGATGGAACGAACTTTGATAGCGCTTCCGTGCTCTTGGGTGCTAGCAGCTGTTCCGTGACTGCCCAATCGGCCACCCAGATCACGTGCACGACTCCGGTGCATGCTCCCGGAACAGTCGATCTGAAAGTCACGAATTCCGATGGTCAGTTTGCAGCACGCACTGGCGTCGACGGATACACGTTCAAGACTTTTGCCATTATTGGAAATAGTGGGAACTTGAAAGCGGCTGCTTCTTCCATTCTGGATACGGGTGCGCTTGCAACGTCTACTGCCGCCGATCTGGGCGGCGCTGCTGGTGCTGTTGCCATTCACCCTACCCAGGCAATTGCCTATATCGCTTACCCGGGCTCAATTGTTCACCTGTCTATGAACCCTTCCAACGGGGCTCTTTCCTCGGCTTTGACGAATGTCGCTGGTCCGTTGTCTCCCAGTAGCCTGGTGATTCACCCCAGTGGCAGTTTCGCGTATGCAAGTCATAGCAATGGCGCATCGGTGACCTCGGTCATCAAACGCTACAGCATCGCGGCTTCCGGGCAGCTGACATTTGAATCCAACACCAACGCCCAGACCGGTAATTTATCGCTTACCTCTCTGGCGATCGATCCTTCAGGCAAATTCGCCTACGCGGTTTACAACGGAAGCAGCAAGATCGAGGCTTACTCGATCAACTCCGGCAACGGAGCTCTGTCATTCATTGCCACGTACAATACGGGCTCCAATCCGCGGGGATTGGCAATCGACGCTTCCGGCAAGTACGTCTACGTCGCGAATTTCGGAAGTGCGTTTGTATCGGGATTCACGATTGACGCGACTACGGGTGCTCTCAACGCGCATGGCGCAACCTACGACCTTCCGGGAGGCGCCACCTCGTCAACCGGGATTGCAACCTCTGGAAGCTACGTCTTTACGAGCAACGGCACAGATAAAATCTCTGCCTTTGTGATGAATGCAGATGATGGCACTCTCGACGCGGGAACGGGTTACAATCTCGCCGGCGGCAGCAATCCGGTTTCCGTGGCCGTTGATCCATCGGGGCAGTATCTCTATGTCCTCAGCATGGACAGCAACGAAGTCATCGCTTATGGAATCGGTGGCGGAGGCGCATTAACGCCAATCGGGGGCGGCTATACCGCCGATATTTCCGCACCGGTCGGAATGGCGTTTACGAGTTATTAGGTGTCGCCTCATGGCGAGCGAAATCGGGCTAATTTTTGAAAGAACGTAACTCGAACTCAGGACGCCTCGTCCAGGTCGTGCACCTGTTCGGAGAAACGCTTCCCGCAACGCGAGTATTTCCGAAAAGGAAGCTCATCAGATCCATTACGACCTCGTTTGAGAAAACACTTTCCATTCCAGCGCTGTTGTAGGCGGTAGCAGCAAAGAAGTAGGTCTGACCGGGCGTAAGATTCCTCACGGTGTAGGATGTCACGTTGCCGACATCAACATTCTCGAGGTAGCTGCCGGAGGAAAATCCGACGTAAATCCTGTATCCCGTAACATCAGCATCCGGGCTTGGATCCCATTCCAGGAGTACACATCGTCCGGCACAATCCTGATCATTCACCGAATTGTCTGGTCCCTGGATCAACAACGGGTGTCCGCACCCGGCAAACACGCCGGTTGTCACCATCAGGAATAGCAATAAAATATTCGGTTTATTCATGTCATTTTCCTTCTTTAACCGACAACGCCAACCCTTTTGGCTTGCCCAAGTTGAGCCACACTTCCTGCGATTCCGTACGTTTTTCACCCATGGCACTGGTCAAGGCCAGAAAGCCGCCGAAACTTTCTTCGGGCACATTCTCCGGCAAAAGATCCGCGAGCCGCGCCTCGTAATATCCACATCCAAAAGGGTCTTTGAGATTCGCCGGGATAAAAGTCTGTTTCAGTAATTTATGGTACTCGTCGTAAGTTCTCGCGAAAAATCCGGCAAATTGAGGCGGACGGCGGGCGGCGCCTTCGGATTCACCACTTTCTCTTTGCCCGGGATTACATCCGTCCTTCTCACCCCAATGGACAAAACGCGGTTTGGGCACACTCTCGGAGCCCGCTTCCGTGTTTTCGGTATCACCATCTGATGGGGCATCCAGCCGTCGTGAACCGCTGTTATTATGATCGCCTGATGTCAGCGTAGAGATCGAAAGAACTGAAGAGTTCTTTTTGACTTCATCAAAACTCATGGCCAAAAAATGATCCCAGGTGCTTTGGGCCAGACTACCCAGTGTTGATAATACCGATCGAGGGAAAAGAGAGACATCAGACGATGGAACGGTAGGCTGTGACTCAGAGGTCGCGGTTATGCGCTCGGGCGATGGGGACGGAACGGGATCAGCACTTACTGCAACCACTGCGGGTGACGGCGCTTGCGGCTCGGCACCCGGTTCTTCATTGCGCGAAGAAGGAGAGTCCAATCTCTCGGACTTCTTTTCGCTCCAAAAAGAAACTGACAAAAAGGCCGTGAGCGCAAGAATGAATAACCACCTACTTGCTCTCACCGGGAACCTCCGTCTCGAACTCGTTTGAATAATCGCTCTCCACTCCTGCGCTGTTGTATGCCGTGATTGTAAAATACCATTTTCCAGGCGTCAGGCCCGAAACCACGAAGGTATTCGCATTTCCTGTGTCCAGCACATGAGTGTACTGACGCGATTTCCGTCCGTAATAACACCGGTATCCTGCCACATCGGGATCGGAACTGGGATCCCAGGCAAGTTCGACCCTTGCAGACCCATGATCATCCACCGCGAACTGCCGGGGCCGCACCAGATTTTGCCAAACCACTTCATCTGTCTCGCGCTTACCCACCATCAGACCAGTGATTGACAGCCATCCTTGAAAGCTTCCTTCGTCAGAATCGTTCGGTAAAAAGTCGGCCAAGGACCTGCTGTATTGAGCACAGCCGAAAGGGTCTTCCGGATTCAATTCAATAAAAGTCTGTTTCAAGACATCCTGGTTCAGATCTAAAGCTTTCACCACAAATCCGATCAGCATTTTCTCGGGCTGCTGGGGTCCATTACACGCATGCGACAGTTGCCAGACCACAGACCGCGGTTTCTGCGACGGCAAAATATCACGCCGTTCTTCTCGCGTTTTCGAGCCTGATGCGAGCTGAGAGGCGGAGATCGTTTTGCGCAGCGCGGGAGCAATGGGTAACGTCAGGCTGCTTTGAGGTCTGTGCTCCCGGGGCTCTTCGGAAACCACCTGCCAGACCTGATTGGCGCGATTGCCTAGCTGTCGGAAAAGGCTACCGGGTGGGCGCATCCCGCGATACAGAGGTTTGTCTTCTGACACTTCTAAACCTGCGGATGAGTCTTCAGCATCTTCCGAGTCCTGAGCATCGTCCTCAATCGGATTGTGAATAACCAACTTCAGCTCTGGTTGAGGACTGTTGGAACCTGTTGCACCAAGCGGTGACTTCGCAGTCGTTGCCGAAGAAAAGCTGTCTTGCTTCTTTACCTGAACAATCATCTGCGACTTGGCTGCTGCAGGCGATGGCAACGGCATTTCGCTGGTATCTCGCGCCTGGAGCTTCCCAAAGCCGGTAAGCCCGTAGATCAAGAGCCCCCCCGCTAAGAGCAAGAGAATATTCTGCGGGGGCCTTTTTTGATTTCCTCGGCGGAGGGCAATATCCGCTTTCCCGGTCGTTTTATGCACCGCGTCATAGATACCGATCAGAATCGTCTCTGTCAACAGGCAAGCACGCGCACAACTAAAGCAATAAGCTTTAGCGCCTCAGTCAGCGTTCAGATCATTCATTCTTCGAGGAAATCTGCCACAGTCATCCACAGTAACTGCCGCAACCCTCACACCCTGATTCGTCTCCTGAGCCACAAGCTGGCGCCAGGGATCCCAACCTGTTTCCCAGCTCGTAATAGGTTTCCTGGACGCCTGTTTTCGCGGCTTCGGTCTCGAAAGCTGAAAACATCTTCTCCAACTCGCCCATATCGTCGGAGGTCAGATATTTCTGCGCCATCGGATAAAGAATCTGGTTCTCCTTTTGGATATGCGCCGAAAGAAGCTGCGCGAACTGTCTTGCGTTGTCCGCGAACTTCGCCAGTTCCGCTTCATAATCCGTTTTGGATGCGATCTTATCGAGCGATGTCGCCATCGACCTGACCAGTGCTCTCCCGGTTTCATGTTCGTGATACATGACCGCGAGCGGGCCTGACGTTCGGGCGAATCCCCTTTGCTCCATCAGATTGAAAAGCAGCTTCTCCTCTTTTCCATGATGGTGCCTGTCCGCGAACTCCACGATGAACTCAATGGCCTTGCTAGCGACCGTGACATCCATTGAATCCGCCCCGTCCGCGGCTTCCGCCTGCGCCGCGAGCCCAAGCAGACCCTGAAGCGCGAGCAGGATGACCGTGTGCTCTTCGACCAGTAACTCGATGGGTTTCACATTCTCATTCATGACAATTCTCCCAGTTCTCCGGCGCGTCCCGGAACCGTTTCCTGTTTGAAGCTGAAGCCATAAACCAGACCCAGCATGAACCAGGTCAGCGATGCCACGCCCGCAAGGAAAACCGTGTCGCCAATCATGCGCATCCAGCGCAGCGTTTCGATCAAAGGCGTCTGCAGGAATTCCGCACTGCGCGCGAACCAGAGTCCATGCTCCATGCTCGCCTGTGCCTGCATCACGCCGATCGGCAGCAGACTCAGCCCGATCATGAGACCCAGGCCCGAATTCATGCCCCAAAAGGCAACTTTCAAGGCAGACTCATTCCACTCGCCTTCAGGTTTCAACCTTCTAGCGACAAACAGCATCAGGCCCAGTGACAAAAGCCCATACACGCCGAATGTCGCTCCATGGGCATGAACCGCTGTCGTATTCAAACCCTGCAGATAATAGAGCGCGATAGGCGGATTGATCAGGAAACCGAAAACGCCCGCTCCCAGGAAATTCCAGAACGCCACCGCGGTGAAGAACCGGATAGGCCAGGCGTATCTGGCCATCCAGGTCGCCTTGGTAGCCATCTTTGACGTTTCCCACGCTTCGATTCCGATCAAAGTCAACGGGACCACTTCAAGCGCGCTGAAACACGCTCCGATTGCCGTGATCGAAATCGGCGTACCACTGAAATAGAGATGATGGAAAGTTCCAGGAATCCCGCTCAACAGGAACACCGAAGCCGAAAGGAGGCTTGCCCTCGTCGCACTTGCGGCGCGGATCAATCCCAAGTTCGAAAAAATGAACGCTAAAGCGACGGTGGCGAATACCTCGAAAAATCCTTCCACCCAAAGATGCACGACCCACCAGCGCCAATACTCCATCACCGAAAGATGGGATTTTGCGCTGTAAAACAAGCCAGCAAAATAGAACAAGCCGATTGCAGCCGCTGATCCGGTAAACAGAACCAGAAGCTCTCTCGAACCTGCCGTACTCCGCTTGAGCGCAGGGACAATCGCTCTGAGCATCAGCACCAGCCAGAGCACGAGCCCCGCCGAAAGCGCGATCTGCCAGATTCTGCCGAGATCAGTGTATTCATAACCCTGGATTCCAATCCAGAAACTCCACTCGAGATCGAGCTTCTGATGGATCGCGAGGAACTCACCAAAGAGCGAACCGCCAACAACGAGCAAGAGCGCAGCAAACAGAACATTGACGCCGAGAACCTGATATTTCGGATCCTTTCCACCATTGATGATGGGAGCGAGGAAGAGACCAGCCGCCAAAAATGCGGTAGCGATCCAGAACAATGCCGTTTGCAGATGCCACGTCCGCGACAACGCATAAGGAATGTACTCAGACATCGGGAAACCGAAGAAATCCTGACCCTCGACCGTATAATGAGCCGTCAGTGCCCCGAGAAGGACCTGCACCCCAAATAGAGCGATGACAACGGCGACGTACTTGGCGACTGCCTTCATCGAGGGCGTCAGCTGAAACCCATTCAAAGGGTCGCGTGCCGGAATCTCCGCCGGCGCGAGCTCCTCCTCCTGTTTCTTGAAGGAGTGGTACCAAACCATCAGGCCGATCGATAAAATCAGCAAAACAATACTGGTGATCGACCACATGAGATTCGCGGATGTCGGAACGTTGTCGATCAAGGGCTCGTGCGGCCAGTTGTTCGTATAGGTCACTTGCTGTCCGGGGCGATGAGTTGCCGCCGACCATGCGGTCCAGAAAAAGAATTTCCCCATCAGTTCACGCCGGGAGGCATCCGGAAGGACGGCCTCGTGAATCGCATAGGATTCTCTCAGGCCTTTAAAGGACGGGTCGTTGCTGAAGAGCGCCGAGTAGTACTCGAGGTTCTTCTTGATCGCTTGAACCCGAACGTCCGCGACAACCACTTCTCCTGACTTTTCATCAAACGTATTGGTCTTCGTGATTTTCTTCAGCTCAGCCTTCACGGTGGCCTTCTGGATTTCGTCCAGCGAAGCGAACGCGGCGCCGAATCTCTGCCGCGCCAAAAGCTCTGAGGATGTTTCAAGCTCCCGATGCAGCCAATCGGCCGTCCAGTCGGGCGCCTGATAAGCGCCATGACCCCAGATCGAGCCCACCTGCTGACCGCCGATGGACTGCCACACGAGCTGACCCTGCTGAATCTCGTCTTGCGTCATCAACACCTCTCCGCTTTCGGAAAGGACCTTCGAGGGAATGGGGGGAGCCTGCCGATAGACCTCCCGTCCAAAGAAACCCAAAATCGAAAATGCGACGACTAGAACCGCCACCAATGAAGCCCAATGTTTTGCGTTTGATCTCATACACGTTCCTTTTGTAACGCCTATGAGCAACCAGCGGGCCAACGTTAAATAATCATAATTTCAATAACTTACATGAGCCGGTTATCATTTAAACAACATATAGATGTTATTTTTTTAATAACTTGTTACATTTTAAACAACATGCCCCAACACCTTGAAGCCATTTTGGCCATTGCCACAGATCTAACGTCATCCATCAACTCTCAGGATCGCTACGATCGACTTCTGAAAACTGTGAAGTCCATTCTTCGAAGCGACGCCGCCGCACTCCTGAAGAAAGACGGATTATCTCTTCGCCTCATTGCTGCAGACGGAATGCGTCCGGGCGCTCTTTTTTCGCAGTACCGACTCAAGGAACACCCTCGCTTTGAAATGATCTGCAAATCCACCGAACCGCTTCAGTTCCCCTCGGATAGCCCCCTTCCCGATCCTTTTGACCGATGTCTCGAGAAAAACAACGGCGAAGAAGTTCACGTGCACTCGTGCCTCGGCTGTCCGTTGATCGTAAAAAACGAACTGGTAGGCATCCTTGCCGCAGATTCGCTGAGCGTCGGGGCGTTTGATCATCTGGACCAGAGGTTCCTCTCGACCCTGGGCGCATTGGCGGGAGCCACCTTGCTGACAGGCGAACTGATCAATACCCTCGAAAAAACGGTTGAAAAACGAGGACTGGTGGCGCGTGATCTCGTGGAGTCCGCCAATGAGATGATCGGATCCTTCCTCATCGGCACAAGCCCGCCCATCGAGAAACTCCGGAAAGAGATCGAGTTTGGAGCAAAAAGCGATCTGACGGTACTGGTGAGCGGAGAGACCGGAACCGGAAAAGAACTCGTCGCCCGTTCCATTCAGAGTCAATCCCACCGCAAGAGCGACCCAATGATCTACGTCAACTGCGCGGCGCTCCCCGAAAACCTGGTGGAAAGCGAACTTTTCGGACATGTCCGAGGCGCTTTCACGGGCGCCAACTCGCATCGCGCGGGAAAATTCGAAGTGGCGGACGGCGGAACCCTCTTTCTGGACGAGATCGGCGAGGTTCCACTCTCAGTGCAGGCCAAGCTGCTTAGAGTCCTGCAGGAAGGCGAAATTCAACGAGTCGGTTCCGATCAAATCTTGAAAGTGAATGTTCGAATCATTGCCGCCACTAACCGCAATCTCCTCGAGGAAGTGGCAAAAGGGCAGTTCCGGTCGGATCTGTATTACCGGCTGAATGTTTATCCCATTCACGTACCGGCACTGCGCGACCACCCGGAGGACATTGCGGGACTGACTAGATATTTCTGCGACCTGAATCAACGCCGGCTGGGCGTCGACTCGATTCACATTCACCCGGAAACAGTACGGACACTTCAGAAGTATTCCTGGCCTGGAAACGTTCGCGAACTCAAGAATGTCATTGATCGAACACTTCTGCGAATCCGCCTCAAAGACCCCGCCGGAAAACACCTTCACATGACAGCATCCGACCTCCCTGCGGACCTGAAGCCAAACCCCGGCATGGACAGGCAAACAGCCACAGACTTACCCTCAATCACTCCTGGAAGCGAAAGTCACCGATCCCTCCGGGACGCAACCGAAGACTTCCAACGACAGATGATCCTCGGCGCGCTCAAGCACCAGAAAGGAAACTGGGCTCAAACGGCAAGAAACCTGGGGCTCCACCGATCCAACCTGTTCAGCTTGGCCAAACGACTCGGACTGAAGTAGTCGGCGAGGCCAATCAGATGAGTTTCTACGAAGAGAAAATTTTCCCGATCGGCAACAACCTCATTTCCAGGCGCTTTTTCAGGCACAAAGAAAACCTGCTTAAAAGCTGCAAAGGGAACGTACTGGAGATTGGTTTCGGTGCCGGCCTTTCGCTGCCGTTTTACCCGGCTGCCGTGACCCTGGTCACTGGCTTGGAGCCGAACGCCGGAATGCGTCGAATGGTCGAGAAATCCGCCTCGTTCCCGCCTGCGAATATCGTGGCCGGAGTAGCTGAACAGCTGCCCTTTCCAGATAGTTCGTTCGACTCGGTGGTGAGTATCTTCACTCTCTGTTCTGTCACTGATCTCGAGAAATCCGTTTCCGAAATCAAGCGAGTGCTCAAAAGGGATGGCCGCTTCTATTTTATCGAACACGCCGTGCAACCCAAACCTGGGCCCACACGAACCATCCAGAACCTGATTCAGCCCGTGTGGGGCAAGATCGGCTGCGGCTGCCATGTGAACCGGGACACCCTGCAAGCACTTGTCGGAGCCGGATTTAAGATTGAGAAATTGAAATCCATTGGTTACTCCGGCTTCCCGAACTTCCTGAGCCCGCTCTATCGGGGAATTGCGACGAAGGATCAAGGGAGCGCGGTCTGATCCTATCTGGCGATGGCGCAACTCAGGATGTTGGCGCTATTTCCGTTGAAATTCCAGACTGGAAGAGAGGAATCCTGGCCCAGCGGATTGCTGGCTGCGGGAACAGCGCCGCCGGCGATATTGAGCCTGAAACTCTTGTCGGAGCTGCTCATCGCGAGCACCGCGAATTTCAAGCAGGCCTCACGTGCCTTCTGGATCACTTCCGACGGCCCGCTGCCGATATTCGCCGGTATCCAGACGATGCCCTCTGTCACCGCGCTTTTGCTGACGACCTGCCCTGAGTAGCCCATCTGAACCACTTGCACATCGCCCACCACCGTCATGTAGTTCACCGTGGTTTCCGATACCGCGCTGATGTTCGAAACCGAAATATATCCTCCGGCGATGGCTTCTGCATGAGCGGATGGAACAACCGTGATCAGAGACACCGCAAGAACACCGAACAAGGTTTGCATTTTCATATTTTTCTCCTAGGTTAATCGAGGTTAAAAAGACCGTTCGTCTCGTCGGGCGATCAAAATAAAATTTCGATGGCGACCGCCTCGTCATTGGCTACAAGAGGGGCTACAAGAGGGGCCGCGACAGGACTCGGGATCACACCCGAAGTCGCGGTCACAGGCGTCGCTCCCTGGGCGTCTCCCGCTGAGGCCAAGGCGAATGGTTTGACCTCGTAGCATCCCGTCAGGAGCGTCGTAAGGAGCATCAGGGCTGCAGCTATCCCTCTGTGATTCATTGACCTATCCTCCATCTGCACCCATAGACGAGATAGTAGTCAAAAAGGGTCAATTAATCTTTATTAATTATATCAATTACTTGGGCTCGGAGCCCCCGTTCGCCTGCGTGATGCGGCCGTCGAACCAATCAACTTTCAACTCTCCTGCAACGCACGAAGTTCCGTATCAGCCTGTCTCAGCCTGAAAGCAATCGTACGAGCGAGTCGTGAAAACAAAATCGTGCCGAGTTCGGGAAAAGCCCGAGCGACCTCGTTGAAAGCGGCCCGCGACAGGACATAAAGCT
This sequence comes from Bdellovibrionales bacterium GWB1_55_8, assembly GCA_001769835.1. GTDB lineage: Bacteria > Bdellovibrionota > UBA1018 > UBA1018 > UBA1018 > GWB1-55-8. The sequence goes on from MEPR01000012.1 coordinate 19,919, forward strand.
CCGCTCCTTCTGGCGCGATCGCATCGGCCGAACGTACGCCACGATCCAGAAACGCGAGATCGCCGAAAAAATCACCGCGTGCGAAGGTGGCCAGATGATGATTCTTTCCACCAGCGATCGGCAATTGAATCCGCATGGTGCCTCGTCGAACCAGGAAGATTTCGTCGCCGCTCTCGCCTTGCGCAAACGCCCTTTCGCCTGGCTTCAACGACCTCTCACGAACACTGGCGGAAAGCGCCTGGAGCGCCTGCTCCCCGTCTTCTGCTCGGCTCAGCATCGCTGGTAAATCGCGAACCAGTTCAAACTCACCGAAGTCCAGGACTGCGTCCGCTGCTGTCGGTCTGTTTTCCGCGAGCACGCGGTCCTCGATCGCCTCGAGCGCATCACCCAGATTATGAAATACTTCAATCGCCGTCTTTCCGCGAATGAGACCCACCTGCTCGAGATATTCCGGAAGGCTTTCGCTCAACCCGGTTAGAATCAGGGTCGAGCCCGCTTCCGAGATCTGCGACTGAATCTGCTGCAGCATATGGGCTGCCGTGAAGTCCACCGACTGTACCCGTTTCAAGTCCAGAACAATTGTCCGGTAATTCGCCGTCCGCGCAATGTACCCCTCCAGCTCTGTGAAAAGCTGGTCCGTCGTACCGAAGAAAAGCGCCCCCTGAAGCTCAAAGATCACTGTTCGCGTGCCATGCTCCTCAAGGAGCGTCATCTCTGATGGAGGCCGGCGTTTCTTTGAGAACATCTGGTTGCCCATGCTTTTGCGACGCACGACCGAGCCGCGGATCTGTTCCCTGAGAAAGAGCAGAATGGCCAAGGCCACCCCGACGCCGGCCGCTGCGATGAGGTTCAGAGCCACCGCGGTAAGCACGACCGCGGCAACCACGACGAAGTCAAGGATCGTGGTCCGTCTCCGAAGAAGCCGGAACGTTTTCCGGTCGATCATCCTGAAGGCAACGACGACCAGAATACCGGCAAGCGCGGAATATGGAACCCATGCGACCAGAGGACCAAAGAGAACGAAAGCGATGAGGGCAAACAACCCCGTCAGAACCCCCGATACCCGGGTTTTTCCACCGCTGCTCAGATTCACGAGCGTGGCTCCGCTCGTTCCCGCTCCGGGGATTCCACCCACGATTCCGCATACAAGGTTTCCGATACCCTGTCCGATCAGCTCGCGATTGGAATCGTGGCGTGAGCGGGTCAGCGCGTCGACCACGACGCAAGTCTTCAAAGTGTCGATTGAGAGAAGCACTCCAAGCGTCACCATCGGCACGAGAATCCGGTTCAGCTCAGCAAAGCTCAAATCCGTGAAAGCGAGCAAGCGGCTCAGAGAAGAGGAGCTTCCTTGAACGTCGGCACCAGAGGGCAAACCAATGGGGCCGATGACCAGGGCATTTCCAGCAAGAACGCGAAGCTCTGGAACAAAGAACGCGATCGCGAAATACGCAGCTACACCAGACGCGAGCGCGATGATCGTGGCCGGCACGACCCGCGTAAGTTTCGGAGCCAGCAACATGGCCGCAACGGTGACAAGACCCACGCCTAACGCCGGCCCGCTCCAAAGCTCCGGATTGAACAGTCCGGACGAAAGTGCCGTGCCTTTGGGCAGGGCAAAGAGCTTCGGCAATTGGCCAAGCAAGATCAAAACGCCGACTCCGCTGAGATATCCCGCCACGACCGGATAAGGAATGTACTTGATCAGCCGGCCCCCGCCGAGTGCCCCGAAGATAAGCTGAAGCCCTCCAGCGCCCACGGCGACCAGAGAGATGAGCGAAACGACATGTTCCGCCGAGATTGTCTGGCTTCGAACCAGCTCGGCTGCGAACGCGGCCAAGACCGCAGCCGCTGGCGCACAAGGAGCCGAGATCAGTCGAGGCGTTCCTCCAAGCGCCGGCGCGATCAATCCGAGCGCGACCGCTCCCAGTATCCCCGCAAGCGCGCCAGCCCCGGCATGAGCCGGCCCGAGCGGAGCGTAGACCAGCAATCCGAAGGCAATCGCCGCGGGCAGTGCGACCAGCATCGCCGCCAGTGCGCCGAAACTTTCACTCAGAAGATCGAATTTAGGTAAGCGTGCGAGAATCAGTTGGGTCATTTCACATCCATACTCAGAACCTTCATGAGCTGTTTTCTTCTATCGAGAAAGCTTTTGAGCTGCGCTTTGGTCACAATCGGTTCCAGCGCCTTGGTCCATTCCTCAGCGGTGACCTTTTTGAGCTGCTCTTGACCGACCAGGCTGTCCCGGTAAAGCATCAGGCTGGCATCTAATGAGAAGTAGCTACCATCAAAAGTGCGATTGTGGTCGATCGCAATGATTTTTCCCGACTTGTGCACAAGCCAATTTCCAGAATGCCGATCCGTGTTATCGACCAGTGAATCCAATATTCCGAGTTGGGTCACTTTCAATTTCGACTGATCGTTGTAATTAAGACCTTGATAAGCGGTCTTTGAGTCCGTGACAAAGTAAGCAAGACTTCCGGTAAATTTGCCTTTTGTCGCACTTTTATAATAGCAATGCATTAGCGGGAGCTTCTTAGTGTCGAAATCCACCGCCAGCGTGAGCGGAGTCATGTTCAAGTTCAACACCTGATCGACGGTGTATGCAGCCACTTCGTTCTTGTAACTGTACTGGTCTGACTCGTTCTGCTTGTAAACAGCTTTGGTTCCGTCCTTGTATTTGAAGATGTAAGTGCAGGACACCCCCCCGCCGAGCGGTTTGATCTCAACAGGCTCCCCTCTCATGATGATTTCAAGTCGGGCCAGAAGCTCATTGGCTTTCGCGTTCATTCCGAGGCTTGCGTAAATCCATGCCGCCTCCTGAAGCTTGCCTTTCGTTTCGTAGTCTTTAGCGGATTCAAGAAGGCTGTTGTCGCATTTGGAACAGGCACCGTCACCTGATGGCGACGAGAGGATCATGTTCACCCGCGCACTGATGTTTTCAAACTCGCTCAGCATGTAGGCGGCGGTTTGGGGCGAGAGCGCGTCGTTTTCCTGCGGCTCCTGGGCAAAGGCCTGAAAACAGGAGAAAAAGATCGGGAGAATGAAAACCGTTTTAAAGAGTCTCATGCTCCCGTCTTATCGGTTGTTCGATTATTTTCCCTTAAATATGTAACCACCGGCTGTTCGGGCAACCAGCCAGGGAGGAGCTGGATAAGCGTCAGGGTATTCCCGACAAAATGCTTGCGCTTATTGCGCCGCAACCAACTCAAATGCTCGGACAAAAAATTCCTAGCGTTCGATACAGATCAGCGAAGAGCGATCCAGCGCGGGCTCGGTTGAAGCGGGATAGTAGTAATAAATTCCGATCTCGCGTCGAAGGTCGACCAGGAGTCTCGCCTCTGAAAGAACCAGCGCACACGACGGATACTGATACATCGCCAGCATGTCGCCCTCTCGAGTCCAGCATTGATCGAGGTACTGGAAAGTTCCGCTGCCGGATAACGTATAATAACGTGCGAGCGCTTTGTGTTTCAATGGTACACGAGCCCAGTAAAGTTCAGGAATGTCGTCGCCAGGGCTTTTACAGAGAAGCACCCGGCTCTCTTCCGGCTGCGCCTCATAGCGGATCTCGACTGGAGACGAACTGCCATCCACGTAAGCCTTGATCAGAAGTCTGTCCGGAGTGGCGGGATTCCAAGAGAAGACCAGGAACTCAAAACGATCGGACAGCGCCAGCCCGATCTTCTCTTCCGAGTTCGAGCCCACGAGGACTTCGAAACTGCCGTCAGAGGCCCGTGCCTCCTCTTTCAAAAGCAGAGGAGTGCGACTGGTCTGAGCCTGGGAATCGAGTTCCATATGGCTGCCGAACACGCGGATTTCGAGCTTCTGGCGCTCGCCTTGCCAGCGACGAGCTTCGATTTCAGCAAGGACACGCTCGCCGGTGATATTCATCGAGGCGAAATTCGAAAACTGCTCCGGCTTCTCAAAAGATGGTTTTCTTTTGCCAAAAGCGTGGCCCTGAACCGAAATCAGCATCGCCATGAACGAAACCATGACCAGCACCCGAGTTCGCATCACCTTCTCCTCCAACCTTTGTAAATCTTGGGACGAGCTATATAGCCTTTGACACAGTCGGTCAATGCGTGTCTTCTCTGCCAGGATCAGAAGACGATTCGATAACCCACGCCGATTTTGGCGGAAACCTGAGACATCTGCCCTGTGCGGTAGGGAATCCGTTCGTGTTCGATCCCCGCGAACCAGGAGAGCACATCCCACGTTCGGACGGACTGATCAAAGGAAACCATCAGCGACTCCCGGTATCCGGTGCGTGAGGCGATTGCCTCAGAACCCTGCGGAAACAGCGCCGTGAACTCGGCCAGTCCCTGTAAATCTCCTATAGGCAGCGTCAGCAGCCGGAAGGGCGATCCGATACTCAATTGCGGGATGAACCTGCGCGAAAGCACCCACGCCGCTTGGGCCTCCCCCGGGACCGCGAAAAAATGCTGACCAGCGCCGAGTAAAACGTGAAATCCGAGACCGTCGTGAAAACGATAGAGCGGTCCGAAGCCAAAACGGTGCTGAGTAAATCGTTGAGTGGACGAGGCCGTATCGGAAGCGAGGCTCGCGTTTTTTGCGCGAAATTGAGCGAAACTCAGCTGGTATTGGCCAAGCCAACCCCAGTTGCGACTCCACTTCTCGAGGTATTCGACCGAAATTCCGGGCTCAACCGAGGAATCCCACCTCTTCACCTCCGAAGAGGGGTCAATTTCAGCCCGAAGCCAGTCCATGCCTGACGGAGTGCCGAACGCGAGCTGCCTTCGAACAGGAATCGCAGTCGGACTACCTTCCTGAATCACGGCAGGGGAAAATCCCGCGCCCTTGCCAGAAACGGAAGTGATATCCGAAAGCACGCGACGAAGCGGCAAAGCCGAACCGCGATGCGTGACGTATCGCGCATTGCGAATCAGGAGAGGAACTTCCATTTCCCGGACGCTCAGACCACCGTGCTGTCCGGCCCCGTCTTTCACGAAGCTCACGCCGGCTGCGGCAAAAATCACCGCTTCGGGAGCTCCTTTCGCATGGAAGTATGCGGCAAGCTGCGAGGCGATGATACGCTCCATCTTTCCACGATTGTCGTATTCAAGCGTTTCCGGGCAAACGAAATTGCCGGTAATTGCCTTCGCATTCAGCAGATCAAACGCGTAGATCTCGTAATTCGAGGAGGCACAACTCCCGCTGCGAATGGCGATCTCCAGGCGAACCTTACGGCTCTCATAGCGAATCCCGTCTCCATCGCGGATAGCTATTCCATCAAAAAGAGGAAGTTTCGAGAGGGGGCGCAGCACCGAACGAAGCGCGACCGACGCGAGAGGTGTCTTCAGGTGAAGTGCGGCATAGCGTGGAGCCACCACCGGTGTGAAATAGTCATCAAATTTGCGCAGATAAAATCTGGCCGCGGTTCGCAGGTCAATGGACGTCGTGATCGGCTCAAACCCGTGATCGGCGGTCAGTATGGTGCGCACGGAATGACCCTCGGATTCCGCCAGCTGCAGACGCATAAACGTCGGAGCGAGGGCTCCATCGAGCCATCGCAAGTAGCGGGAAGCCTCGGAAGAGTCTGGCCCCAGGTTGTGAGAAACAGCGTCGAGACCGACCAGATGAACGAAAACAAAGTCCGGCCAATGGTGAGTTCCCGCACGATTCAACAGAATTTCCAATGAGCGCAACGTGCGCTCGTCCACACGGTCGTAACGCTCGCGTGCGTAAGCGATTCCGGCTCGAATGTCGGGACCGAGCGCTGCGGAGGCCTGGGTGGTGAAGTTGTACGATAGACTCACCCCAACCCGATTTTCCTTCGCAAGCCGCGCGAAAACGGTCTTATCCCAGAGCTGCGCCTCCAATTCCTTGGCGGGTTGCGGGCGTTCGAAATCCACTTGGCGTCCATCGATCAACATGCGATTGCCTGAAACGCCATGCTCGTCGACAGGAAGCCCGGTCAGTAAAGTCGTGATTCCCGGGTACGTTTCGCTCGGAAAGAGTGTGAATGCCGAAGGGATGGTTCCAGCGGGGGCCGTCTGAAAGTAAGTAGCGAGGTTTCCACGTGGATTCCTCGTGATCTCACGACTGAGTACGGCATGACTTAACCCATCGACCAGAAAGAGCACCGTGGTGGAGCGATTGACACGATCCGGGTGGTTATCACGGATCAGGTCACGATAATCGCTCATCACCTGGTAGCGCGAGGCACACCCCGTTGAAAACAAGACGATTGCAAGCACAAGGAACGCCACGTGATGGGGCATGCGTTTGAATAGCCAGTCCATTGCGGCCTTGTTATGGCAGATATGACGCATCGTGTCAAAAGGAAAAACCAGCGCAAGTTATCGCAATCTCAGGCCGATACGTAAAAAGATGAGTCCTTGTGCGTTCATAACTCTTGTAGCGGCGCTGTTGCTCCGAACTCCCTTGGCACTATCGGCTGAACCCGCCGAAAAGGTCGCCCTCGACAACCCGGCGGTGCGCTATGTCCTTCAGCACACGCGTGAGGGGCGCTCCCTGCTGGATGTACTTCAGCCGGCTGCCATGAATGCCTCGATCGAAGACCGGGTTTCCAGGCTGATCCAGCGGGTGGAAAGCAAGGCCGGGAACAAAATAGCGGAGAAGCTCGCAAAAATCACCGAATCGCGTTTCGTCGCGGGAATGACCCTTCAGGCGCCCCTGCGCGAATGGGATCGAGTCATGCTGCAGCACGCGGCACAGGACCATCTCAAGCATCGCGCAGTTCCAGGCAAAGGCGTGATCCTCGAAGACCCAGCGAAATCGCCCGGAAGCGTCAGGCCCGCAGCAAAGAACATTTCCGAGGACCAGAGGCAATGGGTTCAGAAGTATGACGATTGGGTGAAGTGGGCCAATCGAGAGAAAGCGCTTACAAATGCTGAGCGTGGCGGGAAACTGTTCGAGGAGGCCAAGTCCCTGTTTGGAGGTCTCGGAATCAACTACTCGGAGCTGGAACTCGGCGATGGCACTCCAGCCCTGAAAATCGAGCCGGGCCGCGGAAACAGATTGAACCTGCTGGCTCAAGGACTTCACCAAAATCTCGACCAGACTCTTCTGGCATACTCCCCTCAGCGCCTCCTCGAAGCGGGTTACAATGGTGCCTTTTTACCCGGTGAAAAGACCTTGCTCATGTCACATCTGTCGCTTCTGGAAGTTCGCTCGGACGAAACCATGCTGCACGAAGCCCTGCATGCGAAGTTCAGAGACGAACTGGGTCACGGAAGAGTCACGCATTTCCATGGCTACATAAAGAACGTGTCAGATGCGGCTTTTGAAGCGCGCTTCAGCTACACGAAAGGCGGCTATATGTCGTTCGAGGAAGTAGCCACATTCGCCATGGGTCTTCACAACTCCGCAAATCGAATCAAATCCGTCGGCGAACTCAGCACCCGGGAGACCCAATGGGCCTTGAACAGAATGATTCAATATGCGCGACAAGGTGAAAACGCTTCAGTTTACGCGAAAGGGGTGCTTTCGGAAGCGCTCGAACAGCTGAAGAGCAACCCGCAAATCGCGGAGTTCAAGAACGTGCAGCGCGCGCACGCTGTAACGCCAGAGTCAGTACTGAGCTTTCGGATGCCTGAAATCGGTCAGGATTTCGAAGTTCATATTCCGCTTCGCGAAGCGCAAGGCGTTACCAAAAAAGACCTGCTCGAGCAGGAGCTCAAGGCAAGAATAGGACTTTTTCAGGAAATGCAGGACCATTATCGCGAGATCGGCGAGATGGTCGGAGAGCTGGATGGGAGTCCCTGGGCGCTCGAAAAGCTCGCGAAAGCAGCACGCGGTCCGCGCGCCGTCAGCCTGCCCTTTGTCCGAGGAATCGTTTGGACGGGGCCTGGTGGTTGCCTCAGGCAGAGTCTCTTCCACGGTCGCGCTCCGCAACCCGCAAAGGCAGTTCCACAGTAATAGTTGTGCCTTCGCCGAGGCTGCTGGAAATTTGAATTTTTCCGCCATGAGCTTCCACGATCTGTCGAGAGATGTATAAGCCAAGACCAAGGCCTCCAAAATGCCTGCTCGAAGCAGCTCTTGCAAAACGCTGAAAAAGATTTATCTGATCGTTGGCTGAAATTCCGATTCCATGGTCTTGCACGCTGATCACAGCCGAGTCTTCATCTGTACGTGTCGCGATGGTGATCGCATTACCACCCCCATATTTGACCGCATTCGACACCAGATTCAACAAGACCTGCTCAATTCTGAACCGATCCCACATTCCCGGTTCTCTACCCTTCAGATCAAGCGCGATAGAAGACCTCGAAACATTGATTTCGGTCTGGAGCTGACGCAACACCTTGTGAACAACCTGTTTTAAATCGACCAGCTCCGGTCTCAGCGTAAGATGCCCGGAACTGATCCGAGTGACGTCAAGCAGGTCGTCCACAAGTCTCGAAAACCGAGTGAACTCCTGATCATTCGTTGCAAGGAGTTTAAGAAGACGCTGCCTCGGGTAGGTGGATATAAGATCTTTATCGACAAGTCTGTGAATGAGCTCCATTCCACCTCGCAATGAAGTGAGCGGCGTTCTCAGTTCGTGCGAGGCTATCGAGAGGAATTCATCGCGGACCCTGACCGCATTCTGAGCCTCCTGAAGCAGACGTTCGTGCTCCTGATTCTGCTCCTCCACTCGGGCCAGCATGTGATTGAAAGCTTCGATCAGGAGCGACATTTCGGCATCGCTGGCCTTTTCCGCTCGAATTGAATAGTCCCCCTTCTCCGAGATAACCCGCGCTGTTCTGGCCAACTCATGCAGCGGATCCGAAACAAAGTGCTCGATCCTTCGCGAGAGCCAAAAAGCCGCCAGCGCCGCCAGAAAAATCGTGAAAAGAGTTATCAGCGCATGAACCAACACCGCCTCCCTCATTTCGCGAAGATCCGAGATGATCAGCAAAGTCCCGATTCGCGTATTCTCAAGCAGGATGGGCTCGGAAACGGTGAAATTGTCCCATGAAAATTCGTACACCTGGTCACTGGGCGAAGGAGGACAAAACGCAAGCGCCTGAGGCCGCGTAAAAGAACCCAGCACCTTCAGCGACGAATCGTACACGCACGCCATGAGAATATTAGGCCTTCTCGCAAGTGACGCCAGAATTTCGTTCAAAGCGTTCTTGTCCCGGAACGTGACCGCCGCAGTACTGTTTGAGCTGATGACCTGCGCGACGCCCATGACATTTGCGACAAGACGGCGCCTTTCCCGTAGTACGTCGTCGACCAGCAAGGCAACACCGGCCAGGAAAAGTGCGACAAGAACCGTTCCCATGATGAGGACGATGATCTTCGAACGAATCGTGGCCTGCTGAAACCGCTGCGAGATCCGGGCGGTGATTTGCAGGGGCTTCACTCGACCACCTCCGCAATAGCCAGGAGCTTGGAACTGATCGTAAGACCGGCACCTTGTGCTGCTTTCAGGCTGATTCTGAGGTGAAGACGCTCCCCCTCTATTT
>MEPR01000013.1 GCA_001769835.1 Bdellovibrionales bacterium GWB1_55_8
GTCCTTTTCCCTTCCCGCCGCTTGCCTTTTTTAGTTCTGTTGTTACATTAGCCGCATCGATCCAAGCTTTTTGGTGTGGGGGTAGTGCTCGCGATGCGTGTAAAACGTCTGGAAATTCAAGGATTTAAATCGTTCAAAGACAAGACCGTGGTCCACTTCGATCATGGCATTACAGGCATCGTCGGCCCGAACGGCTGCGGCAAGTCGAACATCGTCGACGCGTTCTTCTGGGTGATGGGCGAGCAGTCCTATAAGCACATGCGCGGCACGAGCAGCGATGACCTGATTTTCAACGGTAGCTCCAAGTATTCCGCGCTCGGAATGGCCGAGGCGACCCTCGTCATGGAAACCGAACTTGTCGATCCCGAGACGGCGCCTGCCGGTGCCTCAGCCAGTGGGGAACTCCCCGCTCCGGTTCAAGGCAAACCCAAGACGAAGGAAATTTCCGTCACTCGCCGGCTCTATCGCACGGGCGAGGGCGAATATTTTATCAATGGTATTTCCGCGCGCCTGAAAGACATTCAGGAACTTTTCATGGATACCGGTGTTGGCGCCAAGGGCTACTCCGTGATCGAGCAGGGCCAGATCGGCAAGATCGTGAACTCGAAGCCCGAAGAGCGCCGTCTTCTCATCGAAGAGGCCGCCGGGATCGCCAAATACAAAGCGCGGAAAAAAGAGTCCCTTCGCAAAATGGAAGCGACCCAGTCGAACCTTTCCCGCCTGACCGACGTCATTCAGGAAATCGAGCGCAGTCTTGCTTCTCTTGAACGTCAGGCGCAGAAGGCCCGCTCTTACAAGAAATACAAAGAAGAACTGCTCGACAAGGAAATGACCTGGGGCCGCCGTAAGAGCCTCGTCATGCGTCAGCGGCTCGAATCGGTTCAGGGCAAGAAGACCGCCTTGGAGCAGGAGCTTGTCGGCCTTCGCGCCGAGCTTCAGATTTCTGAAAACTCGATCGAAATTGATCGCGTGGACCAGGTCACTCTTGGAAAACGACTCGAGGAACTTCAGGCCGGAATTCAGCAGCTTTCCGATGAGTTGAGCCGCGACCGCAGTGCGCTGGATCTTTCCAGGCGCAGACAGGGCGACCTGGCCAGCCAGCTTGAGGCCCTCGAAGGCGAGAAGCAGGACTTGCTGGCGTCTTTGACCGAAGACAAAGAGCGGATGGTCAGCCAGGAATCCGAACTTGAAGAACTCGCGGCTTCTTATGATGCGGCAAACGGCAGTTCCCGTGAGCAGGACCTGGAAGTCCAGGAGACCCGCCGCGCAGCGGAGCTTGCCAGGCATTCACTCGATGCGGCCAAGCGCGAATTGATGACAGGCGTGACCCAGAGTTCCGATCTTTCCTCGCGCGATGCCTCTTTAGCGGCCAAAGTGGAATCCATCCAGGCACAGTCTGAGAAACTGCTGGCGCAGACCGAGGAGCTGAACGCACGCCTTACGCAGGCGCGCGAAGATCTCGGACGTACGACGGAAACCCTGGAATCATTGCGCGCTCGTCGCGATGGAATCGCAGAGGAACTTCAGCAGCGCAGCACTGACCTTCGTTCGAAAGAAGAAGGCCTGAAGCACCTTGAAAAGGCGCGGGAAGACTCCTCTCGCGAGCTCATGCAGCTCAAATCACGGGTTCAGAGCTTGGAAGAGCTTTCTTCCGCTCACGAGGGTCTCGCCGATGGACCGAAGGCCGCTCTTGAGTGGGCCGACGCCAACGGTATGAGCGACAAGCTTCTGACCTTGGCAGATGCACTTGAAGTTTCCAATGGATTTGACGCTGCCGTGGCCGGCTGGCTTGAGAGCCGCCTGGAAAGTCTCCTTGCCGATGATCCGCAGGTTGCCGCTTCGGCTCTCGCTCGTATTCGCGACGACAAGCAGGGTCGTGTGGCCATTCAGGTCGGCGGAATGGTGCAGCAGCTGAAAGGGAACTCCCAGCAGCTTCGTGGCATTCTGGAAGACGCGGGATTCGATGTTGTCGGCGAGTTGTCGCAATTCGTTTCCGTGAACCCGCAAATGGCTTCCAATCTTCGCGAAATGGCTTCAGCCATTCTGGCGAACGTCATCGTGGTCCGGTCTTTTGATTGTGTCGCGAATTTCATCTCTGATGGCGGGGCCGCCCAGCTCGGGTTCTGGTCGTTGGTCAGCCTGGATGGAAGCACGCTCGATGCGGTTGAATCAGGCTATGTTCTCCGTGGTGGAAGCACTGAGAACGACAGCAGCTCCACCCAGCTGCGTCGCAAGCGGGCCATTGCCGAATTGCAGGCTCAGGCCGCGCAGGCCGAAACGCGTGCTGCGGAAACGGAAACAGCGGCAGCAGCGGCACTGAGCGACTTGAACGCCGTTCGTGAAACACTGGCCGGCCTGAAAACGGAGCTTCAGACCTGCGACGTGCAGTCGGCGGGTCTTGAGAGGGATTTACATCAGGCTAACCGTACGGTGCGCGAAATCGAAGGACAGCTTCAGTCGTTCTCCCGCGAGACCGAATCCTTGAAACGCTCAGAAGAGCAGGCGCGCGCGGAACGCGAGTCCATTCAGGACCGCGTGTCCCAGATTGTCGGCGCGCGTACCGATCTGGAAGAAAAGATCGCGGCGGGAGAGGCCGAGCTTTCTACCCGCGAACAGGCGCTTCGCGAACAGGAAGAAGCCCTTCAGACGGCAAAGATGACGGAGGTTTCGCTTCGCGAGCGTTTGACGAGCATCAAGCGCGAACTCGAATCCGTGCGTGGCGTGGTGGCGAGCCGCGAACGCCGGGTGACGGATATTCAGCGCACGGTTGAACGTGCCATGCAGGAGCGCGAGCAGTTCACGGGCGGCGAATCCGAGCTCGCGACCCGCATCGAGGAACTTACGGTTGCCGTGGGTATCTCCCGCGAGGAGCTCTCAGGTGTCCGCAACCGGATGGAAGAGTCGAGCGCGAAGCTGAACGGCGCACTCGAGCGGATCAAGGAGCTTCACAAACTCGGCGACCACAAGACAGCCGATGCCAACCAGCTCGCGCTGGAATTTGAAAAGCTGAATTCCGATCTTCTCCACCTGGTGCAGAATCTGGAAGAGAAGTACGGCCCCGGCTGTCTGGAACGTCCGGTCACCTCTCCGATTCAGGAAGAGATGACGGAGCCAGTGGTCACGGCCGAAATGACCGCTGAAGAAGAGCAGGCCCTGGGTGAAGAGGTGGAACGTCTGCGTGAGCGCATCCGCCGTCTGGGCGAAGTGAACGTCATGGCCATTGAGGAGTACGAGGAGCTGAAGAAGCGCTACGATTACCTCCTTACCGAAAAGACGGACCTCGAGCGCTCAATCGAAAATCTTCAGGATGCGATCGAACACATCAACAAGACGTCCGAAGAGCGTTTCAAGAAGGCGTTTGACGCGATCGCTGATCGCTTCGAGCGTCTCTTCCCGATCATTTTCGGCGGCGGCATGGCGAAGCTCTCGCTCGTTTATCCAGAAGGCAGTTCCGACATTCTGGATGCCGGCGTCGACATTCTCGCGCAGCCGCCCGGGAAGAAAGTCGTCAACATCGGCTTGCTGTCCGGCGGCGAAAAGGCCCTTACCGCGGTTTCGCTGATTTTCGCGATCTTCATGGTCAAGCCGTCTCCTTTCTGCGTCCTTGACGAAGTGGATGCGCCTCTTGACGATGCCAACATTGGTAAGTTTAATGCTCTATTGAGAGAGATGGCGGCCAAGAGTCAGTTCATCCTGATCACCCACAACAAGAAAACGATGGAGCTCAATGACACGCTCTATGGGGTGACGATGGAGGAACCCGGCGTCTCGAAGATGGTTTCAATCGAGATGAAATGAAGTACAAGCATTCCGATTTCAAAAGTTGTAAGGGCCTGATTTGCGCGCTGACGCTCGCGGTCGTGGCTTTCCTGATCATGATGATTTCGGTTCCTGACAAGATCCATGCAGCCAAGGCTGCGGGTACGTCGCTCCCGGAGCAGCTCAAGAAGGTCGAGGAAAATTACACCAAGGGCAAGACCGTCCGCGCCCGGTTCTCCCAGATAAATGAGTCCGCCGCGACGAAGAACAAGGAAACCACGAGTGGGGTGATTCTTTTCAAGCGGCCGAAAAAATTCCGATGGGACACGCAGAAACCCGAGCCTCACCTCCTTGTGAGCGACGGAAACATGATCTGGTCCTATACGCCGCCTTTTGACGAGACGGAGCCCGGGCAGCTGATTGAGCAGAAGGCTTCCAAAATTCAGTCACCGCTTGCCCAGACGCTCCTCTCGGGGGCGTTTTCGGCGGCCAAAGGGATGAAAATAGAGCGGCTGGGGCCGGCTTCCTTTCGTCTTTTTCCGAAAAAGGGGACCGCCGGCACCGTTGCTCGCGCAACCGTGGATGTTGATCCAGTGCGTTTCGTGCTCCGGAAAATCGTTCTGGAACATCGAGATGGGAATCGTGCCGAGATCGTACTCACCGAAGTTGAGCTCGGGGTTTCTCTCGAGGACAGCCTGTTCCATTTCACGCCGCCTCCGAATACTGATCGCGTGAAGCAGTGATTTGACGCCTAAATAATTTACCGAATAAATCCGATTAGTAGATGTGAGATTTTCGCGTTTCATTTGCATTGCTGCGCCCTTAATCCTGGTGGCACTCAGCGGCTGGCCTTTATTGGCACGTTCCGCAGGGGATGCCTGCGAAGCGTGCAACCGAGCGGAAGTCCAGGCTCTCGAAGCGGCCGAATCCTATAACGACGCGATCGTTAAAATTACTCAACGTGTCACTCCACGTATCAAAGAACCGGCGAAAACTTCGAACCGCGTCTTTGATGGAATATTTCTTTTCGACATTCGAAGCGATAAAAAGTCGATCTCCGTGTCGGCGGTGAACAGTCCGCCGGATTATGTGACCCCCATGGGCGTTCTCGGGAATCTGCTTGCCGCGAGTCGCGGGATACAGCCTGTGCAGGTCCAGGTCACCAGTTCAGAAACACCTGCCCCGGCTCCTTCTGGCTTACCCGGATGGATCACAGATGGCCCGGCGATTTGGCCGACGTTTGGTCCAGGCGTCTTTCCCGTCGTGAATTTTGTTCCGTTGGCCGATTTTCCCGCCGCTGCGAATTTTCAGGATGCCATCTCGATTGTTCGCAAGCACGCGTCGAAACTGACGCGTGATGAAAAACTGGTATTCCTGAATCGGCTTGGGGTCGATCTGGCGAAAGGCTATGACCATGGCGTCGCCGATTCCAATGCCTTCGGTCAAAAGACTTCCATGGATCAGCTCTTCAATAATTTGCGAACCAGCGGAACCAACGGCGGGGTTTGCAGGGACATCAGCTCCTATCTCGCCGAGATGGCGCGTGCGCTCGGTTTCCAGAATGTCGGAACCCATACGGGCTTGGCTGGAGACACAGCGCAGAAGTCGGGCGCGCATGTCGTCTCGCATTTCAGGGATCCCGAGTCTGGTGAGTACTACATGCAGAATTACGGAAAACTATTTAACACTCACCAGAAGACGCTGCAGGGTGCCGTCGATGTTTCGACCCGGGTGATGAACTCGCTCAGCGGCGTGAGTTATGTGGAAAGCCTTCCTGGG
>MEPR01000014.1 GCA_001769835.1 Bdellovibrionales bacterium GWB1_55_8
TGTTGAATGCTTTCCTCGCTCGTCACATCGAGCGGATGAAACGTGACCTCGCCGCCTTCTGCACGGAGCTTCTCCTCCGCAGCTCTCCCCTTTTCCGGATTTCTTGCGCCTAAGATCACCCGGCAACCACGCTTGGAGAGCTGCCTGCAAACCTCGAAACCGATGCCACGATTAGCTCCCGTAACCAGCGCGATCTTCGGCATTGAATTCCCCTTTCATGGATCGAACCAGACGCGTCCCACCGCCTTGAAACTGAAAACTGAGTTCAAATCCCATAAAATTACTGTTGAGAAAGGAAAGCTGCCCCTGGTAATGCGGCAGCGATTCACGCGGCAGTTTCGTTGTCTGCAACTCAACAGTTTCCTCGAAACCCGGAAACGAGAACAGAGTGATCGACAGGTTTCGCGGCGGCCCGGCGACAGACTGAAGCGCGTAGACGTCCACCTGCCTGCCTGAGGGGTTCACCGAGACTTCAAACAGATCGCCGGCGTCACTGACGAGTTCCCCACCGTGCGGCCCGCGATTGCCCTGCGCTGATGCCTGTCCCCCTGTCAGGCTGATGGCCAGGAGCACGAGCGAAACAGCCAGCCGGATTGAACGCGGGTGAAATGCCATTTGGCTCCTGGCGGTGCAAACACGACGCCACAGCAAACGTCTCCGCGATTTCAGGCCTCGCCCACAGCGTTCACGGTCTCGAGCTGCGTGGTCTCTCTGGCTTCCGCTTCGATCAACTCGACGCAGGTATCCTTCCACTCAAAAAGCTGCGCGCTGCGCGTACCATCCTCGGCGGTTCTGATCCACGCAAAACATTTTCTTCCGTAGCGCAGAGTGCATTCCGGGTCTTTGAAAGCCGGTGACCAGGTACCTGTATTCAGGTACTCCACATCTTCGAACCAGGCGTGGCGTTCACGATGGATGTGCCCATGGATCACTCTGCGAACTTTCGCGATGCTCGCACTGAGTGGGGCCATATTCATCGAAACCTTCTGCGTTTTATCCAGTTCCGACTCCACCGAATGCGCATAAGAAATGAAAACGGGAAGCAGGACTCCCACCGGGATGAAAAACCACCAAGCGGAAACGCTCACAAAGACATTCAGGGTCGAAAAGAACTGAAAACTCACCAGCACGATCAAAACCAGGAGAATCGCACGGTCCAACCAGAGCTCACGGAGGATTTTCATCGGACTGAAAATCGCCGGATGCACATGCAGCTCACGAAGCGACCAGACCATCATCGGTGTCGCATTGGATTTGGCAGCGATATCCGCGACCCGCGAAGGAGTCATCAGCGGGTCGCGCATGGCCGGCAGGAGGCCGTCCCCGAGCGAAACCGCCAAAGTCGCCATGGCTCCCCAGAACCAGGTCCAGAGAAGCAATGGCTGCGTCCGCATGATGTAGCGGTAGTAGAAAACGAAGTACTCCCGGACGGACCCCTTGATGAAGCTGCTGTCGACGTGCGGATTCATCAGGCCCATGCCGTTTAACATGTATTTCCCGGCCAGATTACCGAACGGCAACCTCACGAACACTTTCGAACCTTTTTTAATCAGCGGATGAATGGGATTTGAGGCCATGCAGTAGGCATCGTACTGCGCCCCGTGTTCAATGAGAGTGTCCTGGTTGCTGAGATAGAACCATTCGCAGAAGCGGACGTTTTCCCGTTTGTCCTCGGGCAGATTCAGACGAGTCAAAAGATCCTGCTGAACCGATGGCCAGTACAACTCCATGTCGTGGTTGCCGATGATAAAGACCGCCCGATGACCCTTCAGAAGAAAATCGCGGAGCGCTCCTACCCAGATATGATGATCATCGAGGATTACGCCGAATTTGAACCGCGACTTGGGCTCCTCGGCCGCCAGACCTCTTCTCTGCTCAAGCCAGCTCACCTGCACCCCGCGAGGGATCTTCATCACGGAATCGAAATCGAAAATGTCGCCATTGAAAACAAGTTCAACCGGGGCGCCCGCTTCTTTGTCGATATGTTCGAGAAAGGCCTTGAAACTGCGGTCCACGAAATGCCGACGCCGCTTAAAACGTTTCCAAAGCGGGTTGCCCGGATGCGGCGGTTCAGCGTCAGCGAGGTGCAGGTCGCTTACGATGATGGTGTGTTTTGCTGCTGTGAAGTCTGTGCTGTCCACGTTGTGCCCGCCCCGTGTGGGTCCCGTTCATACCATGATAGCACCGGGCGGGCTGCTGCGTCAGTCCACAAGATTTTTGCGAAGACCTCATCATGGACCAAGGGGCTTAAGGCCGGCTTCGTCAACGTTCACGCGAACCCGGAAGACTCAAATATTCGTAGATGGCTAGAACCTAAGACCTTTTACAGTTCCAGAGCCACAAGCCCCCGACCCATCGCGTAAATTCTTAACGCCCGGACGGGAGCTGACAGCCGGGTTTATCCAGCTGAAGCTCATTCCTGGAGTTCAGACAGCCATAGATCCAGTAAACTTCCTGACCGTAGGACGCCTTGCGGGTGACGGTCACGTTGCCGTCTTCGTCCACTTCGCAAGGATTGTTCATCGTGCACCGGCCGCCGGTGTCGTTGCCGGTATTATTGACCCCGATCACCTCATACGTTTCCGTGTCGATGATCGGTGATCCGGAAGTGCCGCCAATCGTGGCGCATCCGGGCTGCTTGTAAAGAATCGAGTCGCTCCAGGTCCATTTGTCTTCGCGAAGTTCGTGAACAAAACGATCAATCGAGCACTGATAGATCTTTTTCCAGTAGCCGGACGGGATCGTGATCTGCCGGCCCGCCACGGGGTGTCGGGAAGACAGCGTCAGCGCGCGAACACCATAATTCTTTTCGATGTCGTCGTAAGTTTCCTGCAACCCGTACAGGGCCATGTCCGTTTTGGTCATCGTGGCGTAGATCACGCGTGCGGCCCTCAAGCTGCCAAGGCTTGCTTTCCCATCGCTCCTCAAAAGGCGAAGCGAGCGGAATACGGGGCGATTCACCATGACCGTTCCTGGACTGAGGAAACCTTCATCGAGGCAATGGCCATTAGTCAGCACCATGGCGGGATCCGTACTGAGAGAGCCCTCGAAACGCACCAAACCACCGGAACAATTGCTGAGCGCGATAATGGCGGTGAAATCAACAGCGGCCGAGGCCCTGATTTCGGTGGCGGGGATCCTGCTCCATTCGGCCTGGGAAAGATTCGGGACTCCGCCCGGGTGCGGCAACGCGTAAGCGCTGCCTGCATGCAAAACCGAAAGAAGACCCAGCAAAAACGTAAGACGGAACGACATGAATACCCCCCATAACCTGCCTGGTTATGGTTCAGGATTTTCACGCCGGGCAGCCTATGTCAATGCCTCAGACGAAGTTTCCGCGCTTGATCTTCTCCACGATGATCTTTTCGGGCATCGTCGGATCGCGCGGATCCACGGTGAAGTAGGCCTGCTGTTCGCAGCGGCGCTTGTTTTCGAGCAGCCACTTGAGAATTTGGGCCAGACCCTTGTTCCGCTTATCGTGAAAGAAGGGATCGTTTTTCAGCGCGTCCTGCGCTTTTTTGAGTGCGCGAACTTCCTGAGCATCGTTCTCCTTAACGGGATAATCGTTCAAATCGTATTTTTTGATGTCTTCCGGCAGCACGCCGAGGAACTTCACGTCGGGCGCACTGTAATCGGAGTTCCGGATCAGACTCGCCGCCGAACCCGCTTTCAAAGTTCGGAAAATGTTTTGCATCGTGTACGCGTCAAGGTCTCCGAAAAAGTACAACGGAATCTTGAGCTGATCCTGGATGAGCTTGCACCAGCCGCGAACCGCATTCGAGGGAACCCCCTGCGCGCCCATCAGGATGCAGTTGTGCCGCTTCGTGAAACCATTGGCCACGAGCGTGTTGGCCGTACCTTCCGATTCAACGATCAATCCGAAGTCGATCGGCTTTTTCATCGAAAGCTTCAGGCTTTGGGGCCGGTTCTTCGGTTGGAAAGGTGAAGTTCCCAGTTTCGAGAGATCAATGACGGCCTTATCGCCGTCCGGAAGGGTTTCAGTGACCACCAGCTGCTGGGAATAGGTCTGACCTCCGCGATCGTTCGCGTAGCAATTCACCTCTTCGCGGTAGCACTCGAGAAGCTCACAAATGAAATCGATCGTGTCATCGGATTCGCTCTGGTCCTGAAAATCCAGTGGCTTCAGATCCGGGTGGTGCTTCGTCTCACCTTTACTAATGTAGTAAAGTTCGCGCTTCGTGTTCACCGCACCTGTCTCGATGTTACGGAGCAGGATTCGCAGCATGAAGATAGCGCGGGACATCTTTTTCACGGAACTGACATTCAGCTCCGTGGCGACTTTCTTCGGCCCCGGCGTCAGATAGCCGACCTTGTGGTTATAGAGCGCGTTATCGAGTGAGCACTTGGTTGCGTAAAGGACAGGACGCTTCGCGCGCTCCAGGTCCGCAAGCAAGCGGCTGCACAAATCTTTACTCATCTTCGGGATTGTTTCTTCCGTGCGGGCCATCAGACACCTGCCTCCGATTCCAAATCATTTTCCAAATCATTCATTTCAAGTTGCTTGGCTGCCTGCTGCGCTTCCAGCTTGGCGTGAGCCACATCGAGTTCCTGCTGCGCAGCGCTCGTGTCGCGGCCCAGGATTTTCATCAGCCCTTCCTCAGCCTTCTTCTTCCGAGCCGCGGAGGCTTTGGCGATGTCCACCAGACCTTCGACCAGAATCGGGCCGAACTGCTCGATGTGGCGGATCTTTTCCTCAAGTTCGCTGGCTTTGGTTTCTTTTCTGAGATGCTTCGAAAGCCGCTGTCCTGCCTGAATCAGCGCCCGTCGGATCTCCTCGACGAGCTCATCAGAGGCGTCGATCGTCTCTTTCGAGGCATTCTTGAATTTAATGAAAGGCGACACCACGCTGACCGCGATGATGTAAGGTCCGATTGGCAAGCCGCCTTTGGGCTGGGCGATTCCGTAAGCTCGCCAGTTCACCGAGTTGATCGACTGCACGATCGCGCAGGCCGCTTTGTCAAACTGAAGAGGCACGCGATTGGCAAACCGGAGCACCTGGACCGAGGAATCCGGCTCGACCGCTCGATCTTCCAGACGTGCCACCGCCACTTCCACCTGCACGGGTTTGAAATCGCAGATGGTCGGCTTGCGGGAAACCACCGAGAAAAAATCCACCGTACCGATTCGTCCGATACTTTTGGCGAGCGACTCTTCGCCGATCGAGAGCACTGAACGCGTGGAAGGCGCCATCAGCTTCATGTTCTGAAGCGCGATGAAAAGTTCCTTGAAATCAGACTCGGTCAGCGCGTCCACGGACTTCTCAAACAGGCCCTTCTTGATTCCGCCTTTGACAAGGTCATTGAGGACGCCCTCGTGAACCCGCGAAAAGCCCTTCTTCAGCCAGACCCCGGCCTTCACGCGACCAAAGAGATGGGAATGCGCGATGAACTCCCCGAGCTTCATCGTATGCGGATGAGGCTCCGTGGCGGAAGGGATCTCGGGGATGTCCTGACTCACCCGCTCCACGGCCTGCTGCTCCATGTCCGGAAGCTTGTAAAGCAGCTTCATGTGTGGATTCACCAGAGAGGTTCCGTTCAGGTAATTCAAA
>MEPR01000015.1:0-4200 GCA_001769835.1 Bdellovibrionales bacterium GWB1_55_8
TACGACATTGACAGGGTTGCTCAAAGGGAACGGAACATCCGCATTCACCGCAGCGACTGCAGGAACGGATTATGTCGCACCTTCGGGCGCATCAACGGACGGAAACCTGGCAAGCTGGAATGCGTTAGGTCAGCTGATCGATGGGCCTGCGCCAAGCACCTTTGCCGCCGCTTCACACAACCAGGCTTGGAGCTCGATCACTTCCACGCCGACAACACTCGCGGGTTATGGCATCACAAACGGTGCGGAAAAATCGGGCGCTGTATCCGATGGTCATCTGGCGGCGTGGAATGGATTGGGCCAGTTGGTAGACGGAGGCGCCATTCCAAATTCACAATGGGCAGATGCCACAGGTGGAATCAGCTATGCGAGTGGAAACGTTGGGATCGGAACGACAAGTCCCAATTCAAAACTATCTCTCAGTAATGCCATGAGCACGGCAAAGCTGCTGCTCTACGATGGCGGACTGACCGGGTCAGGAGGAAATGGATATTTTTCCAGTCTTGGTTTTTCCGGGAGCACCACCTATATGACGACGCCATCAGATGGTGCTTTTGATTTCGGACGGTATACAGCGTCGAACATGGCGAGTCGTACGAATTGGCTGTACATCAATAACAGCGGCAATGTCGGGATAGGGATGACGAGTCCGACGCAAAAACTTGAAGTCGAGAGCTCAACCGGTACCGCGGCTTACTTCAAAGACACTTTGATGGGCGGAACTTCCGATGTCATCGTTGCTCATAAGCAAGACGCAAGCGGATCGGTAAG
This sequence comes from Bdellovibrionales bacterium GWB1_55_8, assembly GCA_001769835.1. GTDB lineage: Bacteria > Bdellovibrionota > UBA1018 > UBA1018 > UBA1018 > GWB1-55-8. Next base: position 772 of record MEPR01000015.1, read on the forward strand.
TGTGAAATTGAAGCATGGTGGCGCTTCCGGAGATGAGATCGGACAGATATCAGGAACCAGTACTGGAACAATGGATGTGGTGGGTTTGGGACGCGGAATTACGCTGAAGCCGAACAACTCAACGGCTATGACCCTCACCACGACCGGCAACGTCGGTATAGGCACCACCGCCCCTCGTGGACGACTTGATGTGAGCGGTGCCATCGTGGGCAAGCCCGCAACTGCTAATGCGACGACGACCGTCGATTTCGCGACAGGTAACCTTCAGCACACGGACCTGGATTGTCAGGCGTTTACTCTGCACAATATGATGGACGGTGCCACTTACATGTTCGCAGTGAAAGGCGCGACCGCCGCCACTTGCAGCTTCACCGCCTATTCAGACGCTGGAACCACCGGCCTGACGATGCATCTTCCCCCGGATCACGGTCCTACCACCGCAAGCAAGCACACCATGTACACCTTTGTGGTCATGGGCGCCGATGTCTATGCAGCATGGGCCGCAGGGTACTGAAGAAGGTGCGAATGAGACTTCTATTCCTGGCATTCGCCATGCTCACCTCCTCGGAATCGATCGGGTCCGGCTTTTCCGGCTTCAGCTTCTGGAAACCCGGTTTACCGGGACCGTATACCTGGACCGGCAAGGGAGCCGACTCGAATTGGAACACCCCTGGAAACTGGTTCGCAAACGCGGTACCGAACAGTACACAAAGAGCCTATTTCGACAGCCGGTACTGCACCGGAATCAAGTGTAATGCCACTCTGAACGTGAATCCGAATGTAAAAGGGATTTATATCGCTCCTAATTTTACGGGAACCCTCACACAGTCCTCCGGCGTTGACGTTACCATCGGATCGGAAGGATGGGTTCAAAGCGGCGGGACGTTTGCAGGCGGGGATTCCGCGATGACAGTCACGAATAAGTTCACCCTGTCCGGCGGATCTTTTCAGGCAACCTCAGGAGTTTGGACCATGACCGGTGCGGTGGTGTATGCGGTGAATGGCAATCCAAGCTTCAATTCGAATGGAGGAACTCTTTCATTTACACCGAATACAACCACGGCATCTGTGACGCCGGGATTGGCCACTTACAATCATGTTACTTTTCGCGGATCCTGGGTCGGATTCAATTTGAATGCAGGCACGATGAATGTGGCCGGAACTCTGACGGTTGGTAATGCATTTGGAGGCAATTACGCGATGAACTCGGGAACCATCGCGGCTTCAGGCAATGTGACGATCGCCGACTATGGGTACGTAGGTACTGCGATTATCCGGCTGACCGGAAACGCTGGCGGACAAACCATCACGGGAGCTGGATCCGCACCCTGCCCCAATCTGACCATCGATGCGGGGGCAAACAATGTGACCCTGAGCGGAATCATCACCGTCGCCGGTGATTTTCAACTTTCGTCGGTAGGAACCTTGAATACGGCTGGCTCCACGCTGGTATTTGCGGGAGGCAACACCCGCTCCATTGTTCCGGGCACGGTGACTTACAATGACGTCAAATTTCAGGGAACCTACGGCACCTACAACCTGAATTCAGGGACTATGAATATCGGCGGAAACCTGACCATCGGAGATCAATCAGGCGGCAACCAGGGCATCAACTCAGGAACTCTGGCCGTCACTGGAAACGTGAACGTCGCTGGATACGGGAACGTCGGCTCCGCTGTCATTCAGCTCACAGGAAATGCTGCTGGACAAACGATCACGGGAGCTGGCACTGCGCCTCTGCCAAACCTGAATATCACAGCAGGTGCAAACCCGGTCACCTTGAGTGGAACAATCACCGTCGTCGGAAACTATCAGCTTTCCTCGGTAGGCACATTCAATGTAACGGGCTCCACCTTGGTCTTCGCCGCTGGTACATCGCGAACCATCACTCCAGGAGCAGCGACTTACGGGAACGTGAAATTTCATGGAACGTATGCGAATTATGACCTGAGTTCAGGAACAATGAAGATTGGCGGCGACCTCACACTGGGAGACCCGGTATCAACCAATAACGCCATCAACTCCGGCACCCTCTCCGTTGCCGGAAACGTCACCATTACGGGAAATGGCTACATAGGAACGTCAATCGTTGAGATCACGGGCAATGCGAGCGGGCAGACGATCACGGGTGGAGGAGCGGCCGCGCCCATGCCTCATCTGACGATCGCGGCCGGTGCGAATAATGTTTCAATCAGCGGTACCCTTCTGGTCCAAGGCAACTACACCGTTACGTCTGGAACCGTCGGGGCCGGCGGCTCCACGCTGATTCTTTACGCGAACAACAAAACAGTGACCATCACACCGGGGTCTGCCTTGTACAACGACGTCACTTTAAAAGGCTACTACGGTACGCTGAATTGCACGGGATCATTGAACGCGAGCGGAAACGTCTCTTTGGTCAGCATGGCCGGACCGACTCCCTGGAATATGCCTGATCCGGGTGGCAGCTACAGCATCTCCATCGGGGGCACCTTGACGCTTTCAGCAGGGAGCACTCTCAACCTTCATGGCGCGGCACTGACGTATGGCTCTCTCAGCAACTCAGGAGCCGTCAATCTTTGAAGTTGTCTGAGTCACATCAGACACGCGCGCTCGCGCAATTTGCCGTCTCGCTCTATTCATGCGAAAATTACTATATCCATTCTCGCCAGCGGCGTCGCACGTAGGTAAAACTATGGGGTATTCGAAACCATCATTAAAGTACTCAATTTTCGCATTTGTTCTGATTCAATTTTTTGCAGCTGCTGTTTTTCCCGCGGACTCATCCCAATCATTCACGTACCAGGGACGATTTTTCAACGCGAGCGGAACCGCTCCTCTTCGAGACGTGCTCGATCTGACGCTTGCGATTTTCGATCCAAGCGGCACCTGCCTTCTTTACGAAGAGCAACAAAGCGAGATCGACGTCCATAGCAGCTATGGTGTTTTTGCGGTACAAGTGGGCTCCCCGATCGGCGCCGAAAAACGCACAGCGAGTGACCCAGGCCATTCCATGGCGACCGTGTTCGCCAATCGGGGATCGTTTCCCTGTTACACGCCCGCAGCAGGCGATATTCGCAAACTACGCGTGACTGTGACTCCGCAAACCACCGGAATCCCGACCGTGCTTTCGCCGGATCAGCCGATCAATGGAACGCCTCACGCTCAAGTGGCGGACACACTTCAGGGACTTTCACCCAGCCAGTTCCTTCAGGTGAATGATGCTTCTACTGTAGCGGGAGCTGCCGCCGGAAAATTTCTGTATACCGCCGATGGCGTCACTTTTTCCTGGGCCGATGGCGGTTCGGGCATTCAAGGCCCGACTGGACCGACCGGTCCGCAGGGCGCTCCAGGAGATGCGGGCGTGGCCGGGCCTACCGGTCCGACGGGTGATGCAGGACCAACGGGTCCACAGGGTCTTCAAGGGATCGCGGGAGTTGCGGGAGCCAC
>MEPR01000015.1:4241-5406 GCA_001769835.1 Bdellovibrionales bacterium GWB1_55_8
CCACAGGTGAAACCGGGGCGACAGGTCCGGCAGGCGCAAGTCCGTGGAGCCTGGATGGCGCGAATGCTTATTATACTGCCGGGAATGTGGGGATTGGGACGACGACGCCCGCACAAGCGCTTGACGTTGCGGGATCGATCCAGACTTCGACTAGTGTGATCTACTCGGGAAATTCCTCCTCTGGACTGATTCTTACCAACCCCCAGGATGTCTTTACGGGCTTTTCTTTTCAAACACCACTCGGGGCATCTAAGGGGATTGCTCTGAATGGGAACAATGGAGGCGCCTACCGCCGAACCGATGGTACTGACGTCACCCCGTTGCACCTTGCAGGCACCTTTAATCCCGATTCCGGTACATCTAACTTTTATCCAATTCAAATCGTTCCTACTATCAATCAAAGTGGCACGGCTTCTGGCAGCTATACTGGTCTTCTGATGAATATAACTGAGACTAGCGCTCCAGGGGCAAACAACAGATTGATGAATTTGCAGGTGGGTGGCGTAAGCCGCTTTCTTGTCAGTAGTTCCGGCAACGTCGGCATTGGAACAATGAGTCCTTCAGATGCCTTGCATGTAGCAACGAACTCCAATAGTCCGTCGGGGCTATTAGTAATCAACTCAAACGCGGGAACGGCGGCGGGATCCCAGATTCAGCTGGGCAGCGCCGGAACTTATCTCAGAAAATGGAGCAGTGGATATAGTTCCTCCGGAGCGAATAAGGCCAATGGTTTTGTTCTGTATCACAATGGCGCAGGCGGAAGCTCTTTTGTAACAAGCTCCGGAGAACAGAGATTTTATACTGGCGGTTTTTCGGATGCTTACGAACGACTACGCATCGATGCGTCCGGCAACGTCGGAATTGGCACAACCAACCCCGGTACGAAACTTGATGTAATCGGAACATCTGGCACCACGCTTAAAATAGTGGATGGCAATCAGGGTGACGGAAAAGTACTGACTTCAGATGCGAGCGGCGTTGCCAGCTGGCAGACGCCCTCTTCCGCTCCGGTAAGCACTGTCGCAGGAAGGACCGGCGCGGTCACGCTCTCCAGTTCCGACCTGACCGACTGGGCCACCGCTACTTCCAGTTTTATCACAAGCTCTTCAACACTCGCCGTAAGCAATGGCGGAACAGGCGCTACGACATTGACAGGGTTGCTCAA
>MEPR01000016.1 GCA_001769835.1 Bdellovibrionales bacterium GWB1_55_8
TCACTTTCTGATCGCGTATGATCGCGTCGAGCTTATCTCCCAACGGGTCTTCACCGATAATGCAGATGTTGAATCGATCCGGGGCCTTCTGAAACGAGTGACTCGGCCATTCGACGAATCTGCCGAAGTTCAACAGGAATGCCGACTTCACTTCTTCGGCACTAAACCGTTCCTCTGCCGCTCCGGCGAGCTGCATCGAGCAGATGGAGAGAACGGAATATATGAAAACCGCCCGAAAACGGGCTCGCTTTCTAGAAATTGTACGATACCTCCGTGTAGATGCTGCGGCCGGCCTGAGGTAAATCGTGAGGTATCGCGGCAGTCGTTGCAGTTGGACCCGGGCCGCTACTCGGCTCCCTTATGTCGGCATCAAACACATTGCGGATGGATGCCGTAAAGTCGAATTTCCTGAAAACGCCCGAGCGTCGCAAGATGACATCCACTCGGGCGTAGCTATTGAGCGCGGCGCGCGGATCCGAGGGCGTACGGTCCTGTGCGCCCACCCAGTTGAGCTGATTGCTCCAGGTCCAATTCGGTGCAAATACCCAGTCATCGCGAAGATAAAGCTGGTGATTGGGATAGTCGCCAGCGGGCTTTCCACTGTTTTCATCTTTCGTCTTCGCGAAAGAATAGTTCCCCGTGATGAAAAAATTCCGATGCGGCCTGAATTTAGTCTCAAACTCAAAACCATTCGCGGTTTGGGTTCCGGAGTTCTGAGCTGTGACGGTGCCGATTGGATCTCTTACGAAATTGATGAGATCGCTGACTTCATAATGAAACAGATTAAGGCCCGCATGCCATGCGGACGTGAACTGGTATAGCCAGGCAAGTTCGTAGACATCGATGAGTTCCGGATCCAGGTTCGGGTTGCCGATGTTGATGGGGTTATTCATGGTGTAGAGCTCCGCGAAGGTCGGCGAACGAAAAGCGCGTCCATAAAGGAGCTTGGCCGTAAGTTCTGGAGTCGTTGTCCAAACCAAGGCTGCTCTCGGATTGAAGGTGCCACCGAAATCGGAGTAATGATCGTAGCGTGCTCCCAGCGTCAGCTCCCAATTGTCGGAAAATCGCCACTCGTCCTGGATGTAGCCGTAAAGGCTGTTTCGCGACTTTTCAGGAATATATATGCTCGCAGTATCCGTGACATCCGTAAGCTCAGGAAGAGGAGCGAAAGACGGCGTGAAATTCTTTGATTCCTGCACCCGATACAGATGGCCAAAGTAATAACCCGCGCCGCCGCGGATACCATGATTCTCAACTCCCGTGTAAAGCGCCGAGTTATCGAAACGGATCTGGCGTTCCCAGAATTCCGGATTACCGATCATTCCATCGGGAAACACGCCGTTCCCGAGATCCGCGCCGGGAGGAAAAATAGTAAGGTCTTTGTCAAGTTCCTGTTTTCCATGAAAATACGCTAACCGGGAAGTGAAGTTCCAGTATTCGCTGATTTCTGGCTCGTGAAAACTGAGCTCAATCGTACTTCGAGAAAGGCTTTCACGCGCTTTCGGGTCGAGCGCTTGCGCCACTCCTGGCCCGGAACCGAGATTCGATTTTCCATAGTAAGAGCCTCTGAGTCGCCATTTTGATTTCTCGACATCCAGGAAAACGGCTAGTCCTTTTTCTATCAAACTCATGGGCCCTGGAGCCAGGGAAGCACTGGTGCCGAGTGCCCGATCCAAGCTTGTCTGAGCGTCTTCGAGAATAGTTTTGCGATGGCCCTTTGTATCGCGATAATCCGCCATGATTGAGGCCTTCAGTTCGCCGATCTCTTCGCTATGGAACAACCAGGCTTTATGCGTGCCGAAACTTCCGATCCCACCCCCCGCCTTCGTTCCCTGAATATCGGACGCGGTCTTTGTGATCACGTTGATCACGCCGGCCAACGCATCAGCCCCATAAAGCGCGGAGCCTGGTCCACGGATCAGTTCAATCTTTGAAATCATTTTGACCGGCAGCACTCCCATTCGCGAACTTCGGTCACCTCGGACGATGCTCGTGATGGGAACTCCATTGATCAGCACCAGGGTTTGTGGATTAAAAAGAGTCGAAATGCCGCGAATCACGTATTTCGGCGCACCCACTTGTCCTGAAAACGCGACATGGAGCCCTGGAACCATTTCCAACGCCTCTTCGAATGTGGTCGCTCCGGCCTCTTCTATATCCTGCGAGGTAACGACGGAGGCAACCGCGGGTGCTTCGGAAATAGACTTCCGGGTTCCCGTAGCAATCGAGGTGATGCGGATTTTTATCAGGTCTTCCAGTGGAAGTTCCGCAAGCGTTTTACTGTCGTCCGCCGAATCGGGTTCAGTGGATTGAGCGTCGATCGGGCACAATGCCGCGCAGAAGGAAAATAGAAGCACCCGAAACAGCGAACAGCCTCGCTGCCCGTCCGGAAAAGGCCAATATCTCTGAATAGTGCGCGGCATCGTTCGCGCTCTCCAAGGCGCCTGGTAATAGCAACGCATGTGCCGCCACATAACACATGCTTTTTGCAGTTTTTAGGAGCTGGCATGGGAGAGTCAAAGGCGCCGGGAATATGCAAAACAGTCCTCCTGGTAGAGGACGACGAAGCGATTCGTCAAGTGCTCCAGATGATGCTGGAGGTTGAACAATTCGATGTTCTGGTTGCCGCGAATGGGCAAGAAGCTCTGGAGATCCTGGCCAAAGCCCCTGTCAGACCCTGTCTGATCCTTCTGGACCTGATGATGCCCGTCATGAACGGATGGGAGTTTGTGGAAGCGGTCAACAAAGTGGAAGCTTACGCATCAATTCCGATCGTCGTGATAACGGCCTTTCACGACAAGGTCGATACCATCAAAGTAAACGGCTTCATGCTCAAGCCAATTGAGTTCGACGGGTTTCTAAAGACCGTCCGGCAATATTGCGGAACCTAGATCTGTCAGAAGGCGGCCTACTCGCTGGATGCCGCGCGGGGCTCGGTCGCTTCGAGGGCAAGTACTTTCAAAAGAATTTTCCTCAAACGATACCGGTCTGCGACTTTTACCGTCAGCAATAGATCGCCGTAACGAAGCTGCTCTCCCGGCCTCGGAATGTGCCCCAACTGATCTATGATCATCCCGCCAAGAGTGTCAAAAGTAGGAACTTCGGGCTTCTGAAGTGCCCCCTCCTGATCCTCCTCCCGGCCTGTCTCAGAAACAGGCAGAAAGGCGCCAAATTCCGCGGCGAAATCCGTGAAGTTAATTCGAGCGTCAACCAGAAACGTTCCAGGTTCATCCATCACCTGGAGCATGTCCTCCTCTTGCTCATCGTACTCATCCCGAATCTCGCCAACAATTTCCTCAATCAAGTCCTCAAACGTGATCAGTCCGGCCGTTCCGCCATGCTCATCGAGCACGATCGCCATCTGGCGCTTGCGAGTCTTCATCTCAGAAAGAAGCTCTGCCACCGGCTTGCTTTCAGCAACAAACCAGGGTTCGCGCAAGACTTCGCTCAGTGGAAAACTCAGATTCCCGTGCTCCTTTGTCTGACGAAGTAGTTCTTTCGCGTGAATGATGCCTACAATCTGATCAATTCGCTGGTCGAAGACCGGAAGCCGCGAATGCCCTTTATCCAGCATCAGCTGAACGGCAGTCTTCGCCTCGGCCGTTCGGGGCACTCCGACAATATCGGTGCGAGGGATCATGATCTCGCGCACAACAGTGCTCCCGAACTGAAAGACATTGGACAACAACCGATGCTGCTCTTTCTCGAGTGCGCCCTCTTTTTCGCCGATTCCAATCAGAAAGGTGAGTTCTTCCTCAGTGATGGAAGGCTTTTGTCGCTCACCGTCAGATCCGAATATTCGAAGTGCGAGTTCCGCAAATTTCCATAGCAAGTAGATCAGAGGATACAAAATGGCGTGCACGAATCGAACGAATCGGATCGCCGGAAGCACGAGTTGGTCCGAATAGCTTTTAGCGACGACTTTAGGAACGATTTCGGAAAAGACCAGAATCGACACGGTCATCGTGGCGGTTGCGATCAGGACGCCACCGTTGGGGAAGAACCGTAATATCAGGTCGGTCGCGAGAACCGAGCCGCCGATATTAACCAGATTATTTCCAACCAGAATGGTCGTGAGGACGCGCGTGGGCGACCTGAGCCAGAATTTCATTGCCTGCGCACGTGCGCCCAGGCGCTCAACCAAGTGCTTTGCCTTGAGATCACTAAAAGATGTGATCGCTGTTTCGGAAGCCGAAAAAGCTGCTGATAAAATCAAGCAGAGGATGATGATCGCAGATTCAATTACGGGAAAACTACCAGGGTCTGGGTCCAATCAATTTATCTCCAAGAAATTAAACACTTAACAAACTAGCACCTAAAAAGCAACAAAAGCGGCTGCCTGCTCGGCACGCCGGTCGTTTCGGTAAACCTATTCAGTCGTTATTCCGAAAAGGAGGTCAGGGAGAGTCGGATGGCGCCAGCACACCTCATTCTAAAGCTGTTTGCGACTGTGCTTCTGGGCGTAAACCTCGGATCACCTTCAGCTTTTGCCGCTGTCCCCTATTCTCAGGTAACGTGTATCGTCAGCTCCCTCAAACGCGTCATGATCCCCAAAGCGCAAACCTCCGTCGAGTTGGAGATGCCCCTGAATGCAGCCACTCTGAATTTACTGACAACGACGGATGGCACGCTGGCCCCTTTGATACGCGATCAACCGATTCCCGACTTTGTCGTCGCCCTGGCAAAGCGGCGAGAGGTCCCGGACCCCAAACTAATCCCTTTCGACTGGCTGTCTGACCAGCAGAAAATTGACCTGATCGAGATAACCAAAGGGCAGTTTGAGAACAGTACTGATTTTTTTAGAAACCGCCGGATACAGGGTTTGACGACCAAGGAAAAAGTTCACGTCAAATTCTCGGCTCCTACTCGATTCCTGGGCGTGGACTATCCGGCGGGAGCACACACTATTGATGTATCAGGAGCGCTTCAGCCTTACGTGGAGTTCGGGAATCCTGAAAGTCTCGTGGAGCCGATTTCCAGGATCGAACTTCATCTTCGCGGCAGCCACCGTGCCAGTGAAATGGTGGAAAGCAGCTGGGCGCTCGAACTCGGAATCGGAGCGGAAAAAAAACACAAACACGCTCACATCACCTCCCCCATTCCCTGGAAGGAGTTACAGGAAGCGCCTGTCACCACCGCGATGCAGCTGACGGATTTTCACCGCAGGACGAATACGGCCGCCGAGATGCTCGGGATTGTGGAAGAAAAACTGTCGGTCTCCTTCAATCGTGGCGAAGGCGGGGTAACCCACTTTGGGCCCGTCACTGCCAAAGATCTTTCACGCATGCTGGTGGACTGGCGAACGGTCATTCGCAGAAAAACCAATGAGTTCAAGACAAAGTACAAGATCGGCTACGCCGGGGCCCGCTCTCCGGGATTTTACGATGACCCTGACGTCTGGGGCGAGGAAGTCCGCTTTCTCACCCGTCGCATGAACTCCAAAAACGCCCGTGCTCTTCTCGACTCGGTTCAACACCAGATGGATACGCAAGCCTATCTCGCCACACGCGATCAAATCAAAGCCTGGCAGTCCTTCACACGAGAGGAATCCGCCGCTACGGGAACTTTGACGGACAAACTGAGAAACTGGGCGGCCAAAAAACTGGAAAGGGAAAAATATCCTCACCTCAATCCCAACGACCGCCTGCAGGAAACCCTCACGGGCAAGTGGCAGGAAGATCTGGTTTACAGCTCGCACTATCAGAAGCCCTGGGGAGACATTTACAAACAGCTCCCGGGCCGGATCAAAGACGAGTTCACCTGGTTGATCAAGCGTCCTGGAAAAGACTCAAAGGATATCGGAGCCTGGCTTCAGGAGCGGTACCGCGGACAGGAAGAGGTCAAAATGCTTTTTCACGACTGGTCCAAGGACCCCCTGTTCTTTAATCGGCCTGAAAAAGTCACCACCATCATGAACAGGCAGGTTCACGCACTCAGACGAGTGACCCGCGGCGAAGGCACATTGAACGAGATCGTGCGCGAATTCCTTCTATCGTCCGGTCTTTATCGCGAGTACCTCGAATCCGTCGGGATGCACGTTCGCTTCAAGCTGTGACAGGGCGGGCGCCCGAATCAGCGACTCTTCTTTTTGCCATTCAGGCAGATCTTGCCATCGTCCGAGGGCTGCGGCAGAAGCGCGGGGCTCTCAATGAATTTCCGCTTGGCTATTTTCGAGAGTCGCTTGACCTGCCATTCGCGACGAAGCGCCTGGCTGTAATCCCCGACGGTCTCAGTCACTAGCAGTGCCGCAGGCTTGTGGGTACGCGTATAAGCGGCGCCCTTGCCCGCGCAATGAGCCTCGAAGCGTTTTAGCGGGTCCGGTGAGATTCCCGTATAATAGCTGCCGTCAGCGCATTCGATGATGTAGAGGCTCCAAACCCGCTTCTCCTCTTGCATTGTTTGAGTCTATTTTAATCCTCGCTCCCCGGCAAGTTGTGTGGAATGTAATGAAAGAAACTGGGGGTTCAGCATGGACAATTCCATCATCACGACTCAGCGGCAGCTCACGATTCGCGCGATCATCGCCGGGATGCTGCTGGGCGGCTTCATGTGTCTTTCCAACCTGTATGTCTCGCTCAAGACAGGCTGGAGTTTCGGCGTCACGATTACTGCCGGAATTCTTGCCTATGCCATTTTCGCTTTTCTATTGCGAGTGAAGCTGATCAAAACCCATTTCGGAATGCTGGAGAACAATGCCATGCAATCCGTCGCCAGTGCCGCAGGCTTCATGACCGGTGGAGGCACTGTCGCCGCGATTCCCGCACTCATGATGATCACTGGGGAGGCGATGGACGGAACTCAGATGTTCTTCTGGATCTCCTCGATCGCGTTTCTCGGCGTAGTGATGGCAATTCCGATGAAACAGCAAATGATCAACGTCGAGCAACTTCGCTTTCCTTCAGGGATCGCTGCAGCGGAAACATTAAAAGCACTTCACGGAGACGGCGCCGAGGGCACAAAAAAAGCCCGACTTCTGGGCTTCGCCGGGATTGCAGGAGCACTGGTCGCGTTTTTCAGGGACGCACAGTACAAATGGCTGCCCTTCAGCATTCCGGAAAGAATCAATTTTCCAGGAAATTTCATGCTTCGTGACCGCCCCCTGAGAGACTTCACCCTTTATTTCGAAGGAAGTCTCATCATGATCGGCGCAGGAGCGATCATGGGTTGGCGAGCCGCCTGGAGCATGTTGCTGGGTGCGGTCATCAATTTCGGAATCCTCGCACCTTATCTTTATGCGCAGGGAATCATCGACACGCGGCTGGGCTACAAGCACATCGTGGCCTGGAGCGTCTGGTTTGGGTCCGCGATGATTCTCACCAGTGGCCTTCTGGCTTTCGCCTTTCAATGGAAGACCGTCGTCCGGGCGGTAAAGAGCGTCAGCGCTGCCTTTGGAGGACCTCAAACGCTCGAGGAGCTCAAAGAGGTTCCCATGACCTGGTTCTTCATCGGAGTACTGATCCTTGGCCCGATCGTCATTTTCCTGGAGTGGTTCTTTTTCGGCATCAAAATATGGATGGGAGCCATCTCGATTTTTCTCGGATTCTTCATAGCCATTGTCGCTTCACGCGCCACCGGGGAAACCGACACGACGCCTACGGGGGCATTGGGAAAGATCACGCAGATCACCTTCGGCGCGCTCGATCCCGGCAACACAACCACAAATCTGATGACGGCCAACGTTACGGGTGGAATGGGCCTGCACGCGGCCGATCTTCTGACCGATTTGAAGAGCGGCTATATTTTGAAAGCGGACCCTCGTCAGCAATTCTGGGCCCAGTTCTTCGGCGTCATTGCTGGTTCGATTTTCGTCGTCCCTGCCTACCGCATCCTGATCCCCACTGCCGACGTCCTCGGCACTGAAAGGTGGCCTGCGCCAGGAGCCCAGACCTGGAAAGGCGTTGCCGAGCTTCTGGCTAAAGGCTTTCACACTCTCCACCCGACAGCTCAGGCCGCCATCTGGGTGGGAGCAACGCTCGGGATCGTTTTCGTTCTGCTCGAGAAGTTTGCCCCCAGATTCCGCCGATTCATTCCGTCGGCAACAGGATTGGGATTGGCGTTCACGACTCCGGCTAACAACACGATCGCGATGTTCCTGGGCGCGGTAATCGCCCTCCTGCTTGAGAACAAGAAGCCTACGCTTGCCGATGATGCCGTCGTCCCGGTCGCCTCGGGATTCATCGCCGGTGAAAGCATGATCGGCGTTCTATTGGCGGTGCTCGTGATTTTCGGACTCAGCTGACAATCCGGTTATATCTATGAGAGTTCTCTTCATCGGCAATAGTCATACTTACGTAAACAGCATGCCGTTCATCTTTTCAAACCTGTCCAGGGTGAAAAGCGGTGAACCGGTCGATACCGTCATGCTCGCAAGCTCGGGCGTATCCCTCGGCTGGCATGCAGAACAACCTGAGACCCAGGCGAACATTCGTTACGGGGTATGGGATTACGTTATTTTGCAGCAGGTGGCTCACCCATTCGCCGGACGCGACGCCCTGTTCAATGAAGCCGGAAAGCTGATCCAGCTGATCCAGAAGACCCGCGCAAAAACCGTCCTGTTCATGCCGTGGGCCTCGAAGAAAGCTCCAGGAGCACAGTCAGAAATAGAACAAAGCTTCACCGATGTTGCAGAGAAACTCGGAACTCTGCTCGCCCCCGTCGGTTCGGTGTGGTGGAACTTTCTTCGCGAACATCCTGAATGGGAATTGTTCGATTCCGATCAGGAACATGCGAACCCGGCGGGATCCTATCTTGCAGCCTGCGTTTTCCACTCCCTCCTGTTGGAACGCACTCCAGAGGGACTTCCGGAATCCGTGACTGATGCTTCGGGAACTTTGGTCTCGATTCCGCGGAATCAAGCACGTTTTATTCAGGAGTTCGCGTGGAAGTTTTGCAAACACGACAACTCAGACCAGCCATAAGCAACCAGAGGAAGATCTTTGCCACCGAGCGGCAGCAGTTTCGTTTCGAGAAGAAGTCGTCCGCCCAGTTTTTCGTAAAACCCCCGCGAATGATTTTCGGAAAAGGTCCAGATGATCATGGCTCCATATCCGGAAGTTCTGAAACGGTTCGCTGCTTCAACCACCAACGCTCGGCCAATCCCACGATGTTGAAATGCCGGATCGACATAGAGCGCGCCGATTTCACAATCAAACTCAGGCGGGGATTCCTTCGGACTTCTGGCATCACAAAAACCGACCACTGTGGTTTCGATAACTGCCACGAGAAATGGAAAAGAAGTACTGCTTTGCGTTTTCGCAGTTATGTGCTGAACAAAACGAGACACTCCCGTCTCTGCCGAGCGTTGATCTAGAATCTCATCAGGCACAATGCCACGGTAGGCATCCTTCCACGCGGCCGCATGCACTCGCGCGATACCGAAGGCATCCGCGAGTTGAGCGTCTCTGACGATTATTTTCGCTTGGATATCCATCTCGCTTTCCACTTAATTGCAAATTTGTGTTGCCGCGACCTGAGCTGCTAAGCTAAAAAACTGAATAATGCCGAGCATTCGCAATACGTTCCAGATTCCAAGGACCTTACCGCTGCTCGTTACCGAGCACAACAAGTACAACTTGGGGCCCATCGCGCTCATCGCAGTAGGCGCCCTGTACATGTTCACCAACCATTTTCAGAGCAGCCCGCTGGCCCTCCTGGAAATGACGACGCTGGACCGGTTGATACCATTGATTCCGGAAACGATCTGGCTTTATCACTCAGACATCCCGTTGATGATCCTGGCTTATGTTCTGTGCCGCGACCTTCTGGCTCTCAACAAATTCCTCTACTCGTTCGTTGCCTTGCATGTGCTGAGCAATGTGATTTTTGTATTCTGGCCCACGACGTATCCCAGGGAAGAATTTCCGCTGATTGCGGGTGCAATGGATTCCTGGACTTATGCTTTCTTCTCCTATTTCAGAGGAATTGAAACGGCGTCAAACTGTTTTCCAAGCCTTCACGTGGGAAGCGTGTTCATTTCCGCTTTTGCCCTTTTTGGCGAGAAACGTTGGAAGCCTGTTGTTTTTGTCCTGTGGGCAATTGCGGTTTCGCTTTCGACCCTGACCACCAAACAACACTATATCCAGGACATCTTCGGCGGTTTGTTCATGGCCGTTTTCGTCTACGGAATCTTCTTCCGCGCGTTCAACTATAATAAAGCCACTGAACCCATGGAATTCAAGACGACCGGCTAGCGCACCTTCTCAGACGATAAATAATCGCCATTTCATACATTTACAGAGACTTCATACTGTCAAACCTGTTTCGACGGGCACGAAAAGAAGCGTTTCTACCCTCAAGTAATTCCGTTTATCGCCCGAAATGAAACCAATATCAAAACAGGAGATTTTGGATGTTCACAAGGTACTCTCTGAAGAACAAGATTTTGGGAATCTGCATGTTGCTCGCGGGTATTGCAGCTCTGACAGGCGGCATTGGAGTTATCGCCCTGCATACAGTCGCTGACGATTACGATCACATCGCGGAAATCAGTTTACCAAGTTCCCAGGAGCTGAGTGAAATGCGCGCTCAGTACATTACAGCGCGAGTAGCCCTGCGAACGTTCGGCATGGAAGGGCTCACCCCCGAGCTCATTGAGAACGCCCATAAAAACGTGATGAATGCGATTCAGGCATACGAGGACGCTGACAGCCGCTACACGAAAATTGATTTCGATGGCGATGAAAAACAGATTTACGACACACTGAATGCCGAGTGGAAAGAGTACAAGGAGAACGCCCTTCGGATTCTCGATGTCGCTAAGAAGACTGACATGGCATCCCGACTGGAGATGCAGACTTTCTACTACAAGACTGCGGTCGGTAACACTCAGCGTTTCAACGCCGCAATGGACAAGCTCAATAAATTTCAACTTGCAGAATCTGCTGCCTGGGTGGCGAAGGCACATGACGCGGAGAGCTGGGGCATCACCCTGATACTCATCACGGCAGTTGCCGGGTTCCTTTTCGCCAGTTTCGCTGGAGCAATGTTCGCATCCGCGCTCTCAAAGGCGCTGACCAAAACGGCTGAAAGCCTCGCAGCTGGGGCTGACGAAGTCGCTTCAGCTGCCACTGAAATATCGTCCACCAGCGAAGCGCTATCCTCGAGCGCCACTGAGCAGGCATCGGCAATTCAGGAAACAGCGGCCTCCGTCGAAGAAATGAGCGCGATGGTCAAGAAGAATTCCGACAACGCCGGCCGCTCGGTTGAGGTGGCCAAGGGAAGCCAGAACTCGGCCTTGCGGGGGAAAAAGGTCGTCGAGGAAATGATCACGGCAATTGACGACATCAGCAACTCCAACGCGGAGATCATGCGCGAGATCGATAATTCCAACAAGAAGATCGCGGATATCGTGCAGGTGATATCTGAAATCGGCAACAAGACAAAAGTCATCAATGACATCGTCTTTCAAACCAAACTTCTCTCATTCAACGCGTCAGTTGAGGCCGCTCGTGCCGGCGAACACGGAAAGGGCTTTGCCGTGGTCGCCGAAGAGGTTGGAAACCTGGCTCAGATGAGCGGCAACGCGGCAAAAGAGATTTCCTCCATGCTCGAGGGATCGATCCAGAAGGTGGAAGAAACGGTCACAACGACCCGCACTAATGTCGAAGTACTCGTGAAAAACGGAAGGTCCAAAGTCGAAACCGGAACGGTGGTTGCCAAGCGGTGTGGAGAGGTGCTGGATGAGCTCGTGCAGGACGTCGGCCGGGTAACCGACATGGTTGGCGAAATCTCTTCCGCTTCAGCGGAACAAGCAACCGGAGTGCAGGAGATCACCAATGCCATGAGACAGCTCGACCAAGTAACCCAGCAGAACACCTCGTCCTCCCATCAGGCCGCGGCAGCTTCAGCACAGCTTGCAACGCAGGCTGAATCCATGCGCGCATCAGTCGAAGAGCTGCTCAAGGCTGTGAATGGCGATAATGGAAAGAGGCCGACCCCTAAAACCGGTTCGTCAGAACCGCAGGCGAAAGTAATCAGCCTCCGTGCCTCTCGAGGAAAACACGAGGAGAAGCGGTCTCAAACCGCTGCTGGTTACTTCGGTGATCCTGCCCTGCCGTCGGAATCCGACGTGCGGTTCAAGGAAGTTTAATTCGCAAGAGGGAGGCCTAGATGGGCGATTCAAATACCTTGTCCGAACAAAAGTCATCAGGAGCCATCCAGAAGTATCTCAGTTTTTCCCTCGGCAACGAGGAATACGCGGTGCCCCTGCTGGGAGTGCGGGAAGTCATAGCCATTCCGGATATCACCCCGGTTCCGCACACGCCCCCGCATTTTCTCGGCATGATGAACCTTCGGGGGCAGGTGATTTCGGTTATTGACCTGCGGCTCAAATTCAACATCAAGGCCGAAAAAACCGCGGAGACATCAGTTATTATTTTCGACCTGGCCACATCAGCCCTGGGCGTCGTGATCAACTCCGTGAACAGCGTTCTGCCGCTCGATAGCGCCAATATCGCACCCAGGCCAGAAATCCAGAGCTACAAGAGTACGGAATACATCACGGGAGTAAGCAAGCACGATAACAAACTCATTCTATTGCTCGATATCAACAAGGCATTGAGCATTGAAGAGCACGTCGCAATCAGCAAGGTGATGGCGAAAACAGCCGCATAGCCTCGTTTTTCAGATTGAGTGCCTGTATCCGCTATAGACCTTCCTCGAGGCGTTCAACTATAATAAAGCCACTGAACCCGTGGAATTCAAGACGACCCCTAAGGAAGGTAAAACATGAGAGCCAGCTTTGTGCGGATAGCGAGCGTCAGTGTTATTTGCAGCGGCTCTCTCTTGTTCATGGGAACCCGCGACGCTGGTGCAGCGACAGTGCGCTGGTCGGCGACAGTTGCATCGACTACGTCAGGGCAGCTGTTTGTGGACAACGCGAACAACGTATATCGACTCGGCAACGCGAATTACAGCAAGCACAATGGGACCACCGGAACGGAGATTTACTCAGGCATTTTTTCCTATACTTCGAATCAGGGTTACACCGTCAGTCCAACGGCCTCGCAATTTTATAATGGTACCGGCACCACAACAGCCTCTTATATCGATTTCCGCTACGCCGACACTGG
Source organism: Bdellovibrionales bacterium GWB1_55_8 (assembly GCA_001769835.1). Classification (GTDB taxonomy): domain Bacteria; phylum Bdellovibrionota; class UBA1018; order UBA1018; family UBA1018; genus GWB1-55-8. Next base: position 13,071 of record MEPR01000016.1, read on the forward strand.
CGCGAAATTCAGACTTATCGGGGTAAACACCACCGCAAGCACTGGGTTCACCTGGCATTCTCTGGCCTCGGACAATGCGAATAACGTCTATTTCTGGGGAACAACCGGGTCAACGTTGGCTAAAGTCGATCCCACTGGTTTGATCAAAGTATGGAGCATCGCACTCACACTTTCAGGCACTTCCCACGGAAGGATTGCCCTCAGCAATAACGACACTCATCTCTTCGCCGCGCAGGTCTCGGGGACGACTCGCTATTTCTACAAAATCGCTGCTTCGGATGGCTCGATTGTCACAAGCAGAACCATTCCAGCAGGCCCGGCCGATGCTGCTGGCAAAATCGGAATTACCGCTGCCGACCCGACGAACACTTATGTCTACATCGTGACTACAACGGGTACCCTTTACAAATACAGGCAGTCCGACTTGAGTGAAGTCTGGTCCTCCTCCCCTCCGGCGGGCACCTACAAGTTCCTAATGGCCAATCCCACCACGGGGGCACTCTACCATGCGGTCACAGGAGGGGCGGGAACTCTGTTCTACAAGATCGACACGAGCAACGGCACAAGCAGTCTCGTACTTGATGCACCAATTGCCGCCATTTCTGCGGTGCCGGACAATCTAGGTAATATCGTGGCAGTGGCAGGAACAACGTTGGTGAGCTATTCATTGGATTCCGAGCCCCCGGTGACAACCGCCTCACCGACGGGAGGCCCCTACACCAGCAGTCAATCGGTCACGCTTTCCTGCGTTGACGGCGCATCGGGCTGTGGTCCGACTTATTACACGACGGATGGGTCCACTCCGACCGCCTCTTCCAGTCTTTACACCGCTCCCATCGCGGTCAACTCCAGTCTGACTCTGAAATTTTTCAGCAAAGACGCCGCCGGCAACAATGAATTCGTCAATACTCAGAATTATGTGCTCTGCACATCCCCGATGTCTGCAACCGTCTGGGCTAGCGCCCCAACCATCACGGCAAACCAAACCGCGATCAAACCAGCGCATATCACGGAGCTGCGAACCAAAATCGCGAGCCTGCGTTCAGCGGTGAATCTGTCTACCTGCAGTTGGACGGACCCGACGCTTTCTATAAACGCGGCTACCATCCGGAAGGTTCACCTGGACGAGTTGCGCAGCTGCCTTGCCGAGGTTTACACCGCCTGTGGCCAGGCGGCTCCGGTCTATACTGACCCGACGTTAACCGTGAATCAGACGAAGATCAAAAAGGTGCACCTCGACGAGTTGCGAGCTGCGGTTACCAACGCGCCTTAATTCGAGTCATGAGTCCGTTGGAGCGGCCCTTTCGGATTATTGATAAGTTCCAAGCGCGATCCACATGCTTCCGTTGCAGTATTCCATGTTGTGCGTGGTGTAATTATAGCGTTGAGTGCCCTCACCGTTGGCCTGCCCGGCCCCGCACGTGGTTACAGCAGTACTGCTGCCGGAGCGAACGCCTCCGTTCACGTCGAGGCTGACAGCGGGGCTGGAGGTTCCGATGCCAACCTTGCCGGTGCTATAGAAAATGTTCGACTCCGAGGTCGTCCATTGGGTCGTGCCGCTTAACGCCTGCCATGTGGCATTTCCTGAGGCATCGGAAGTAAGCACCTTTCCTGAAGCCGGGGTACCGCCGGTCACCTGAAGGGTTCCCGTCACCATTCCAGAGGCCGTGATCGTTCCCGCACTGAAGTTCCCGCTCAATCGGTCGTCCACGTATTTCTTTGTCGCGGCATCCGTTTCCTGGGTCGGTGCACTCGATAACGTCACGCTCGCAAAGGTCGGTGTCGCCGCGGAATCGAGATCCTGAGGAGGCGCTGAGGATGGGCCTAAGCTTTTGATACTCGATCCGTCCCAGTACTTGATTTCACCCGCGCTTGAATCGAACCAGGTTTGTCCGGTCTGAGAGGCATTCCAAGTGGTTATGTCGGGATCTCCCGCGCGAACACCGAGCCCGAGGTAAGCGCCAGTGGCCATGGTCAGCGATCCGTCAATCCCGAGCTGAGCATAAAGGCTATCGTGATGATGAAGAGATGAGGCGTCCTGTACGCCATTCATCCCGAGGAGCGTATCGAGTGCGCTCTTGCTCACCGCATACGAAGATGCATTACCTGTGATCTGCACGAAGTTCGCAGGATCCAGGCCTTGAAGCGTTTCCGCCACCAACGACTGCGGTACCGGGCTGATTGTTAAATCCGGGCTCATTGTTTCGGGCGATGCGCCTTGAGGATAAACGGTGACGCGCAGACGACGAGGATCTCCGGCAGCCGGCGTATAACCACCGGAACAGTTCGTGCCCGCCGCGCGGACCTGCGCGGAGTTCGCGAAAATCACTGAAAGCGACTTCCCGGGATCATTCCCTGTCCTCTTTGGCGCTCCCGGTTCGGAACCTACGTGAACCGAAAAGAGCCCGGAGGTCTGTGACAGATCGATGCCAGAATTGCGCTCCTCATAGAGCAGACAGCTTGCGTCGGGGGAATAGATTCCGATCACCAGATCCACCATGTCTGTCATGGGAGCCGTGCCGTCAGGCGTAAGGAATCGCCCCTGATAGGTGAAGCCGGGATAGAGGGAGGTAGACGCCCAGACTGCATTTCCTAAAAAAAGTTGAAATAGAAGCAGGGGAAGAACCGCCAGCAACCGAACCAGTGGTTCCAACCTAAGTTCTCGCAATGCCTTTATATTCCAGAAGCTCATGAGTTACCCAAATGTGGATATCTCAATTATGCATTACTGGACTAAATCAGTAAACAATTATTGCATCACCAATATTTAATTTTCTTATCAATCTCTAAATAATTACAGCCACCAACATCAGTACAATCTAATAAATTGAATTCAAACATGTATTTATATCTCCAAGGAGAAGAAGATGCGGAAGTTCTCTCATTTCATGCTTGGTTTGACTGCGCTGGTTTTCTCATCCAGCGCGTTTTCCGGTGAGGTTCCGATGGAACTCAAAGGCGGAAAGATCGTGAGCCCACAGGAAGCGAAAGCTTTGATTGATAAAGGCGGGATCGCAGTCGATACGCGCCCCAAGGCACGCTTCAACGAAGAGCACCTGCCGGGGGCGATCGTTGTTCCTTATGACGATGTTTCAAAAAAAGAAGTGAAGTTCGACGCGACCGTGGACAAATTCGCTCTCGACAAGCTTCCAAAAGAAAAGAGCACGGCACTGATTTTCTATTGCGACGGCCTGGACTGCTGGAAAAGCTACAAGGCATCACTCGCCGCGATCAAGGCGGGCTTCACGAATGTGAACTGGCTGCGCGTTGGGCGCCCCGGCTGGAAAGAGGCCGGCTTCCCGGTCGAGAAGTAAGTTAGCGTAACGAACGGAAAGGCAACGGCGTGATAAGAGCTCTAGTTCGGAAACTGAATGATCGGATTGCGAAACTCCTCGGCCGCATGAGCCTACGCCTGAAATTCTATTCAGGCTTGGCGGTTCTGGCGGCTCTTGTCACGCTCGTTTCCTCACTGGCGGTTCACACCGCCATCACGGGACAAAGGACGCTGAAAGGCGTTTTCGAGGGCCAGGTTCTCGCGCTCATGGCGCTTGAGGACATGGTAGGCACCGCGAAGGACATCCCCTTTCGCCTTTCTTCCTATCTGGGCGGACAGATGGCCGGAGCAGGCCTGAAGGTATCGCTCAAGGAAAACCAGGTTGCGTTGAACTCGCAGTGGGAAAAGTACCAAGGCAATTTCAGCGGACAGGACCTCGGATCCCGCGAGCAGGAGCTGATGGGAAAGATAGACAGTGCCATCAAAACCGACTTGGTGGCTTTCATGCAAAACGTCGAGGCCGCCCTCGTCAGTGATGACCGCTCGCGCATGGTCGAAATCGCGGACGACCTCTGGCCCGATCTCCAGGTTTCGCTCCTGAAGACGATTTCGAAACTCCGAGATGAAAAAGAACTCCGCGCCAGAAACGCTTACGAGGCTGGTGAAAAACGCACCCGCTCGGCAATCAGTCTCGCGCTGGGAACGCTTGCTCTCGCCCTGATTGTTCTTGGATTCGGAGCGATAGCCGTTGTTTGGATGAGCCGGACTCTGGGGCGGATGGTGGAGGCGCTCAACGGCGGGGCCGAAGGACTCACCGCAACCACCGACCAGCTCAAGGGCGCTGCGCAGAGCCTTGCTCAGGCGAGCGTCGAACAGGCAGCTGCGCTTCAGGAAACCGCCGCCTCCATCAGCGAGATGAAAGAGAGCGCTGACCGGAGCGCCGAAAACGCGGCCGCCTCCGGCGACGCTTCGAAATCCGGGGCCAGGACCGCTGAACGCGGAAAACACGCCGCCGAAGAAATGATTGAAGCAGTGACAATGATCGATAACAGTAACCGCGCCATTGCCACCCAGGTCGAGAAAAGCAATCAGCGTTTTGATGAAGTCACGCGAGTCATCGGTGAAATTGGCGAGAAAACAAAAGTCATCAACGATATCGTCTTTCAGACGAGGCTGTTGTCGTTCAACGCCTCAGTGGAAGCAGCCCGTGCCGGCGAGCACGGGAAAGGATTCGCCGTCGTGGCGGAAGAAGTGGGCAAACTCGCACAGATGAGCGGAACCGCCGCCCAGGAGATCGGAGCCATTCTCGAGCAAAGCATCAGCAAAGTGCAGGAGATCGTCCATGAAACGAAAACTCAGGTAAATCGCTTTGTCGAGGAAGCAAAAACCCGCACCGCGTCAGGCGTCACTCTCGCAAAACAGAGCGATAACATTCTCACGGAGGTTCTTACATTCGCCGAATGTTCCAGCACCATGGCTGATGAAATCACATCCGCATCACGGGAACAGGCCAAGGGCGTAAGCGAGATCTCGAAGGCGATGTCACAACTGGATTCCGTTACGAATCAGAATACCGCCGAGACCCAGCGAATATCCGAGGCGACGTACAAGCTGGCCAGCGATTTCGAAAAGGTCCGGAACGTGGCGTACGGCCTTCGTGACCTGGTCGAAGGACGCGCCAACACCGACTCTGAAAAAGTTTAATCCGGCTCAAGTTCAGTCGGAACTTTACACCCCCTGCCGCCTCGGCCATAGTTGCCGCGAATGTCAGACTTGCGAAGACTACTCCAGCAGAAGTTCGGGTTCGACGGCTTCCGAGCATCACAGGAAGCGGTCTGTCGCGCCGTTTCGGCGGGAGAGGACGCTCTTCTGGTGATGCCGACGGGAGCCGGCAAGTCACTCTGCTATCAGCTCCCCGGCCTGGCCCTTCGAGGAACGACGCTGGTGATCAGCCCCCTTCTGGCTTTGATTGACGATCAGGTGGCCAAGCTCCAGGCGAAAGGATTTCGTTGCGAGCAGATTCACTCCGGCCGGTCGCGCGAAAGCTCACGGAACGCCTGTATCCGGTATCTTCGAGGCGAACTTGATTTTCTGTTCATCGCGCCGGAGCGTCTCGCGGTTCGCGGTTTTCCTGAAATGCTTCAGAAGCGAAAACCCACGCTGATCGCGGTAGACGAAGCGCATTGCATCTCCCAGTGGGGGCATGACTTCAGGCCGGAGTACCGCAAATTGGGAGAAAGACTGACGGGGTTGCGGCCCGCGCCCATCATCGCGCTGACCGCCACCGCCACCCCTGTCGTACAGGAGGACATTGTCCGCCAACTCGCGATTCCGCAGTGTCGGCGATTCATTCAGGGTTTTCGACGGACCAATATCGCGATCCACGCACATGAAGTCCCTCCTTCAGCCCGAGCCGAGGCCTGCCTGGACCTTTTGAAATCCGAAAGCCCAGGCTCAGGGCCAGTGAATGAAAAGCTCCCGGCGATCATTTATGCGACGACCCGCAAAGCGAGCGAGGAACTGGCACAGGCTCTCAAAAACAGGTTCCACGCGCAGTGTTATCACGCCGGCATGTCGCCCGAGGCAAGAGAGGACGCGCAGACGCGTTTTCTCTCGGGCAAGCTCGACGTGATTGTCGCCACGGTTGCTTTTGGCATGGGCATCGATAAAGGCGACGTACGAACCGTGATCCACGCCGGCATGCCTGGCACCGTGGAAGGTTATTACCAGGAGATCGGACGCGCGGGGCGCGATGGAAAACCCTCTCGCGCGATGCTTCTTCACTCGTTCGCGGACATGAAGACTCATGAGTTTTTCATTGAGCGCGACTATCCCGAAGCGGATATCTTGAACCAGATTTTCAAAACCGTGTCCCGAACGCCCGCGCCTCGCGAAAAGGTCGGCAGAAAACTGGGCAAAATCGATTCTGAAGTTTTTGAAAAAGCCGTTGAAAAACTCTGGATGCACGGAGGAGTACTCGTTGACCCCGAGGAAAACATGAGCGCCGGCGATCCAGGCTGGCGTAAAACTTACGAGAAACAGCGAACACATCGCCTGGAAAGCCTGCGGCAAGTCGGATTGTTCGCGCGCGCGCCGGGATGCCGGATGGTGTTTTTCGTGAACCACTTTGGTGACAAAGCCGATCAGCAGGGCGCCTGCGGAATATGCGATCGCTGCGCAGGGGCCACCTCCACCTCCAATCGCTCTTTCAACACCACAGAACGCACGATCGCCGCCCTGATTCTCGCAACACTGGACGGCGGGCCGAAATCAGCTGGAAAACTCTTCGAGGAAGCCGCAGGTGGAAATACGCGAAGAGATTTTGAAGCCGTTCTCGATCTGCTTCAGCAGGCGAAGTGGCTCGGGATTGAAGCGGAATCCTTCGAGAAAGATGGGCGCACCATCAACTATCGAAAAATCGAACTCACGAACTTCGGAAAGTCGGCTAAAGCCGCGGACATCGCGAAGCTTCAAGTCAACGCTGCCTTGTGGATTGCGCCTTCCCCGACGCAACGTCCGGTGAAAAAACGGCGCAAGGCCGCCAGGGTTTCAAACGCGAGTTCGGATTCCGGCAACGAACATGCTTCGCCGGGACTTCTGGAAGCGCTCCGGACCTGGCGCCTGGGCAAGGCACGTCAACGCGGAATACCCGCTTTCCGAATTTTCAGCGACAGCGTCCTGGAAGCACTGGCCATACAACGCCCAAGCTCGCTTGACGAACTGCTCGAGGTTCGGGGCTTCGGCCCCAAGCTGCGCGACAAATACGGGTCAGAAATCCTGAACTGCCTGGCTGATCGTTAAAAAGCGGAGTTCACGCGACTATTTGACTATGTGGCCATTTTGCCATATAACCACACGACATGGAGAATCACTCTTGAATCGCCTGTCTCGTCAGAAGTATGCGCTCAGGGCTAAAATCGTGAAGGCTATGGCCCACCCTACCCGCCTTTTCATCATCGATCAGCTGATGAAAGGCGAAAGATGCGTCTGTGAGCTGATTGAAATGGTTGGCGATGATCCTTCCACGATATCGAAGCACCTTTCTCTCATGAAAAGCGCCGGCCTGCTTGAAGACGAGAAGCGAGGCCTGAAAGTTTTTTACAAACTGAAGTATCGCTGCCTCACGGGTTATCTCGACTGCATTGACCGGGTGCTGACGAATAACTCCAAAGAATACGTGAAATTCGCGTCTCTAGACGTTTGAACGAAAGGACAAGAAATGAAAAAGATCCAGATTCTCGGAAGCGGCTGTGCGAAGTGTAACCAACTCACGGAGCTGACTGAAGTGGCAGCCAAGGAGCTTGGCATCCTCTACAACCTCGAGAAGGTCACCGATTATGCAAAGATCGTGAGCTTCGGCGTAATGAGCACTCCTGCTCTGGTGGTCGACGGACGGGTCCGGCTATCCGGAAAATTGGTATCAGTCGAGGAACTCAAGAAGCTTCTTCAGTAAGCGGGGCCTCGATTGAATAGAAAAGTCAAAAAAGCGATCACCGCTCTCCTCCTTCTTTTTGTTGCGCTCAGCGTGGTCGTATTGGCTGCGAAGGAAGTCCGGAGGCATGATTTCACTCCTGCAGCACTAACCGATGTCGCTGAACCGGAACGCGGTCATCAGGTGATCGCATACTACTTTCACGGAAATGCCCGTTGCACCAGCTGCAGGATGATCGAAGCCCTTTCTTATCAGACGCTTCAGAAACATTTTGAAGCCGCGCTATCCGACGGACACCTTGTCTGGCGCCTCGTGAACGTGGAGCTACCCGAGAACAGTCACTTCATACGTGACTACCAGCTTGTGACAAAATCACTGGTCCTGATCGAACAGAACGATGGAACGCAGAAGAGGTGGAAAAACCTGGAAGCCGTATGGAACCACCTGAACAATCCTGAGATCTTTGAGCGCTACGTAAAGACGGAAGTGGAAGCCTACCTGGCGGATAGCGGTCCATGAACGATCTATTGGCAGCGACCGCTTCAGCGCTTTGGCTCGGAGTGCTCACATCCATAAGCCCCTGTCCGCTGGCGACTAACATCGTCGCGGTCAGTTACCTCGGAAAAGGAGCGGAGCATCCACGACGGGTGCTCTGGGGCGGCATCCTGTACACCTCAGGCCGCGCAATTGCTTACGCAGGACTCGGCTGGATCATTGCTCGAAGCCTGCTTTCCACGCCGGAGTTATCGCAAGCTCTTCAGCTCTACATGAACAAGATCCTGGGACCGCTTCTGATCTTAATCGGAATGTTCCTTCTTGAGTTCATCACGCTTCCTTTTCCCTCGTCTTGGAGTTCAGAAAAGCTGCAGACCAGACTGCATGAAATGGGGCTTTTCGGTGCCGCACCATTGGGTTTCGTACTGGCTCTTTCGTTCTGCCCTGTTTCCGCTGCGCTCTTCTTTGGAAGCTTGATTCCGCTTACTCTGCATTCCTCATCCACTTTACTTTTACCCAGCATCTACGGCGTTGGAACCGGAATCCCAGTGCTTGCTTTTGCACTCCTAGCCACCGCGGGAGTACACGTGGCAGCCAGGCTCTTCAACAGGATCGGGACCGTCGAAATCTGGCTGAGGCGAGTCACGGCAATCGTTTTTATCGGAGTGGGCATTTACTACTCACTGAATTATGTGTTCGAAGTCTTCACTTGAGGAAATCGTATGAATGCAAAAGGAACTGAATCGACGTGCTGTTCACGCTTATGGCAAACCATAGCCGCAGCAGCCGCACTCACGGCCGTATGGCTGATTCTTTACTCGAATCTTCTGACTCTTTCAAAATGGCTGACCTATGACTTGCTTTCCATTTCAGAGGGCAGTCATTTCGGCTCTGCTGTCGAATTCTTTATTTTCGAAGTGCCCAAAGTCCTGATGCTCCTGGTTGCCGTCGTCTTCGCCGTCGGGATCATCCGTTCTTTCTTCACGCCGGAGCGCACGCGAAAGCTCCTGTCCGGAAAGAAAGAGGCTGTGGGGAACGTTCTCGCCGCGCTGCTGGGAACCGTCACCCCCTTCTGCTCCTGCTCAGCGGTGCCGCTTTTCATCGGATTTGTGACGGCGGGAGTGCCGCTTGGCGTGACTTTCTCTTTCCTGGTTTCGGCACCGATGGTCAATGAGGTCGCGCTCGTACTGCTCTTCGGACTTTTCGGCTGGAAAGTCGCACTCCTGTACTTCACGACAGGTCTTCTCATCGCCATCATCTCTGGTTGGGTCATTGGAAGAATGAAACTGGAGCGGCATGTGGAGGAATGGGTTTATCAGGCCATTGCCGGCGAGGCCGAAATCACATCGCTCAGCTGGCCTGAGCGAGTCGCACAGGGCACCGCGGCCGTAAGAGACATCGTCGGAAAAGTCTGGCCTTATGTTGCAGCGGGTATCGCCGTTGGCGCGGGCATTCACGGCTACGTACCCGAGAATTTCATGGCGTCGATCATGGGCAAGGGCGCCTGGTGGTCAGTGCCTCTCGCTGTCGCCATTGGTGTCCCCATGTACTCCAACGCGGCCGGGATCATCCCCGTCGTTCAGGCCTTACTGGCGAAGGGAGCGGCATTAGGCACCGTGCTCGCATTCATGATGTCCGTGATCGCGCTTTCGCTTCCGGAAATCGTGATCCTGAGAAAAGTGCTGAAACCGCGCCTCATCGCGACGTTTGTTGGTGTCGTTGCCACCGGAATTTTACTGGTAGGCTATCTTTTCAATATGCTGCTCTAAACCGAGGAGCTGAGCCTTCAGCGCTCAAAGACCCGCAGGCTTAATCGGAAGCCCGAGCACGTCCACCGCAGCCCAGGAGAACGAACCGTTGGTCCACAGAAAACCTTCCTGAGTCGGATATTTATGCGCATCCGCGACCGGCTTCGCGATCTTCACGACATCAATACGCTCGAACATCGCGCCTTCTTTTTCATAAGTCCTGGCCACGGCATCGACCCATTTCCGGGCAACCCGTTTCGCATCCGTGTGGAATCCGTAACGCCGAAGACCATCTATCGCCATCACCTGGTAAGGCGCCCACCCGTTTAC
>MEPR01000017.1:0-5591 GCA_001769835.1 Bdellovibrionales bacterium GWB1_55_8
AACTGGTACCAGCCGGCTTATAACGAAATTCAGGAAAAGCTCTTAACTGGTACCAGCCGGCTTATAACGAAATTCAGGAAAAGCTCTTTGAAGCGGCGATGATCACCGAGAATGACCAGGAGCTTGCTTATCAGGAACAGCGGGAAATATCGAACTACGCCGCGATCGTGATGGGCATTGCCATCTTCATCGGGACGTTGATCGGGTTCTTGCTGGTCCGAAAGCTCTCTTCGATGATTGGCAAACCTTTGATGGCAGCCATTTCGAGCCTGGAGAGGGAAAGCGCGCAGACCCGGCAATCGGTCACGTCAATTGGCGGGGCTTCTCAGGAACTGGCGCAATCGACGAGTGAGCAGGCGGCAGCCCTTCAGGAAACCGCTGCTTCCGTGGAAGAGATGAGCGCGATGATCAACAAGAGTGCCGACAACGCGGCACGCTCGGGCAAGGCCGCGACTTCAAGTGCCGATGTCGCCACCCGGGGCAAGAAAGCCTCTGAAGAGATGGTACGGGCCATTCGTGACATCAATGAGAGCAACACGAGCATCATGCACTCGATCGAGGAGAGCAATCAGAAAATCACTGACATTACGAAGGTGATCGCCGAGATCGGGAACAAGACCAAGGTCATCAACGACATCGTGTTTCAGACCAAGCTCCTGTCGTTCAACGCCTCGGTTGAGGCCGCACGGGCGGGCGAACATGGCAAGGGCTTCGCCGTCGTCGCCGAAGAGGTCGGAAATCTCGCTCAGATGAGCGGAAACGCGGCCAAAGAGATCGCCGAGATGCTGAATGCGAGTATTGAGAAGGTCGAAGGCATCGTGGTTGAAACCAAGACGAAGGTGGAGCGCCTGATTTCAGAAGGGCGTATTAAAGTCGAGACGGGAACCAAGATCGCCGAGCAGAACAGCAAGGTTCTTGAGGAGATCGTGGATCAGGTCGGCAAGGTGAATCTCATGATCAATGAGATCGCCACCGCGTCGCACGAGCAGGCTCAAGGCGTGGGTGAGATCACGAAGGCCATGGGCCAGCTGGATCAGGTCACTCAGCAGAACACCAGTGTATCGCATCAGGTGGCGTCGGCGGCCGAGCAGCTCGGTTCGCAGGCTGCGAGTCTCGGAACTGTCGTCAAGTCGCTTGAAGAGATCGTCTGGGGCGAGAAGGACGATAGCGCCCCGAAGGTAGCCAAGAAGGTCGTGAAGACGAAAGCGAAAGCGAAGCCGAAGACGGACGAAGAGCGGGTTTCGACGGCAGCTGAGCCGGTCGTGGCCAGCAACGTCGTGCCGATCCGGAAGCAGGAGCAGGGTGCGCCCGCGTACTCGGAAGAAGGTTTGCCCGCTGAGAGCGATCCGCGATTCAAGGAAGTGTAAACAGCGCCAACCCGCACGCGGGAGACGCAGCATTCCCCGGGAGGGGAGACAATGACATCAGTGTCGCTCATCGAAGAGGTCTCCAGGCTGGTCAGTGATATCACGGGAATTCAGCTCGGCAAAAAGCAGTTTTCGATGGTTGAGTCCCGGTTGACCCGCCGGATGATTCAGCTGGGAATCACGCAACCCGAGGATTACCTCAGGTACATGTCTTCCCACCGCGAGGCCGAGGTGACCGCGCTGGTCTCGCTGCTCACCACCCACCATACGAATTTTTTCAGGGAATTCTCGCATTTTGAGTACCTGGAAAAAACGGGGCTGCCTCACTTGATTGAAGGACTGCGGAAAAGGGGCGAGAAGACCCTTCGTATCTGGTCGGCGGCTTGCAGCCGGGGGCACGAGGTTTACTCGCTTTCCATGTTCCTTTCGGTTCATCTGAAGCGGCTCGCGCCAGAGATGAAATTCGAGATTTTCGGAAGCGACGTGGATCCGAAGTCCGTCGAAATAGCCGCGAACGGCGTTTATCGGTGGGACGACATCAAAAGCATTCCGTCCCTTTATCTCGCCGAACACTGGGCGCGTGGCACGGGCGAGATCGCGAGTTATGTGAAAGCCAAGGCGTCCATCAAGGCTTCCTGCAGCTGGGGCACCGTGAATCTCCTGAACTTCTCGCAGGCGATGGCCGGTAAGAAGTTCGACATCATTTTCTGCCGAAATGTTTTCATTTATTTCACTGCCGAGCAGGTGAAAGCGATTACCAGTAATCTTCTGAAGTTCATGAATCCGGAAGGTTTTCTTTTCATTGGAATTTCAGAGAGCCTGAACGGTTCGAACTTGCCCCTCACTTATCTTGCCCCTTCGGTTTACACGCATCAAAGGCCTGAACCGATGAAGATGGTGTCCCCCGCGGTCACGGCGCCCATTCTGCCGCAGCCGAAGGCCGTCGCCCTTCCGCCAAAGCCGTCGCCCGAGAAACCGGTGAGGGTATTCTGTATCGACGATTCCGCGACGATACTGAGCCTGATGAAGAAGATACTCACTCCGGAAATGGGTTTCGAGGTCATCGGAACGGCCGTGAATGGAGCCGAAGCAACGGAAAAGTTGAAACAGCTGCACCCCGATGTGGTCACGCTGGACATTCACATGCCCGTGCAGAACGGCATTGAGTATCTGGAAAAGAATCTTCGCGCAGGTCACCCGCCCGTGGTGATGGTCACCTCCGTATCGCGTGAAGATGCCACTCTTGGGCTGAAAAGCCTTGCGCTTGGCGCGAGTGACTATGTCGAGAAGCCCTCGCTGGCGGACCTGGCCAAGCGCGCGGATGAGATTCGGACGAAGCTGCGTTGCGCGGCCATTGCCGGAAGCTCCCGTACCGGTGGTGTCTTTGAAATTGAAAAGGCCTTTGGAAAAACGTTTTCCATTCGAGCTCCGGAGAGCAAGTTGCGTCTGATCGTGGGAGGACTCGGGGACCGGGAGAAGTTCGTCCAGGTCCTTCGCGGGTTTTCCACGAACCAGCCGCCCTGCGTGATCTTCGTCCAGGGATCGGATGTGTTGATTCCCGGGATCGCCGCTGCGATCGAGGCGGGGACAGGAACCCGTCCGCTGATGCTGGACACGGCAAGCCAGGTGCTTGCCCGAGGCCAGGTGTATCTGGCGAACGCTGAACTTTTCGAATCCTTCCGCAAGATCAGGCACGAACACAAGCCATCCCTGATGGTGTTTGGTGATGTCTCCGGCGATATTGTCGACGGACTCCTGGGCTGGCGTGGTTCGCACCTCATGACCGAGGATTTGAGCGTGATCGTGTCGTCTGGTCACAGGCAGCTCCTCGAGTCCGCCGCGAAGGTGGTCCCGGCGACGAGTTTTGCTTATCATTCTGATGAATTCCTGAGTCAACAGGAAGTGATCGGCGGCAAGTGACGATGGCTCAGATTCGCGCCCTCGATGCTCTTCAGATCGTCGTCTTCCGTGATGCAAGCGTGCTCCGTGCTCATGTCCGTTCAGGCGTGCTGGTCTGCGCTTTCTGTGAGTCCGCAAATCTGGGTGGCGCCGCTCTTGTACCCGCTCCGACCGCGGCTTCGCTCCGACCGATCATCCGTGAACTTGTGAAGAAGGTCAGTGTGCAATCCGGACAGCCGGCAGGAGAAGTTCGTCTGAAGCTCCTGAGTTCCGGAGCTTCGGAATTCGGGCACCTGGCTGAGACGATCATAGGCGAACTCGGTTTCGTCCAGGTCGGACATGCTCACGAGGAGTTCGCTACCGAGGCGTATTTTTACACGAGCACCGGAAGGCTCAGGATCGCAAGTGCCGGAGAATCTGCCGCTGAGATGCGCGAGGAAGCTGCTCCGAAGCGCAAAACGCGAGTACTGGTTGTCGATGATTCAAAAACAATCCGTCAGCTCCTGACCAGGATCCTGACGGCGGATCCCGAGCTGGAAGTGATCGGGACTGCTGATTGTCCGTCACAGGCGGAGAAGATGATCCGTGAGCTTCGTCCGGACGTCATCACCCTGGATATTCATATGCCGGAAATGGACGGGGTTTCTTTTCTTCAGAAGTACATCGGTGAATTTCCCATTCCCACCGTGATGATCAGCTCGATCAGCATGGAAGAGAGCACGCAGGTTTTGCAGGCGCTCGAAATCGGCGCCGTCGATTATATTCAGAAGCCCTCTTTTGAGAAGTTGGACCGTATGGCCCCACTCATCGCTGAAATGGTGCGCACGGCCGCGACCGTGAAGGTGCGACGTTCCGCAGGTACGAAGGTCTCTCATGCCAGGATTCAGTCCTCGGCTCAGCTGAACCAGTCCGTTCTGGTGGCCGTGGGTGCTTCAACGGGAGGAACGGAAGCGCTTCGGCTTTTCCTGAGCAAGCTTCCTCCGGGAATTCCGCCCATTGTGATCGTCCAGCACATACCGCCTGTTTTTTCCAAAGCATTTGCGAATCGACTGGCTTCCACCTGTCCTTTCGAGGTGAAGGAAGCGGAGGATGGCGACTTGATCCGTCCGGACCGTGTTTTGATCGCACCCGGCGGGCTGCAGATGGCGGTCCAGAAGGGAAGCCGGGTCAGGATCTGGGATGGGGATCCGGTCAACCGGCATAAGCCTTCGGTGGACGTCCTTTTCAAGTCGGTGGCGGAAATCGCCGGATCGAAATCCATCGGCATCATCATGACCGGTATGGGCCGGGATGGGGCTGCCGGTCTGCTCGAGATGAAACAAAGTGGGTCAAGAACCATTGCGCAGGACGAAGCGAGCTCCGTCGTGTTCGGCATGCCAAAAGAAGCTATCCGTCTAGGCGCCGCCCAGGAAGTGATGCCCCTGGACCGCATTCCGGAAAAGCTGCTCTCGTGGCTGGAGCAGGGTAGGCGTGTGCAATCGCAAGGTTAGCGGGTCGCCTCAACTTTTTTAGGCAAATTGCCGATAAAAGCAGAGGAGACGTTCCATGAAATCTGACAAGCTTCGCAAAACATTTTGGTTCGTGCTGCCTCTCAGCTGGGCACTCGTGCTCGGCGGCTGGACACTGGATTATTTTCCCGACAACACGGAGGCGGTCTCCAAAAGTTTCAGGGAAGGGCAGAGACGCAGCCGAAAAATCGCTCAGGCTCCGCGCGCGGGCACAAGACATACGCGGGAGTTCAAGACGACCGGACTTCACGGATCGCAGTTCATTCAGGACAAGGATTCCTGCAAGTCCTGTCACGGTGAGGATCTGAAGGGAGGCTCGACGGGGCGCGCGTGCACGACCTGCCATCGAGCTCTCGAATATTTCGACCATTTCGGCGACAGTCCGGGTTCTCATGGCGCCGCCTTCTTCAAAGCGCCTGAAAACTGCGCGGGTTGCCACGGTTCAGATTGGAAAGGCAAAGACGGCGCCTACGGCTGCCTCGATTGCCATAATTTTCCGCACTCGGGCGCCTGGTCGCGGCCTCAGGAGCACGGCGACGCTTACCTGAAAGGCGGACGAAGCGCCGAGGTGAGTGATCCTGCAAATTGTCTTTACTGCCATTCGGACGCAGCGGGTTTTCAGGAGCGTCATCCCGCTAAGTTCCTGAACTGCGGCGCCTGCCATCCGATCATCCCTCATCCTGACAAGAGATGGACCTGGGGAAAGCATGCCGCGGAAGCAAGAACGTACGAAGGCAAGTGCCTGCATTGCCACACGGATATGAAGCGCCTGACACCTTCCATGAGCAAGGGTTGCTACACCTGCCACAAAGGCACC
>MEPR01000017.1:5598-21924 GCA_001769835.1 Bdellovibrionales bacterium GWB1_55_8
AGCCCGTCATGAAGTTCGTTCCGAAACCGACCGCACAGGTGAAATCCCTGCAGGACCGGGTTCCGGCTCATGCTCCGACGCACTGGAAATCCTATGAGCCTTTTGATCGTGAGTTTCCGAGCCGGGAGGGCGTGAAATGAAAACATCCATGCGCTTACTCACGGTACTTCTGGTCGCGTTTTCGGCATCCCTGATGTCCTGCCAGAAACTCACGAAGTTTCAACCAACCGGGATTGAGGGAAACCCTCAGAGCAGTGAACAGGGCGGCATCGCTCACACCGTCGAATTCAAATCCACGGCCCTGCATGGAACCCGTTATCTGATGGGAGAGAGTTCCTGTTTCAGCTGTCATGACGGCGAACCGACTGAGGTCGGTGCGGAATCGCGCGAAAGTGCCGGCGGGAAGAAGGAAAAGAACAAGCACAAAAAGGCATGTGCCAGCTGCCATGAAAACTTTCCGCATGGCAAGGCTTTCAAGAGAAAGCACGGAGAGGCTTATTTCGATGATCCGCAGAGTTGCCTGAAGTGCCATGGTGCAAAACAGGAAGGCCGCGGGCGCGCGGTTGCCTGCGCCACTTGCCACGAAGCGTCTCATACACCTGAGTTCAAGACGACCCGCGCTCATGGAGCGCGTTTTATCGAGGAAAGGACAGCTGCTGCCGACTCCATAAGTTGCTGGAAGTGTCACAGCCAGAAGAATGCAAACGAACTTTCCGAGCGTCAGGAGCGAAGCGAAACAGGACGTGGAAGCAAGAGATCGTGTGCGACATGTCACGAAAGCTATCCGCATTCGAAGAATTTCGATGACTCGAGCGTGCATGGAAAGGCCTTCAAGGCCAATCCGGCTGATTGCGCCGTCTGCCATGGACGATCCTTTGAAGGCGCGGGCAATTCCGTCTCGTGCAAAGACTGTCACGATTTCCCGCACACCGGAAGCTGGGGGCTTCCCGCGAAGCACGGCCAGGCATTTCTGAAAGAGCATCATGGCGAAGGCGCCATGGTTGCTTGTGCCGATTGCCATCAGAAGGATTCAAAGGTCGCCTGTGACACCTGCCATTACTGGCATCTTCCGGCCGGGTTGGAACCGCATGTCCCGAATGCGCAGAAGTTCCGCAACGGCTGTACAAACTGCCATAAAGGCGGGAAACAGCTTTTCCCGGAAAATTTTCAGAACGGCTGTTATGAATGTCACCTCGACACGACCGAACCGAAGGTGCCAAAGGACTGGGAGTCGATGGCCAAAGAAGCCACACGATCGCCCCAGAGCATTTTCAAAGCTAAGTCCGGTAAGCCCGCGTCGAAGTCCAAGAAGCTTCTGAAGAAGTGACTATTTCTTCTTCGGCGTCAGCTCGCTGAGCGGAGTGAGGAAGTCCTGGTAATGGCAATTCCGGCATCCGAACTCCTGCACAAGCTTCGTGCGATGTGAGGTGGCATGACAACGCACGCAGGATCGATCCGCTACTGAGAAGTCATGCGCCCGGTTTGCGGGACCGCCATGGCAGTCCGCGCATTGCAGTTCGCGTGGTTCCGAAAGTTTGGTGATCTCCGCGCCTTCGAAGATGCCGAACTTTTCTTCTTCCCCGTGTTTCACGGTGGAAGGCAGAGGCACGCGCGTCTGCTTTCTCAAGTGGACGTTATGCAGAAAAAGGCCGTCCACCTTCGGGAGTTTTCCGACATCGAGATCGACCAGCGGACCGGTAAGAGTCGAGCGATCGGCCTCCGCTACGTGGCAGGCTTCGCAAAGATCCTTTGGAACGTACGGAGTGTGGTGCAGGTCCTTCGGGAATTTGGGCTGCTTGGTGATCAGCACGATCGACTCGCGCGCATAATCGACCAGAGGCTGGTGATGGCAGTCATGGCAGGTGGTCAGCTGACCGTGGATGCTGTCCTTCCATCCGATCGAGGCATAGTCGTGGACGTGGCAGGACGTGCAGAAACGATCGTCTTTCCAGACGTACTCATAAAATTTATAACCGGGAACACTGCCGATCAGAGCGCCCACGAGCAGCCAGGGCGCGACGAAGACCAGAAGGGGCCAGACTCGTTGCCAGATATTCTTCACCATACGCCACCATGAGGGAGAACGCGGTAGAGGAAGAGCACCTGGAAAACCAGGAAGAACCCGATGCCGATTCCAAGGATAACGGCGCCCGCCCTCAAGGCTATGCGCCACTTTTTGTTGTGTATGATCTCAGGAAGCTCGCTCATTTCGTCCTCTTGTGGAAATTCTTGTAGTACTCATCCGCCTCTGAACCATGACAGCTTGCGCAGAAAGGCAGGATGGGAGCGGGGTCTTTGAAGAAGGACCGGCCGTTCGCGTTGGGTGGCGTGGTCCCATGCGGTTCATGGCATGTGGAGCATGCGACTTTGCCGTTCCGGAGATGCACGGCTTTGGCTACCTCAGTCTCAGCAATCGGAATTGCCGCTGGGTGAGTGCCCGTGATTCCATCATGGCATTGTGAACAGACCTGCTTCAGGTCTTTCACTTTTTTATGAGGGTTGTGGCAGTCCATGCAGACCGCTTCTGGCTGAGGCCAGGGGTGCGGAAGAGTGGATTCCTCGCCCATATGATAATTCTTGCCCAGCAAGGATTTCTTCTCGTGATGACAGGCGAGGCAGGTCACCTTCGAATCCGAATTAGGGGCAGAGTGCGTGGCAAACTTGAACTTTGCTTGCGCATCATGCAGCGAATGGCACGAAGTGCAATCGATGCTGTCAGGGTGAGCCGCGGGAATGATGTCCGCGCCATGGCAATCCGTGCAAAGCGCGGGTACGGCGGTTTTAAGAAGGTATTCGTTGGATCCATGCGGCGCATGGCATTCAGCGCAGCCTTCTTCCGGGCTCATCTGAGGATGGTTCAGTGAAGCGACGCCCTTGCTAGCATGGCAGGTGATGCAAAGGGGTTTCAGCTGCTTGCGAAGCATCGCACTCGGGCTGCCCTTTTTATCCCGGGCTGCGTGATGCGAGTCGTGGCAGGATGAGCAGGTGACGAATTTTCCGCCTTCAAGCGGAAGATCAATCTTGGTGGCGGGTTCGACATTCAAGGGGTGGTGTTCACCCGGGCCCACGAATTTTTTCAGACTATCGGCTTCTAGACCGTCATGACAACCCAGGCAGCGCATGCGAAGGCGATCGGCGAGGACTGCCGGATCCCGGAAAAGGTTCTTCCTGAGGACTTCTTCGAGATCTTCCGCTTTTTGCGGAAGTTCAAATTTGCGTTGAAGTTTAGCGGGCGAAAGTTCAAAGGCGATCACCTTGCCGGCATCGGGATCGGCGACATAGAGCCTGTTCTTGGATGAGGCGATATCGAGCGGATACTGAAAACGCATGGCGCCGCCGTCCGCGCCGAGGCTCCCGACGTACTCGCCTGTACGGGTGAATATGAATACAAGCTTCAGACCTGTATCCGAGATCGCGATGAATTCGTTTCCAATGGAAGCCATCCCTTTGGCCCACATCAGCTGGCCTTCCCAGACGCCCCATTTTCCCCACTTGCTCGTGGCTTGCTCGCCTTTTTCGGATCCAAAGCCGGTGATCACGACAGCGGAACGGAGTGGATCGAGAAGGTAAAGGGATGAGCCAAGAAGCTGCCCTCGAAAGTATTGACCTTCGGTGATGATGAACTGGTCCTGCCAGCCGGCAAACGGATTTTCAGCGATTTTTTCCTGAGCTGCACCTACTTTGTCGGACTTTGGTATCCCGATTGGTGCCCAGGTCTGGAGGTTTCCCGAATAGTAAATGGAATCCCGGATCGCAAAGCACGCGTTCGAACCTTCGCGGCAGAAAAGATCGCGGATCAGACCTTTTCCGGCGATTTGAAGGGCTTTGGCTTTCGCGGCGGTGCCTGCCGTGAACGGGTAACGGTATATCTGGGATTTGTTGTTCGTGTTCGTGCCGATCAGAAGATCTTTCACCGCGCAGCCTATGGCGGTGATGCTGCCCTGTATTCCGAGGGACGATGTGCTGACGGTAGACTGGACGGCCCCGGTATCAGGATGCAGGCGGTTCAGTTTACCTGTTTTGACACTGTAGGCCCAGACAGAGTTGCCGCAAAAAGAAACAACCGTCGGTGTGCTCACATCCACGCTGAAAAGGCGTTTGGCCGGAACCAGCTGCTGCGCCTGCGCGAAAGGCGCGATCGTAAGGAAGACGGCGAGAAAGAACGACGATTTCCTTAGCAGGTCGGGGACTCGATTTTTTTTCAGGGTTCGTGTGGTCATTGTTGCTCTTGTCATTTGCTCTGGGGCTCTGTGGATGAGGTCAGTTGAAATCGTGACATTCAGTGCAGGGATGGCCGATCATGGCTTTCGGATTCGAACGGTCCACGAGCCCTTTCGGGAGCTCGCCAGCGGCTTTCTGGTCCTCGCGATGAAGCTTCAGGAAAGATGGTGCGGGTTTCCTCGTTTCACCGGGAGTGCCATCCAGGGAGGCCCGATGAGGCGAGTGGCAGGAAAGACAGCTGACTTCAACTTCCTTGTGTTCGGCCACTCCGCTATGAGGGAGAGGTCCATGGCATGATGCGCAGACCTGGTCCGGATCTTCTTTGGTCTGGAGCTTTCCGGCTTTCGTGAAATGACAGACTTTGCACTCGGACTGCTTTTCAATGGAGATCGATTTCAGGTCAGCACCCGCGGGTCCGTGCGGATCCAGACGTTTCAAAGCGGTCTTCTCTGCCGCGAATGCGAAAACGCTTGTCATGAAACCCACGAGGAAGCAGGTGACCGTAAGGAGTTTCTGCGAATTCATTGCGGCACTCCGTTTAAAAGACCTGATGTATCCGTGTGGCAATCCACGCAGCTTGCCAGGCCATTTTCGTCGACTTGTTCGCGGGCGCTCGCAGCCAGGCCATAGCCCAGAGATCGGTCGTCCTGGTGAATGTTAGCGGCGGTGTGGCAGGAAAAACAATCCAGTCTGAGATAGCCATGAGCATGGTTGGCCTGCGTCAGACCATCGCTTAGATCTCGCATGTTCGGGTAATGTTCCACCTGCCGATCTACGGCGCAGCCCGAGGCTGTGATAGCGAGAACCGCGATCGTGAGAGTGACTGAAAAACGAGGGATCATTTTCTCCTCCCGGTGTGGCAATCCATGCAGAAAGACGCCCGGCGATGGCACTGGGTGCAGGACTGGGGTTCCGCGCGCGCGTCGATCGAGTGACTCACGCGGAAGTTCGGCCGGTGCACCTGCGGATCAAGTCGATTCTGTTTATTATGGCAGGAAGTACAGTCGCGTGGAACATGGCACGCAGAGCAGGAATCCGAATCCTGCTGAGACAATTTTCCATGCCTCGTTTTCCAGTTCTGGAAGTGCGATTCAGGCTGAAGGGCGCCCGTATCCGCGTGGCAGAGAGTGCATTGCTGACGCCGGGCGATGGTGATTTTTCCCAGGTGGCAGCTGTGGCAGATACCCTGAGCCGGCTTAAGCAGCTTCTCTTTTACCTGGCGGCCCATGGGGCCGGTTTCTTCCGGCTTGATGGAGAACGTGTGGCAATCGGTACAGCTCACGCCAAGTGACTCGAAAGGTTTGAGGTGGCTTTTATGCGAAAAAAGCTTGTCCCGGGGTTTTACCAGTCCCGGTCGCCTGGCGGTCTCCGCGCTCGCCGTTGAGATCAGCAGGGCGCTGGCCAGGGCTGGAATGAGCAGGGCGGGAATGATCTGCAGAATCGTTTTTTTCATCATTGGTGCACCCATCGCACTAAAAAAGATAATAAGTGAGGAATGCGACCGCGCGCGCATCCAGCTCAAAGCGGTGGTTCCTTTCCACCTCGACCAAAGCCAGTGTCAGAAGTCGCGGCGCCAACCGAACGTCAACACCTGCACGCGAATGATAGGCCCAGGACTCGATCCCGTTCAATTTTTCAATGTGTGCTGCTGCAACCTCAGCTCGTAAACCCGCCGCATCGCTCAAGGAATGCCGGTAAGCGAGCGCGGGCTGCCAGACTTCGCCGCCATAGGACTTCAGTCGGAAAATGGATGGCATCCAGCTCGATTTGCCGTGCAGCCATGAAATGTCGAGTTCCTGCTCGTTCGCTGTTTCGAGCTTTTCCGGAGAATCAAACTGTGTCCGGCGAAATTTCGTCGAGAACCGCAGGTCCTGGTTCGGCGACCAGGTGATGAAACCGGATGCCGTTTTCTGCGGAGAGACGGCAAATAACCGGTACACGAATGTGGTCTCCGCAGGGTCCAGTTCAGAAGGCTTTCGTTTCGAGTAGGAGGTACCGAGGGTCACGGTATTGAGCGGCGTAACGAGAAGTTCTCCATAGCCCTGGTAGAGATCAGAAAGTCCTTCGTTCTGAGCCCCGGAAAGCTTCCACTGACCTTTCAGGAGAAAAGAAGGTTTCAGGAAGGTGTCTTCATAAGACTTGAACAGAGAGGCGTGTGCCAGACCTTCGGACGCCGAGCTTTCGGCATCGCCGTCGTTTTCAGCTTCAAACCTGCGCTGCTTCTGGAAGTAACCGGCCTGCCACTTGGCGCCGAGGATTTTCTGATGCAGGGTGCCGCCGTAAAGACGCGAGCTGAAGTCAAAACGCTTTTCGTCGATGGCGTAGGAACCGCCTGCGATCAGGTTTGCTCCGCCGTTTTGAGACCAGTAGACCGGGAGCTGCACGCCGTCGAGCAGCGTCAGTTCGAACCCGTCGGAAAGGAATTGGCGACCCACCTGAATTCTGGAGCGACGATA
Organism: Bdellovibrionales bacterium GWB1_55_8; assembly: GCA_001769835.1. Taxonomy (GTDB): domain Bacteria; phylum Bdellovibrionota; class UBA1018; order UBA1018; family UBA1018; genus GWB1-55-8. The sequence continues at coordinate 12,276 of MEPR01000017.1, forward strand.
GGGTGCGCTGGCAAAACCTTGGGAAAAGGGCACGGTGACATACGCCTGATAAAGGAAATAACCCCACTGATCAATCAGGAGCTGGTTATTGAATCCCATGTCAAAATAGGCTTCGACGCCGCTTTTGCCTGTGTAGTTCAGAGTCCAGTAAAGGAAGACCGGAACCTGGTGCTCGCCTTCGTAGTCCTGGTAATAGCCGGAGGAAAGCGTCACCTCCGAAGACACGAGGGCGTGCGCTTGCGGCAGCGATAGAGCAAGAAAAAGCGTAGCGAAATAAAACGGGCGGAATCTGAATTTCACAGCCATGTCCGTTAGATGCAGTTGAACTTACAGTTGAATTTCGGCCAGCTATAGCACTAAACCGGACTGCTGAGAAGAATTGTTTTGGTCGGGATAGGATTTTGTGTGGGAATGATCCCCGTGGCGCTTTGTCTCTGTCTCTGTCTCTCTTTGTCTCAATGATCCATGGTGGAGAGGGGATTGACGTAGAGTCGGAACGTTTTGTCGCGGTGGCGACGGATGGCAAAGGTGCCGTTTTCTTTTTCAGTGGCAAGGCGCTCATAAAAGCTCGGGTCCAGATCAGCAATCTCCTGTACCGTTTTGCCTTCGTATTTTCCGAAATCGACTATGACCAGATTCTCGTCAATAACGCCGGTCACTGGACTAGCATGAGCACTCATAAATCTTTCTACCTCGTCTACCTGCGCGTGGCTACGCGGGCCTGTGATCCTGAAAACCACTCGGGCCTGGTACTTATACAGCGCCCGTATTCAAATTCTAAGAAATCGCGCCGATTATTTCAACTGTGCGTCAGATAGATGACGGCTCCCTGCAGCATTTTTCGTGCAACGCGTCAACCGGGGAGCTTCTCGATAAGATTAAGAAAACTGCCGCTCAGCGTCGGAATTAAGCACTGTGTCCGGCGCTCAGGCCTGTGCTATATGACGCTCCTATGTGTGGCATTGTTGGTCTGATTGGCTCGCGTGACGCGGCGCGTGAAGCATTTCTGGGGCTTACTACGCTCCAGCACCGAGGGCAGGACGCAGCCGGAATACTGACTTATGATTCGGACGGCTTTCATCGCGTCAGGAATCTGGGGCTGGTGGAGTCTGTCTTCACCCGCGAGAATATGGCGACACTGCCTGGAGCCATGGCGGTCGGGCATGCGCGTTACAGCACCATCGGCCGTGGCGACCTGATAGACGTGCAGCCTTTCCTGATCGGTTATCCGTTCGGTATCGGAATGGTTCATAACGGCAACGTCGTGAACTGCGCTTCCCTGGCGGACGACCTTCGGAATAAGAGCAGACGCCATCTCCTGACGAAATCCGACACTGAAGTCGTCTTGAACATCTTTGCGGAAGGCTTGTCTCGCTCAGCGTCCGTGCACAACGCGGAAGAACTTTCCTTCGATCATATCTGTGAGGCAGTCGGGCATGTATTCGCCCGGGCCGAGGGCAGCTATAGCATCGTTTCCATGGTGGCCGATCAGGGTCTGATCGCATTCCGCGATCCCTGGGGAATCAGACCGCTGGTCTGGGGAAAACGATCGGCGCAGCCGAATACGAACGATGTCGCTGAAGGTTTTACCGCCGCTCACATCGTGGCGTCCGAAAGTGTCGCGCTCGGATTTCTCGGTTATGAACCCGTGCGCGACATTCAGCCCGGGGAAGTTCTCTTCATTGATCTGAAGGGCAACGTGCATACGCGCGTTTTGCGGCAGGAAGCCCATCGCCCCTGCATGTTCGAATGGGTGTATTTCGCATCGCCGGAGTCGGTCATGGATGGCGCCCCTGTATATGGCACGCGCATCCGGCTCGGCAGAAGGCTCGCGAAACCGATCCGCAGGCAGATGGAAGAACGGGGCCTTGCACCGGATATCATCGTTCCGGTGCCGGAGACCGCAAGAATAGCGGCGATCGCTCTTGCCGAGGAGCTCGGGATTCCTTACCGCGAGGTCCTGATCAAGAACCGCTATATCAAGCGAACCTTTATTCTCGATTCCAACGAAAAGCGGCAGAAAGCGGTGAACCTGAAGCTTTCGCCCGTGCGATCGGAAATAGAGGGCAAGAAAGTGCTCCTGATGGACGATTCGATCGTTCGTGGCACGACATCAAGGAAGATCATAGAACTCGTGCGCCAGGCTGGTGCCGCGGAAGTGTATTTCGTGTCCACGTGTCCACCGATCCAGAATCCTTGTTTCTACGGAATTGATTTCCCTGTGGAATCCGAACTGATCGCTTCAGGGCGTACCCACGCGGAAATTGAGCGTGAACTCGGCGCGGATGCCGTTATTTTTCAGGATCTGCAGGGACTGCGCGAAGCCATTTCGGAATCCGGTGGGAAGAATTTCAACCCATGCACCGCCTGCCTTGACGGTAAATATCCGACGGGAGTGGCTGCTGCTGCGGCTTTTGCGAAATCAAGGCATGCGGATCGCGTGCCGGACACCAAGTGAAAGGGAGAACCGTGACCGAGCAAAACTTTCCGACCCTTTATCGAGGTTCAGTGAAGGATGTCCTGGGTCCCGTGCGCAGTGGAAACGATGCCGCGGTGATCTTCCACTATACGGACTCGTTTTCTGTTTTTGATTGGGGCCGAATGCCTGACGTGCTGGAGAGCAAGGGGCAGGCGCTTGCGGTGATCGCCGCGCATTGGTTCGAGAAACTGGAGGCGCCGGAAACCTGGCGCGAGTTCTCAAGGACGCCGGAGGCTCTTGCCTTGAGAAAGGCCAGTCGTTTCGGATCAGCTTTCAATGAACTCGGGGAATGTTTTCAGGAGAGTGGAATTCGCACGCACTACCTCGGCGTCATGTCGGATTCGGGTGAGGTGACTCGTCTGAAGGATCTGTCCGCGCCAGTCCGCCATATGGTCGTGCGCGAAGTTTCGGTCGTTCGGCCGACCCTTGCCACGGTACTGGGCCGGAGTCTTCCTGATTACTTTCCAACACGGAATTCAAAGCCCCCGCGGCTTGTGCCTTTGGAAGTCGTCTTTCGATTCAGCTGTCCTGAGGGAAGCTCAATCCTGGAGCGCGTGAAGCGCGATGGCGACTATATGACTTCAATCGGGTTCCCTGATTTCGCGGTTACGCCCGGAAAAAAATGGGATTTCCCTGTTATCGAACTTTTCACCAAACTTGAAGCGACCGATCGTCCGGTTTCGTTATCCGAAGCGCTGGCGATCACGGGCCTTTCCGCTGAGCAGTTGCAGGAAATCCTTCTCAGCACCGCCTGGGTGGGCGGGCTCCTCAAATGGCTTTGCGCGGAGCGGGGGCTTGAGCTTGCGGACGGGAAGCTGGAGTGGGGCGTCGACGATTCCGGACGAAGCTTCCTGGTTGACGCAATCGGCCCCGACGAGTTGCGGCTCCTTCGCCCGGTTGACGGAAGTACCGCGGAAGTTCAGCTTTCCAAAGAATTTCTGAGAGCTTTTTACCGTTCTACGACCTGGTACCCGGCGCTCGAGCGGGCCAAGCGTTTTGCCGCTACGGCTGGAAGCGTTGAATGGAAGCGCCTGGTGAATGTCCCGGCTCCGAAGCTGCCGGACACCGCGCGCCGAGCGGCCAGCGAGCTTTATCAGGCGCTCGCGAACGAGCTGACTTCGCGCCCATGGTTCCCCAAAGCCTGGAGCCTTGAAAAGGTCACCGAACAGGTGCATTCGATCGTGTCTGAAAAGAAAGAGGACGGGGTTTCATGAAGAAAACCGTTCTGGTCCTCGGTTCCGGCGGCAGGGAGCATGCGCTCGCCTGGAAATTGGCGCGGTCACCACAGGTGGGAAGACTCATGGTGGCGCCGGGGAATGATGCCTGGGGGCCGGATTATGAGCGTTGGCCGGAAATAAATCTTTCCGAGCGCGAGTCCTATGCTCGGCTCGCGGAACGCGCAAGGCAGGCGAGGGTGGACCTTGCTGTCATCGGACCGGATAACCCATTAGCCGACGGACTTGCTGACGTCCTGATCTCTCACGGAGTGCCGACTTTCGGCCCTTCTGCCGCAGCTGCGCGAATTGAGGCCAGCAAGGCGTTCGCGAAAGAAGTGATGCAAGCCGCGGGCGTTCCGACTGCTCGTTTTTTTCGGGCGGATTCGGTTTCCGAAGCATTGAGTATCCTGGATCGTTTGTCGAAGGATTGGGGTCCGGGCTGGGTCGTGAAATGCGACGGGCTGGCCCTCGGTAAAGGTGTCCGCGTCTGCGCTTTTCCTCACGAGGCGCGTGATGCGGTAACCGATCTCGCGAAGAATGCCGGTGCCTCGACCTTTGTTATCGAGGAGCGTCTATTCGGGGAAGAGCTGTCCTGGATGGCTTTGTGCGACGGAAAACGCGCGGTACTCCTTGATCCCGCTCGGGATCATAAGCGCCTGGGAGACGCTGACACCGGGCCGAATACCGGAGGAATGGGCGCTTTCAGTCCGGTGCCCGGCGTTCCGGCAGAATTCGCCGAGCGAATGAAAAATGAGGTCTTCCTGCCCGTTTTGCGTGAATTGGAGCGCAGGGGAGCCGAGTTCAAAGGCGTTCTTTATGCCGGCCTCATGTGGAACCCGCGATCCGGAAAATTCTGGGTTCTGGAATTCAACGCGCGCTTCGGGGACCCTGAAGCCCAGGTACTGCTGACGAGAATGGAAGATGATCTTTTCCCCTGGTGTGAAGCCGCGGCACGATGCGAACTCGACACCATGCCGGAAAAGATGCGGTTTTCGCGCGAATCCGCTTTGATCGTTGTCGGCGCAGCGGCTGGGTACCCTGATTCACCGGAACGGGATCAGGTGATCGCTTGTGAAAAAATGATCGATCCGCCGTCTCTCTTCTGGGGCGGGGTGCGGAAGAAGTCAGATAGATATGTGACTGCGGGCGGCCGTGTTTTCGGAGCTGTCGGAACCGGAGCCAGTCTGGCGGAAGCGCGCACGCGCGCCTATGCGCGATTGAGCACTGTTCAATTTTCCGGCATGCAGTTCCGGTCGGATATCGGCGCATCATCAGATCAGCCCGTTCCTATTGCCGTACTCGCGTCCGGCCGTGGCAGTAATTTCGAGGCGATTCAGACAGCCATCGAAGCAGGTGCGCTTTCGGCCCGGATCGTCGCCGTACTTTCAGATAAGGCGGATGCACCCGTGCTCGCGAAGGCGCGCGCTATCGGACTGCCTGCCTTGAGCGTTGTTCCGCGGAAAGGCGATCGGGCTGCGCACGAGGAAGCGGTTCTTGCCGCGCTTCGGCCCTATGCTCCGCATTTTCTTGTCCTGGCCGGCTACATGCGTATTTTGTCCCCGAAGCTGCTTCAAGCTTTCCGCTCTGACCGCGGTTACTCGCGCGTCGTGAACATTCATCCTTCGCTTCTTCCTTCTTTCTCCGGAGCAGGGGGGTACAGACAGGCTTTCGAGCACGGAGCTCAGTTGGCGGGCGCGAGCGTTCACCTCGTGGATGAGTCATTGGATGGCGGGCCGATCTGTGCTCAAGAAGCGTTTTCGATCGCCGATTGCCGGACGGTCGAGGAAGTCGAGCGGCGGGGCCTGGTCGTTGAACATCGTTTATATCCCGAGGCGCTTCGCTGGATTTTGTCGGAACGGTTTGTAATGGATAAGATGGATAAATCTTCGGAAAACAGGAGGGCGCGTGTTCGCCAGAATTGAAGTAGCAATGAGGCCGGATTTCAGTGATCCGGCGGCTGAGGCATTTCTCCGGAAAACGGAATTGGCGCACCCGGAGCTTTTCGCGAAGATTCGCTGGGCGCGAATGATGGAAGTTTATTGGCTCGATATTCCCGTGGCCCGCGAAGAGGCCATTCGGGCGATCCATTCCGTATTCTGGGACCGGGTGCTGCAGTGGCTTTTCACCGGAAACCTGATTCCATCGGCTGCCGGGAAGAACGGCGGAATTCAGGACCTTTTTGAGGCCGCGCCGGTACGGCCAGGGGAGTTCTGGGCACTTGAGCGGCGTTATCGCTCAGGCGTGACGGACAATGTGGGCCGCACGGTTATTGAAGCCCTTGAAATCGTACTCAAGCAGCCTTTGCCCGAAGCCCGGGCTTCCAGCGGCAACCTGCTGCTCATTGAGGGGGCGGGCTTGAATGAAGATCTCCTTGCGGTATTGGCGCGTGATCTTTACTGCAATGAACTGATCCAGACCTGGAGCCTCGTGCCTGCTTCGGAACTGAAGAAGAGCGATCGGTTCCATCAGGAGCGCATCAAACGTGACCTTCCGAAGGTCAGCTTTCGCGGCGGTTCGGAAGTGGAGGAATACGATCTCACCTCTTTGTCGGATGACGAACTTCAGGCGCTCAGCAAGAAAAAACTCTGGGCGCTTTCGCTCGAGGAAATGCGAGCAGTCCGGGATCATTTCAAGAAACGCCTGGACGAGGGCAAGGGAAAGCCCACGGATGTGGAACTTGAGGTCATTGCCCAGACCTGGTCTGAACACTGCAAACACAAGATTTTCGCCGCTAAAGTGAATTACAGCGAGCGGGCGAAGAATACACTCATTCCTCGGCACATCGATGGGCTTTTCAAGAGCACGATTTCCGCCACCACGTCGGAAATGGCGAAACCTTGGCTTTTGTCCGTGTTTTCCGACAATGCAGGGATCGTCGCCTTTGATGAGGAAGATGCGTTCTGCATCAAGGTCGAAACTCACAACAGCCCGTCAGCTCTGGATCCTTACGGGGGGGCACTGACGGGAATCGTCGGCGTGAATCGCGATATTCTCGGCTGCGGCTTGGGCGCGAGGCCTATTTTCAATACCGATGTGTTCTGCGTGGCGCCGCTGGACTACTCCGAAGCGCTTCCGGAACGCCTGTTTCATCCGCGCCGAATCCTGGATGGTGTTCGCCTGGGTGTGGAGCATGGAGGAAACAAGAGCGGGATCCCGACCGTCAACGGAGCGCTCGTTTTCGACCGAAGGTATCTGGGTAAACCGCTCGTTTATTGCGGTACGGGCGGATTTCTTCCGCGAGTGATCGCCGGAAGACCCTGTGAATCCAAGGAAGTCATTCCGGGCGATCGGGTGTGCATGGTCGGGGGCCGTATTGGCAAGGATGGGATTCACGGAGCCACATTCTCATCGCTTGCGCTCGATGAATCTTCGCCCATGAGCGCGGTGCAGCTGGGCGATCCGATCACTCAAAAGAGAATGGCGGATTTCCTTCTAGAAGCGCGAGACGCCGGATTTTATCGCGCTATCACGGATAACGGCGCAGGCGGCCTTTCCTCCTCAGTCGGGGAACTCGCCACCTTGTCGGGCGGACGCGGGGGCGCGCGCATCGATGTGGCACGCGCTCGAACAAAGTATCCGGGATTGAAACCTTACGAGCTGGTTGTCAGTGAATCTCAGGAGCGCATGACTGTTGTGGTTCCTCCTGAGAAGCTCGCGGCATTCACCGAACTCGCGTCACGTCGGGGCGTCGAGGTGAGTGATATCGGCGAATTCACCAGTACAGGCCTGTTTGAAATTGAATACGAAGGGCGTTCGGTAGCGAGGCTGGATCTCGAGTTTCTGCACAAGGGCGCTCCTCGACTGGTTCTCGATGCCTTCTGGGACGGCAGACCAGCCGTGGCCGGGGCATCAATGCCCACGGGTCGTCGTTCTTTCCTGGAAGAAGGCTCTTCGGCTCTGCTCGCTCTGCTGTCTCGCCCGAATATCGCGTCCAAAGAATGGCTGATCCGGCAGTACGACCATGAAGTGCAGGGCACCTCGGTCGTGAAGCCGCTCCATACGGCGTTCCCCGGGACTCCGATGGCTTTCAGCGGACCGAACGATGCAGCGGTATTGAAGCCTAAGCCCACAAGCGAAGCCGGAATCGTGGTGTCTTGCGGCATTAATCCGAAGCTATCCGATATCGACCCTTTTCTTATGGCCCAGGCTTCGGTCGATGAGGCGGTCAGAAACGCGCTTTGCGTCGGTGCCGAATTCGGCGGCCCTGATTCGGTTCTCGCTCTCGTGGACAACTTCTGCTGGCCGGACCCTGTCGGTGATCCTGCGAAAACGGCCTGGCTTGTCAGGGCCTGTTACGGATTGCGCGATGCCTGTCTGGCGCTTTCTGTTCCTCTCGTGTCCGGCAAGGACAGCATGAAAAACGATTTCAAGGGCAAGCTGAACGGCAATCCTGTTTCCATTTCCGTTCCGCCAACGCTGCTCATGACGGCGGTTGGTCGAATCACGGATGTCCGCGCGGCGCGTACGGCGGATTTCAAGAACACAGGTGACGCGATCTATCTGCTCGGCGGTTCGCGGCTGGGCCTCGTGGGTTCTGAGTTTCAGCTGTTATGCGCGGAAAACGGGAGCGTGCTGCCGGGTACCGGAAAAACGTCGGAACCTGATTGGGAAGAGGCAAGACGCATCTATCAATGGCTGGGCGGCACCAATGGCAGGGAGCAGCAGCGGATTCGGTCGTTGCATGACGTTTCGGAGGGAGGAGTTCTTTGCGCCGTCGCAGAAGGGCTGATCGCGCGCGGCCTGGGCGCGGTGATTCGGGTTCCCGATGGAATGGATCTCTGGGAATTCGCTTTCGGCGAAGGATTCCATTCGTTCGTACTTTCCACCGCTGACGCGGATTGCGGAGCGCTGGAAGCCGAGTGGATCGCCAATTCGATCCCATTCGCGAAGATCGGCGCGGTCATGAGCCAGGAACGGCTGGATGTCTCGTTTGAAGGAAATACGGCAACCTGGAGCTTGCCGATCCGGCAACTTCGCACGGCCTGGCAGCGGGGAGGATACTGGGAATGAGCGACAAACCACGCGCGCTGGTGCTCACCGGCGATGGCATCAATTGCGAGAGTGAAACCGCTGTAGCCCTCCGGATGGCCGGGTTTGAAGCGGAGATCAGGCATCTGAATGACCTGATCTCGGAGAAAATCGACCTTGATCGGCTTTCTTCACGCTATGCCGCACTGGCGATGCCAGGTGGCTTTTCCTTCGGGGACGACCTTGCGTCCGGCAGGGTGCTCGCGCTGAAGATCCAGTGTTCGTTGGGTTGGGACCTTCCGAAATATGCATCGCGAGGTGGACTCGTGATCGGGATCTGTAACGGCTTTCAGGCTCTGATCCGGATGGGCGTGTTCGGGAAAGATGTCTCGATCACCCATAACGTGAGCGGAAAATTTCTGGATACCTGGGTCAAGGTGGCTCCTGCCGGCACTCATTGCGCGTGGCTGCGCGGTGTCGGAACAATGGATCTGCCCGTGCGCCATGGCGAGGGGCGAATCGTCCTTGCGACCGAGCGGAGAAGCGAAGCGCTCGGAAAGATGGATCGTGCCGGCATGCTGTGTCTGAAGTACGAAGGAAATCCAAACGGGAGTGAAGAACGTCTCGCAGGGCTTTGTGATGCGACCGGGCGGATTCTGGGCCTCATGCCACACCCCGAGGCGTTTGTCCGATGGACCTCGCATCCTGAGTGGACTGCTCAGCCAGGGCGCGCGAGCGCGCCCGGACAGGGATTGGCGCTTTTCGAGAACGCTTACCAGGAGGCGCTCAATGCGCGAGCTTAAGATTCGCAGGGCGCTTTTGAGCGTCTCTGATAAAACCGGACTCGTCGAACTTGCACGCGCGCTTCATGCCGGGGGGACGGAACTCGTTGCCACGGGGGGGACCGCCTCGATTCTGCGGGAAGCGGGTTTTCCAATTGTTCCGATCGAAGCGATTTCCGGCGCACCCGAGGCTTTTCAGGGAC
>MEPR01000017.1:21938-22810 GCA_001769835.1 Bdellovibrionales bacterium GWB1_55_8
TCGTTTCCTGTCTTCAGCGGCATTCTTCATCGGAGAGGTGACGAGAAGGACGCGCAAGACATGGCGACGCTTTCATTGAAGCCCATTGATTGCGTTGTGGTGAATTTCTATCCGTTTGAACGCGCCGCCGCGCGCTCCGGGATCTCTGAATCCGAGCTGATCGAGGAAATCGATATCGGAGGTCCGAGCCTTGTTCGAGCCGCATCGAAGAATTCACCCGACGTGCTCGTATTGACTGATCCCGCGCAGTATCCGGCAGTAATCGCGGAGCTTTCGAAGTCCAGGAGCGTTGGCGAGGAGCTCGTGCGTATCTGCGCATCCCGATCCTGGGATCGCGTGCTGGAATACGATCGGGCAATTGCCGAGCGCCTGGGTCAGAGCCGCTCGAAAAAACTCCGCTACGGCGAAAATCCGCATCAGGAAGCATCCATTCAGTTTGACCCGGCCGGCCCTGTTGCCTGGGACGGAAGTCGGGGAGGAGATCTTTCGTACAACAATATCCTCGATCTAAGCGCCGCTTATGCATTGGCCAGCGATCTGGCCGCGTTCGCGCCCGAGTGTACGAGTGTGGTGATCGTGAAACACGGTAATCCTTGCGGTGTGGCAAGCGTTCCAAGGGACCTTCCGGCAGCGCAGGAACGAGCTTTCGCCCGGGCCTGGGAGGGAGATCCGGTCTCGGCCTTTGGAGGAGTGCTGGTTTTCACTGAGGCGCTTTCAATTGAAGCCGCGCGCGCGCTTTCCGAGAAATTCGTGGAAGTGGTGGCAGCCCCGGCGCTGACCGCGAGCGAAAGCTGTGATCAGCTTTTTTCAAAACGGAAGAATTTGAAAGCGGTTTCGATCCGCCGTTTCGGCGAGTCTCCGACGCAGCTGAG
>MEPR01000018.1:0-11257 GCA_001769835.1 Bdellovibrionales bacterium GWB1_55_8
TGCCGGGGAGTCGAATGAGAGCTGTGCCGGTTCCAGCGTTGCCAGGCCGATGGCGTGAGAGTCGACAAACTGCAGATCGACCACATTCTCAGTTGCGGACGGGTGCGGGATGACGATCGTTGCCGATCCGTTCAGGAGGGTGAGCGGGGTGGGCGCGACATCCACGAAATCCAGATCGGTGCCGTTTTCTTTCTTTTGCACCGTGACGCTCTTGGGGTCCGCGACAGGCGAGAAAGTGAGGTCAATGTTGCCGTACTGGTCAAGGGCATTAACGGTGATCTGTGGCGATGTTTTCGCGAGAGGATTTTGCGAAGGCAGGGCGAAGACGAGCCGGGTTGCATCCTCAGCTGTCGCACCATAGGTGAGAGTCCCCAGAGTGGTCGGCGTTTCGGTAAGCGCTGCGGTGAGTTCATAATCGCCGGCGATCTTCCCAAGCGTGATCGTGGTGGTGCCGGTGCCGGAGGCCGGGTCGGTATCAGCGGTGACGGGCGTGACAGAGGCTGCCATGGCCGCCTCTTCCGGGACCGCAGGGTCCGCGCCAGGAGGAAACGCCGTAATACTGAAATCAAGACTGTAGGCCTGATCTTTTGCCAGATTACCAAACGTGTCTTTTAATGTGACGGTTGCCACATGTGCAGTATTGACGTCCGCAGTCGTGTTATCGCTCGTAATAAGAACTTGCGTGGGAGTGCTGTTTTTAACCGTGATGTTTGCAGAGTGCCCGGCTACCGCCCCAACGGTGGCGGTCAGCGTTTTCACTTCAGCGACTTCGCTGTTGATCGTGAAGGTCGCGACGCCTTGGTCGAGTGTGGGGGTGACGCCAGTAATGGTGTCCCGCGCCCCATTGTCCGGTGTCATCGCGAGGGTAACCTCGCCGGTGGCTCCGTAGTTCCTGTTGAAGTAATCGTCCACGGCATAAACCGTGACGTTGACGTCTTGTCCCGCGATGCCAGGCGTGGCGGCGGGTGAAATACTCGGGCTGCCCGAAGTGTTCGGAGTGCTCTCTTGCCCGTCAAATACGATGACGGTGCTCGTGGCCGAGTTCGCCTGGGTCTTGTATTCGAGTGTGTTATTCGTTGCGAAGGAGCTGTTAGTGCCCACGCTGAGGGTTGTCTTGCTGTCCACGTCACCCGGATCGTTGCCCGTGAAGTTCGTTACCTGCACCAGCAAATGTCCGTCGTTCCCAAGTGAGGGTGTGACGGGCAGCGAGGCGATTGCGTCGCTTGACGCGAGCGCGAAAGCCTTGTTGGCTGACGGGTAATGAGCCGCAGTGATCGGATTGAAGTGCGCATCGGTTCCGTAGACATCGACATCGAACTCGGTGCCCGCTGTTTTCGTGGTGATTGTGCCCGTAACCGCCTCAGCAAGCGTGTCCACGCCAGCAGTGAAGGTCTGATCAGGATTGATGACTGCGAGAAGATGCGTGGGTGCGCCTTCCCAGATGTCAAAGGCGGACGAAGGCTGCCAATCAGCCGGAAGGATTGCGAGTGCGTCTCCCGTCGTCTCGGTGACCTCGATGGTTTTGCCTGCGCAAGGTTTACGCGATTGCACGGTGTCCGTAAGAGTGGCAACGCCGGCTGCAAAGGTTCCGGTATAGGTCTGCAAATCACAGTTATCGCGAATGGTGACGTCACCCGTAATCTCGGTGCTCACGTTGAGGAATGCATCGACAGCCCGGACTGTGATCTCATAGGAGTCATCGGTCGTGCTGAGAGGCAACAGGCGGTTTTCTGAAACAGGATCGATCGGGTTAGTGCCTGGGCCCGTGGGCGTGCTGATGACCGAGCTCAAATGAGTCAAACCATCTGAGTATCCGCCGCCGTTATAAGACTGGCCTACAAGCTGAATCAGGATGTATTTCGCGGGGGCGGGGTTGATAGAGATGTTCGAGGAGGCCGTCGTCGTGCCAGTGAGGCTGGTGTTGGTGATTGTTGCGTGGAAGTGCTCTGTCGTTGATGCGATGTAATCGGTCACGCTGAAAGTTTTGGTGCCACTGGTAAACGCGAGACCGGTCGGGATCACGACACGGGCCGAGTCGGAGGTGACGGTGAATTCAGCGGCCGCCTCTTCCGCATCATCCGTATAAGAGACCGGGTCCACGAGGTTCGACCACTTGTCAGTCAATATGGCGGTGATATCGAAAGCCACCCCACCGGTCTGCGTCGTCGGTGTTGCCGTGAACTGCGGGCTGCTTGCCGCAAACCCGGCTCTATGCGTCTGACCAGGAAGTTCAAGGATGACGGCCTCCGGAGGGCCTGCTTTGACTTGATATGAAGCCGACGCAACGGGAGTGATCGCTGCGTTCGCCGTCGAAGGCGCTGCTGTGATCGTATACGTGCCCACGGTTCTGTTTTCGAGGCTGGTCGCGGACGTGACCGCGCCAGTTGCCATCGCGACACCGGTCGCGTCAGCGTCGTTACCGTCAGTTGAAGAGATATCGACGTTGAACCCGGTAGCAACCGGGTTGCCGTACTTATCAGTGATATAAACGTTCACCGGGAAGGTGACGCCTGCTCTACGGATGTCTGGCGTGCCTGAGATCTGGGGAGGGGTACCGGGCGACGGATTGGGGTCCAGGTAGGCAGGTGAAGCAGTAAAGGTCTGGCCTGACTGGGTCACAAATGTATATTTCGCGTTACCTGCTTCAACTTTGTAAGGTTGCGATGCGACGTTGGTGACTCCGGTGTTCGAGGGCGTCAGGTACTGCGCCGCTTGTTTACTCAAAGGCGTGATGGACAAGTTCAGCTTGCCGTTGACCAGGGAGCCGGAGGGTAATGACGTGGTTCCGGGGTCATCGCTGGTTACGGTGACTCCGGCCCTTGTATATGTCTGGATCAGGTTGAAATACTTGTCGACGACCATCACGTCGACTGTGAACGGATGATCAGGACTGGTGGACAATAGCTCAGGCGTATATTGCGGAAGCGCGCTGGCGAAATCAGATTTGCCCGGATTCCAGGGTTGCACTCCTTTGCCCGCTTCCTTGCCAGGTCCCCGGATTCGAATCACAGCCTGCATGGTTGCTTCCGTGGGGTCCGGGTTCACCGTATAGGTGTTTGACAATTTTCTGGTCAGTGCACTGATGGGAACCGCACCTGTGACCTGCAACTGGTGCGTAGTGGAATCATAGGGCGACGTTGCACCGGGATTGGAAGACGCCGTTCTGTGCTTGAACGTGAACGACGCTTCCCCATTTGAAATGGATGCCGCCGACGTAGCTGTATAGTTCGGATCCTCCGTGTCGAGTGTGATACTCGTTCCGTTGTAACTGGACGTAGTCAGCAGGTTGTAAGTGGAGTCCGTGACATAAACCTTCGCGGTGAAATCCGCATCGACGTTAGCCGTCGTGCTCGCCGGAGCCAACGCATCGGAAAGCGCGAAGTAGCCTTGAGAATAAGTTTCGGATGGATCCAGTTTAACGATCAGGTTAGCAGGGTCACCTGCGGTAACGTTGAAGTCATTGCTTCGGCAGATCACTGAAGCGTCGTCGCCCGTGTGGGTAAGACAATCGGCAGCATCGATGACGATCTGCTCGCCCTCCGGCAGTACCTGCGCCATCTTGATGGTGCTTTGGTAAACGCCCGTCAATGTCCCTTGAGGCTCGGGAGTCGTGATGCTTACGCGTTTGACATCTTTTCCAATGGTAGTGGTCAGATCGATATCAGCTGCATTAAATGTGGTGTTCTTGTTGAAATACGCATCGACACCAATCAGATAAGCGGTGACTGAGGCGTTTGCCTTGTAATCAGGTGTGCTGCCAGGTGTTGCAATGGCTTCCGCACGAGTCGTTGCGCCGCCTTTACGTGATCCCTCCTGAGTATCAAAATAGACGAGGGTCCGGACAATGGGGCCTGGGCTGAGTGAGAAGGGTGTTTCGCATTCAGTGGTGACAGTCGCAATCGATGCTGCAATGTCACCGCAATAGACTTTATAGGTAAGGCGATTACGGTCCGCAGTCACGTCGTTGAAGGTGAAGGTGGCTTTGCCTCCGGTGAAAGTTCCCGGGGTTGATCCGTAGGTTGTAGTATATGCCGGGTCCGCATGGGTGGAGGGGTCGTCATGTTTCAGTGAAATCGAAGTGCCATTGTAAGTGGCGCTGTGGACCTGGTTGAAATAGCCATCGGTCAGCAGAACATCCACCTGGTAATCCGCGCCTGCAACCAAAGGCATAGGATCTGTTGCCGGAGCCGGAAAAATGCCGGTGCCGCCGCTTGTGCCTGACAGAAGCTTTTCGCTGTTTGTCCCATCCAAAGTGTCAATGAGTGCGACCGTCCGAGTGGGCGTGCCAGCAGTGATCAGGTATGGAGGAAGAACCTCGTCATTAGGCACATACTCAGGATCACCGGGGGCATAAGGCGGACTGACAAGGCTTGGTGCCGAGACCTGAAGGTACCAGGCTGCATCCGGCGCGTCTTTTGCGAAAGGGTTGTTATTGGCCGTGTGGCTGTAGAAATCCGAGACCACCCGCCCGAGAGCTGAAACAGTGGAGTACGTCTTTGTTGTTTCATTCGGGTCAGTGCTGGCCAAAGTAATCGGGCTTCCCGCATTATCGTACGCCACGGGGTTGAAACCATCGTCCACTGTATAAATCTTCACCGGCATGGCTACATCGGCGGATTTTGTGCAGGCCGCGGGATCGACAGTTTGAATCGCTTCGCCAAAAGTAAGGACGCCATGGATGAAATCGGACGTCTGGCAGTCAGTGAGCAAACCAAAGACGTGTTTGGGCTGGCCGCGCAGTACGGAGATATCTGTTTTCGGCAAGAACGGCTCCGTCGTCCCCACATCGCCGGAACCATCGGAGATGTAGGCGGGGTCTTCATAAATCACGTGAATCGTGATGAGGGCGCCATCCGGAGCACTTGCGTATTTGAAATTCTGCAGGGTTGCCTGGTAGGTCGGAGGGGGATCTTGTTGCGGGTCACCGGAACCCGTGTCGATGGTGATAACTCCATGATCGTCATTGTCCTTATCCAAGGGCTGCGGGCCTAAATACAAAGCATCTTTATAAGTAGGAACGGTATAACCAGCCGGTATCGTGGTATTTGCGGTGGTGCTGTGAAGATAAACGCGCAGCGTGTCTCCGCTTGGATTCAGCTTTTCCTTGATTTGATTTCCAAAACGATCGTGAATGGTGACCGCTGTACCATTGGGCGTTCCGGCCGCATTCTTGAAGTTCTGTCCGGCCGTTTGCGTCCCAGCGAGCGTTTGGTCAGCGCTTGCCCACCTTACTTCATTGACAAGAGCTTCCGGATAAATAGTTGCTCGAGTGGCGACCGGGGCGGCAACGGGATAATTCACGTGCGTCTTGGTTCCGCTGGTGGCTGTTGGGGTGATCGTGCCTACCAGGTCTCCACGGACGGTGAAGGTGGCAAGGCCCGCAACCATATCACCCGTGACGGTCTTTGTGTTGAGTCCTGTCACGGTGCCAGGGGCCAACGATGTCGCGGTAACCCTTTGCAGACGATCAACACCTGCGTCAGCAGCAACAAACGTCAAACTGGGCTGAGGCGTCGTAAGAATTCTGTTCTCGTAGAGATCGAAGGCATCCACCGTGAAAACAGTTGTTTGACCCGCACGCCATTTGGTGCCGGGCGTATTGTGCGTGACCTTGAAATGGTCCAGTACCGCATTTTCCACGGTAATCCCGATATCCTTGGTGATCGCACTTCCGAGATTCGGATCCGTGAAGGTGATTTTGTGGACGTGGGCTGTGTTGAAGAAGGTGAACTTGTTATCCGTTGAAACGCCTGCGGTGAAGCCAAAGGGATAAGAGCCGTTCAGTGGCGTTTTGTGGATGATCGGAGTTTGAGCTGTACTGTTGGGGTTCGCGGTCGTTGCTGGAATACTGCTTCCGTCGGGCTTCGTAATGTCCACCGTCATGTAGGTGTTTCCGGTGAAGTTGGTTCTCTCGTTTCCACGACAGTCGGCTTGTTTGATAGTCAGGTAAAAGTCCGTTCCAGCCACTTCGTTTGCACCGGCAGTGATGCGGGTAATAGAGAGCGAATCGAGGGATCCCGGAGTAAAAGTGATGTCCCCGGTTTCAACCGCAGGCAACGTGAGATAGGTCGCTTTTGCCGCGATGACGGGTCCCGTGGTCAGAATGCCTTCCAGGTTCAGGCTGGGAGGGATGTTCAGGTCCGGGTTACCGGGATCGGGAACCGCTGTGAACGCGCCAGCCGGATCGATCTCGTTATCGGTGCCTGGCGCGACAATTTTCCATTCCGGAGTAACATTCTCTTTGGGATTACAGGCGGCATCATAGGTGCGCGCGGTGAACTTATAGGGCGAAGAGCAGGTTACCTGAAGCTCGGCATCGACATCAACCTGGTTGCTTGGAGCCACCGTTTCCGGCAAAATTCGTTCAATGCGAAGGCTTACAGCCTCGCCAGGAAGCACGTTCGGTACAAGGGCAGAGTCGTCGGCGAATGATTTCTGGGACTGGACACCCTCGCCGGTCACGCGGATCGAGGCGCCGGTTCCGATTTTTGGTAGCTGAAACTCAGCAGGAATCCACTCTCTCGGATCCTGCGGGGTCGGCACATGGGGAACATGGAGCACGGGAGTGGCGATGCTATTCAGTAGAATCGTATCGATTTTGTAGTTTCTGTAATCGTCAACCGGCACATTCGCGCTCGAGCACAGAGCTCCGGCGGCATCGTAAGTGTTTGACGCTCCCGTGTAAGTCACCTTGAGTGAGTAAGTGTTTCCAATGAAATTACTCAAGACGTTGTCGTACTGGTCACGGAACCAAAGCGCGAGATAGTGCGTCGATGTAGAGGTGAGGTTGGTGTTCTCTGTTTCCTTGTCGAAGACATTGACCGCAAAATATTTCAGGTCATTCGGGGTCGCACCGCCGGCAAAGGTGGTGGTCAGATCGGGTCCCTCATAGCCACCAGGCACGACTGCAGCGATTTGAGCAGCGGTTAACGTGATAGCAAGAGTGCCCGGATTCGTGCTCTGAGGAGCATATTTCAGGAGGTAAGCGGAATCGGCTGGATCGGTGGTCCAGGCCTGTGGTTTTGAGCCAGCTGCCCAACCGCCACTGAGCGTGATACTGATAGGTTCCGTATTGCTGACCCAGGCAAGACGGTTACCGCCTTCGTCTTCAATGCCGAGGCGGTAAGTGTCCATCTCTCCTGTGGTCAGAGCGCGAAGCGGGGATTGAACCGTATTGCCGTAGGGACCCGGATCGTTCGGAGAAGGAGTTACGGCACCGGGGAAAACGTGCGAAACCGTGGCTTTTCGGAGTGTATCAAATTCGGCTTCGTTGGAGACGCGGTAAAGGTTCAGGAAATTCGGAGCGCCTTTCGCGGTGGAGAACGGCGAGGAGGCCGTGTCAGGAATCGTGATTGTCTGGCCACTGCTTGTCAGCTCCACTCTGCCGGTCAGCTCCGGATAACGGTTATCAGCTGATGGCGTGGCTACGTTCAGATAGCTGATCAGTTTAACGTTAGGTACCCCGTCCACGAAGGTGATCGTCGTTTCCTGGTCAGGGAGTACGTCGCAACTCGCAGAGCAGGATTCGCGCACGATTGAAGGAGTGTTGCCGCCGGAAACCACGGGGCTTTGCGGCAGTGTGCTCTCGTTCCATTTCAATTTCACTTTTGCCGTACCGGAGAAGGTTCCGGAATCCGCGGAGGGACTGATGTTGTACTTCTGATCGAGAATGTTGCCCTTCTGGTCGGACGGGTTCACTTCGATATAGAATTTTTTTCCGGCTTCGACAGGCAACTTGCTATCGCTGAGCGCGAGAGGAGTTTTCGCTTTTGCCGGATCATCGTAATCCGCTTTGTCGTAAATCTTGTAGAGCAACTGAGCCGGTGCACCGTGGTTCACGTGAATCACGCGTGAGCTGCTCTTTCCGCTGCTTGAAATCGTGATCTTCGTGCGGCCGCTTCGAGTCGGTGCGAAAGCGACGTTTTGATGAGGTCCTGGCAGGGCAGGGGTGAGATAGTCCGTGAGGATATCCGGATAGGAGTTTTCAGCGTCCTTCGTGACCGTTTCGATTCCCCAGGTGGCGCTGATGTCCGTGCCGTAGTTACCGGAACTGTCGAGTGCTACCGCATAAAGATTTACGGGGTCCACCTGGTCTGCATCGACGACCACGTCGGGGACCTGATCATTTCCGGAGTACGTGTAGAATTTGGCGCTTGCTGACGGACCACCCGGCGCGTCAGCCAACCCGATGGCGTTGATCGTGTCGGCGGCGACTTCGACTGTCCGGAAGGAGATGTCTGAAAGCCCGTTTTCACCGTCACCGGCATTGACTACGAGTTTCGTGCGAGCGTCATGAAGGAAATAGCTGGCAGGAGAGATGTATAAACCGTTCACGAATTGGATCCGCTCAGTAGCGGGTGGCAAAGTGGGTGAACTTCCACCCCAGCTCACGCCATCAGGAGTCCATCCAGTCACTGACTGAGTTGCGGACCAGCCGAAGGACCATTGGAAATCGATTTCGCTATTATATTCCGTGACGATATTGCCCGCGTCGTCACGTACGCTCACGATGAAGGCGAAGGGCTTGCCTGCTGTTTCCAGGCGTCCATTTGTCGTATCGAGCACGAAGCGCGTGCCGGATCCGCTGCCGAGTGTGCGAAGGCTGAAATTGGCGGAGGTGTTTGTGTCCTGGATTCTGGCTTCAATCGTCACGGTCGCATCGGTGACCGGGCCCGAGCGCACCTTCGTGGAAGCGTAGCCATTGCTGTCGGTGACGCCGATGGGGTTTAAAACCTGAGAACGTGTATCCGTGATTTCGGTAAAGATAACAGTGAGTGATGCAACCGGAGTCTGGGTGAGGGAATCGACGGCGCGAACCGTGAGGTCAGACGCGAAGACCTGGTTTGTGGAGCGAGACTGATTGTTTCCGCCGCTGATTTCCAGTTGGACGCCGATGTTTCCCCGGAGAAGTTCCTCGTTCCCGCTTCCGCCGGAGGTGCATCCGGTTGCCAGTGCCAAGCCGAGACTGACCAGGGCAAGAGAACTCATGGCATGCGACGCATGCCTGGAAAGAGCTCGGAAATGAGAAGAAAGCTGTTCAAACATTCGCATTCACCAACGATCCGCAGAGAAACGTTTGCCAATATAAATATGAGAGCTTAAATAAATTCTATAATGCTTGATTAATTCAGTCAAGAGCTTGTGGTTCCCTGTTATTTTGTAACTGCCTGGTTTAACAGCTTTATTTTGAGGGTGTGTCACGGTTTCGCGTAGTCACCCTCTCTTGGCTCATCGTCAAAAGGGGTGGGAAACTTAAGCCGATGGCTCGTGGCTGGTTGAATTGACTGCGTTATTCCGTTCATTCATACTGAAGGAGCAGTGGTGTTTTGCCCAAGGAGGGGCAACGGCATGGCGGAAATCATTCGTCCGTTTATTTCTTCAACCGGCAACCTCGTTCCGCCCGAGCCATCCAAGGCCATTCAATCCGAAGCGCGACTTGTCGCTTATCGAATGGAAATCGAAAGGCTGGAGATTCAAAGGACCGAAGTCCTCAAAAAATATGAGGAAGCCAGGCGGGCCTTTGAAAAGCAGAACACGCTGATTGCGCACCTCAAAGAGCGCGTGCAGCGCAATGAACAGCTCCTTTTGCAGGAGCAGGAAAAAATCAGGAAAAGTAACGAAGTCATCGGGTCTTACCAGAAGCAATGGGGCCAGATGGTGGAGAACGACAAGAAGTTACGAAACGCGTTTTCAGAAAACCAGAGCCGAGCAAAGACATTGGAAGCCGAGTGTCACCGTTTGAAGGAGGAACTCAGTTCCTCTTCCGGCGAACACGAACGCCTGAAGGCCGAATTCACGAAGGTTCATCGGAACCACGAGGAAATGGAAAAACGGCACCGCCAGCTTCAGGAATCGTTGCTTAACGTTGAGAGGCAGGCGGAGGACGAAAAGCACAGAGCGGCGATCCTTGAGCAGGAGCTTGAGGGCGCACGCCAGCAGATTACGAGCTTGGAACAGGCGCAAGGCAGCCTCCGCTCGAATGTCTCGGATTCACGCTTTCGTATCGAGCAGTTGAAGCGTGAACTGGAGATGTCCCGCATGCGTGGACATGAGTTCGAACGTATTTGTCAGGAGACCTTGGCACGTGAGGAACGTTGCCGTGCCGAGATCTCCTCGCTGGGTTCTGAAGTCGCGAATCTCGCGGCCGCATTGAAGATTGAACGGGAGACCCTCGCGTCGACCCAGCAGGAGCTGGCTGGCGCAGAACGCGCTTATGAACAGCTCATGCAGGATCGGGTGGACCTTGTCAGGCGTGGCGACGAAGCTTATGCCGAGCTTGCACGCCAGAAGACCTTGATTGATGAAATGCGCGAACAGGAGCGTAAAACCGCCGAGACCGTGCAAACGGAACGCGATCAGGCGCAACAGAGCATCGGACGCCTTGAAACTCTTTTGCTTTCTCGCACCAAGGACTTCGAACTGGACGCGATGCAGGCGAAGGGCCGCATCGACGCTTTGAATACTGATTTGGCCCGGCTCAAGGAAGAACTGCATAAGAACGAACAAGCTCTTGAGAGTGAAAGGGCTTCCCGTCAGTCCACAAAGGACAGCCTTGCTGAGGCCGAGCGGGTCTACGAACAGATGATGAAAGACCGCATCGATCTCGTGAGGAGAGGGGATGAGGCCTATCAGGAAGTGGCGAGACTGAATCGCAAACTCGAAGAAACGGCAGCGGGAGCCCGACAATACGCGGAATCGGCCAAGACCGAGCGGGAGAGCGCCATTCAGGCGGTCATTGAGATGGAAGTGGAGCTGAGTGCGGCGCGAAATCAGCTTCGAAAAATGGAACAGGAACGTGTGGAGTTCTCGTGTCAACAGGACGCCCTCCAATCCGAAATCGACAGACTGCAGGAAGAACTCAGTGAGATGCGTGATGCTGTTTCCGGCAAAAGCCAGGACGAACAGAAGGTCCGCGACGAACTGCAGGAGACCCAGATTCTTGTTCAGCAGTTGTCGGAAGATCGTTCTAACCTTGCCTCTGAAAACGCCAGAATTTTGAACGATACCAAACAACTTCAGGCGTTGTTTGACAACTCGAAGGAAGAACTGCGTCTGACAAGGTCGGAAATGCAGAACATCAAGGCAGCCCTGAGCCAGGCATTGTCCTTCTCGCAGCACATGGAGCAGGACCGGATGCGCCTTCAGGAGGATCTGGCCGAGGCCAGGCGTACCGCCGAGAAGGCCAAACAGGAGCTGTCGCAGACCACGCAGAAAACCAAACACGCCCAGTCGAATCTTGCGAAAAAAGTCCAGAGCG
>MEPR01000018.1:11292-11799 GCA_001769835.1 Bdellovibrionales bacterium GWB1_55_8
GTCCGGGCCGAGCGGGCGATGGAGCAGGCTCAGATCGAATCGGCCCGACACCGGGCAGAGATCGAAAGTTTGCAGCGCTCGCTGACGGGCGGAACCGTGAAGGGCGATCTTTTGAATTCCGAAAAAACAATCATCCAGAGCCAGGCCCTGAGAGCTCATGAAACCGAGCAGATGCGGGAAAGTGCTTTGAAGCTCAAGGCGCTGACAGCGGAAAATTTTCAGGACCTGCCACCAGGTGAGGATCGGGATGCTGAGCAGAATGCCGAGCTTTAAGTCAAAATCCTGCAGCTTGTTGGTAGGCGCGCTTCTGGTCACTTTGTCCGCCGGATGCGCGGGTCCGGCAAAGCGGATTGAAATTCATTCGGAACCCGACGGCGCCGAGATCCTGGCGCTGGACGGAACCCTGATCGGAAGCACTCCTGCCACATTTTCCGGGAACATCCTGGATCGAATTTCAAAGGATGACCGGGTTCTGCTTCTGGTCCAGGCTCCCGGCTACATGCCCCG
>MEPR01000019.1 GCA_001769835.1 Bdellovibrionales bacterium GWB1_55_8
CTCAGAAGTTAAGACCGCCCGCGGCGAAAATAGTACCGAGGTAGCTCGGCGCTAACCTAGCTCGATGCCCCCATCTCTTTAGAAGCTTATGACTACGGCCTTCGGCCTGTCACAAGCCGAATCAAATAAAAAGCCCCTGAAGAAGAAATTCTTCAGGGGCTTTTTTGTTTCTGTTTTTATTGATTACTACGATGACGGGATAAGTTTCCTGCGCATCATCACTGCGACCCGCGATTCGACATTTGAAATCGGCTCGTCTAGTGCGTCCGAGAGTTCGCGCAGCAGGAGTCTGTTTACGTTTTCTCTCATTTTAAGAATGTCGCGCGATGGCGCGGCGGTATGCGTTTTCAGCACGTGCAAGTAGCTGGCTGCTTTCGCGAGGCCGATTACTCCTTCTTGACGAATGACGGCCTCAAGGCGTGGGTGCATGATGTGCCAGGGGTCTTTAAGGGAGAAATAATATTCTCTATTTGAGAGTATTTGCAGGGCTGAGGCAGCAGCCCCTTTGCTGGCGGGGTGTCTGACGCCTTTGTCTATGGCATTTGCTACAGGTACCCAGATCGCAGGCTCTGCTTTGGACGAGCGGGAGAGGGGGGATTTTTGAACTTCCATTCTGTAAAACTCGACCGATTCGCCCGAGATCTGACGAGTCTCCACACGTGTGATCGTGCATTTGCCGTGGAGTCCATAGACGACCGTGGCGCCGACCTGATAGCGTTCCGAATTTTCGCGGAGATGCGACGAGCCAGCAAATGTGTCATTTTCCATGGAGGGGCCTCCTGTGTTGCCTGGAATTCCGGGCAGCGCTCCTCATTGAGCGCTAGAGACTAGTCTACAAATTTAACGGGAATGGTGCCATGATAGATCGCAGCTGCCCGGTGCGATATATCCCCTAAGCGAGTAGCAGGGAGTAATTGACTGAGCCGGTATCTGTGATAAGTTCCACGCTTCATTCATTATTCGGCATTTATTTGAGAGGCAGCAAATGGGACGTGGACGTAAGCGACAGGGACAGAAAATGAAAAACCGCAAAGCGCAAGCCGCTAAAAAGACACGCGAAAAGGCTCGCGGAGAAGCCGTTCGGAAAGCGCGCCTCACCTGATTTGGTTGAAATTTTGCTTTATGCTGGCTGAACTTATTGTTTCGGCAGGCGAAATTACGTCCAGTTAAATTATAAGTGCTTGTATTTCTTGTGCAAGTTGTCAGAAGGACTTGTCTCTCTTACACTGGGATTGGGGAGATGTTTCTCGATATCTGATAGCGATAATGAATTTGTTCAACTTCTCTCCGGCATCAGCCGATCTGTAAGACGCAGGACTTCCGCGTGAAGTCTGCTCGTGCGCTGGCGCGAGAATAGGAGAGAAACAAATGAAGAGCTTTCCACAAGGATCTCACAGGACGCTGGGTTGGATTTTAGCAAGTGCGCTGCTAGCGACGTGGATTCCTGCGCAGACACTGGCCGACACAAAAGCGGTCAAAGAAATCCGCGAAAATTATCGGGAGCGCGAAGTCGATTTGCGCGACAAGGAAAAAGAAGTTAAGGCCATTGACGCCAGGATTAAAGAAGAAGAGACGCTCGTCAAGAAGCTGCAGAAACGGAACTTCGATCCCGGTGAAGAGTTCGATGGTCCTTGTTCCTGCCGTCCAGGAACGGGCGTGGGAGCGGGGCCGCTCTGCAAAGATAAGGATTTTGCCGATGTCGGCATTGATCCGGCCACCATCGACGAGATTCCTGGTGAGCTTTGCGAAGCGCTTTATGTACGGGACAAGAAATTCCAAAAACTGAGTGCGACCTGCCAGCCCGCTGTCAGACAGTGCGGAAGCGTTGCTTTGAAGTTGGCGATTATTGCGGCCAATGACCGGAAAAAGGAGCTTCTGGAGGAGAAAAAGGGTCTTGTCGCTGAACGCGATCGAATGAAGCAGGATCTTGCCGACATCAAGGGGGATTGTCCCGAGTGCTTCGATCCACGCGCCCTGGCGATGATGCCGCGCGAACCGGGATTCGGGGATTATTTGATCGGCACGCTGCAGGCGCTTACGCCTTATGCAGCAATGGGGTTTGGCGCCTATAACCAGTCCAAAATGGTAAATGCCTACTCGGATAGCTATAGCGGCTACCTGAATCAGTGCGCCACGATCGGTGTTCCCTGTATGCCTCCGGGAGGCGCGGGCGGTGGCGGATTTGGTGGAGGGTTTGGCGGCGGTGGCTTCGGCGGCGGTTACTATGGCGGAGGTAGCCCGTACGGTGGAAGCTTTGCGGGAAATTTTGCCGGTAACCTGCTCGGCGGATTGTTGGGCGGCGGTGGCGGTATTTACGTTGGCGGCAACATGGGCGGCAGCCCTTGGGGTAGTCCGTGGGGAATGCCTGGTGGCGGTGTAAGCATCGGCGGCAACATGGGAAATCCCTGGGGTGGCGGCTTGGGCAACCCTTGGGGCACCGGTGGCTCCATGGTGAGTGGCTTTGGAATGCCCACCTTCCCCTACGGAACAGGTTACAGTACAGGCGGCGCACTATTCCCCTATGGTCCGTACGGACCAGGCGCAGGGGGGGCTGGTGCTGGAATTCAAATTGGTTGGGGCCCCGGTGGTGGCGGTGGCGGCGGTTACTGGCCCGGCGGTGGTGGCGGCGGCGGCGGTTACTGGCCCGGCGGTGGTGGCGGCGCCGGCGGTTACTGGCCCGGCGGTGGTGGCGGCGCCGGTGGCTGGAATTTAGCTGGCAACTCACAATATCAGATGTTGCTGCAGTCCTCTATGCAATCGCAGATGCTTCAGGCTGAACGAGCCAGGCAGGCGCAAGGGGATTACATGATTTCGCAGCAGCAGGTCTATGAAGCCGAGCAGAGGCGTTATCAAGCCATGATGCAAACTCAGTCTTTTGGTGGCGGATACGGCTATGGCTCCATCGGAGCCTTCGGCGGAAGCTTCAATGCTGGGTTTGGATATGGTGGGGGAGGATCGAGCTTCTAAGTCCCACTCCAGACATTCTATTGAGTTGAGACGGGGGGCGAGGCCCCCCGTTTCTTTTTTGGGGCCTGCTCGACACTGTTTTGTCCCTGGTCATAGTGATGCAAAAAATATTTACAACAAAAACTCAAGTTGGCGGGACAGCTGCCGATGAGATTATTGTCTAGGCTAGAGGAACTTTGGTGGGTACTCGACGCTTAGGCAACTTGACTGAGGACCATTATCACTTGCTGAATTCGTCTGAGGAGGCGATTTCGGGTACAGCAACAAGGGGTGATGGTCCTCGTCCTTTTTTCTCTTCCATCAATTCCCTAATTGTTTAATCTCGCTTTATCGGATCGGCTTTCTGTCAGTCCGTAAGGAGAGACTTCCCTGTGGCTAGTCTGAATCATATCGGTATAGCGGTTTCTGACATCGATTCCATGAAGCGCCTGTTCGCTCTTCTCGGGTTCGGGATCACTCATTCTGAACCGGTCCCTGAGCAGGGTGTCGTGACCCATTTTCTGCCTGTGTCACGGTCCGGTGACTTGCCCTGTTTTGAATTTCTTGAAGTGACAGACCCCGCGGGTGCAGTTGCGCAATTCCTGAAGAAAAGAGGACCTGGGATTCATCATCTCTCTTTCTCGTTTCAAAAGGGTGAATTGGACGATCTGACTCAGCGCTTGCGTGACGCAGGATACCGGTTGATCTATTCCGAAGCCAAGCCCGGGGCGCACTCCATGCGAATCAATTTTATCCACCCCGCGTCAGCCGGCGGATTGTTGATCGAAATTATGGAACCTGCTTCAGAACCGGTGAAGTGAGCTCAAAAGAGGTATACACTCTGTAACGGTTCACGATACCAACGAAGGTTTTCACTATGCAGCTGCGTTTGACTAAGGCCGTAAAATTAATCGCGATCATCTGTTTTGCGATGTTTGTAATCCAGCAAACAGCAGATCAGTTTTTTGGGGCGAACCTGCTTCGGTGGTTCGCGCTTGTTCCTTCTGCTCTCATGCTGGACTACCGTTTCTGGCAGGTGTTTACCTATGCCTTCTTGCATGGGGATGTCATGCACCTTTTCCTTAATCTGATGATGTTGGTTTTCATCGGGTCGGAGATCGAAGCATCCTGGGGTACGCCGAGATTCCTGCGGTTTTATTTTTTCTGTTCGATCAGTGCCGGCCTTTTCTATCTGTTTCTTCAGCTCTTCATGGGCGGAGCAACGCTGCATACGCCAATGGTAGGGGCCTCAGGGGCCATTTACGGTTTGCTGATGGCCTATGGGCTCCTGTTCGGCGAGCGGGTGCTGCTGTTCATGATGCTCTTTCCGATGAAGGCTAAGCATTTCATCTGGATTCTTGTGGCCGTCGAGTTTATGTCGACGGTCTTTTCGCCTCGTGGAGGCGTCGCTGGTGCTGCTCACCTGGGCGGAATGGCTGCTGGCTTTCTTTACCTTTGGGGTTGGGGACGTTTCCTTCAAATCAGAAGCAAGCCGTTCGGTCAGGGATCCTCTAAAAAAACCGTGAAGAAGAAGCGATCAGCCGATCATCTGCGATTGGTCAAAGGGGCGCCTAATGACCCTTCGGACCGGGAGGATGGTCCAAAGACCTGGCATTAGGGCCCCCGCCAAGTCGCATTGCCTCCCCTGAGGACCCTCACGGGCCCCCGATGAGCCATCTAATAACCCCAATGAGATTGACACTCGGCGCGACGCCGATTAATGAATGGGCTATGACTCTTTTGCATGTTGCTGTTGATGAAAAGAAATTGGATGTCCGTTTGATCGAAAAGAACCTTGCGACCAGTGTTCTCTCTGCCGCGGAAGTGGATAAGGCTGTTCAGCAATTGGCCGACGATTCGGAAAACGCCGAATGGGTGAGCGTGGAATCGCTCGCGAACGAGGGTGAACCCTCGAGCGGCCGCGCCTAATCAGCTCCGCCACCGCGCAGTCCATCTTCTACGAGGTAATATCATGTCCATCATTACTCCTTCGATTTCGAGTTTGAAATCGACCGACGCAAGTGCGTCCATAGGTCAGGGAATTGAGTCCGTTACCATCATTGGAACCGGCCCTGCCGGCCTTACCGCCGCGATCTATACCGCGAGAGCGAATTTGAGTCCGCTTTGTGTGCAGGGTGAACAGCCTGGCGGCCAGCTCACGATCACCACTGATGTCGAAAATTTTCCTGGATTTCCTGAGCCCATTGCAGGGCCTGATCTGATGGAGGGATTCAGGAAACAGGCTGAGAGGCTTGGGACCAGGATCCTGTCCGGAAGCCTGGTAAAAGCGGACTTGTCCCAGCGGCCTTTCACTCTCGAATTTTCAGACGGGAAAATCGTAAAGACCCGGACACTGATCATCGCCACGGGGGCTTCGGCGAAGTGGTTGAATCTTCCAAGCGAGCGCCGCTTGCAGGGCAAAGGCGTATCCGCATGTGCGACCTGCGATGGATTCTTTTTTCGAAACATGGATATCGCGGTGGTGGGCGGTGGCGATACGGCGCTTGAAGAGGCTAATTTTCTCACGCGTTTCGCCAAGTCCGTGACCCTGATACACCGCCGCGACAAATTGCGCGCCAGCAAGACAATGCAGGAC
This sequence comes from Bdellovibrionales bacterium GWB1_55_8, assembly GCA_001769835.1. Lineage (GTDB taxonomy): Bacteria > Bdellovibrionota > UBA1018 > UBA1018 > UBA1018 > GWB1-55-8. The sequence goes on from MEPR01000019.1 coordinate 5,543, forward strand.
CGTACGTTCAACAACCCCAAAATCCGGGTGCTCTGGGACACGGCGATAGAGGAGATTCTGGGAGAGCAGACCGTAACAGCAATCAGGGTGAAAAATCTCAAGACCAACAAGGTCGAGGAATTGCCGCTTCAGGGTGTTTTCATTGCAATCGGTCACGAGCCCAATACCTCCGTTTTTCGTTCTCAGCTGGAATGTGATGCTTCGGGGTATTTGCTCGTGGAACCCGGCTCGACTCGCACGAATGTTCCGGGTGTTTTCGCAGCGGGCGATGTTGCGGATCATATTTACCGTCAAGCCGTAACGGCGGCCGGAACGGGTTGCATGGCGGCCATCGACGCCGAGCGGTTCCTTGAAGGTGAGGTATAAGTGTCAAACCAGGGTGACAAGGGAAAGAACGCCTCTGTAGAGTCACCAGAGGCCGCTCTCGCTGATCTCTCCGAGCAGGTTCGGGTGCGTTTTGAGAAGCTGAATGAGCTTCGCGCAAAAGGGGAAAATCCTTATCCGAACGGTTTCACCCCTGATGCGCTTGCGACTGACCTGCATGCATCCTTCGACGCCAAAACAAAGGAAGAGCTCGACGGCGAGTTGAGCCGCTGCTCCGTTGCCGGTCGTATTATGGCAATACGGGATTTCGGCAAGGCGTCCTTCGTTCGATTGAAGGATCGGACCGGGGTCATTCAGCTTTTTGTTCAGAAGGACAAACTAGGTCCCGAAAAATACGTTTCATTCAAGCAACTCGATATCGGCGATGTGGTTTTCGCGGAAGGCCTGTTGTTCAAGACCCGCACCAATGAGCTCTCGGTGAATGCTGAACGTCTTGAGCTGCTCAGTAAATCACTTCGGCCCCTTCCGGAAAAATTTCATGGCATCGCTGATGTTGAGATCCGGTATCGTCAGCGTTACCTGGACCTTATCATGAGTGAGGATACGCGCGAGACCTTCCGCCGCCGGTCCCGCATCATCGAGGAGTTGAGAACTTTCTTTGTCGGCAAAGGGTTCATGGAAGTTGAAACGCCCATGATGCATCCCATTGCCGGCGGTGCCACCGCAAGGCCATTCAAAACGCATCACAACGCGCTTGATATGCCGCTTTTCATGCGGATCGCGCCGGAGCTTTACCTGAAGCGCCTTGTAGTCGGTGGTTTTGAGAGGGTGTTTGAAATCAATCGTAATTTCCGGAATGAGGGGATTTCGATCAAGCACAATCCTGAGTTCACCATGCTCGAGTTTTATCAGGCGTATGCGACGTACGAAGATCTGATGAATCTGACGGAAGAACTCTTTCAGCAGGTCGCTGATCGGGTGCTCGGCAGCAGGCGTCTGAATTACCAGGGTACCGAGATCAATCTCGACGGCAAATGGGAGCGGATCAGCGTTGAAGAAGCGATTCTGAAATATACGGATTTCAGCTCGCTTCCGGATGCTCGCGCGAAATTGCGAGATCACGCTGCTCTCCTTGAGTACGGGAAGAAACATTCCCTTCATATGGATTCCAAAGATTCGACCGGCGGCCTGATGATGGTCATCTTTGATGAACAGGTCGAGGCAAAACTCGTTCAGCCCACCTTTGTCACAATGTATCCAGCGGACGTTTCGCCTCTTTCAAGAAGAAATGAAAAGGATTCTTTTCTCGTGGACCGCTTTGAGCTCTATATTTATGGCCGCGAGATGGCCAACGCCTTTTCAGAGCTGAACGACCCGGTGGATCAGAAAGAACGTTTTGAGGGTCAGGTCCGCGCCCGTGAGGCAGGGAATGAAGAAGCCTGCGAAATGGATGAGGACTATGTCACCGCGCTCGAGTACGGAATGCCGCCCACCGCGGGGCAGGGCATCGGCATCGATCGAATGGTGATGCTGTTTACGGATTCGCCGAGCATTCGGGATGTCATTCTTTTCCCGTTGATGAGGCCGGTCCGAAGCGCGGGCGAAGCGTCCGGGACGGCAGGGAACAGCACCTGATGTCAGCTAAAGAATCGACGGTTGCATTGCTTGCCCGGCGGTTCCTGCTATCGAAAGCGTCCGACGGTTTTCTATCCTTTATTGCCTGGGTTTCCGTCGCGGGAGTCGCATTGGGCGTTCTGGCGCTCACGGTTGTGACAAGCGTGATCAATGGCTTCGAAGGGGAGCTCACCCGTGTGATCACAGGCATGAACGGGGATGTGATTCTGTATTCCCGCGAGCCCGTGGGCGATTCCGAATCTGTCATGTCTCGCATCCGCGAGCTCGTGCCTACAAGGGGGATCACTCCATCGTTTGTTGCCGAGTTGATGGTTTCTGGACCGGAGGGGGTTGCTGGGGCGGTCCTTGAGGGAATCGATCCCGCAACCGTCAGCAAGGTCACCGCGGTGGGTGAGCGGATCGTCTCAGGAAAATTGCCTGCCGCGTACGGCGAAATTGTGCTTGGAAGTGCTCTTGCCGATAAGATCGGGGCGTCCGTCGGTTCTGAACTTCGCTTGATTATTCCTTTTACCGGCGGGAACGAGGCAGGGTTCTCCGGGTTCGATGAGGCGGGGGTCTCGAACGTAGTGACTGGCCGCGTGGTCGGTATTGTTAAAATGGGGATGCACGAATACGACTCCAAGCTGGTTCTGGCCACGCTGGCCGAAGTGCAGAGATCGCTGAAGCAACCGGGGCGCGTGACAAGTTTCAAAATACGTCTTGCTCCGCGGCAGGAATCCCGCATGGCTTCCGACCGGCTGGCGGACGCGTTCGGGTATCCTTTTCGTGCCAAAGACTGGTCACAGCTGAACCGTAATCTTTTTTACGCAATCCGGCTCGAGAAGGTGGTGATCGCGATCATCCTTACGGCCATCATCATTGTCGCGGCATTCAATGTGGTCAGTACTCTCATGATGATGATTCATGACAAAACCCGTGAGATCGCGATTCTGAAAGCCATGGGATTGCGAAAAGGACAGAGTTTTCGTCTTTTCTGCCTGATCGGTGGTGGAATGGGATTCGTAGGCACGGGAGTGGGTGTAGGGCTCGGCCTGTTAATCAATCTGGTGATCGACAAGACCCGTTTGATCGATCTTCCGCCTGAGATTTATTATATCGGTTTCCTTCCTGTTGTGGAACGATGGTCCGAAATCGGCTTGATCGCGGTGGTCGCGATCGTTATTTCGCTCCTTGCAGCGATTTATCCGGCGTGGAGCGTGTCTCGCAAATCTCCGCTGGATGGTTTGCGGCATGAGTAACTCGTCAGTGGGTCAGGTCATGACAGCAAACCAAGATAATCCATCCAGCGGTCGTCGAGTGCTCTTGAGGGCGGAGCATTTGAGTAAGTCATTCTTCAAAGCGAAAACCGAGATACCGGTCGTTCGCGATGTTGACTTCACGATGGGCATCGGCGAGATGGTCGCCATAACCGGGGCTTCGGGAGTCGGCAAGAGCACGTTGCTACATGTCCTGGGAACTTTGGAGCCGCCCACTTCAGGACGGGTTCTTTTTGGTCCTGAACAACAGGATCTTTTCAAGCTACCGGAGAAGGCGCTCTCTCTTTTTCGTAATCGAAGCCTGGGGTTTGTTTTTCAGTTTCACTATCTTCTGCCGGAATTTACCGCGCTCGAGAATGTGATCATGCCGGCCTTGATTGCCGGGTATTCGCGAAATACCGCGCTCACGCAGGCGCGGGAGCTCCTCCAGTTCGTTGGTCTGGGGCATCGCTTGGAGCATCGTCCGAACGAACTCTCGGGTGGGGAGCAGCAGCGGGTGGCGATCGCCCGTGCGGTCATCCTCAGGCCCAAGCTTCTTTTGGCGGATGAGCTCACAGGCAACTTGGACTCGGTCAATCGGAGTAATGTGATGGATCTGCTAGTTCGTCTGAATGAGGCCACGGGAGTTTCGATTCTCCTGGTCACGCATGATCAGGAACTTGCAAAAAGAATGCACCGCGTCTTGGTTATGAAAGACGGCGATTTTGTGAATTAAGGTTTGACAGTCGAATGTGCTCCACCTAGAGATATTGTGTGATTTCCATGCGCTGCATCCTACGACAATTTTCTTTGCTTCTCGCGATCTTCGCGCTCGCCTTGCCTTTACTGGTTATGAGCGCTTCACCCGTTTTGTCGGCACCCGTCGCGTCCAAAAAGCCCCAGGCGAATGCGCGACTTTCGAACATGGATGCGCTTTTTGGAAAGACGGTCGCAAAGATCGAATTCCGGGGGCTGTCGCGGATCGAAAAAGACGCCGTCCAGGCAAAACTCGTGACCAAGCTGCAGCAGCCGCTCAGTTCGGAATCGGCGAGAGGCGACATCCGAGCCATCTTCGGAATGGGTTTTTTTGAGGATATCGAAATCCTGGGCGAGGCGGATGGCGAGCGCGTGAATCTCACCTATGTTCTCCGCGAACGTCCCGTGATTTCGAATATCCGTTTTGATGGAAATGAACGAATCGGGACGAATGATCTAAAAGAAGTCGTCAAGCTGCGCGAATGGGCCATCTTTGACGCCAACAAGGCAAAAGAAGATGCTGCCCTGATTCAGAAGCATTACGAAGAAAAAGGATTTTACCTCGCGAAGGTCCGTTTCGAGGTCAAATCCGTGAAGCCCGGCGAAGTTGAGTTGATTTACCGGATCAACGACTTCGATAAGGTGCAGATCAAGAAAATTACATTCCTGAATAATCGCCATTATTCGGACGATCAGTTGAAGAACATTCTGCAGGAAACCCGCGAAGGCGGATTTATGTCCTTCCTGAGCGGTTCCGGCAGCTTCAAGGAATCCGCTTTCAAGCAGGACCTTCAGCGGCTCACGTATTGGTACCTGGATCATGGCTATGTGAAGTTCCGCTATGAAAATCCTGTCGTAACCGTCAGTGAGGATAAGCGCTGGCTTTTTGTGTCGATCTACCTGGATGAAGGGGATCAGTACAAAATGGGCGAGCTCGAGTTCGGTGGCGACCTGCTATTCACTAAAGACGAGCTGCGCCAGGAACTTCTGCTCAAGCAAGGTGAGGTCTTCAGCATCTCGAAACGAAATTTCGACATTCAGCGGCTCACGGAAAAATATCAGGATCTGGGCTACGCTTTTGTGAACGTCGTCCCGAAGATGAACCTTCAAGAAGATGCAAAAGCTGTATCCATGGAGTACGACTTCGAGAAGGGATCCCTCGTCTACTTTGGTGAAATCAATGTCGCGGGCAATACAAAAACCCATGACAAGGTGATTCGCCGCGAGTTGAAGATCCGTGAAGGTGAGTTGTATAGCGGTTCGAAGCTCAGACAGTCGCGTGAGAACGTCGAACGGCTTGGTTTCTTCGCTCCCGGTGAGGTTGTTTTCAATACCAGTTCGCCAAAGGGCAATCCCGACGTTCTGAATATTGAAATCAGTGTAAAAGAGCGTTCAACGGGCACGATCACGCTTGGTGCCGGGTATGGAAGCATCCAGGGCTTCTTTTTCACGGGCACGGTCGCTGAGATCAATTTTCTCGGGCGTGGGCAGACGCTCAGCTTGGCAAGCCAGTATTCCACCGATCAGAACAATAAAAGTTTCAATCTTGGCTTCACGGATCCTTACGCTTTCGACAGCCCATGGTCGCTCGGATACGATCTCTATTATGTCGGGATGCAGATTCCGAGAAAGTACTTCACGCGCAAGCTGGGCTTTGATGTCAGGTTGGGGTACCCGGTCGCTGACTTCGTGAACGCTTATATCACGTATAAGAACGAAGGCCTCAAGGCCACACCGACAGAAGGTGTTCTTTTTGATCCGGTCGAGGCCGAGCGCGACTCAGGCGTGCTCTCGAGCATCGTGTGGAGTCTGGTCCGAGATAAACGAAATAATCGTTACGAGACAACGGACGGAAATTATCAAAGCGTATCCCTTGAGACGGCCGGCCTAGGCGGTACCAAGAAATTCGTGAAATGGGTTCTGAATAATCGGTATTACGCACGAGTGGTCGGTGACCTGGTATTCCGAAACAGTGTGGAAACAGGTCAGGTCTATGGCCTCGCCGGTGAGCAGATTCCTCCGTCCGAGCGTTTCTACCTCGGTGGCCCGAACAACATGAAGGGTTTTGAGCAGTTCAGTCTGGGGCCCACTTACGTAGACGTAGCGGGCAACGTGCGCCCGAAGGGTGGTACTTTTCAGGCTTTTGCATTATTTGAGCTCGAGTACCCGCTCATTCGCGAAGCTGGCCTGAAGTGGGCTCTGTTCTACGATATTGGAAATACCTGGGACACCTTCCCCAAGGGTAATGACTTTACGCTGCGCCAGGACTGGGGTTTTGGATTGCGCTGGTTTTCGCCGATCGGTCCGTTGCGATTTGAGTGGGGTTTCCCGATCAAAGCGCGGGGCGGCGAGTTGAGCCCGGTATTCCAGTTCTTCATCGGACCGCCATTCTGATGGTTGAGTGCCGCCATGTACTCGGGTGACCGTTGAATTTGCCGTTTGAGTATGCTTCTCTGTTTTGGCCGCGTAGCACGAATAAGGAGAGTTTATGAGCTTCGATAAAAATTGGATTAATGTGAGATTTCTGAGTGTCGCAACCGCAATGTCGGTTGCGCTGGTTTCGAGCGTCCAGGCAGCAGAAGTGAAAATCGGCCTGGTGGACATGCAGCAGGCGCTCCAGAATGTCGAGCTTGGAAAAAAAGCGAAGGCTCAGCTGGAAAAAGAATTCAACGCAAAGAAAAAGAAGCTGCAGGACGAGGAGTCCTCCATCAAAAAGATGGGCGAAGAGTTCAAGAAGCAGTCTCTCGTGATGAATGACGAAGCACGCGCCAAAAAGCAGGGTGAACTCCAGGAACGTATCATGAAATTCCAGGAGCTGACCGCCCGCTCACAGTCCGAGATTCAGCAGAAAGAGCAGGAGCTCACTCGGCCGATTATCAACCGCCTTCGCCAGATTATTTCTGAACTCGCGAAGGACAAGGACTATACGGTCATTCTCGAGAAAAATGAAAACACGGTCCTTTTCTCGAAGGAAAAGGACGACCTGACCGACGAAATCGTTTCGCGATTCAACAAGAAACCTCAGGCTTAAAATGCTGGCGACCGTCGATCAGATCCTCCAATGGACCGGTGGGCGACTCGCGAATGGTGAATCTCTCGGCCGTCTGCTTGATGAGATTCGTGTGGAAAAGCCTGTCCCTCTGACGGGTGCAAAAAATGGCGAGTTGGCCTTTTTCTTTTCCAAGCTGTACCAAGACGAGTTGATCAACGCCGCTCCTGGAGTTCTCATCACAGGTGAGCCGTTTGTTGAGCCGCTCAGGAAATCGGGGCTGCCGCTCTGGATCACAACAGCGGTGATCGCCTGTCCGGATCCGTACTACGCGATGGCGGTTCTTTCTGAGAAGTTGGGCGCACCATTATCGACAATTTCGCACGTTCCACCGGTTTCGGGTGCTGCGTTCGCCTCAGAAAAACAGATCCATGCCTCGGCAGTCGTCGATCCCACGGCTCAAATAGGACAAGGGGTTCGCATCGGACCTCACTGTGTGATTGAGGGTGGTGTCAGGATCGGCGCTCGAAGCATTCTCTATCCCGGCTGCTACGTGGGCCCGGATTGTTCGATCGGCGAAGATTGCGTGCTTTTTCCGGGTGTGACCTTGTACGAGTGGACCAGGCTTGGCGACCGTGTACGTGTTCACGCGCAAAGCGTGCTTGGGGCGGACGGATTCGGTTATGCGCCTCGCAGAGTGGAAGGCGCTGTAACGGGGCAGCAGAAGATCTATCATGTGGGAAAAGTGATTATCGGGGATGATGTCGAGATCGGCGCCAATAGCTGCGTGGATCGCGGCACGTTTGGTGAGACCCGGATCGAGAAGAACGCAAAAATCGATAATCTCGTGCAAGTGGGTCACAATGCACACGTCGAAGAGGGCGCGATTCTTTGCGGCGGAAGCTGTTTTGCGGGAAATTCCAGCGTAGGGCGATTCGCCCTTGTCGGAGGGCTTTGTGGAGTCACCAACCACGTTCATATCGGCGCGGGTTCCAGTGTCGCGGCCATGACCTTGGTTTCCAAAGACGTCCCTGACGGTGGTACTGCGGTCGGCAATCCACAACGGGATCACTCGGAGCACTTCCGGGTCCACGCTCTCCTCAGCCGACTGCTGAAGGATCGCGCGAAGAAAAGAGAACTCTGAGCGCGGCTCCTTTCTGAGCTGTCGTAATCGAGAATCACCAACGAGCGAAGGAGCATGAAATTGGCACAGGAAACAGTAGTGGCGGAGAAGACAAAGTACGCCCTGAGTATTGACCAGATCCAGAAGTTCCTACCCCATCGCACGCCTTTTCTCCTGGTGGACAGGGTGCTTGAGATTCAGGCGGGCGGTGACTTGAATGATCCCAGTATCAACGGGAAAATTGGAACTCGCGTGGTGGCCACAAAATGCGTTTCCTATAATGAGCCTTATTTTGCCGGTCACTTTCCGGGATTTGCCATTCTGCCTGGAGTGCTCCTGATTGAGACCATGGCGCAGGTGGCGACGTTCTCCTTGTACCCTTACGTAAAAAACAACCCGGAACAAGGACTCCGGGACACCCGTTGTGTCCTGGTGGGAATTGATTCCGCCAGGTTTCGGAAACCCGTGATCCCCGGGGACAAACTGACGATTGAGACTGTCGTCAGTCGCACTCGTGGGCCGCTCTGGGCTTTTGACTGCAAGGCAAGCGTGGATGGGCAGCTCGTCGCTGAAGCCAAGATCATGGCGAACTGGATCACGGATTCACCCGAAAAAGAGGCAGTCAAATGATTCATCCAACTTCTATCGTCCATCCGGAGGCGCAGATCGATCCATCGGTCGAGATCGGCCCCTGGTGCACGGTTGGCCCACATGTCAAAATCGGTAAGAACAATCGCCTGATCAGCCACGTCGTGATGGATGGTTGGACCGAGATTGGCGAAAACAACGTCTTTTTCCCCTTCGCGGTTATCGGCGCGATCCCTCAGGATCTCAAGTACAAGGGGGAACCTACGAAGTTGATCATCGGTAATGAAAATACCATCCGTGAGGCAGTCACGTTGAATCTTGGGACGGTTCAGGGTGGCGGCGTAACACGTTTGGGCAACAAGAATCTTTTGATGGCTTACACCCATCTGGGGCATGACTGTCTCGTCGGAAATCAATGCATTATCGCAAATGGGGCCGGCCTGGCTGGTCACGTCGTGATCGAGGATTTCGTCACGATCGGAGGCATGACAGGTGTGACGCAATTCGTCCGTGTCGGTTCCTACGCCTATATTGCAGGTCAATCCGGCCTGGAGCGCGATGTTCCTCCCTACAGCATCGCGATCGGCTCGAGGCCTGCGAATCTGAAAGGCGCGAACATTGTGGGGCTCCGGCGTCGGGGGTTTCCTTCTGACATCATTCAGAAGATCAACGAAGCGATTAAACTCTGGATCCGCCCGGACGTTCAGAAGGAGCAGTGTCTCCTTGAAATCGAGTCCCAATACGGTGAGTTCCCTGAAATTCAGAAATTTGTCTCGTTCATACGCGAGAGCGATACAGGGGTAGTCCGATAGGATTACTTCAGGCGGAGGTTCGGTGAAGATATTCATCTCCGCAGCCGAGGCATCCTCCGACGCACATGGTGCTGAGTTATTGAAAGCTTTGCGCGCTGAACTCCCGGCCGACGAGACGCTGGATGCTTTTGGCATCGGCGGTCCCAAGTTGCAAGCTGCGGGCTTGCGGGCGATCGCCGACGCGAGAGACCTCTTGTCCATGGGATTTGTTGAAGTGCTTGGAAGATTGCCTCGAATCTTGAAAATCCTGGGAATCGTTTCGCAGGAGCTGAAACGGAACCGTCCCGATGTCGCCGTTGTGATCGACTACCCGGAATTTCACCTTCGCCTGGCAAAAACCCTCAGCCATTTGAAAATCCCGGCGATTTACTACATACCGCCTAAACTCTGGGTGTGGCGAAAACAACGACTGAAGCTGCTGAAGGATCTTTTCACCCGCGTGCTTTGCATCTTTCCCTTTGAGGTCGAATTTTACCAACGCGAGGGCCTGGCAGTGAAGTACGTCGGTAATCCTCTTTTGGATGAGCTGGCGCTTGATTCTCCGCGAGAGGCTGCACGTCAGAGCCTTGGCTTGAGATCGAATGATCCGGTGCTGGCCATTCTTCCTGGTAGTCGGCCATCGGAGCTTGCGCAGCACCTTCAGTTGATGATCGACGCAGCCAACCTGACGGCCTTAAAGCTGAAGAAATCCGGAGTTCTCGAGCCCCCGCGGGTTCTTCAGGTCTTGTTACCTTTGCCGGAAACCGCGGATCTCGATGAGGTCAGAAGCCAAATTGATTCAGATGCAAGCGAAACTGAGGGCTCCGGAATCGCTTTGATTGACCTCAGGCTCTCGAGAGGCGACTCCGCGCAGTGTCTCAAGGCGGCGGATGCGGCGCTCGTGAAATCCGGGACTTCCACGTTGGAAGCGGCGTTATTGGGATGTCCGCATGCGGTTATATATCGGACGAACCGCCTGACGGCTTGGCTTTACAGACGAGTTGTCAGGTACCGCGGGCCTGTCGGGCTGGTGAACCTGATTTTGAAAAACGATCTGGATGCACCCGTACGGGTCGCTCGTGAGATTCTGCTTGAGGATGTGACCCCGGAAAATCTTGCGTGCGAGGCGGTTCGTCTGCTCACGGATCAGGCTGTGCGGACGGTCATGGCGTCGAAATTTCATCAGATTCGCGAACAATTGTCCCCCGCGGGAATTGAGAGCCCAAGTGCCGCAGCCGCGCGTGAACTTATGGAGGTGGTGCGATGCTCAACCCATTGATCAGGGCCGCATCGGAAATCTGGTCGGCAGGATCAGGGCTTTCGCGGCTTTTAGCGACAATCGGAATCACCCGCTGTGTTCGCCTTCCCGTGCGCGTCGTGAGCGTTGGAAATATCCAGGCGGGCGGCGCGGGGAAAACACCTTTGGTGGCGCAAATAGCTCGCGAAGCACACGATCGGGGTCTGAGAGTTTGCATCCTGTCCCGCGGCTATGGCGGAAAGTGGGAGCGCGTCGGAGGGCTCATTTCTCCACTTGAGACTCAAGAGCCGCTGCTGACGGCGGATTGCGGAGATGAGTGCGCGCTTCTGCGGACGCTAGCGCCCCACGCTTTCATCGCGGTCGGAGCTGACCGGATCAGGCAGTTCCGGCGAGCGCAGGAATCCGGCGCTGAGATCGATCTGGTGATTCTTGACGATGGTTTTCAGAACCGACGCATTCGCAAAGACCTTGAGATCGTCGCCGTCACGTCAGCTTCCCCCTGGAAAGTATTACATCGGGACTCGAAGAGCGCTCTTGCTCATGCAGATCTTCTGGTCTGGACCAAGGGCGAAACGTTACCGGATAGTGATGGCAGTGCCGCCCCCATGGTGAAAGTTCGCTTTGCCGTGACCGGACCCGAGAAAGCCGGCCCCGTCTGGCTGGTGGCCGGTGTCGCGGATGGCGAGTCCGTCCTCACCTCTGCTCGCCAAGCAGGATATGAAATCTCCCGGTCGTTCCTTTTTCCGGATCATGCTATTTATACCGATCAACAGGTTCGTGAAATCTTGGGAACCGCTCGTCGAACCGGCAAGCGGGTGGCGCTTACGGGCAAGGACTGGGTAAAATGGCGTGAGTTCGGGGTCCGGCCGGACGAGGTCATTGTGCTTGAAGTCGTCGTGGAATTTGTGAGCGGAAGAGAATCCTGGGTGAGGGCTTTATGGGGCAGCGAGTAGCGGTTCTTTTTCTTTCCTCGCTGGCTTGGCTTTATTATGGCCTGCCTTACACGGTTCGCCGCCTCGTTGCCGGCGTGGTCGCCGCATTGATGTATATCGGCGGGCTTCGACGCGACGTTGTCCGCGCTAACCTTGAACGTGCGTTTCCCGGTGAAGATGCTGCGGTTTTACGCGCTCAGATTGAAAGTCGCTCGTATCAGCATCTCGCCCAGCTTGGATTTGAAATTCTGATGCTCTTTGGTCCGATGCGACGATTTGTCGAGAGGCAAGTCGAGGTGAGGGGAGTGGAGCATTGGCAAAAAGCGCACGACGAGGGAACTGGCATAATCCTGCTCTCCAGTCATCTCGGCAATTGGGAAATCATGGTGGCTGCGGGCGCCCTGCATGCAAAGATGGATCTGCTGATCGTCACCAAACATCTTAAACCCGAATGGCTTCATCGGAGAATTGAGCGTGGCAGGCGGGCATGCGGTGTCAGCGCCACCTATGAGCCTCAGACGCTGAAAGATGTCCTCGGGCATCTGGATAGGAAAGGGACCATCGGGTTTGTGTTGGATCAATACTCGGGGCCGCCGGTGGGCGTTCGGGTTCCGGTATTCGGAACGCCTGTCGGCACTCCGAATGTGGTTGCTGCGTTATCACGGCGAACGGGGGCTCCGGTGCTTCCTGTAGTTAATTACCGAACGCCGGACGGGCGTTTCGTGGTCGAAATTCGTCCAGCCCTGGAATGGCGGAGTGATCCGAGGTACTCCGGCTCTGAACTTGCGAATTTCGAGCTGGCGGCCAATACGGCTCTTTATGCTTCTGTCCTCGAGGAGGATATCAAAGCTCACCCTGAGCAGTGGCTATGGATTCATCGTCGCTTCAAGGGGGATCTGACGCCGCTTAAAGCAGACGAGTGGCTGAAGGGACGATCGAGACGGTAGGTTACTCGACTTTCCTGAATCGATCTCCTAAACTGTTCAACGTGTTTTCCATTTTGATGAAATCCCAAATCCGTCAATCGGTCGCGTCCACGCTGGCTTTGCTGGCAGTTACGGGTTGCGCGGGTAAGTCTGTTGGCAAGATTGATATTTCAGCGGAGCTCCCGAAGGAGCTCCCTGTTGAGCTTCAGCAAAAATTTGAGATCAGGGATTCCTCCGTTAATGCGCAGCAGCAATCCAAGGTCGTGTCGGCTTCGCCTGTGAGCGCGAAGGCGACTGTCGCCAAGTTGCAAGCCCAGTCCAAGAACAAGGCACTTAAAGCATCGCAGGTCGGCGCAAAGGCAAAGACCGGTGGCCCTGCCGATGAAGCGGTCCCTGCGGTATTTGAGTACCCGAATCGAAGGCCCAAGATCGATCCGATCTGGCTTGCGGAAAAACATGTATTTGAAATCACCTATTTTGGGGTCGCTGCCGGCGATTTCACGCTCGAGGTTCTGCCCTTCAAGACCATGGCGGAACGGAGGGTGTACCATGTTCGTGGCACGGCTATCAGCTCGAGCCTGTTCAGCATGTTTTACCGGTTGAACGATACGGTTGAGACCTACATCGATTACGACGGCCTGTTTTCTCATCGTTTTCATCTGGTCCTTGACGAGACCAAGCAAGCTCGGGATTCCCTGGAGCTCTATGATTCGGAAAAGCGGCAGACGTTCTATTGGAACCGCTGGAACCGGAGAGAAAAGGGATACTCGGAAAAGAAAGAGTTCTTTCCGATAGAGTCCTTTTCGCAAGACATGCTCTCTTCGCTTTATTACCTCCGCACGGTTCCCCTTCCGACCGGTGCTGTGGTCACGTTCCCGGTTGTGTCCGAAGGCAAGTCGTGGGAAGCCGTTGTAACGGTGATGCGCCGCGAAGTGCTCGATACGCCGATGGGCCGTGTGAATACGATTGTGCTTAAGCCTGAAACGAAACTTCAGGGTGTTCTTCAGAAGAAGGGCGACAGTTTTCTCTGGCTTACGGATGATGAGCGAAGATTTGTCGTCAAGCTTGAAGCGAAGGTGAAGATCGGTACTGTGGTGGCAACGCTGAAAAACGTGGACCGAGGCCAAACACCGGGTGGCGGAGAAGCTGCTCAGTGATGAACTCTGGGTAAGTAGACAATAATATGATCTACCGCTCGAAAAACAATCCTCGAAATGTTCTGATCCGTGCGCCGAATTGGATCGGGGATCAGGTGATCGCTTACCCATTTTATTATTTTCTACGGAGGGCTTTCCCGACCGCTAGAATTCGTACGGTTTGTGTTCCTTGGGTCGCCTCTATTCAGTATTCGGATCTTGTGAACGAGGTGACGGTCATTGATGTCCCCAAGACCCGGAATTTGCGTGCAAGGCTTGAGGCCACCGAGAAAGCAGCCGCGGAGCTTCGTTCTTCGGGCCCATGGGATCTTGGTATCTCGCTTCCGAACTCCCTTTCCGCTGCATGGTTGCTTTTTCGCTCCGGCTGCAAGGTCCGTCGCGGGTACCCCGGAGACGGACGGGCGTTGCTCCTGACCGACAGGGTGTCGGGCGCATGCTCAAGTGAGGTCATGCACCGTGCGCAGGCTTACATGAACCTTCTTCCGGAGGTCGCGAAGCCAGGCGTGCCGGCCGACCTTTTTTGGGGAATTCCGCCCGAAAATGACCTTGATCCCGGGGTTCCGGGAGTGACTACTTTTGACCCTTTAACGTCTTGGCCTGACGCCATCCCTCTCGTTCCACCGATGGGGGATTATTGGTGTCTGGCTCCGGGTTCAGTTGCGGAGTCGCGGCGATGGTCAGTGGAAGGATTCGCGGATCTCGCGGACCGGATTATCCATGAGCGCGGCTGGCCCGTCTTGATCGTGGGCGGTGCTGCAGAATCAACTCTGGCGGAGCAGATCAAGTCTAAGGTGAGTCATCCGGAAAAGGTGATTGATCAGGCTGGAAAAGGATCCGCCGTGAGTGCGTTTGCTCAGATATTCCGGAACGCCCGATTTACCGTCAGCAATGATTCTGGGTTGGCTCACGTCGCATCACTCTGCGGAAGTCCCGTGCATGTGGTCTGGGGTGCGGGAAACCCGAATCGTACCGCGCCGATTGGTCCCGGAAAAACCAAACTTACTTTGAATCCGGTGGACTGCTGGCCTTGCGAGAGAAATACCTGTGATCGGGAGCAGGGGGCAATTGAGTGCCTCCGGCTCATTCAGCCTGAAACTGTTTGGGAGGAGATCAAGCGTGGACTTCGCATCTAGGAAACCGCCGGAGTCCAATGTTTTGGTCGAGTTGCTGCGCGATCGCATGAACGCCTTGGTCGTATGTCTGTCGAACTCATGGGGTGGTCTTGAGCAGGTCGCGGCGGAAGATGCAATGGATGCGGGGCGGTTGGGGCTTAATGTTCGAGTTCTCTGTCTTGAGGGCAGTCCGATTCACGAGAAGCTCGCGAGCCGCAAGGAAGTCAGTGTGTTGCCGGTTTCCTTTCGGCCTCGGAATTATTTCGATCTGAAACTCAAGGCCGAGCTCGACAAGGTGATCGAGCAGGGCGTTAATCTAATTCATACCCATCAGACCTCGGTTCTCGGGTCATTGATTCCGTGGCTCTGGAAGCGGCCTTCGGTGGCAGCTCTGGCAACGCGCCACATGATGTGCGGCCATGATAAACGCAATATTTTTCATGGCACAATTTATGGGCGCCTCGATGCGATGCTCGTGATGAGCAACACCTTGCGCGAAAATGTCCTCCGCACGCATCCCATTCTGGAGCGGCGGGTGAAAGTTGTGAACCTTGGCCTGGATTTCGAACGCTTCGATCCGTCTAAGTTTAACCGGATGCACCAACGGGCGCGCTGGGGAGCGGACCCTGATACCATCGTGATCGGCGTCGTCGGGCGAATAGATCCCGCTAAAGGGCAGGGAACGTTCATTAAGGCCGCAGCTGGATTGTTGAAAAGAGTCAGTGATCAGAAAATGAAATTCGTTATCGTCGGCGAGGAGACGTTAGGGGCACCCTCCACCTATCTGGAAACACTGAAGCAGATGGTGACGCAATTTCGTTTGGAGGATCATGTCGTTTTTGCCGGATTCCAGGAGAATGTTCCCGAGGTCATGAGTGCGCTGGATATCTTTGTCATGCCATCTCGCCAGGAAACTTTCGGGCTGGTCGCCATTGAAGCTATGGCCATGGAACGCCCGATCATCATTTCGTCCGGAGGCAGTGCCCGCGAGATCATCGGAAACGAGGAGTTCGGCCTCGCAATGCGTCCGGATGACGCCTTTGATCTGCAAGCGCGTCTGCGGTTTTTACTCGAGCATCACGGGGAACGTATCAACATGGGGCTTAAAGCCCGACGACATGTGCTCGAAAACTACGACCGACTGATGAGGGTGAGGCGTACTCTCGAGATTTACGATCGTGCTCTCAGGCGGCGCGGGACCCATTGATCGCTTTTCGAATGGCGCGGTAAGTGCCGCGGAGCGTTTCAACCGAATCTCGCACCACACCGCGCAGTTCCTGGCGTTTGGCGGGAGATTTCAGCTGATCACGGACCTGAGCGATGCGCTCGATCGGCATGCGGACCCTCCAGGCGACGCGATCCGCTCGCGATCGGACACGGGTATCGATGTTTCTAGCAAGCTGAATGATCGGGTTAGGGGTTGCCGTGCCGTATTCGTGCTCCAGGTAGCTGACGATGGAGCCCGAATTATAAAGCTGCACGCCTGACCGGCGGTCGATCAGAAAGGGGATCTGGTCCTTGCCCCCCGCCTGTACCAGGCGCTCGTGCTTGAAGGGTTGATCATCAGGAACGGTGTGGGCCACAAAGTCCAGTCCAAGCTCGGTCAATTTGGCGCGGACTGCATGGCTGTAGGGACAGTCTTCCTTCTGATAAATCTCGATATCCGGCACGCCCTTTCTTGGGAGGGGCGGGGTAGTTGCTGCGGTGCTGGGCCGCCGAGCATGTGCTTCGTGCGGTTTTGCGCGGTTGGGTGCGTTTTGCACACGTTTTTTGGGCGGAAGGCTGGAAAGGCGTCTGGCATTCGGTTTCATAGATAATCCTCAATTCAGGCTCCGCATCCGTGCAATCAGGATGCCGGTTTCACTTTGACAAAGAGGAGTTGGCTCTTTATATGTAACTGCTCACGTTCACTTGCCTGTGTGCGAGCGCTCGTTCTTTGCTGCGTTGCGGCATTGGGTGCCCTCCGGCGGGTGATAGAAGAAAGGTCTGCTTGAAATATGGTAGTTAAACAAACAACTGAAACCGAATCGAAGAAGAAGGGTGCTATCCCCTCAAATCAGAACTGGATGGACGAATTCGCATCGTTCTCGTCTGATGTAGAAGAAACGATAGAACAAGACACGGCAGATGAAAACTTTGCCGAACTTTTTGAAGCGTCGCAGAAACAGCAGGAAGTGAAGGAAGGCGAAGTCATCGACGGAACAGTCGTTGGCGTGAGCCCTGATTTCGCGACCATCGATATCGGTTACAAATGCGAAGGCCTCGTGCCCTTGCAGGAATTCAAAGACGCGCACGGTGTTGCGCACGTCGCGGTCGGCGACGTTGTCAGCGTGTACCTCGAGCGCATGGAACTCGAAAACGGCTTCATGCTCCTTTCCAAGGACAAAGCCGAGATCATCCGCGCCTGGGACGAAATCTCGCAGGCCTGTGAAAAGGACCAGCTGGTCGAAGGTACCGTCATTGCGAAGGTCAAGGGCGGTCTCTCGGTCGACATCGGCGTGAAGGCCTTCCTTCCCGGAAGCCAGATCGACACGAAGCCGGTCAAGAACCTCGACAAGTTCCTTGGCAAGAAGCTCAAGTTCAAGATCATCAAGTTCAACAAGAAGCGCGGGAACATCGTTCTTTCGCGTCGTGCGGTGGTCGCCCAGGAGCGCGAGCTCCAGCGTGCGGAAACCCTCTCGACCCTCCAGGAAGGCATGATCGTCGCCGGTACCGTGAAGAACATCACGGAATACGGCGCGTTCATCGACCTCGGCGGCATGGACGGACTGCTCCATATCACCGACATGTCCTGGGGCCGCATCAAGCACCCGAGCGAACTGTTCGCGGTGGGCGATGAAGTGAAGGTCAAGATCCTGAAATACGACCGCGAAAAGGAACGCGTTTCGCTCGGCCTGAAACAGGTCTCCCCGAATCCGTGGGACGAAGCTGAATACAAGTTCCCGATCGGCGTGAAGGTGAAGGGCAAAGTGGTCAGCGTGAAGGACTACGGTGCATTCGTTGAGCTGGAAGACGGCATTGAAGGCCTGATCCACGTTTCCGAAATGTCCTGGACCGAGCGCGTGAAGCACCCGTCCAAGCTGATCAACGTCGGCGATGAAGTGGAATGCAAGGTCCTCGAAGTCGATGCGAAGAACAAGCGCATCAGCCTCGGCCTGAAACAGCTTCAGCAGAATCCGTGGGACGAACTTGAAGTCAAGTTCCCGATCGGAACCATTGTTGAAGAAGGCGAAGTCAAGTCGGTTACCGATTTCGGTCTCTTTGTTGACATCGGCATGGGCATTGACGGTCTGGTGCATGTCAGCGACCTCGCGTGGACCAAGAAGTTCGGTCACCCTTCTGAGAAGTACCAGAAGGGCAATAAGATCCGCGCCGTGGTGCTCGGCATTGACAAGGCCAACGAGAAGTTCTCGCTTGGTGTCAAGCAGCTGGAACGGGATCCATGGGAAAATATCAAATCCCGTTATCGCCAGGGCCAGGCTGTTGATGGCATCGTGACGAAGCTTACCGATTTCGGTGCCTTCGTTGAGATCGAAGAAGGCGTTGAAGGCCTGATCTATGTCAGCGAAATCGCTGATCACCGGATCGAGAAGCCCTCTGACGCACTCAAGGTCGATGACAAGGTTCGTGCGGAAATCCTCTCGATCGAACCTAAAGAGCGCCGCATCGGACTCTCCATCAAGCAGTTGGGCCGCAGCGAAGAGCGCGCCAACTACGAGAAATACGTCGGCGACGCGTCGAAGAAGGCCTCCATGGGCGATCTGTTTGGCGACAAGCTGAAGGCCGCTTTGACCAAGAAAGAAGAATAATAGGCAAGTGAAAGCCTGCTTGTGACAGCCCTTTTGGCCGGATCGCGGCGCAATCTGGTGTCATAAGCCAACGAATTGAATGCCGTGCTCGGGCTCCGGGCACGGCATTTTTTTTTATCGATACCAGCTGTTCGATGTATGATCGGCCCCATGGATCCTACGTCAACTCCTCCGGAAAATTCGACTCAGATAACGAATAATAGACTCGACCAGCCGGCTGTTTCGCCTTCTCCTCCAGGAGGGCGCGCGGGCGTCACCCGAAAGAAGAAGCGACTGAGCCCTCTTGCTCTCGTTCTTCTGTTATCGGCATCGTTTTTTGTGATTTTCATGATCGTCTCCGGAGCTCTGTTCCTTTATCGCTCCCCTGGTAAAGGGGTCGGTACATCGGCTCTCTTCAGTTCGGGATCGGTCGGCGTTATTGAGATCGAGGGCGTCATTCTTGATTCCAAGAAAGCGCTTGAGGAAATTGAGGAGCTCGAGAGCGATAGCGATGTGAAAGCAATCGTGATCAGGCTCAATTCTCCGGGGGGCGCGGTTGCCCCTTCACAGGAGATCTACGAGGCCGTGAAAAAGCTGAACAAGCCGGTCGTGGCCTCCATGGGGTCGGTTGCGGCGAGTGGTGCTTACTACATCGCGTGCGGTGCGAAAAAAGTGTTTGCGAATCCGGGGACCATCACCGGATCAATCGGTGTGATCATGGAGTTCGCGAATCTTGAGCGTCTCTATGAATGGGCGAAGGTTCGGCGTTTCACCATCAAAACCGGAAAATTCAAAGATCTTGGATCGGAATATCGCGAAATGGACGCCGAAGACCGGCAGCTGCTTCAGGATATGATCAACGATGTTCTCGATCAGTTCAAAGCGGCGGTTTCTTCCGGACGGAAGATCTCCCTTGATCAGGTCACCAAGTTGGCCGATGGACGCATTTTTTCCGGCAGCCAGGCCAAGGCGGCGAAACTTGTGGACCAGCTAGGAACATTGGATGACGCGATCGCGGAAGCGGGGGCGCTCGGCGGCATCAAGGGCAAGCCCCGCGTTTCGTACGCAGAGCGGAAACGCCCGCGACTTTTGCAACTGCTCCTGGACGACAGTATGGGTGAAGGAGAATCCTCTCAATCTAGAAAAGGATTGATCCAAACGCTGATCATGGAATTGACGGGTAACCCCGCGCATCCGGCTGTCTTATCTCCGGGCGTGTATTGGCTTTGGAGTGGCTCGCGTTAAATGTACCCACGAACTCTCGCGGTGCGATTAATCACCGCCGTACTCAGCGGGCGAGAGCCTCTCGATCAGGCAATCGCCGCCGCTTCGGGTGAGATTCCTTCGGAGTCTCGTGGCTGGCTGCAGGATGTCTGTTCAGGGACTCTGCGTTGGAAGGGGCGGCTGGATTGGGCCATCGACGCGAATGCGTTGAAGAAGAAACCCTCAGGCTGGTTGCGCAAGATGCTGCTCGTTGCGAGTTATCAGCTCATAGCGCAGGAGCGAACTCAGCCCGGTGCTGTTGTTTCCGAAACAGTTTCAGAAATCAAACGTCGTGAAGGCGAGGCTCCAGCTCGTTTCGCAAATGCGATTCTCCGGAAAATCTCTGAGCAGGCGGATCAATGGCGCGCGCTTCCCTTTCCGGCTTCGGGCTCGGTTCAGGAACAAGCGAATTGGGCGAGCTTGCCGGAGTGGTACTGGCAGAAGATTAAAGCGCAAAAAGGGGTCGAATGGGCTTCGGAGTTCGCGAAAAGCTGTCTTGAGCGGCCGAAACTCTGGATTCGCGCGCGCAGCGCTGAATGGCACCCGGGGGCCTGGGTTTCACAAGGTCCTCTTGCCGGGGCCTGGGAAGTGATCGAGCGTGGCGCGATTCAGGATAAAGAAGGCTTTGCGACGGGAGAGTTCATCGTTCAGGATCTTTCGAGTCAATTTCTTGTGAATGAGATTTCCGGAAAGGTTTTGCGTCACTTTTCAAAAAAAGGTGATCGCGTTCGAGCCTTGGATCTCTGTTCGGCGCCAGGTGGAAAAGCCGTGGGACTTCAGTGGAGCGGGATGGACACCGTGGCCACCGATCGAGACGAAGAGCGGATCACACTCCTGCGACAGACGGTGCAGAGAGCCGCTGCAGGAATTCAGATCCTTTCGCCCGGAGTGCTTGCAGCGGGGGGGCAAGAGGATCCGGGGCTTTTTGATCTGGTCTGGGTGGATTCTCCGTGCTCCGGCAGCGGAATCATCAGGCGACATCCGGACGTGCGGTGGCTTCGATCTGAGAAGGAACTCGCCGGGCTGGCAGCGGTGCAGTCATCACTGATCATGCAGGGGTGGGAAAGAGTTCGACCGGGCGGATATCTGGCTTTTTCGGTTTGCTCAATATTTGAAGACGAAGGCCCCAGGGTTATAGCCAGAGCGGATCTGAAGGGAACCGTTCTGGAGACCTGGGCTCTGGCTCCTCATTTAGCCCCTCACGGTGATGGATTTTGGGCTGCGCTCATTCAGAAGCATTGAGCAGTTCTTCCAATCGTTTGCGATGTTCGGGGTTCAGTTGAGCCGCCTGGCGCACCAGTCGCAGGGCCATGACAAGCTGCTCCTTGCCCCAGTTTTCATCTGGACGAATCAGGGATGAGCCTTTGTGCCCGGGTTTTTCAGGAATTGGATCTTCTACGATTTTTCCAAAGCGCAACGGCAGGTCTTCTCCGCCTTCGACGTAATTTGCAAACAGACCAAGATGAAATCTGACAACTTTGGTTCCGGATGTGACGAGATAGAGTTCGCAATTGTTCTCTCCGGTGAACCAAGCCGGCTGGCCATCCTTCTCCTGTGCCAGTCTGCCGGCAGGTACAGGCAGAAATTCTCCTGATGCGATCTCTACTTCGAAATATTTCAGAATTCTGGACCGTAGCTCACTGGTAGGCTCATTGAAACGGCATCCGAGCATGGATCCCATGGATCGCATGACTTCCAGTTTGACCGAAATGGCGGGAGCGCCGCCGAGAACAAGGTCGCCAAAAATAAAATTTCCGACCCGAACCCGATCGGCCTTCGAGTCGGCCGTCAGAGCGAGCCCGGTTAACGAAATATTCGAAAGTTCCATCTGTTTTGCGGGTTCAGGGGTTCGTCGGGTAAATTCTGTATGAATGAGCGAGTTGAGGTGCACTCTGGGCGCACGTGCCAGATAAACTCGTTCTTCTTTCTTTTTGCGGAATCTTGACCACATGGCTTTGGCTCATTCCGAGAATCTCATGAAACAGGAGCGAATGCGCCCTAAAGTGAACAGTGCGACGCGTAATGACACCGGTTTCCTAGAAAAATTGCAGGCCTGCAGAGTGGTTTATTTCGTTTTGGCGAAATGCAATGAGATCATTGCATGAAGGGGCATGAAAGGGCGTGAAGAGGCGTGCTTCGCATTTGGGCGGATTCACCCTCATCGGATGCTTGACGCTCGGGTATGTATTCCTTTCCGGAGAATGGTCTTCAAATTCAGCTATTTCAAAACGCGGGGGACCTAAGGCGATCTGAAAATCTTCGGCGGCATCATGGGTTATGAAAAAAAAGTCTTACACCTGCTCGCTGGCACAGCGGCTGCATTATGGATCGCAAGACACCTGATGCAATAAGTACGGCGGGACGTAGGTTGGGGGCGCCAGGGGTCATCAAGAAATTTGTCTCTCGGTTTTATCTGACAATCATCCCACCTATAACCGCTGGCTCCCGAAAGGGAGCCAGCCGGATCATTTTGATTTTGCCGCTCCGGCCGCTAAGCGGCCTCGGCTCGGCAAAACCCCAGAGGGGCCCCCAAAGGCCTGCTACACGGTTTACGCCAATGGTCCTTCGGACCTGGCGCAAACGTGAGCATCATGAAAAAATCCTAATAGCATGGCGAAGGACGGAA
>MEPR01000020.1 GCA_001769835.1 Bdellovibrionales bacterium GWB1_55_8
GCTGCATACGTTCCCCCGGAATTCACCCACGAATAGCTGAATCTTGAGGTTAAGATCTCTGATCGTTTTGGTCAAGTATGTTTGAGGGAATAATTCCATTCGACGTGTCCCATTTACAGCCCCCTCCGTTCGCTGTTATACCGAGCCACGTCTAAAGGAGCCGAATTTATGAAGCGAATTCTTGCTGTTGTCGCAGTTGTGTTTTCGTTCGGAGGAATTTCGGCGGCGCGGGCTGATCTTGTTCCCCCCGGATGCACGGTCGAAGACTGGTGCCTGAAAAAGGCTACGGAGTGCTTCGTAGGCTACGTCACGAATCCGCAGGGTTTGTATCGCGCGCATTCCCAGTACTCGGTCGTCAGAAGAATCACCGCGATCTGCGAAAGTTATTACAACGGGCGCGAACGACGCGTGATCACCGGGCCCGTGGAGCCCGTGTCCTTTTCAAGCGGTGTTGAAAGTTCCGAGGGAAGAGCCCGTGCAGCCGCGCTGCAGCTCTGCGAAAGGTATCGCGAAGACTGGGTTTCAGCGGCTCCTGCCTGCGATTGAGTCGTGCAGGCCTTCAACGAAAGGCATCAGTAGATTTTTTGCGCGCTTGCACTCCGGAAGTCTTCGAACCGGGTCCATGCAGGCCGTTCCCCAGTGATGAACGTCGAGTGTGCCGATGATCGTTCCATGCTCCATCGAATACGTGGGCACGATTCCGTCGTTGGAAAGGCCGTAGGGAGTTCCGTTCAGCTTTCGTTTTTTCAGCTCGTCTGAAATGAGCTTTCGACCCAGTTCAAGCGGCGGGATGAAGGTCGAGGATACCGAATTCACCACGCTGAAATACTGAACTGCCGGATTATCTGAAACATCCTGAGCACGGAACAGATCCGCCGGTTGCGTGGTGCGGTCCACCTGCAGCTGCGGAAGATAGTGGAGGTACTTCGGCTGGAAGCGGATGAACTCGATGAGCTTTCCGAACAGGTCAAAAGGTTCGCTCGGCTTTCCCGATCGCGCGACCGCCACATCCGCAAGGGGAGTTCCCCGATTCGGAGTGGAAACCGTGATCACCGAATGAACGCAGTCGCGAACCCGAGGATCCTGCGCCAGGAGGCGGGCGACGAGCCCTCCCATGCTGTGCCCCACCAGGATCAGGGAGCGTTTGGAGTCGGGGGTGCAGTTGCCCGCAAATGTCAGTACGCGTGCGCAGTCTTCGGCCCGCTCGTCCAGCGTTCGCCGGTCCTGGTCTTCTTCCTTGGGACAGACCTGGGCTGGAATCTTTCGTTTCGCGAAGTGATCCAGGTAAAGACCGAAGTAGCGATCCCCGCCCAGGAGCTTGGTGCCCCAATTCAGGTTGGCCACATGGATCTTCGCTCCCGAAGAGCCCGAGCCCGGGATCAGAACGACGGAAGGCGAGGACTCAGCAAAAGAGCTGAGCGGAGTCGCGAGGCAAAGAAGGAGAAACAGCCTGGTGAATCGCATGCATCGACGAAGCGCTTAGAGCGCTTCGACCACCATGACCATTCCGAGGCCGCCGGCCGCGCAAATTGAGATCAGGCCCAGGTTTTTCTTTCGGAGCTGGAGCTCATGCAAGGTCTGAAGGATCATGCGTGCGCCCGTGGCGCCGAACGGATGGCCGAGTGGAATGCTGCCGCCGTTCACGTTGAATTTGCTCAGGTCTACTTTTCCGATCGCCTCATCCTGTCCGAGTTTTTCCTTCGCCCACTCGCGTGATTCGATGGCGCGGATCGTGGCCAGTACCTGTCCCGCGAAGGCTTCATGCATTTCGACGATATCCAGGTCGTTCCAGGTGATGCCCGCCTTCTTCAGGGCTTTCGGCATCGCGTAGGCCGGGCCGATCAGGAGCGGTTCTTTCTGAATGTCCACGCCTGCCGTGGCGATCGAGCGAATCGCGCCGAGGGGTTTCAGGCCCAGTTCGCGAGCGCGGGATTCCCGCATCAGGAGTACGGCGCCCGCGCCGTCAGTCAGAGGGCTCGCGTTTCCGGCCGTGATGGTGCCGTCCTTGTAGAAAACCGGTTTCAGTTTCGCGAGTTTTTCGACCGAGGTATCCGCGCGAACATCGGTGTCGCGATCGACGACCTTGCCATCGGGAGTCGCAACACCGACCACATGCGTTCTGTAAAAGCCGCGCTCCCAGGCGTCATGTGCTTTCAGATGGCTGTCGACCGCGAACTTGTCCTGTTCTTCGCGTGAAATCTTGAAGAGGCGGGCCATGAGGTCGCCGGACTGGCCCATGCTGAGACCCGTGGTCGGTTCCTTGATGCCCGGGGCATGCGGCGCGAGCAGCGCGGGCTTGAATTTCGAAAGGTGCCCGAGCTTCTGACCTGGGGATTTCATTCGTCCGAAGTCCTGGAAAAAGTCGGTGGCCTGCTCACTGAAGAGCGCGCGGATGGAACTGATCGATTCCACGCCGCCTGCGATGCCGATATCGATCTGGCCTGACTGGATTTTCGCGGCAATCCCCGAAGCTGCTTCGGCGGCCGAAGCGCAGTAGCGGTTCACCGTCGTACAAGGGATGGTGGACGGGAGGCCAGAGTCGAAGAGGGCTTCACGAGCGACATTCGTTCCCTCGGACGGCGGGCTCACGATTCCGAAATAAATCTCATCGACCAGCGCCGGGTCCAGTCCTGACCGGGCGATCGTTTCCCTGATGACAACTCCGCCCAGCGCCGAGGGGGGCATTTTTTTGAATGCCGTCCGGGCGCGCGCAAAAGGGGTGCGGGCTCCGTTGACAACGACGACGCGTTCCTGCTGATTCGGGCTCATGAGAAATCTCCTTGATTGAGAAGCTGGTGCTGAAAATTTAACCCTTAAAGCGAACTTCGAGAATACAAATCGACCGACTTAGCGCGCAGCAGGAGGATTGGACCACTTTGGAGCGGCGCAGTTGCCCAAGCCATAGGTGAGGCGTTTCACGAAAGTGCCGTCCACGTTCATGACATAGATGTTCTGCTGGCCCGTGCGATTCGAGCT
Organism: Bdellovibrionales bacterium GWB1_55_8; assembly: GCA_001769835.1. Classification (GTDB taxonomy): domain Bacteria; phylum Bdellovibrionota; class UBA1018; order UBA1018; family UBA1018; genus GWB1-55-8. Next base: position 2,977 of record MEPR01000020.1, read on the forward strand.
GAAAACAAGGAAGTTCCCGTCAGGACTGAAGTGCGGATCTTCGTTGCCGCCTTGCTTCTTGGTCAGTCGTTCAATGTTCGTTCCGTCCGGATTCATGATGAATACATCAAAGGTGCGATCGATCCATCCAGCGAACCCGATTTTGTTGTTCTGCGGCGACCAGGTGGGCGTCGCGTTATAACGGCCCGCGTAGGTCAGGCGTTGCACGCGCGTTCCATCGAGATTGGTCGAGAAAACCATTGGCTGCCCGGTCCTTGATGAAACGAACGAAATGGATTTTCCATCCGGGCTCCAGGCCGGGTCCACATCGAAGCCGAACGATTTCGTGATGCGCGTGACGGTCTTGGTCGCGGGATCAAGCGTGAATACATCCGGGTTTCCCAGAAAGCTCATCGTCATCGCGATTTGTTTTCCATCGGGCGAGTAGGCGGCCCCGCTGTTGATGCCTTTGCGGTTTGAAAGCATCTTGAACGTCTGCTTGGCAAGGTCGAGTTCATACAGGTCGATGTTTTTGACGTTATTGCTATGACGTGTGTAAACCGAATAGGCGATCTTCGTGCCATCCGGGCTCCAGGCCGGCGCAAACGCGATCGAGCGATGGTGAGTGACCTGTTTCACCTCGGTTCCATCGAAGTTCATCATGTAGATTTCTTTTTTCTTCGTACGGTCGCAGCTCATGGCGATCTTGGTCAGGAAAATGCCCGGCAATCCCGTCAGGGCCTCCACCACATTGTTCGCGAACGTGTGGGCCACGAGTTTGGCTTCGTTCTGAGCGCCGATGTATTTTTTCGCGAGAATGGGTTTGGAGCCATGCGTGTCATAGAGGTACGCCTCGAGCGCGATGTTTCCGTTCTCGATCGTGAGACCCGCTTTCAACAGGAACTCCACTCCGATGCTTGTCCAGTCAGTGTATTTGAAACTTCCCGGTGTGATTCCTGCTGTCGAGGCATCTTCCAGAAAACCAGCCGGTTTAAGGAATCGAAACAAATCCATGAATCCGAGGTCCGAGCTGACCGTCTCGTTGATGATTCGTGCCAGGGATCCGGCCGTGCCGGTCTGGCTTCGGATTTCCGGGAAGGCGATCACGGTTTTCTTGGTTTTCGCGCTGCCCACGGGAATATACGGGGCGCTCGCTGCCCGGGCGGCTGGCATCCACATGAGCGTCAGGGCAGTGGTCAGGATCGCAAATCCAACGGAGACTTTCAGGGTTCGCAGCATTCATCCATCATAGGGGAAAGCCCACTAAAATTCCATCGACGAGCAGTGAGCCTGCAAGCTTTTCGGGAGGAAGGGGATAAGGCTGGCTGTCCATCACGGCTTTCTTCACTGCGGCGTCGAACTGCGCGTTTCCTGAAACTTTCGTGAAGCGGTAATTGCGGAGATTCCCGCGGCCATCGATGAATATCTGTACCTGCGCCGAGAAATTTTGTCTGGCGAGCCAGACCGGGAGCGCCCAATTGTCCTGAAGACGGCCACGAAGCGCGTCATAGTAATTCGCTTCGCTGGACTCCCGGGCGTCACCGGACAATGAGGAGCCCGCTGAAATCATGTTGCCTTTGACGAGTGTGCCCTCCTTTGGCGAATCGGAGACATCGCCGCTGATCTTGTCGAGCGCCTTGATGCGGGCGAGCGCGTTTGAAATCTTCTTCTTCCGGGCCTTGTCAGATTTTTCCTCTTTCAGGCGTTTCGCTTTGAGGACCATCTCATCCGGTTCCGCGATGTCCTCTTTCGCGACTTTGGGGGCCGGCTTGGCGGGCGTCTCTTTCTGTTCCGCTTCAGGAGAACCCGGCGGCGGCTGATTCAAACGCTCGTTTTTCATCAGATCGGGAAGACCGACGATGTCCACGCGGAGCGTGGGGATGTAGGGAATCGGGGTGTTGGGAAATACGAGACTTCTGACAATGACAATCGACAGCAGCGCACCGTGAGCGATGAGCGAGAAGCGCAGCCCTTTCCGGAAATCGCGATCGGCCGATGTCGTCGGCCTGCGCGGAGGAATCGGGGTGATGGGTGCTGGATCCCTGTTCATTTCTTAGAGTTTCGCGTCACTTGCGGCGGGTTCGGTGACCAGGCCGACCCGGTGAATCTTCGCTTGTTTCACTTCCGCCATGACCTTGGCGATGTAACCGTAGGGGACACTTTGATCCGCCTGGATGAATACCTCGACCTGCGGCTTGGCTTCGGCAATCGCCAGGAGTTTGGTGCGAAGGCCTCCGGATCTGACTGCCGTCCCGTTGATCGAGATCTGCCGGGATTTTTCAACCACGAGAATGATCTGATCCGGCACCTCTGACATGCTGCCCGCGTTGGCTTTCGGAAGGTCGACCTGCAGCCCCTGCTGCATGAGCGGCGCGGAGATCATGAAAACAATCAACAGCACAAGCATCACGTCGACGAGAGGCGTGACATTGATTTCCGCAAGGGACGTCGGAACCGATCTTCCGCCCGCCTTGCTGCTACCCGATGAGCCGGGAGTCAGTCCCATGTCAGTTCCCCTTGCGAGCCGAAAACTGGCTGCGCTGGATGATGTTCAGAAGGTCATGCGTGAAGCAATCCATGTCCACGGCCAGACGCTTGATCTGACCTACGAAATGATTGTAGGCGACCACCGCCGGAATCGCCGCGGCCAATCCCGTAGCCGTCGCGATGAGCGCTTCGGAAATACCGGGCGCGACCACCGCCAGATTCGCAGCTCCGGTGACGCCGATGCTTTGAAACGAATTCATGATGCCCCAGACGGTACCGAAAAGTCCGATGAACGGCGCGGCGCTGGCTGTCGTGGCAAGCCAGCTGATGTGGCGCTCGAGCGAGGCGACTTCTGAATTCGAAGAGCGCACCAGCGCGCGAAAGACGTTTTCCATGTGTTCAGCGCCGGCAGGAACACCTCCTGGCGCCACCTTGCTGTATTCCCGCAGGCCGGCCTGAAAAACGGCAGCCACGGGGGAACTCGAGAACCGTTCCGTCTTCTCGGAAAGTTCCTCAAGACTTTTGCTGTGCCAGAAAAGGTTCAGGAACTGGGTGTTCTGGTCGAGGGCTCTCTGGAGTGAGCGCCATTTGGTGAAGATGATGGCCCAGCAGAAAACAGAGGCTCCCACCAGCATGAGAAGGACGAGCTTGACGACCAGACCTGATTCGGTGACAAGGCTGATAATTCCGGCCGAAGCGACTGTGTGCGTTGGCATGTTACGAATCTCCTTTGGTGATACGAGGGATCATTCTAACGACTCGAGGAGGAACTGCGGAAGTACTTTCTTCGTCTGAGAAGCGTGCGTCCAAGTTCAATCAGAAGCAGAATCTGCAAAGCGACGCTGGATAGCGGTCCGCCCGCGCCGCCAGACAACAGGCGAGTGGTCTCGTTCACCGCGACTCCGTCATCCGCTGACGCCTGGTACTTGACCATCAGGATGCCCGAGAAATCCGTTCCTAAAATCGGCAGGCTGAAAAGTACATGGAAGATCATGAGAAGGGCTGCCCAGAAGCCGGCTCCTCGCGCGAAGTCCCCACTGCGGGAGGATTGAATTCCGAGAACCAGTGACAGCAGGAAAAGAGTCAGAAGTTGCATCACGCCCAGGTCAAACTGCAGCACCTTGATGGCGCAGTAAAACACTCCGGTGAACGCTGCTGCCAGGACATCACTTCTCAGATTCGCCTGATCCGCCTTGCCGGCGGCCAGTCCCATGCGAAAGTGCTCGAGGAGCCTCCGGCGAAAAAGGAATTCCTCTGAATAGACGAATGCGAGAATGGCTGCGATCCGGAGCAGAATGCTGGGCAGCGCGAGCGCGAGTTCATCGAATTGAAGATAGAGCCCGAGGTACTGGTACGACCCGCTGATCAGGAAACCGAGAATGATTCCAATGGCGAATGTTGCGCCGTGCACAAACCCTGGCATGAAGCGCTCACGGACGCGTGAGGATGTAATGATCTGCTCCGTGGTTGTGGAGGTGAGCGGATGCAGCCAGCGCAACAGCGAAACGAACAGGAGCGCAGAGAAGCCCAGCAAGGGAAGTTCGTTCGCGCTCAGGATGTCCGTGATTTCCTCGAACTTCGGAAGCGCAATGGGCCGGGAATCCCGCGAAGCCCAAAAGCCCGGGCCACCTGTCGGGACGAACCCCGGGGGCAAGAGGAAGAACGTGACAAACGTCAGGATCAACAGGCGAAATAAGGATGTCCACGCGGCGTAAATGGCTGCCATGGAGATCGCGAGCGGTAGCCAGCTTTGTTTTTGCCAGAGGCGATCCGCTGCCGCGAGCAGCTGAAGAAACATTCATAACTCCGATCGAAAAGCTCGGAAAAGCGGTGTTGTTCGGGTCTTCAGACTAGGAGCGACGCAAAGCAATGTCAAATAATCGACGGAGGGAAAGGGATACAAGCGTCCATTTTGCGAATCCGGACTGGACTGCTCTGAAACTCGGGATGATACTTGATAGAGGGGGAAAACCAGGTGATCAGCCTGAAGTCGGTCTGCAAAGAGTTCCAGGGGCAGCGTGTCCTGGATCAAACCAGTTTCGAGTTGAACCGGGGGGAATTCCTTTATCTCCTGGGCGGGACAGGTGCGGGTAAATCGACCCTCTTGAGACTTCTCGCCACGGAGGAACAGCCTTCATCCGGCAGTATTTCACTTTTTGGTTATACCCTCGATACGGCCTCCAAAGCGACACTTCAAGCCATCCGGCAGTCCATCGGTTATGTGCCTCAGGAAGTCCGGCTGATTTCGGATTTCACCGTGCTCGAGAACGTCGCGCTTTCAATCACGACAGGAGGTCGTCGCGCGCTGCCAGCGCAGGCGCATGTCAGAATCAATGAGATACTTGAAAAGCTGGGGCTCGGGACCAAGCGGGACCGCCTGGCGCGCACGCTTTCCGGCGGCGAGGCTCAGCGAGTGGCTGTAGCGAGAGCTCTAGCGCGGAATCCTGAACTGATCATCGCGGACGAACCCACGGGAGCACAGGACAAGGAATCCACCTGGTCGCTCATGGATCTTTTTCTCAAGGCCAATATTTCAGGGGTGACCGTGATTCTGGCGACACACGACAGCGAGATCGTGCGTCGAGTGCGAAAACGCTGTGCCCTGTTGAAGAACGGACGGATGACACTCGAGGAGTTGGCGTGCATTTACTGAAACTGGCGTTTCGTCCCTGGAGGACTAGCGCATTCATGCAGACTTTTTCCGCGCTCGGGGCGGGCGCCGCGTTTTCTTCCGCCATTCTGATGGGCTGGTGTTCTCTTTCTCTTGAACCTGTCATGCACCGGCTTTCTTCCGAGCAAGTCATCACCGCTTACCTCGATCCTGAACTCGCGCAGGAAGATGAGGGAAAAGTGGTTGATACGATCCGTACCGCGCTGGGTTCGCAGGCGGTCAGTGATCTGAAACTGGTGCGCGCACTCGAGTTCATTGCGCAGGTTCGCCAGGAGCACCCGGATCTGGCTGAGCAGCTGGAAGGCCTTGGGGGTGCGGAACTGGACGCCGTTATTCCGAGATACGTGTCCGTTTCAGGCACGTTCAGCACTGGAACCGTGGATACCATTCGCGCAGTGAAGGGCGTCGGTTCAATTGAAACGTCCGTGCACAAAGCGGCATCGCTGGTGGGTTCTGTTGCGGCCATCCGCTGGATCACCATTCTGGTTTCTGTCGCCTTGGCGTTTGCGGCCTGCATCGTTACGTTCCAGGTCATCAAATTCAACACTCAGCAGTTCGCTGATGCCGTCTCGTTCATGGAACTCATGGGTGGAGGAGGGGCGCGTTCGAGAGTCCCTGGTTTTTTCTCCGGCACTTTGTTTGGAGTTCTCGCGGGAGCCACGGCTGCGGCGTCCTGGTATTTCGGAGCGGATTATCTGCTTTCACACCTGAGAACGCTTTCCCCGCTGGTCAGTGAGTTGCCGCAGGTGCCAGCCACCGGCGCTGCCTTCGCTGCCGCGATCACACTCCTGATTGGCACTTTTTCCGGAGTCTGGGCGGGTGCGTTTTCGCCTGCCCGCCGAAGTGCGGGGGGGCGTGCTTGGTTGTAATAAAGCCCTTTATGCTCTTCTCTTTGGCGGGATTGGCCGTCATCGCTTCTGATGCGCGGGCGGCTCCGACTCCGCCCAAGCTCGTGGATCGTCTGGAGCAGATCCGGGCCGAGGTTCTGGAGCTGGAAAGCGGCCTGCTCACCGGGCTCCAGAGCAAAAGGCGCGCACAGCAGACGGTTGCGAAAATCGAGACTTTGATCCGTCTGCAGAATGAGGAGCGCGAGCTCGGGCGCCAAAGGATGATCCAGCTTGAGAAGACCATCGGTGAACTTGAGAAGCGCCGCTCCAGTGTGAGTGACAGGATCCGGCAACAGAAGAACTCGCTGCGGCGTTTTCTCATCGGCATCGACCGTTCGATACGGACGGGTGATTTCGCGATTTCAAAAGAAAAGCTTGAGGCTCCGCGACGACGCGTCCTCACGAACATGATCGATATGGGTATCAAGGAACTCGAGGCTTTCCGTGTCGATTTGGCGGATTCGGAAACCTTGGAATCCAAGATACTGGAAGAGAAGCAGCAGCTCGTTTATCTGTTTCAGGACCTGAAGGAGCAGGAAAGCGTTCTGGAGCTGAATCGGCAACTGCAGGTGGATATTCTCCGTAAGCAGCATCAGGAGAGGCTTGCGCAGCTCGAGAGCTATCGGAAGCTGAAGGATGCCGAGGGCAACGTGCAGCGCCTGATCGAGAATTTCAATGCGCGCCTGGAGCTGGATCAGGCTGTCCGCACGGAACGCGTGGTTTCGAAAGCGATGCGGCAGGGTGTCTTCGCGAGATTGCAGGGAAAGTTACCGCTTCCGGTTCCGGCCGGAAAAGTGATTTCCTCTTTCGGCAAGACGTTTGACCCGAAATCGCGTCTCCACATCTTCAAAAAGGGCGTGGATGTTTCAGCTGGCCGAAATCAGCAGGTGCAGGCGATTGCAGCCGGCAAGGTCGCGTTCTCGGGAGAGCTTCCGAACTATGGCAAGGTGGTCATACTGGATCACGGCGAGCACTATTACACGCTTTGCGCCAATCTCGGTGCGCTCGGGAAAAAAGCCGGCGATCCCGTGGGACTCGGCGAAAAGATCGGTGCAACAGACGACCTCGGAACTCCGGTTTATTTCGAGATCCGCGCCCGCAACGTCGCAGTCAACCCGTTGCAGTGGCTGCTCAATTAGTTTAGCCTCAGCTCTATGGCTGACATTTTGAACAAGCGCTCCTCGTGCCGGCTCCTGCCGGGTGTTTTACTGGGTTACTGCTCTTTGGCTCTGGTTCTCCAAGGGCCAGGAGGGGCGTCGGCCTTCGCTGCTTCGCCGAACGCGCGAGCGGCTGCCGCTGTCACGGCAGTGGACAAGAAGGAGCGTTACGAGAACCTCGAGCTGTTCCAGAAGGTGCTCCACTTCGTCGAAGCCAATTATGTCAACGAGGTGAAAAACAAGGACCTGATTTACGGCGCCATCAAGGGAATGATGGAAACACTGGATCCTCATTCGAATTTTCTCCCGCCCGAACTTTTCAAGGACATGAAGATCGACACCAGTGGAAAATTCGGCGGGCTCGGCATCGAGATCGTCGTCAAAGATAATATCCTCACGGTCGTTGCTCCCATCGAGGACACTCCTGCGTGGAAGGCGGGAATCAAGGCGAACGACAAGATCGTTAAAATCAACGGTGAGAGCACGAAGGGGATGAACATCGTGGAGGCCGTGGCGAAGATGCGAGGAGCCAAGGGGACGCCGGTGGTGCTCTCGGTCTACAGGCCGGGCTTTGATCAGGCTCGCGATTTTTCCATCACCCGGGCCGTGATCAAGATTCAGTCCGTCAAGTTCGAGCCGCTCGAGCCGGGCTTCGGTTATGTGCGCCTGACGAGCTTCAATGAGAACGCGGCAGCGGATGTGGAGAAGGCGATTCAGAAGCTTGAAAAAAACCATAAGCTCAAGGGTCTCGTTTTCGATCTGCGGACGAATCCTGGTGGCTTGCTGGATCAGGCCGTGGAGGTTGCATCGCTTTTCGTCGATGACGGCCCGATTGTCTCGACGATCGGTCGCAACAAGGACCAGAAGGAAGTCAAATACGCGCGCAAAGGCAAGGCCCGCAAGGATCTTCCTGTCGCGGTTCTCGTGAATGCGAATACCGCCTCGGCCGCCGAAATCGTTGCCGGAGCTTTGCAGGATTACAATCGCGCGATCATCATGGGGCAGCCCACATTCGGAAAGGGTTCCGTGCAGACCGTTGTCGATCTCGGTCAGGAGCTTGGTCTGAAGCTCACCATCGCCCGCTATTATACGCCGAGCGGTCGGAGCATTCAGGAGAAGGGTGTCATGCCTGATATCGTTCTTGAGGATTACGATGTCAAAGTGCTCGCGGAGGCTCGTCGCAGGAATCAGTCGTATCGAGAGAAGGATCTGAAAGGTCACATCGCGCCGGTCAGCGACGAAGGCTCAAAGGAATACAGTAAAGAGGAGCTCGAGGCCTTGGTGAATTCCCCGGATTCGTCCAAAGGTTCCGATCCCGCCAAGAGCCCGGAGAAGACGTTGGCCGCGGACGATCTGACGCCCGCGAAGGCGAATCCGAAAGAGGATTACCAGGTGCGGGAAGCCGTTAATTATCTCAAGTCCTACGATTTTTTTAAAAAAATAGCCGTTCGAGAGACACCGGCTTCCGTGGGACTTGACGTGAAAAAGGCCTCGGTAAGTTCGAGCCAGTAAATGGATGATCTGCCGCTCTTTGCAAGATTGGGCCGCCCGGAACCCGTGCAGGAGGCGGAGCAGCCCCGACCCTGGACCGTCTCGGAGATCACCGCGAAGATCCGGGGGGTCGTCGAGCCCGCGTTCCAACAGGTATGGGTTCAAGGTGAGATCAGCAACTGCCGGCCCGCCAGTTCCGGCCATGCCTATTTTTCGTTGAAGGACGCGCAGGCGTCCATCTCAGCCGCTGCGTTCGGCTGGGGAGCGCGGAAAAAGAGAACGTTTGAGCTGAAAGACGGTTTGCAGGTGCTTTGCCGGGGGAAGGTGACCGTTTATCCGCCGCGAGGATCCTATCAGCTTACCGTGGATCATATTGAACCGCTCGGGGCGGGAGCGCTTCAGCTCGCGTTCGAGCAACTGAAGGCAAAACTTTCAGCGGAAGGTCTTTTCGATTCCAGTCGCAAGCGAACGTTGCCTCGTTTTCCGACGCGCATCGCGGTCGTGACTTCGCCCTCGGGTGCGGCGATACAGGACATGCTCAATATTCTGAAGCGTCGTGCACCACAGATTCACGTCACGGTTATTCCCGCGCTGGTTCAGGGCGATGAAGCGCCCCGGCACATCATCAGGGGGCTTCAGGCGGCCGTTCAGCGACAGCTCGGAGAAGTGGTCGTGCTCGCCAGGGGTGGAGGAAGTATTGAGGACCTCTGGGGTTTCAATGACGAAAACCTGGCGCGAACCATTGCGCGTTGCCCGTTGCCGGTAGTGTCCGCGGTGGGTCACGAGATCGATTTCACCATCGCCGATTTTGTTTCGGACCTTCGCGCTCCGACACCCTCCGCGGCGGCAGAGATCATTTCGGGGCATTGGGTGGATGCCGCTCTTCGGCTGAAGGATTCAAAAAATCGTCTGCGTGTCGCGATTCAGCGGGACCTTGCCACGAGGAAGTCTCTTCTTTCCCATATCACCGCTCGCGTGGTGAGTCCGAGGGACAGGCTTCGCGAACAGGCGCAGCGGTGCGATGAGCTGTTCCATCGGCTTTCGCGGGCGCTGCGAGTGCGGTTGGATCGGCGAAGAACCGCGATCGAGCAGCTGGCCGGTAAGCTCGATGCGCTGTCGCCACTTCGTGTTCTCGAGCGCGGCTACACGCTCGTCCGCGATGGGGAAAATGTTATCCGGAGCGCGGCTCAGATCCATGCCGGACAGGATCTCAAAATTTCTTTTCATGATGGAGATCGGGATGTACGTGCGCTTTGACCGTTGGTTCATGATGCTGATTCTGGTGACCGGGGCATTGGCATGCCAGTCGATTTCACCGACAGCGGCGGAAGTGAATGAGTCCTCGGCTGCTGCCGAACTCTCAACGAGCATTGCGGCGGACGGATCGATCGTTCTGGTGACGGTTCGCGCCCCTGCCGGAATGAAGCTGGACGAGGAAGCTCTCAAAGGTGAGTTCGCGGATTTTCACTTTCCATTTTATCGTGCCGGTGAAGGGCTGTTCGAAGCGGTACTTGGAATTCCGTATTCGTACAAACCCGGTACCGCCGAAGTTCGGGTTTTGATATCAGCCGCAGACGGACGTGAGGCCATGCGACTGGCGCTGCCTCTGACGATCATTGATGGCAACTATGACGCCGAAAAGCTGCGCGTAAGTCCGAAGCACCTCAATCCCTCTCCGAAGGACATGATTCGTATTCGACGGGACCAGAAAGAGGTCGGTGCCATCTATCGCAACATTTCTAGGACAAAGCTATGGGACGGGCCTTTTCGTTTTCCAATGAACAGCGCGATCACCAGTGTTTACGGGACCAAACGTGTTTTCAACGGACAGCTCGCCAGCTATCACTCGGGACTGGATCTTCGCGCCGCGGTGGGTTCTCGGGTCCACGCTCCCGCAAAAGGAAAAGTAGTTCTGGCGAAGGATCTCTTTTTTTCGGGGAAGACAGTGATGCTCGATCATGGCTATGGGGTTGTGACTTTTTATGCGCATCTGAGCAGGATGCGCGTGAAGAAGGGCCAGATGGTCGAGGTAGGGCAGCTCCTGGGTTTGTCGGGCGCTACCGGTCGGGTGAGCGGTCCTCATCTTCACTGGTCCGCAGTGATTCAAAAAAACAAGGTGAATCCCATGGATCTGATCAAGGTCCTTAAATGAGGTGCGAGAGATGAAAAGCGCGCGTGAAAAATGGATCCGGATGGTTGTCGGTGTCGCTGTGTTCGTGGCGTTCGCGGCCGCAGGTTCGGCGCAGGCCGCGCGCATCGCTCAGGTTGAGGTGGATCAGGCCGAGGCAAGGCAAGGGCCAGGTACGACTTCCCAGGTGCTTTTCAGATTGAAAAAAGGTGCTTGGGTTTACTCGAGCAACCTGCCCACGGAAGGTTATTTCAAGGTCCGTTCGCGTGAAGGTGGGGTGGGTTGGGTGCCTACTGATGCGATACGGCAGCACGTCCGTAAACCTCTTGGAACGGAGGAGGGCGGAGCCGAAGAGGCGTCCGAAAATCAAGGGTTCGTTGAGGATGTTCAGAAGCCCGAAGACAACGGAAAGCCCGAGGAATTTTGATAACTGATTTCAGCTGAAGAGACGTGCTACTCCGCGGATCGCCGCGAACCCGAGCCAGGCCACCGCAAGAACGGCGGCGAGACTGCCGAATGCGAGGAAGCTCGCGATCACCAGCACGGGGGTGAAAAATGCGAGCATCAGGACCCAGAGTCCGTTTCCACCCGAGAGCGAGAACCGGGGTTGATTTTCGGGAGTCTGTTTTCCTTCGCCAAAAATCGTTGCTTGAGTGAGGCGCCGTCCCTGCCGGTCCAGGACGATGCCTTCTTTGACTTCAAGTCGTTCGCCAGTTTCTGATCGGAGTGTACTCTCTGCGCCCATCGCGGTTGTCTTATCGCACGAGGGCCCCGGCGCGATAGAGGAATCGCGATCTATGCGATGCTTTCAAGAACGAGCGGCGGGCAGCTTTCCCAGAGAACCCGATAGCGCCAGGCTCCACCCGATCTTCCAAGGCCGGCGAGTCGAACGGGCAGTTCAACGGATTTCCCTGTTCGGGGATCCAGGAGGTTTAATGCCACCTGGCAATTCGCAGGGAAAGGCGGCTCTTCCTCAAGCGGGCTCACAAGCTCACAGCCGGTCTCGGAAACCAGCCGCAGGCGTGCCGTAATCGCCGTGCGGCGATTATGACAAATGGCTTCCAAGGGCAGGATGGAGTCATGCCTGAACACAGGAAGCGGTGCTGGAGACGCTGCGTCGAATTGCGACTGGGTCAGCGTCAATGGTGCGGGCGGTGGATCCAAAGGGGCCCAGTTTTGCTGCTGAGCATCCCAGATCCACGAAAATTCGCGCAGTGCGCCGCTGGCTTTCATCTGTTGCAGCTGAGCTTCCGAGTACGGGCCGAAAGCTTTGCCCATTTTGCCCAGGTAAATCGGTTCCTGGCCGTTCGTGCGTGCGCTCATTGTTTGCCTCTTTTCATTTTAAGAGCAAGGTAGCGGTCTTTGCTTGAGCAGTTGTCGAAAACAGCCGCTTTGAATGATCCGAGTTCGTCTTCCCAGATTTCCCCGGCCTCTGAGTCTCCGGATGAGGCGACAACGCGGCCCCAGTCCCACACTTTCTGAGCCGAGCGCTTTTCTTCCGTGAATCCCTGGGCAACCTTCTTGTAGTCGGGGTGGGCGTTCTGCCAGATGATGTCCTGACTTGCGCCGTTGTAAATTTCAACTTCCACCAGCTGAAGATTCTCGGCAATCTCCTCGAGCTGGTAATACATCATTCGAGTCCGTCGATTCAGGTCCTCGTTGATGCCGGCTACGAGGCGTGCTTCCCGCAATGGCGCGAGCTTCAGGTGGTTCGACAGGATCATCTGCCAGATCGGCGCTGCCTGTCTGAGTCTTCGAAGGCGGAGCATTTCGTGTTTGAGGAATGCGAGATCGTTCAGGATCCTGGCGGGAAGTGATTGACCCTCTTTCTGCTGCATCTTCGCAAGCTTCAGTTTCGGCTTGAGCTCGCGGACAAACTGAATGATTTGACCGGTCAATTTTTTCTGCTCTTCCGAGCCTGACCGGCCGAGCGAGCGCGCGGAATCCTTCTCATCAAATAGCAGGTTGATCTCGTCCTGAAACGCGATGAACAGTGGCGAACGAACCCAATCGCTCGCAACGGCCATGGGCGGTGCGTCCGGGCTCTTGCGCAGGAAACGGGTCGCATGCGGATAAAGCGGAGTGGGTTTTGCGATCCAGGCCGAAAGCCAGCGATGCGGTACTTCGTACTTTTTCTGGAAGCTCTGGATGGCGAGCACGGATTGCGGGTACTGGCAGATCTCGTTCATGGCCATGGACATCACCATGGGTGTTTCAGGGGTGAAAGTGTTACGCAGGCCGCCTGCTCTCAGCGCCACCGCGGTTCCGATCGCTTCAGAGTGGCGTCCTTCGAGCAGTTGGGCCCACGCCAGGTCTGAAAGCGAGTGCGCGAGTTCGTTTGAGTTTCGGGTCACTGTTTTCAGGATGTTCAGTGAGGCTTCGAACTCGCCCGTTGAGAAGTGCGCGCGGCCAAGAAGAATACGCGCCTGATCGCGATAGCGTTCCAGGTGTTTTGAGGGAGGCGCCTCAAGAAACTTGCGGAGCCAGGAGATCGTGTTTCTGTGCTCTGCGCGACGAGCCGCCCAGAGGCCTTTCGAGAGAAACTCGTCGGCTCCCGCGTCTTTCAGGATGGAGAGAAGGGCTTCTCCCGCTTTCTGAGAAGGTTTTTCCTCGGAAACCAGCTCCCGAATCCGTGCTGAAGCCGCCTGCTGGAGGATCCTTTTCGCCTCGGTCAGGTTCTTTCCTGAGAGCGCGCCCAGGCCTTGTGCGAGTTCCGGTAGTCGGAGTGCCACGCCTCCGGTGAAAGCCATGGCGGGGGTTCGGGCCTGAATCTCGAGAAGGCAGGATAAAGCCGCGAGCTGGATTCCGAGTTGTTCCGCCGAGACCGTGCGGGCAACCATTGCCGAAAACCCATTCCAGGCCACGTGCGCGAGCTTGGCTTCGTTCAGGGCTCGCGAGACCCAGTACTCGCCAAAAAATTTTGCCTCTTCCGTGCTGCCAAAACGTCTCAGGGCAAGGCCTTCCGAGAAGGCAATAACCGGCGATCTGCTTCCTTTCAGAAAACGGTTGAAGGCATCAGACCATTCGGCCTCGAGTGCGGGGGAAAATGTCCACGATTCCCCCGCGCCGCAGGCGTCGCGGCTGAAGCTCTGCGAGGCAGAGGGCTCAGCGAGGGCTTTCGGAAGGTGAAACACAACAGCAACCAAAGTGGCCGCCGTCAGGATCCGAAGGAAGTTCATTGCGAGCCTCCGGTGCTGAAGAGGAAGGTGACTCCCAGGCTGACGGCGTGAGTCCAGTTGGTCCGGAACCCTTTGGATGTGCCGAGCTGGTTTGTCACCACCTTTTCCAGGATCTCTTCGGAGAATGGCATCACGCGATAATCGAGACGGAGCGATGAGCCCTGCGAAAGGTAAATCTTCTGGCCCAATCCGAATAGAGGAGTGATGTATTTTCCGGATTCGGTCCCGGTTACGCCGAGGCCGCCCGTGAGATGCATATCATAATAGATGATCGCTTTTCCGATGAGGCTCAGTTTTCCATAGAGAAGGCTGGCGTTGCCTTCGGCTCCGTAGAAATACAGAGGTGCGTTGAAATTGGTCGTGGCTCCCATTTTTTCCTGGAATGTATTCAGAGCCGCAGAAGGTGACCAGTAGGCCCGCCACCAGAGCAGGTGGGCCGAGAGATATTCACTGAAATGGAAGCCGGCGCTAAATCCGGTGCTGCGAACCGTCAGGAAAGGGTCACTGGTCAGCATTCCGCCGAACAGGCCGAGTTCGATCTTGCGCTCCTTGGAGTAGAGGCGGTTCTGCACGACACCGAGTTCGGATTCGTTGCCGCGCGCCCAGTATTTTTCCCGGATGGAGTCCACGTTCACTTTTTCAGCTTTCGCGTCATTGGCGTCGGCCGCGAGGACGGAGCGCGCGCTGACCGCGCCTGCCAGGGTGAAGGTGAGTGAAAGGGCGCTGATGTAAAAACCTATGCGCGAACTCATATTATCTCCCAAGCGTTTTAAAGATGAACGGATAAGAAACGGCCACATTGATGGCGCCTTTGGTGGCGGGGAACTTCCAGGTGCCTAGTCGCCTCAGGATACAGTCGTCGAGTCTCGGATCAGGCAGCGTCGAGGACTTCACTTCCGAGGACAGAACGGAGCCTGATCCGCCGATCAGGAAGTTGACGATCAAGCGTCCTTCGATTCCAGGCGTGCGAAGCATCGCCGATTCGTAGCAATAGCGTACTTCACTGAGGTGCCGGTGAATGACCTCCCCGACTTCCTCTTTTGAAAGACCGTCTTCGACGTTTGATCCCCCAAGATCAAGTGAGACGTGAGAGGTTCCCTGGCCCGCCACGCTTGCTCCGCCGCCTTTTCCATAGCCAACCTTGGAGCCGCCCGCGCCCGCGCCACCAATGGATGCCACCTGGACATCCTTCGAATTCATCAGGCCGGCTTCAGCGCCAGTGGCTTGAAGCGCATTGGTACGCGAGTCGAAGAGCCTTTTGGCTTGTCCGGAGTTTCGCGCGCCCATCGCAAAGTCCGATTGCGCGAGCAGGCGGGTCATGCCGCCTTTGAGCAGACCATTGATGCTGTTGCGTAACGCCTTTGCACGGAACGCCTGGACGACCGCGGCCTTTTCGACCGGGGTTGCCCTACTGGCGGCGCCGGTTTCACCGGCGGGGGCGGCGGGCTCGGAAGTCGCCGGACGTGCGAGCACGATTTTCGTGAATTGCGCCGGAATGAGTTCGTCCGTCGGTTTTGGCGCGGGCCAGAACCAGGTGATCAGCAGAATGGCGGAAAGTCCGATCGCGGCGTGGCGAAGGGCTTTCAGGAACCACAGGTCTTCGGCATTGGTGGTGATCCGTGCGTTGGACGTTGTTGTGGGGGCGATCGACTCGGGGGCCGCAAGGAATCCGAAATGCCAGCTTCGGGATCCAAAGAAAATTTGCAGGTTGAGGAGAGCTTCAGGAGCAACCGGTAGCGTCTGTCCGGATCGACTGGTGTAGCTGCCGGTTCGGACGCCATCCTGAAGAAAGGTGAGTTCAAATCCCTGGACGCCTTTTTTGAGTGAAAAGACAGGATTCTTGCCGTCTTTTCCGATGAATTCCTTCAAAAAAGGTTCCGCCTTCGAAATGGACGCGCCAAAACCGGTGAAGATATTCAGTTGGTCGCCGCTGTTTGAGCCGTAAGCGGGCCTGATGTTTCGTACGGGCCGGATCTGGAGTTCGCAAAGAGAGCGATCATTGAAGAGTGGAAGTTTCAGCGTGGCGCCGGATGCCAGGCTGGCGGAATCCAGTTCGCGGACGGAATCGTTCCTTACCTGGTGCGCGCGGCCTGACAGATCTCGCGCGCGAACGCCCTGTGGGGTTTTCTCGATCACCCAGCGGAGCGGATTTCCCAGTGTGAGCGGTGCGGAGCCGTTCCAGATCCTGCTCTGTGAAATGCCTGCAATCGAGGTTGTGACAACGAAAGCGGTCATGGAGTGTACCTCAGTACTTTCAGGGTCTCGTCCGTTTCGATCCGAAAGCCGCGTCTTTTCCGGTAGAGGTGGGTCTTGCGGCGTCTCTTTTCGGCGTCGGAAAGGGTGTTCAGTGAATCGAGGGGGCGGCGATTGACGCCTTCGACCAGCTCGTCTTCGAAGTCGATGACCTTTTGGCGCTTGTCCGCCGCCGACGCCTCCGGAAGCCAGATGAAGAGAGCGAGTGAGATGGCGAGTAGCAGCCTCGTGGCTGCAATCAGTATTTTTCCCGATTTTTGATCCGGCTGCCCCGGGGCCTGGACGAGTTTCATCTAAAGTTAAGTCTAATTAACAAAGCGCGTCATTGCAAACAAAATGACAACTGAAGCACTCAGGTATTCTAAATTAGTGGAATGACTATGTCTTTTTTGACACGGTTTCGAATAAGCTCATCGAACAAGCGTTTTAGTCCGATTATTCTAAAGCAAAGGGAGGTCTCCTCATGAAGTCGACTCTTCTGGCGGCCGCAATGGCTGGAATTCTGGGTTCAATTCTTTTGCCCGGTTGCTTTGACTCTAACGTCCTCGTTACGCCTCCGTCGATCGGCTCGAATGAGATCGGCAATGACGAGCCGCCTGCTCCGTCATCGCCTGTGAATCCGGTTGTGCATCCTGTGAATGTCTCCTGCCTTCCTGCCAGCGGTGCGACGACTTATGACGTCGGGCCGGACAAAACTTACGAGAGCCTCGCACTCGTGCCCTGGTCGCAGTTGCACGGAGGTGATGTGGTCCGCGTTTTCTGGAAGCCGACGCCCTACTTTGAAAAGGTGCTGCTTTCCGCGAGTGGTTCGGAGGGAAACCCGATCATTTTTTGTGGAGTGCCGGGGCCCGCAGGTGACCTTCCAGTCCTGGATGGCATGAACGCCACAACCGCAAGTGACACTGATTTTTACTCGGCTGCTTATACAGAGCAGCTTGGGGTGATCTATATCGGGAAGCGGGCTGGCCAGGCGTACACGCATGTCCCTGCGCACTGGGATATCCGTAACTTCGAACTGAGGAACGCTCAACCTGCTCATCAGTTTGTCGATAAAACAGGCGTGCTCCGCGCTTACTCGACCGGGGCAGCCGGAATTTACATTCATCGCGGCAGGAACATCGCCATCCGCAACGTCTCCATTCACTCCAATGGAAATGGCTTTTTCGCGAACACGGGCGCGGATAGCGCGACGTTCACTCAGTCGATCCTCGTCGAAGGATCTCATATTCACGGAAACGGGAACGCGGGCAGCGATCGACAGCACAACGTTTATACGGAAACGGCAGGGATCACTTTCCAATTCAATCTTTTCGGGCCGCCCCGTGAAGGAGCGACGGGATCCAATTTAAAGGACAGATCCGCGGGGACCGTCATTCGCTTCAATTCATTCGAGGGCGGCGCCCATATCCTGGATCTGGTGGACTGCGAAAACGCGGCGCCTGCGCTCTGTTCAGAGCCGACGTACGCCAACACGTATGTCTACGGCAATATTTTCGTGAACCCTCCAGGGAATCAAGGAACAGGAACCTACCACGGAGCGACTACGCCGATACATTTCGGCGGCGACACCGGATTTTCTGATCGCTATAGAAAGGACCTCCATTTTTTCCACAACACATTCATTTCGATCTCAAACAAGTCCGGCACCGGGGCGCGCTGGCGCACGGTTCTGTTTCAACTCGATACGGCCGGTCAGAAAGCCTACGCGCATAACAACATCCTGGTGAGCTTGCCTGAAACCGCGGGTTCAATCGCAAGTGAGCTGTCTCTTGTGAATGCCGGAGCCGGGAACGCAAGCTTCGGCGTCAACTGGATCAGTCCGGATTGGGTACCCTCGGCCACGAACGGCGTTTTCACTGGAACGATCACCGGAACGGAGAACTTCATTTCCGGTCCCGGGCGTGAGCCAGGTTTGCGAAGTGTGGTCCTTGGTAACGTGGATGCGGGTCTGACGCCGACCTCGGCTGCGATCAACCGGGGTGAAGCGTTGCCGGCGCTGCTGTCGGATCATCCGGTCTTGTACGAGTTTGATGATCGCAAATTGAGGAGCAGACCCCAGGATGGGGCCGGCGACCTGGGCGCGTTCGAGTACCTGTAGAGGTTCAGGAATTGAGCTTCAGATACCGATCCACGGCATGAAAACTTCGTCTTGCGAATCGTCGGGAAGTATTTCTGAGTCATCAGGACCGGGTTCTTCAGGAACGGGTTCCTCGACAGGAGGAGTGCTGTTATCCACAGGGAGCGTGCCGTCGTCGATCACCGGCGCTTCCACTGGTGCGTCGGCCGGCGCGTCAATCACGATCGGTTGCGTCGCGTTCACCCGCACGACCGGCTTAAAGTGGACTTTGCTATGAGGTCCGCCGGTGATGACAAAACTTCTTTCCAGGTCAAATCTTGCAAAGCCGATGGTGATTGTTTCCTGTTGAACCTTGAAAGCGGGCGAAAAGAACAACTTGATTCCGCTTTGTTCGCCGCTCGGGACAATCAGAGGAAGGACTTCGCCCGACGCGAGAACAGCTTCTCCTGATTCGGAAGTATGGATGCGGACCAGATCATATTCGCCTGATGGGAGCATCACGCGAGCCATGATGGAGGCGGGATTGTTCTGGAATTCCATCAAGTCCATGACAAAGGGCGCGACCGCATAATCAAGAAAGCTGCCGTCAATGGATCGTACATCGATCCCCGTCACCAGAACGGTCGCCGAACTGACTTCATTGTTCTGTGCTGAATGAGAACCCATGAGTCGAAATTTGCCAGGGCTGAGAAGAGTCCCACTGCCGGGATCCATTTGCAGTCCGGGTTCCAGTACGGATTCGACGCATCCGACCAGAGTCAGTGAGAGTGCCGTAAGCACGATTAGAAGGCTATTTCTCATAATGTTTCACCGGCCAACGTACAGTTAGGTTCACTAATACTTTCAGTTTAGTTGAATGCGCGGCCGAAAACAGTGTGTCCAAAGTGCCCGAATACGAACCCGCAGAAACTCTACCGAATTTCAGCAGCTGCGTCGTACCGGACACTCACGGCGGGATTCAGGACGTCGATCGACGCTTGATCAGGTCCTGGAACAGCTCCGGCAGCCCGGGATGCGTCGCGATCTTCTCGATCGAGTGGCGCAGCTTGCGTTGCCAGTTCGGACGTTCCTTCCAGGTGCCAGGAGTGTTTT
>MEPR01000021.1:0-32277 GCA_001769835.1 Bdellovibrionales bacterium GWB1_55_8
CTCGCCCCGACCGAAATCGGCACTTACAAGCAGGCTGCCTACTCTAGCCCCCACTTTCTCATTCAAAAAATTCATCCCAAATTTTCAAAGAACATTCTCCCTTACGAGAGCCTCTTTCACGCGAACAGTCAGCCTTTATCCCGTTTGTTACCGCTCGGGATACCGGCAGAACGCTTCACCTTGTCAGAGGTTTGATTGGTATAGCGCCATTGATTGGCGCGCGCAACAGCAATTTTTAAAGTTTATACAAAAAAAATCAAACAGCTGAATGACGCATCGCACATTATTCCGCTCGAGCAGCTGAAGCATCCGTTTCGCCGCGAAATACGCGGATATTTCCGAATTTCGTATACAACTTCAGCAGCTCGCCGCCATCCCGCACGCGCCCGTAAAATCTTTCGGCCGGCTGCGGACCAACGGCCGCCTCCTCCAGCTTGCGAACAGGAAATCCCACTTCTGTTTTTCCTTCCAGACTCCAGATGTCGACGTCGCCTGAAAAAGCAAACGGCAAACGCAAACTGATATTGCCACTATCAGTTTCGATCAACGCTTTGTCCGAGAATTTCCAACGTTTCATTTGCGCGGAAATGGCGCCACTTGTAGTGCGTCCGCTCAAGAAGCCCGAACTGGAATTTATTTCAACGGGCGCTGTTTGCGCGTGAAATTCAATGCGTCCATCCAGGGCTTTTCCAGTTATTTCTCCGGAAGAGGAAACATAAAGCTGCTCGCCGATGACCGTGTTCATCACAATGGAGCCAGAACTTGTTTCCGCGTAAACACTTCCTCCCCGCACTTCCTTCAATTCAATTTTTCCAGTGCCGCCCATGCATCTGATCGAGGCCTTCACATTTTCAATTTTCATCAGGCAGGAAGGACAAAGCAGCGAAACTGATTGTGACTTCACCCGCTGTACGACAATCGGTCCGGCAGCAGTACGGATTTCGAGCGGCGCACTCCAGGACTTCGCCGTCGCCTTTCCGTCCACCGTCGAAATTTTCAGCTTCAGATTTCCCGGAGCAAAAACAATCATCTCCATGCCCGTGCGCGGGCTCTCACGCTCTTTTAACCGAGCTTGAATATCCAGGCCCCGCCCGTACTCAGCGGAAAGCTCGATGTCACTTCCATCAATACTGCGATAACGGAAATCCATAGTTGAGAAAAGCTTCTGCGCTTCCTCCTGCGTGTCTGCGATCGCTTTTCTGCGCGCCTTGATGCGAATTTTGTCGAGCGCCCAGCCCTGCACCGATACGTCGCCGCGCATATTGGTGACATGGAGCTGCCCGATCGATTTAAGCGGAAAATCCCGCTCGATCTCTTCGACAAACTCTGCAGCACGCGCATAAGAGGAAAAGACGGATAAAACTGACCCGATTACAATTGCGGCAACGCCAAAGCGCTTTGAGGACATGGGCTGATTATTATTTAAATCCGCTAAATTAGCCAAACCTCTTGCAATCAATAACGCGGTGCGCTAACCTATTTTTAGTTCAAATAATGGCTGGTCGGACAATGAAACAGGCGACCAGAAAAAAGCTTGGCCCACGAAGGGCCGTTTGAAGAGGGCGGTTTCGCAACCCACCCCTTTTGAAAAAGGCAAACCGGTTGAAAAGCCGGGACGCAAAGCCACGGGACTTCGAGCTGCTTACCCCGACAGCTCATGTTAGCCGGGCTGCCAAAGGAGGAAGACAAACGAAGGACCACTGAGTTGGTCCGGCAGCATTTCAAAGGGGGGTCCCCCAAATGGACCCCCTCTTCATCTCAAGAGGGTCCGGTGGCACGAATGCTATCGGACCCTCTCCTTTTTTCGGGCATAGAGTTTCAGTGAAAAAAAACGTAAGAAACAGACGTGGCGTCTCACGAGCTTTTTATCAACGAAATCTTTCACAGCCTTCAGGGCGAATCGACCTTGGCGGGCGTGCCATTCGCATTCGTCCGTCTCACAGGCTGCAACCTTCGATGCACCTATTGTGACTCGACCTATGCGTTTCATGACGGTAAACGGATGACAATCGACGAGGTGTGCGCCGCCGTCGCTCCTTTCAGCACGCGGCATGTACTGCTCACGGGCGGAGAACCCCTGATGCAGAAAAACACACCGGCCTTGGCGCAAGTTCTGGTCGATAAAGGTTACGACGTCAGCGTGGAAACCCATGGCGAACTCCCCATCGGACCGATCGTCCAGAACACACGGGTGATCATGGACATCAAGACTCCCTCCAGCGGAATGCAACGCGGCGGCTACCGAACAAATCTGCCTCTTCTGAAAGAAACGGATGAAGTGAAATTCGTGATCGCGTCAGAATCTGACTATGCGTGGGCAAGAGACCTGGTCCGCTCGGAAACGATTCCGGTGAAGGAAATTCTCTTTTCACCAGTCGGTCCTTCTGGCGGTGCACCTGGAAGCTATCCGGGAATCTCAGCGCAGGTGCTGGCGGAAAGAATCCTGGCTGACAGGCTGCGGGTCCGAATGCAGATACAGCTGCATAAAATCATCTGGGGTGCAGACGCCAGAGGCGTCTGACTGGGGTGCAGATGTCAGGGGCGTCTGATCTTGACAAAGACCTCTGCCCCTTGCTAGCCATGAAGACCAGTCTTTGAAAATCGGGGTGACGTACCAAAATGGCTAATGGGACGGTTTGCAAAACCGTTTTGTGTCGGTTCGATTCCGACCGTCACCTCCAACTTTTCAACCCGACTACGGCCTCCCTGGCAAGCCACCCTGCTTCCGTACAAAATATTCAAGATGGTAAAATCGCTTTTTTTCGCGGACAAATGCGGGATGCTCCTCGAAGAGAGCTAAGGCTCCTGCATCAGCGCGGGAAATCACGGCATAATCGACCTCATCGGCTATCTTCTTGTCCACTATCCATAAACCAGTCACGATTTTCTTGTCCGCGTAGGACTGGTGCCCTTTCAAAATCCCATATTCGAAAAGGTACTTTGCCTCAGCGTATACTGCCGGACTGAAGTAGCCTTTTTCGGAGAGCCTCCCTTCCCGTTCCGCCTCTTGAATCACGCTCAGGGTGTCGGAGTATGGGTCAAACCGAAACATCGAAATGGAGGACAGGAGGGCGGCCGCAGCCATTAAAAATCCCAATATTCCGAGGCGAGGTCTTCCCGCTGACTTTCGAAGCAACGGCAACAGGATGGCGACCGACGGTATCAACGAAATGTAGGACGCGATATTCACGGCAATCGTGAACCGCTGGGTCAAGTACCAGGGATAGTAGCCGGCCATCGACACTGGAATGAAACTCAGATTCAGCAGGACAAGGAACCAGAAAAAAATGCGATGCCGCCCTTTGAGCGCACCCAGACCACGCTGTGCCGCATAGGCTAAAAAGAAAATGCATTGAAAGAGCGCTTCTGGAACACCGAAATTCACGCGCAGGATGTCGCGCGTTTCCATCAGGGTCTTGCCTGAAAGAATAAACTGACTGATGTAATCACGATTTTCTGGCAAATGATAAAATAACGGAATCAGGATGGGAACGAAGGGAAGACAAAGCAAAAACAGCATTCTAAGCGAAAACCGGCGCTGCCCGGCCGTGCTTATCCCGAATGCGAAAACAAATGCGCTGAGCGTGAGAAGAAAACTGTAACGAGAGGTCGCGAAAAAACTGAGCGCGGCAATCGACAGAAATACACCTGACCGCGAACGTAGCAGACCCGGCCGATAACAAAGATAACTGACCCAGGCGACTCCGCAGACCTCCATACCATAGGCTCTTGGAAACAGGCTCCATTCGGCAATCACCGGGTTCGTTAACGGGAAAAGCGCAAGAAGTCCCGCCAAGTACCTGTCTCGCAATAACAAGACGCCCAGCCGATAAAGAATGAATACTCCCAGACCAAGAAACAAGACCGAGAGCAGCCGAAGCCACACGTGGTTCGTCGAGATCAGCGCCCAGTAACGAAGCAGGAACGTAAATCCGCCTGGATCCATATTGCGGGAAAGATTGAGCCTCCAGGCGTCCAGAAACGTTCCTGGTTCGGAAAAAGGAGGTGACGTATTCGTCAACCCGAGGACGGTGAAGATCATCTGAGCCGGGTCGTAACAGAGGACGGGGTTTGTCACGTTTCCCCAGAGGTAAGCCGCGAATGCCGCGGCAAACAACGCTATTACAAAAAAGCGCGACTGCATCATGGCTTCATGCCACCGACCATTTGGTCGCTCCACTCGATGCCCTGCAAACAGCAGTGATCCTGATTTCCGTTTTCGTATTTCCACGCGCCAAATCGTCCGCGTGAATAAATCTGAAAACGCTCCAGCGCGGGCAAAATGCCTTTCAGCAGCTGATCCCGGTCCAATGAAGGTGTCGGATAGGCGTATTCCGCAAAATGGGACCACAGCGACTCAACATCCGAGCGTGAGCTGATCAGTCCGACCCGGAGCAACCCGGTGAGAGTCTCTTCAACGATATCGCCGTAAGATACCGGCTTCTCCGGCGATGCGCTCGTTTCCGCCAGCAGTGACCAGTTGTTTTGGGGGTCGGGCACCAGCGCGGAACTGTAATTGGATAAAACCGTCACGCGATAAAACGGGCAATCGCCCTCCGGAAAATAGATCCAACTTTTCGTTTTCAATGCTTCCGGCGGCTTGCCGCGCAAACCCAAACCCACGACATGGCAGGAGGAAAAAAGGAGTTTCCGGGAAAGCTCGCGAACTTCATCAATGACCGGGGACTGCGGCACAAGACTCTGACAAAGGAGATTCAGAGGCTTCGTGGAAAGGAGATGCTCGAATTCGATGCACTCTCCTGAGGTCAGCGTGAGACGCCGCTCCACCGGGTTCACGGCATCCACGCGGGCACCATAGAGAATACGATCTTGTCCGATCAGTTCGGCCACCGACTTCCAAATCGCGCCGGTCCCACCTGTCTTGGGATATCGAAACCGATTATTGGGCCCCCAGGAAACATCATCTTCCCCGTTTGAAAGGGTCTTGCGTATCCGCTCCACATCCGGCGGCGCCACGCGCTCACCGATCCAACGCCAGGACAAACGGCTGGGGTGGTAGGCCCAGACCTTTCGGTTATAGGGAAGAAAAAAGGATTCCACCAGCCCGGCTCCGAACCTGTCGACAAGCCAATCGTAGAAACTGGCGTCGTCGGGAACAGGAGAATTGCGTCCGGCCGCCGCCTCGAGGTCGTTCAAGCATCGGCTCAGCACAGCTTCCGGCAAATACCGGAGATTGTTTTGAAGCGGATAAGGAATGAAACTTCCGTGAAGCCGGACGAAAGCCTGGCGTTCATGATGAAGCCAGGAATCATCCCCGATCGCGGCGCGCATGAGATCGAGAAAAAGAGGATCCCTGGAAAAAAGAATATGCCCGCCG
The DNA here is from genome assembly GCA_001769835.1 of Bdellovibrionales bacterium GWB1_55_8. Taxonomy (GTDB): domain Bacteria; phylum Bdellovibrionota; class UBA1018; order UBA1018; family UBA1018; genus GWB1-55-8. The sequence goes on from MEPR01000021.1 coordinate 5,339, forward strand.
ATATCCCACGAGAAGCCCTGCGGGTCGCGGTAAGTTGACGACAAGCCTCCAGCATTTTGTTCCTGCTCAAGAACGATGAAATCGCGCACGCCCTTTGATTTCAGGCGCCATGCGGCACCCAGACCCGTTGGTCCCGCACCGATAATGACGAACCGATACCGTTTCATCGCAGAGTCCTTCCGATTCCGACCAGATATCGGAAACGCACCAGCTCAAAAGCACTCCTGATGCAGGCCTTCAGAAGCCTCCATGAAAAAAGGGAAGCGGAGCCCGTCTTGCGGGCAAAATGAGCTACAGGAATAAAAAACAGGTTTTCACCATCGCGTGCGGCCAGAATAGAGAGGAAAAGGTTCGGGGCAAAAATTGTATCCGGAAGGCGGGACAGCAACGAAGCCAGGTAATCCACGCGCATCAGCCGAAAAGGAATGTTCGGATCCCTGATCCTTACTCCAAAAATCACGAGCAACAGCAACTTCAGTGCCCACGTAATCGCGTCGCGGTGTCGTCCGTCCTGGCGTTCTTTCCTGTGGCCCAGAATGAAGCGCGAAGCTTCGCGTCGTTCCCAGAGAAGGCTGAAATCCTTCGCCTGAAACTGCGCATCCGTGTCCACCTGAAAAATCCAGATAGCGCCGCACTCGATTGCCTTGGCATACCCCGCAAACAGGGCTCCACCATGGCCGGAGTTATTTTTCCGCAGGAGCATCAGCCGGGATTGCTCAAGCGAAAGCTGGTGCACGATGTCCCCCGTACGATCAGTGGAACCGTCATCGATCACCAGAACGCGAAAATCCTGTGTCCATTTCGAAAGCTCATCCACCCAAGAGGAGATGACCGAAGCAATACATCCCTCTTCATTGTATGCCGGCAGTACCAGACAGATTTCCACGACCTGAGTCTACCGGGCACCAGCAACCGGTGGCAACCGGCAAAGTTGTTTGCAATAGAGCCGCTTCTGGCTAGCATGGCGAAATGCGGGTTCGGATCTTCCTCGACAGACATTTTCACTGGATCCTTGCGTTCATCTTCTTCGTGATTCTTTGGCGATGGACCTCGTTCCTGGTGCCTTTTATCCAAATTGACGTCCACGACGAAGCAGCGACTATTGCCAGTGCGATCGGGCAGGAAGAATACAGGTTCGCCCCTGGATATCGTCTCTGGTACCAGCTTCTGTCCTTCCTCTCCGGTTCCAGAGATCTTATTTTTCTGAATGACGTGAACACGCGGCTTTTGCTCGCGCTCGCGCCGTCCTTATTACTCCTTTACCTGTTGCTGATCAGGGCGGATTTTATCAGCATTTTTCTTGCGATTTTCACGTCCACGATCGCCCTGGCGGGAATGACGCCTGGAAACAAGAACATGCAGTTTGTATTTGTTCTTCTTCTGACTGCCTTTATTATCGCGAGCCAACTCCAGAACCCAAAAGGTCGCCTAGTGGTGCTTGCGGCTATTGCGGCGTGCTGCTTCATCAGGACGGAGTACATCCTGTCGCTTGGGGTTATGGGCTTTATTGTATTCAGAAGCATGAGCATTCGCATGCCACGCTCAATCAGAAATATTATTGCATTTTCAATCGCGTTGATCGTGATCGCCCTCTCCGCGAGCATCCTGTCGAACGAAGCGCAGAAATCGAACTCGGTTGGCGTATTCATGCTCGCCAACCAGCTGCAATACCAGGACTCTCTTCGCAGGCACATCCCTAACTGGGACTCCGTGACCGCGCATATTCCGGATTTTGATGCCAAATACGGACATCCGATGACCCTGCTGGACGCGGCGACGAAAAATCCCAGGGCTTTTGCGAACCACCTGGCCGGTTCACTTTGGGATGCGCCATTCCGAACGCATGAGGACTTCATTGGGAACAGCCGCTGGACAAATCCTGTATGGGGCATGTGGTTGCTCGCCCTTTTCTACTTGGCGCTCACGATTGCAACGATCAAATACAGGAAAATGGGGATCAGTCCCTGGGTTGCGTCGCAGATAAAACGCGAAATGCTCTTTGAGCATTTCGCCATGATAGCCATTCCAGCCGCCGCGGTTTCGTTCATCTACTTCGCGCAATTCCGCTATCTTCTTCCCGTCGCGATGCTTGCCCCCGCCCTGCTCATCGGATGGCATTTGAACGTCGACCTTCAACCCGGACTCAAAAGGACATTCCTTGTTCTTCTCACACTTGTCTTCCTGATCCCCCCCGAACCGGTACTGCTTTTCGGCCCTCACTGGAACAGCCCGGTGCGCGATATGACGACTTTGCTGTCCCGGGTCGAAACAAGCCGCAAAATTCGTATTCTCTCGCTGGAGTATCTCGGGCACCTCCTCCCTTTCGAAGTGGATCTCATCAGGCCGGAGCCTGCGAAACTCACCGCGTTCTGGACTGGAATGACGCCAGACCTGACGCGCGATTTCGATGTCATCTGCGATGAGCCGGTCCTCAATCGATCGCTGAAACTCCTGGGTGCGAAACACGCTGCCCTGCTGGAGGATTTGCAAAAGAATCCGGGACATTTCGGGTTTTCCGCTTATCGGTTACCTGGAAGGGAGTCCCTGGTCCTTTACATCAGAGACGGGCTGCTTCCTGCTACAGCCACCCATAATTGAAGTACTGCAGAAGACGATTGTAGGTTTTCAGCGCCAGATGCATCGCCCGCAGCTCCACCGGAAAGGCGAAAAAACGCTTTCGCCAGCGCCAGCCCTCAATCATGTGAAGCATGCGGTAAACCCATCGCAGAATCATGAAATCGGAATGCAGATGATTGTAACGGAAGGCAAACAAGGAGACAAAGCTCACATCGACGCAAAGATCCGCCTCCGGCGACCAGATGAGCTTCCGTGAATTCCAGTAATACTCACCCCATTCAGCAAGAGATCCGGGCGCTTTCAGGCCGAGTTTCTCACACACTTTGAAAATGGGCGTCCCAGGATAAGGAGTCAGGAGCTTGATATCGATGATATTGACGTCCGGCCATCGGCGCTTCACCAGATCAATGAAATCAAGGGTCTCGAAAATTTCCTTACGTGTTTCCTCCGGGTGACCCACGATGAAACTCAGGTTCACCGGAATCTTCCGGGCGGCGGCTGCCTCTAGAGCGGTCAGCGCCTGCTCGATTTTGAACCCCTTGTTATAGCGACGCAAAATGAGCGGCGAACCCGTTTCGATAGCGAAATCCAGACGAACACAGCCCGAGTTCGCCAGAAGGTCGAGGAGCTCATCGTCAATGTTCGCGCAATTGGCGCTCAGCACGAACTTCTTTTTTTTCCTCTTGAGAATATCGACAACTCCCGTGAGGCGGGCGCGATCCACGGAGAAGTTATCATCGTGGAAAAAGACCACCTCAAAAGGTGCAAGCTTTTCAAGAGAGTCGAGTTCCGACGAAATCTGTTCGACGCTTCTTCCCTGCCATTTTCTGCGGTTCACGGAAACGGAGTAACAGAACGTACAACTATGATTACAGCCGCGCGACGTGAACATGTAGACGGTGGGTTCCTGAAAATAGAGCGAGTTGACGTAGTTCGGCAGGCTGACCAGGCCCCAATCCGGCTCGGGCAAAAGCGACACATCGACGTTCGGGAGATTGGCGCTGCTCCGTATCCCCTGCGGTGTCTTGTAAACAATTCCGTCGATTCCCATCAACTCGGTTTCACCACGCATGATTGCTTCCGCCAGCTGGACGATGGTGTGATCCGAGTAGCCCCGAAGGATGTAATCAATGAAAGGCTCTTGAATGGACTGGGTTCCGGTCAGGGTGACATGGAGCCCTCCCCATACGACCGGCACTTCCGGGAACGCTCTCTTAATATATTTCGAAATGTTGATCGCATGAAAGATCTGCGGTCCCGTCATCGATGAAACACCACAGAACAGCGGCAAGGTTCCCTTTTTGATGCAATCCTGGACCGCTTGTTTGTAATCCTCGATCCTGGCGTCAATGATGTGAACATCGAAGCCAGCCTGCTTCAGTGCCGTTCCCAGGGAAACGAGGCCAAAGGGCGGCTCCAGGAAATCAGGACCGGTTTTCGGAAAGAACAGGAGTATGGGCCGGGTTGCTTTTGTCATTTTTCCAGGAACCAGTCGCCGATCAGAAGACCATCAATACCGCTGTTCGTGAAACACCCGATCGCGTCCTGAGGCGAATTCACGATAGGTTCTTTGTCGAGATTGAAAGACGTATTCAGGAGCATGGGCACCCCGGTTTGCTGCTCAAACGCGGAAATCACGTCGTAGTAAGCAGGATTTGCATCTCGCGACACGGTCTGAATACGAGCGGTGCCATCAACATGAGTTACCGCCGGAATCAGATGAGCCTTTCCCGGTCTGACCCGGACTGTCTCGATCATGAAGGGAAGGTTCAAGCCCTCCTGTATCTCAAAATACTCAGGAGCATGCTCCACCAGTACGCTTGGAGCAAAAGGTCTGAAAGATTCCCTGAGTTTGACCTTCTCATTCAGAATCGCCTTCATTTCAGGATTTCGGGGGTCCGCGAGAAGGCTGCGAAACCCGAGAGCGCGTGGACCAAACTCAGCCCTGCCCTGCATGAATCCAACGACATCGCCCTTCGCGATCCTGCTAGCAGCCAAACTGATCGCGGCCGGTCCCGCCGTTTTCTTGATTCCGAGAAGGGGTCGCACGGCGTTCTCGATCACGCCGGCCTCATATTCGGGACCGAGGTCGAGCCGCCGCAGCTCCTGGGGCATCCTGCTGGCGTGCTTCCAATGCAAATAAGCGGCGGCACCGAGTGCGGTGCCATTGTCATCTGCTATCGGCGAAAAGTGGAACTTCTTGAAGCCCAGGCGTTCACGAATTTTCTGATTCAACAGACAGTTCAGGAAGACACCACCACTCGTGCAAAGGACCGGCGGAATTTCAACCAGTTGGCTTATGGCCTGCTCGAGCAGCTCGAGCATCTTTTGCTCCAGAAGATCCTGGACTGCACGAGCGATATCGGCCTTTTCATCGAAAGAATGATTCTCACCGAGCAGAGACCTCAAGGACTCTGAAAAGAACCTGGAAGCACTCCTGTGATGATTGAAATATTTCAAGTCGAGCTCAAGCCTGGATGCTCGCAAGTCCGCCAAACGGAGAATGGCATGGTCGGGTTTCGACCGTCCGTAAGCACTCATCCCCATCACCTTGTATTCATCGCTATCGGGAGTGAATCCCAGGTACTGGGTCACGGCAGAATAGAGGATGCCAAAAGAATGAGGAAAGGCGGTCTGACTCAAAAGCCGATGCCGACTATTCCGGACCTCGTAGACGGAAACCGTGGCCCCTTCGGAGGAGCCGTCAGCCACCACCGATAAAGCATGCGAATCAGTCACTCCAGCACAGGCCGCGAACGAATGCGCGATGTGATGGGGAATATACGAAATCGGCGGACAATGATCGAATGTCTTCCGGAACTCCCCTGAAATGCGAAGCATCTTTGCGAATTTGTCGAACCTGGAAAAACCATGGTGGCCGTTTCGCTCGGAAAAATAATAAGAGAAATGATGTGGATTGTATCTGAGGAAATGCCTCATCTGAAACGCGAGGCTCAGAACCGGAGACCAGGCGAAGCCCACCCTGTCGATTTGATGGATGGAAAGATTCCGGCTGTCCAGAATGTGACGAATGGCGCGCGCTGGAAACGACGTGTCTTGCTTCTTTCTACTGAACCGTTCTTCGGCGATGGCGTCTGTGATGACCCCTTCTCGCACGAGAGCGGCGGCTGATCCGTGCCCCTGATAGCAAATGACACCTAGAAAGGTTGAACCCATTGAGCGACCATTTTGCCGAGAAACCACCAGGAATCAATCTTCGAAACGGCCTGTGCGCGAAATTTCCGAGTGTTGAACAATGGCCCGAAAAGGATGATACTCCTTCGGAATGGGAATTCTGATGCCAGCTATCAAGCGTACGTTCACCAACAGCTTCTCCTTTAGAGGAGCTTGGGCCTTTTTTTTCGCTGTGCTTATCGTTGGCAGCTACCTTTGGGGCAACGTCACGAATCCTTTTTTCTGGTTCGATGCGGCGGGACAGCTTTTCATGGCCCTGGGGATGGATCCTTGCGGTCCGCCCTTCGCTGAAATCGGGTCGTTTTGGAACTCATTGAAACTGAACCTGGGCGGGAACATGGATCCGGGCATGTTCACCATCCTCGTGAGGTACTGGGCCTTTATCTCAACACATCCCGCCTGGCTCAGAATCCTGCCCCTGCTATTTCTGCTTGCCGCACTGGTGCTGATTTTCCGTCTGACGATCAAAGCCACGAATGACCTTTTCCTTTCAGCAGTGCTCGCGTTTTTTCCGCTCACGAATCCTCTGATCGCTCAATGGGGTTTGAGCCTTCGTGGTTATGCCATGGAAATGTGCGGTGCCGTCCTGGCGAGCCTGCTCTGCTATGAACCAGAAGTCCTGAAGGACAAACGGCGTCTGATCGGCGCGGTACTGCTCCTCGGGTTCTTTGCCGGATCCCGCTACAGCTTCCTGCTGGTCATTTTTTCGCTCGGAGCAGCGCTTGCAATCACGCGATTCGAGGAACTCAGGCTCAAGATCTCAAAGCGAATGATCGCGTTCGGGAGCCTCGCATTGCTTCCAATCGCCATTCCGCTCTCGATGCATGCTCAAACAAAGGTCACCTACATCAGTCGCTTTGTTCTGGCTGGAAAAACGCCACGAGGCTTCTTCGATATCGTTTTGGCGAACCTCAGCCGGCCTGAAGTGCTCCTTCAAATCGTGTTCGTTCTCGTCTATTCCGCTCTCCTGAAGGGGGACCCGATCAAGAGACGTCACCAGACGTTTCTCTATTTTCTTATCTTCGTGAACATCGCCTTCATTGCGGTTTCAATCATCGGAGTTTATCCATGGGTTCTGGACGAACGATACACGATTTCCTTGAATATCGTTTCCTATGTGGCGGCTGCATCCGCCGTCAGCATCATCGCCTCAAAACTGGAACCGAGAAAGGCTCTGTCGGCCGGAGGCTACGCCGCATTATGCGCGATCCAGGCGCTGGCAGTTTCGAACTTCAAACTCGACACCTACACGAACACTTACGATAGTCTGGAATGGGCTAAATCCGAGGGCCTGCTGGAAAACCGTGTCAGCTTTCTAAGCCGCGGAGCTCAAATCGACGCCAGGTACCTCTTCGAACACGGCTATCTGAAAGGCAAGTGGCCGGAATTCTATCCGGGTGGATTCATCGCCAACAACTCCGACCAGGCTCCGGACGCGAAGACGCTGAGCGGGATCGATCACGCGTTCATCGCTACGGCTGATTACAAGATGCTTGCGTATTTTAAACAGCATCCCGATTTCGAGCCCTTGAAAGAGTACAACCACCTTCGGATCTTCAAAAGAAAACGCCACTAGAATTTGCTTTAAGTTCAAATAGTTATAGTAATTATTATTTTATATTGCAGCGCGTTAAACCGTGGTAACGTCCGCCCGGACGGAGGAAGCTGCTTGATTCGTACACAAAACCGGTGTCCTTATTATTCGCCAATGCGATCAGCCTTAAGGACCTTCACATTGCTGTGTGCGATCCCTCTGATATCCGGAATATCAGCCACACGAGCTTTGGCGTCGCCCACGGGCAGCTGGGGTTCCGCAGGATATGAGGCTACGAGCTACCTCTACGCGCCGACCAGCGGTCATGAATCCGTTTTTCAATCCATCTCGATTGAGTCCGGTGTGCGCTCCTCAGGCGAAATTCTGGAGATCGGCGCCAGTGGCAACCTTCTTCTCAATGTGAAACCGGAAGTCCATCCCTATTTTGAGGTTCCTGAGTTGTTTGTGGGCTCGCGCAAGCTTGTTCCACTCCAGATTCGTTTGGGCCGAAAGCTTGAACCCTGGAGCGAGCTCGATGAGACCTGGCAACTCGGTTTGTTTCAACCTCGTTTCCGATGGGATTACCTGCACCCACAATCCGTCGGACTGACTGGAGCTTTTGCGGAATTCAAACAAGGGGCATTCCAGGTCATCGGGTTTGCGTCACCTCTTTACATTCCGGAACGCGGAGTGCCGATACACGTGGACAACGGAGAGTTCAGCTCCCCCTCCGCATGGTTTATTCCGCCCAGCTCGCGGATAACGCTCTTTGATCGCGAAACCCCGGTCAAATACGACCTTCAGATCCCCCGGGTCTCCGATATCATTTTTCAGTTAAGCGGAGGAATATTGGCCCGGATGGAGACCGCCGGTGGCTTCTGGAGTTCAGGTGCTTATAGCATCAAGCCCATGAATCAACTGCTGCTCGGGCATGATGCCCACCTTCGCCTGGACGCCCTTGAAGTCCCGGTGAAAATCGCTCCTCGAGTCGCTTACCATCAGATCGCCTCACTTGAAGGCGGCTTTGAGGCAAAGAAATATGGATTTGCCCTTTCCCTGCTCCACGAGCGCCCCATGGATCGGTTCATCGGAGCGAACTGGACTGTTCAGACCGCCGTTCCGGCAACCGCCGTGAGCCCGGCCGTGAAATTCCGCCTTGGAAAAAGCCGCGCCGGCCCCTCGCTTCTCAGCCTGGGATATTTCCGGCGCTGGGGCGGGAACGGACGCGATGCCGGTCGCGACGCAAGCGACATCAGCGTGTTCGAGTCTCGTTATCCGTTCCGGAGCGCCCTGAGACTGGCCGTCTCATCAGCCGGTGTCTTCGGCCTGGCCTCTGAAAATCTCACGGGCGCCTCCCGTATGATTTATGACTCAAGCGAAGATGGGGCGATTTGGTCCACCGAATTCAAATATCGCTTCAGCAATGAATGGCGAATGAACCTGGGCGCAGACTTCCTGGCCACGCAAGTCGCCGCGAATACACCCGAGCTAGACAGCAGCAATTTCATCCGGCGATATCAGGTCCACAACCGAATACAAGCGGGAATCAGTTATGTTTTCTGAACTGCCGAAGAAACTCACACTGATGACACTCGCCATCTCCGGCGCGCTCATGGCATCGTCCTGCAACTTTCATTTCCGCGAATCGCCTTCACCGGAAAAAGCCATGCAGCTCGGAGATTCGGATTCAGGGTGCCTGACGGGTTCGTTCGAAAAAATTTCCGCTTACCTCAACGGGCGGGCAAGTGATCAGCAGATCACGACCGTCTGGAACTGCCTTTCACGCTCTTTGCAACTTTTCTCAGAACGCACACGCGGCGCGAAACCGGGAGTATACACTCCTGATGAACTGCGCGGTTTTCTCGAAAAATACTTCCTCACGGACTTTCACATCACCGACGGACTTCTTCGAGAATCCATGGAACTGAAATGCACTTTGCTCGGCGGCTCGCCGGATGTGCTTACCCTTGAGGAATTACAACGCACACGCCAGCTGGTACAGGTACTGATGGAGCAGAGTATCGCTCTGAAGACCTTCATCCCCCTCAGTTTCGGGTGGGTGCTCAATAAAGATCCTCGAACCGTGGATGAGGCGGTGAGCACGTTGGAGAAAGCCGCCCAGGCGATCGGTCGCCCCATTCAGAAAACGGGATATCCTTACTATTTCGCCCGCTTTGATGCCCTTCGAAAGGAAGTGGAAGCGGTCCTGGGGCGCAGCACCTCCTCGCCCGTGTTCAGGAGCTTCAGGGACCGCATGCCGCTGGCACGAGCGCTCAAATCGATTCTTGTCGCTCCGAAAGGCGACCGCATCGACGGTCATGAATGGGTGAACTTCCTTACAACCAGCGCGCGCTGGTATGGCGTCGCCGTCAGATTCTGGCACCTGACAAAAAATTATCCGGACTGGACAACCGGAGAGGGTCGTTCGCGCTTCACCACGATCGTGCTGGACGCGCTGACATTGCTGGACGAAGCGGTTTTGCGGCACCCAGGTGAAGTCATCCCTTTTCACGAACTTGACCTTCTGATTGACGGACTCGATGATTCCGAGCTCCCCTTCGCGAAAAATGCTGAGGAAAATCTGCGGCATCTGCGCCCCGCCTTGAAGAAAGTGCTGAAGCCCGTGATCCGGCGCGCCTTGGGCGGCGCGCTTGATGGTCGCGACGGACGTGAGGCCCAGGGCATCACGCGCGCAGGCCTGAAGCGAGTGGCAGGCCTGGTGGAACACTGGTCCGAGGGGCAGAAGTATCTCGAAGCCCTCTTCGAACGCGCACGCGTGGAATTCGGTGAAAGCAAGGCTGGTTACACCGCAGAACAGCTTTCGAAATTTACAATCGAGGACGTCCTGCCCGCTGGTGACATCTCTTCGGTGATGATCGACGCCGCCGAGGAGATACGCCGCGCCATTCCTAAATCGCCGCCATTTTTTGAAGGAGGCGACAAGTTCATTTTCGTAAGCACTCCTCCTCGGACGCAACGCAGCTTTTACGACCTTTCGATCATGAACATCTCCTATGCAGCCGCCCGGATTCTGATTCAGGGTTACGCCGCGCGCGAGCGCGCTCAGTCGGATACAGGAATCCTCCTTTCCGAATTTCATCAGGTTCTCGCGGATGTTCTAGAGATGGGAATCACCATCCGAATTCTTGATCCCAAACGTGACAATGAGAAAATGTTCACCACTCGTTTCACGGAAGGCAGCCTTTTCACCTACGCCTCTAACGGAGACGAATACCTGGATCTTCATGAGGCAGCACAGCTCTTCCCGATGCTCTTCTCGGCGTATCTGATGGCCGACACGATTCACAAGGAAGCATCCGCCCATTCGTGCCCGGTGAGGGGAACAGACCCGTTCGGAAAACCCGTGTTTTCGACAGATTGCTACATGGAGAGTTACTTCTCCAATATTGAGGACTTCTGGAAACGTTTGCCAGGAATGCTCCAGTTCTATAAAAGCCTCAGCTCCGCAGACAAATCGGATTTCCAGGAGCACCTGATGGCCGCGGCTCGTTTACCGGGATCTCCGAAGCACCTTATCAACTCCAATGACTCGATAGGCTTCGCAGGGATCGCGCAATATGTGGACGCCATGTTCGCGCGCTTCGACCTCGACGCATCAGGCACCCTCGACCAGAATGAGGCGAAACCCGCTTTCCTCGTATTCAGGGGCGCGCTCAAGAATGTGGTCGAAGCGAAAAAAATGTCCAAAATCATTCCGGATAAGGATTTGGAAGCACTCTTCACCTATATTCTCGCCCATTCCGAACCTCCGTCCAAAATCACCCACCTGCCTAAATGGTATTGGTGGAAGCTGAAAACTGAATGGAAGTTCCAGACTGACCGGATGGGAATCCTGCGCATTTTTGGTCAGTTGATGCAGAACTGACCAAACATCAATCGAAAAAGCCGGGGCTTGCCGCCAGGCAAGATCGTTGCTATACAGGGCCTATCCTAAAAACCTCGGGAATTTCCGATGGGAATTTTCCACCGGCTTTCCGAGGAGGGCACTTTTTACCACCGCTATTGTGAAGCCGCTTCGGCAACACAGCACGTGGCGAATTTTTCGGCCCCATTACACAGAACAGCAAAGAACACGAGAAAGGAAGGGGCATCATGTCCTTGAGATTGCTCGGCGTTGTTGGCGCTCTGGTGATGGGGTTCATTGTCATCACACCCGGCGCCGCCAATGCTTTTGAAAATGGCTCAGAAGAATTCTTCGTAAACGCGAACGTTGCGGAGGAACTTGCTTATCGGATGCATCGTGAAGGGATCCGAAAGCCCATCAACGTCTCTAATCGAAAAGACCTGAAAAGGGTCTTGAAACAGGCAAATAGGTACGCTGAGGAATTGAACCTCGGCTGCGAAGCGAACCGATTTTTTGAAATCCGGTTTGTTCAGCGCTCCCGCGAGTGGATCGCCGGATATTCCGCGCTCATCTCATGCGAAGACGCTCCTGCGCCACTGAGCATGTACTTTGACGTGGATCAAAAGTTCCTGGCGGTCTTTGAATTCGGTCAGTAAGGTTTTTTTCCGCGAAATCCGTGCAGCACCCGTTTGTGCCCGGATCTGTGCGGCTGAAGCAGTGCTTGTTGAATTTTTCGATCTTCCCAGGACTTCGCGACAAAGAGTGCTTTTCTGTTTACCGGGTTCAAGCCCGTCCAATACATCGCTGTCGCGAGTGTCATGGGCGTCGGAATGAATGCCTGCACTTGCTGTAGTCTCCAGCCTTTGCTCTGGAGGTAACTCGTGACGTGCTGCATTTTTTCATGAGTGCTGCCCGGGAAACCGCTGATGAAGTAAGGCACCAGGTACTGTTCCTTGCCGGCAGCGCGGGATATCTCATCGAAGAGGGCGGCGAATTCTTCAAATTGCTGAATTGGCGGCTTCTTCATCAATGCCAGCACCTCAGGGTCGAGGTGCTCAGGAGCAACTTTCAGATGCCCCCCCACGTGGTGCGTGACCAGCTCCCGCAGGTATTCCCTTCCGGCTTTCTGGTCTCCGAGAGCCAGGTCATACCGAAGCCCGGAGGCGATGAAAACCTTTCGAACCCCGGGGGTCGCGCGCACACGCGACAGCAACCGAATCTGGGGCGAATGGTCTTTTTGTAAATGGGGGCAGAGGGTCGGTGAAACACAGGAAAGCTTTCGGCACTTCGCCTGAATTTCGGGGCTTTTACAGGTAAGTCCGTACATGTTCGCGGTAGGACCGCCAACATCCGTCACAATGCCTTTGTAGCCGTTCACACGTTGAAGTCCGGCGACTTCCTGCAAGATACTTTTTTCAGAACGTGATTGTACGATCCGGCCCTGGTGAAGCGTGATAGCGCAGAAGGAGCAACCGCCGAAACATCCCCGATTCGAGGCGACGGAGAAACGAATCATGTCGCATGCGGGAATACGGGCATCGTAGGAAGGATGCTGATCCTTGACGAACGGAAGCTCATAAATCGCATCGAGTTCGGAGGTGGACAGTGGCAAAGGTGGTGGGTTCACCACAACAGCGCGCGAACCATGGTACTGCACGAGCCTCCGCCCATTCGCGGGGCTCGCCTCAAATTCCGTGAGATAGGCGGCACGAGCAAACTTCTTCTTGTCGTCCCTGACCTCTTCGAAAGAGGGAAGAGTCAATCGGGGTTGCAGCTCTCGAGCATCCGCTTTGCTGACGAGATAGGCAAACCCGCGCTCCTGCTTCAAGCGGGTCAGAGCGGCTTGAGCTGCCGGATGCCCTTTCACAAGGACCGGGGTTCCAGCTTCTTCGCGCGCACGACTCAGCTCTTTGAAAATCGCCGCGCTCGATCGCTCGCCCATGCCGAACGCGAGCAGATCGGACTGAAGATCCATCAGAATGGACGGACGTACCTTGTTTTGCCAAAAATCGAAATGTGCCAATCGCCGGAGACTTGCCTCGACCCCGCCAACCACCAATGTCGTATTGGGGAAGGCCTGACGTGCAAGTCCTGAATAGACGACACTCGCGTAATCAGGCCTGAGCCCGCCTTTTCCGCCCGCTGCATACATATCGTCTGAACGGCGCTTCCGATTTGCGGTGTAATTATTAATCATGCTGTCGACAGTGCCGGAGGAGATGCCAACGAATAACCTGGGGACCCCCATTCGCAAAAGGTCCTCCGTCGTGTTCCATCGCGGCTGCGCGATAATACCGACTCTGGCGCCAAGACTTTCCAGCCAGCGCCCAAGACACGCGACCCCGAAACTGGGATGATCCACATACGCGTCGCCGGAAATGAGAAGCACATCGAGTTCGGACCATCCCCGCCAGCTCATTTCTTCCCGGGTCATCGGTAAGAAACGCTCGCACTGCCTACGGAATTCTGCTGAAGAATGGACCATGAAGGAGGGTGTTACCCGCATTGACGCATAAGGTCAACCCTGGCGGATGGCCTTTTGTATTCAGGGACTATCGTACTGATTATTCAGGACGATGATTTCGATCCTGCGGTTGCGGGCTCGCGACCATGCGTCCTTCTTCTCACTCAACGGCCGATAATGAGAATAGCCAGCCACCCCTACCCGCCGGGGGTCCAGGTCAAAACGCTGTAAAAAATATTTTGCAACCCACGATGCGCGCGCAGTGGACAGCTCCCAGCCACTCGCATAGCCCGCGATGGGCTCTCCAGGATCCGTATGGCCTTCCACTCGTACGAGACGCTTGCTGCGAGAGAGTACTCGGCCGATCCGATCCAGCGCCGGCCGGAGATCCGGCACGACAACGGACTGCCCGGGCTCGAAAAAATCTTTTGCAGCGAGCCGCACGACGAGTCCGCGACTATCGAACTGCATGTGCATTTTTTCGGAGATATCGGAAACCCCGAACTCGAGCGTGATCGACTCCTCAAGCAGCTCACGAATCTCCTGAAGTTCAGGGTCCGGATCCGCCGCCGTATGGGTTTTTCCAGCCGGCATATTCTGCATGCGTCCGCCCGGCGCCTGGAATTCCTCGAACTGCTGAACCGTGGCTCCTCCTGAGCTTCCGCTCAAATCAATCATGCCCGCAGGTCCTGCCGAGGCAAACGCGACCTTGATGCTGGCGGCGACTTTCTTGAACTTCGTCATGTCCGCCTGCGAAATGGCGTACATCACCACGAAAAACGCGAACAGCAGCGTCATGAAATCCGCGTAGGAGACCAGCCAGCGCTCCAGGTTCACATGTTCGGGGTGCTTTTTCTTCATGGATCAGTGTTTCCCGTCCTGCTCGCCACGGCGAAGATGCTCTTCCACGAACACCTCAAGCTTCTCCTGCAGGAAATGCGGATTCAAACCTTCCTGAATTCCGACGACACCGAGTTTGACCACTTCCTTGGTCATCATCCTCTGTGCAGCCTTCCGCTTGAGCTTCGTGCCCATGGGAATCATGACCAGGTTCGCGATACCCACGCCGTAAACAGTTGCAACGAAAGCGACGGCGATACCATCGCCGATCTTGGAAGGGTCACTCAACATCGACATGACGTGAATGAGGCCGAGCACGGCTCCGATGATTCCGATCGTCGGAGCGTAGCCGCCGGCGCCTTCCCAGACTTTTCCCGCATTCTCCTCTTCCTCGAAAGCGATAAAGATTTCCGTATCGATGATTTCCTTAACCGTATTCGGCTCGAAACCGTCGATCACATACTTGATGGATTTCTTGAACAGAGGGTCCTGAATCGACTCGCGCTGGCCTTCCACCGCAAGAACGCCCTCTTTTCTCGCGATCGTGGCGATCCGGATGATCTCATCGATGGTCGGACGAACATCCATATTCACGTTTTTGAATACGGCTGGAATCAGCTTGATCGCGCGTTTGATGTCCTGCATCGGAAATGAGACCAACATGGCTCCGAACGTTCCACCGAACACGATCAATGCAGCCGTTCCCTGCATGATTTGCCCGATATGGCCGCCCTCAAGAATCTGCCCGCCGATGATCGCCGCGAATCCCAGAATAATGCCGAAAATTGATGCTAAATCCATGGACTAATCACCCGCTTTCAAAGGAACCCCTTGATAGAGCTGCTGACGATACCGTACCGTCGCGCTCACGACATCGTCCACCGCCTCCCGGACCATGATCTTCTCACCTGTTGTAAGAGTGATAATGGTATCCGGTGTGGCTTCGATGTACTTGATCAGCTCGCAGTTCAGGATAAACTCTTTCCCATTGAGCCGGCTCAATCGAATCATTGCTGACCTCTATTGCGACGCATTGCTTTTAGTGTAACCTCAACAACATAGGTGTCAAATGACCCCGCAGGGGAACAAGCACTCTCGGGCAGAATCAGGAAATTCTCACGTCAGGGGGCAAACGGCCTTCAGCCGTCCGGCGCCGCTTTCGCTTGAAGCCGCCGCTTCGTTCGCGGATCTTGGAATTTCGCTCATCATATTCTTCGCCGCGCTCTCGTTGACAGGTACCACGTTGGTTCCGAGCCTTTTCTGGCTTCCGCTGTTTCTTGCCCTTCATGCTGCTCTCTGGGTGACCCAGAGGCTCTCGACCCAGACTACTCTGGGCGAACTGACGTGGTCACTCCGCTTCAGGACCCGTGAACGCAATCTTCGTTCGCTCCGAGCGCGGGCCCTGCGCCCGGACAGCCTGACATCCGCCCGTATCGGCGCCGCCATTTTTATGACGCTTTCGATCTGGGCGGTGGGACTGAAGACGATTGACCACGCCTATGGCTCACAACCCCAGTGGCTGGTAGCTGAGCGATGGAAAATGAGTCCGTTTCTTCCCAGTGCGGCTCCCGGACGATCGGACGAAAAATGGGCAATTGGCGCCTATTTCTACGCGTTAGGTGCCTGGCCCCTCACCTTCATGAGCAAGCCTGTCTTTCATGGCATCCCTTATGAAAAAGGGCCTCCCTCACGATTTCTGGGCCGCATTTACGCGCGCTGGTCCACGCCCGACATCCAACTTCTTCTCGAAGGTCCCAAAACCCCTCTCCTCGATGGGGTCCCGGTTTCGCGAGACGAAATACGGAATTGCCTGACCTCAAAGCTTCTGAACCAGAAAACCTTTCGATGTTTGAAGGTACGCGAATCCGTAATGAGGCGACATTACGGTGAAATGAAGAAAATAGATCCATACACCTGGAAAATGCGCTGGTTCACGGTTGAGAATGCTGCGCTCCCGGCGGCAGAACAGGTCCAGGGAATCTTCGTGCAGGCTCGTGCCAAGTCGAAGCAGCAAAGCCGGTATATACTGATAACGCCGCATGGAACCCATCAGGCGATCGTGCTCGACGGAGTGCGTACGCCGGACGGCGCGACTTCGAAAACCGTTCATGCCGAGGAGTTACTGGAAAACACGATCGGCAGCTTACGCATTTCAGATACATTGGACTCAGGTCGCGCCTGGGTGGACCGAGAGCTCACGAAGGTAAAACTCAATCAGCTTCCGAGTCCCGAACGTTCCGATGAATTTCTGATTGAACTGGCAAAAATCCAATCGCTCCTGATTTCAAAGCTTTCCGTGGACCCAAAGACCTTCGAGACCTACCGTCACCTGGCAGGGCTCAGCTGGATCCTCATCCAGGCGGGAGTCTCCAAAAGAAGACCCGTTTGGACAGCTTCGGCAGCCCCCTTGCTCGAAAGTATTCATCAATACGCATTGGACGTGGCCCCGCCCGGCCCCAAGTCGCGAGGCATGGTCGAGATCGAAAATCTCTGGCTCGAGGCTAAGAAATTCTCTTCTAAGAAGAAGTGATCCCGTCTAAATTCTGACGCATTATTGCGCCGCACAAGCCTTAGCTACTTTCCTCTCCTGAAGTGTCAATTTTCAAGACACTCGCACCGATAAGGTGATGGGGAAGTGAGCTTTTATGAATCTGGCGGAACAGAAAAAAATCAAACGGATGCGTTCACGGGAGCTATGTCGCGTCCTCGCATTCGCGCTTCTGCCGATTCTCAGCGCCGGCTGTTTAACTCCGCCCAATACGGACAACACCCATCCGATCACCGATCCGACAGCGACACCGACAATGACTCCGGCCGGCGGTGTTCGTGCGGCGAAAATCATTTTCAAGGTGCCCACGGGCGGAAGCGATAGCGGCAGCTTTGACGCGCCATCAGGCGCCGGCACGGTACCGGCCGTCGGCCTCGGTCTTCAGGCGACGAGGGTCTTCAATGCTGACGGCTCGCTTCTCTCTGCTGCAGGAGCCGACTCTCCGACCTGGCCAAAATGGCTCGCAGGAGTGGAGGTCGGCGTAAGCGGCGCATTGAACACAAAAGCCACAAACAGCAACTGTGCCCGATTCGCCGCGGCCACCGATGCAGGAGGCAGGTGCTACTCAGGTTCCGAATCCTGGAACTGCAACGCACCCGCTGGTTACTACCGGGTCAGCGAATACGACTGCCTGTATGGAGCAACCCCCACGACGCAAGCAGGTACGGGCGGAAAAGACGATGGCGTTTACGTCCGGGCTTTCTTCAGTCGCGAGGCCGAGAGCCTGGATCCAAGTGAAAACATTTTGGCGGTGATCGAGTACAGCGCCTCGGGCATGAACGGTCCGACCGCAGCTGCGAACTGTTTTCCTGGCGGGATATTCAAACCTGAATCCTGCAACGAGCTCACGTGGCAGATTTTCCTTCGCGCGAATGCCACTGACTCCGCCGTCCCCCCCTATCTCATGATGATTCCGCCGCTTGTGGGAATGGTGAACACCGCCAAGAAACTTGGAGGAACCGGAGTCACCACCCGGCAGGTGATGATCCCCCTGGCTTCGGACACCTCGCTTCAGGTTTTTCAGCTGAGCCGCATCGGGGCCACTCCGGGAAACCAGACCGAATTTGAAACCACCTGCAGCAATAATAATAACGGAACCGGAAACTCCCCGCTCTGCATGGGAGTGGTTTTGTATTCCATCACCTTTTTCAGAATTTAAGGAGAGCACAAAGTGATTCGCGAGATCCCAACCAGCCTAAGCAAAATTCGGAGAGCGACCTGGGTTGCGCTCATTGTTTTGCTCTCGGGCTGCGCGGCTGATTATCGCGGCGAAGCCACTCCCGATACCGCTCCCACGACTAGCCCGCTTGAACTTGAACGGCAGATCGCCGCCAGCGCCGTGTCCGCGAAGGTATCGTTCCATTTTTCCGATTTTTATTCCCTGATGGCGCCGAATTCAGATACCGGCTGCGCGGGAGATGCGAAAATTTATCATCAACCGCTCGTTTTTGACGAATTCACCGGGACAAAGCCCTTCCCGAGCAGTTACTTTGAACCGCTCGCAACCATCAAACCTGATTTCATCAAGAACATTTCTGTCGACCTGACTGATGCGAATTCCGCTCTTCCGTCCAATCGCGCGGCGGGATGCTCCTATGGAACCGGGATCGGCCTGCCGGCACCCACAAGCTGCGCGACTTTCGACTATGGAGCCGCTGGCGGCATTACCAGCAGCATGGGCGGTAGCCTGCTGCTGATTGGCGGCAATCAGGGTATCAGCTACGCTTCCGCCCCTTACACCTCTTCCCACACCGCGAGTTGCGGAATGATGGATTTGACGGGCACAAAAATCAACTCATGCGCCAGTAACGCGTTTGCGCTCGCCATTGAAACCCTTCCAGCTTCAGCTGCGACCGATCCGCCCAGTGAGCTTGCACCGGGACTGACTTCCGCTGAAGGACCGATTTCAAGCTGGGTCAATCTCGCGGGAGCCGTCGATTTCGCCGGCCCTGATGGAATTTCGGGTGGTGGTGCTGCATTCGATGTCACAGGCAGAAAGCTCCTTCTTTTCGGAGGATCCACCCCTCTGTCATTAAGCGGTGGAACAACTGCCGGCCTGACGAGTTCCGCAAGCTGGCTCATGGATCTCTCCGATCAGAAATGGACGCACATCCCAGCCTTCGGTAACTCCCAGGTGGACACGAAAATTCTGCGGCTTCTGGATGGTGCTTCAGAATTATCGAAAGCCTCTGGAGCACGTATGCTTTTCGGATATGTGGCCGCGCAGGGCACGGCTCTGAGCAAGATGACCAGCACTTCGACGATCGACGCCAACAACGTGGATCAGACCGATCGGATCGTGATCGTAGGCGGAATAGGATCGTCCGGCGTTCTGAACGACGTGCGCCGATTCAACCCGACCTACGGGCCAGACTGGGTGGATACGGATGATGGAGCCACAACTGGACATCGGCAGTGGCTCGACAGCTATCACACACAACTTGTGAGTAACTCTTCAAAACCTGCAAGCCAATTCTCACCGGACTTTCCTCCTTCCACCCCCGCCAGTTTGAACACCGCATTGAACTTTGGAACGGTGGCGCTACGAAACAACCTTGCTACATCCACATCACTTAATATGGGCGAGATCCTCGTTGTCGGCGGCTTTGACAGCTCCACCAATGTGAATACGCCTTCCGGAACGGATTGTACCGATCTCACGATGTGCGGACGCTTCACGCTGAACCGCAGATCCGATCCGGCGAGCCTGCTGTCGGACGTAAGTAAAAGCGGTTTCGTTTCCATTCCGAATACGCTTACGGGCGGGGCCGCAACTCCGAGACAATGGAACTCCATTGCTGATACAGGAGCCGGCACGAAATCCGTGCCCTGGTATGGGGGAGCCACCCTTCTGCCTGGTTTCGATCTTTATCAGAACGATATTGTCTATTTTGGTGGAACGTCGTGCAAAAACTATCTCACCTCAACCGCGGGCTCCTGCAACTTCAGCAATACCGGCTTTTACTGGAACCTGGAAGAAGACTTGAATGCTTTGGTCGACACGGGAGATGCCACCGATGTGACGTGGGTCACCAATGATCAGACCAATTCCCCGTTTCCCACCAGTGCCGGCATGGCTGCGGCGCGAGGCCTCGCACGCGACAATAATGTGATCATCGTCGCGTGGGGTGGCGCAAGTGCCGCCAAAACTCCCGCTGACCCGAACATTGTCTGGGTCCTTTATGATGCTGATCCTGCCGCTACAACAGACCCGACCTGGCTCAAGCTGCCAGTCACGGGCGGGCCAACCGGACTTATCAACGCCTCGATGGTTTTCAGCCACGTCACCGGCAATTTTTATCTTTTCGGCGGTTATAATCCGACAACGGATTACTTAAGCGCGGATATCTGGGAACTTGCCCCCACCAGTGCGTCATGTACTCCGGCATCTTGTACGTTCACCTGGAGTCAGCTGAATACCAGCACTCTTTTCAGCTGCTATCCAAGTTGCCCGGCCGCTCGCCATTCCCACAGAATGGTTGAGGCAAATTACTTCAACCGAAATCCCGGCGGCGGCGTCGCTTCCAACGGCGAAAGCGCGTGTACGGCGACCGAACCCTGCTCTTTCGGAATTTTCATGGAAGGCGGCAATCTGAGCAAAACCGGGACAGAACCCGCCGCCGATCGCTGGATGTTTGATCCCACCGCAAACGGAGTCGGACAATGGATCCGCATGGGCGAACTTCCCCCTCGCGTACTCCCCGCCATGGCTGGCTTTGAATACAAACTCCCCGATGGCAACACAGTGATCCGTCGAGCCCTGTTGTTCGGAGGCGAAACCAGCTTCCAAAGCCCCGTGAATACCGTTTCGGGCAAATACTTCGTTGCTCCCACTCTCGGCGACACCCTGATGTTTGATTTCGATGACAAGTCCTCGGGGAATCCTCTTCAATGGAACCGAGTGGAACTCCTTGGCAAGGGATACCGCGATTCATTTCCGACCACCCCGGAACGCGACGTTCGCGAAGCGTATGACTCAGATGATCCGACCACGGGAGGTACCACAAACGACCTCTCGGTTCTGTCCCCTCCCCCCCTATCGGGCGCCATGATGGTGACCAGAACCCATGATTCGACCAGTGGCTCCCCCACACTGCTGAAGCTTCCTGAGATTTACCTTTTTGGCGGTCGCCAGAAAGATGGAAGCCCGCTGCCTTTGGATCATGTCTACAAATTCTGCCCCGGCACCACGGGAGAAGACGCGGATGCAAAATGCGACTATTTCAACGCGGCAACGAACCCGGGCCTGGTCGTACCCACTTCGAAGTATGAAGGCCGCTGGCTGCTGAAAAGACCTGAGAATTCAGACGGCGACATGAATTCCAGACAGGCTTATCTAGGAGCAGGAACTTACGATTCGGTCCGCGACCGGATCATTCTGGTCGGCGGCATCAATTACGCCGCTGAAGGTGGAAAACGAGCCATCACCCAGGACATTGACCACAAAAGCGGAACCATCGACGTCTTTGAGTACACACCATCCATCAAAGCTGCATCGGCACCAGCAGCTGGTGCCGAGAGAAACGGCTCATGGGAAGCGATTCCGGCTTGTACCGGCGCACTCATTCCTGATCTGCCTGAAGCTCGTTATGGCCACACAGTCAGCTATGACCCGATGAAGCGGAGACTGATCCTCGTGGGCGGCTATCGAATCAGTAGCGATCCGGTAACCAATGGCGGCCCCCTCCAGCAGGAGATCACGGATTCGAACGGAACCTACAATACGCCCGACGTGTGGGTTGGAACCCGAATTGATGTCGATGTCAGCGAAAACGAGATTCCGGGCGTTCCCGAGATCACAACAGCGCCCTGCTATTACTGGTCAAAAATTTCCATCTTCGGCAACACGCGATATGGGGATCCTTCTCAAGGTCCGCCCACCTCCGGCATCGCGCATGCGGCCTCGCTCTATCTGCCTTCGGCCGGGTACAGCACCGGTTATTACACGATGTTCGACAATGCGTGCGAGTACCAGGGACCGATCGCGAGCACCGAACCATCGATCAACAAACTGCTTGCGGGAGGCGCCTACATCGACATTGATCGCAGCAAGCTTGGTCCCAACGAAAACGTTGTTTTGAATCTCACTTACATCCCGTTCGGCACGACAAACCTTCGCCCTGACTCGGTGAATTTTTCTGAGGCCGAGTCCGCCATATTCAAGGTTCATCTGGTGAAGACGGGGCAAACCGCCGAAGGCATCATGCAGATGTTCCAGCCGCGCTATTTCTCCTACACCGAATCGGAACAGTTTCCGGAGATAGCACATACGATCTCGGTACTGGCTCCTCCGACAGGACAGGTACGCCAGGACCAATTACTGATTCCGCTTTCAATAGACCCCGCCATCGATCGGGTCAGGATCGAACGCTATTCGGGCAGCGGCATTCTGATTGACGCGAGCCTTTTCAGAATGGGGTACCGATGAAAACAGGAAGTCAAGGAACACCCCGGTTTTTCCGAAAAATGACCAAGGGTTCGACAGTGCCTCGCCTTTCGACAGATTCAGGGGCACCCGCGCGCCCGAGACAGAGCAGGCGGATTTACCTGAAAAAACAGGCAAAAACCCCCGAAAGTGTCGAAGTTTTAGACAACTGTCGAGAGTGTACAGGACTTGCAGCAAACAAGGTGCGGGAGGAGTTCACGTGAACGTTCGGCACACTTCAAAGAAAGCGATCCGGGAAATCGGGGCATTGCTCCCGGTTGCGCTTTCGTGTGCCGTCCTGCTATCCGCCTGTACAAACAACTTCCTGACCGCCGGGGGCGGCATCGATCCGAACGCGCTTCGAGCGCCTGCCGCAGTTTCAGATCAAGGGGACTCCTCCCTCGTGGTTTCCAGAATCGCCAAGAGCGCCGTGGACCCTTCAGGATCATTCGATCTCATCGGAGACGGTACGGGCACCATGTCTCAGTACTGTTTTTCGGAAACTGAAGGATCCGCAGGCGAAAGCAATTGCCGCTGCGAGTACAGCTTTATCCTTCCGGACGGAAATTCCAACAGCTTCGATGTCGCGACTTCCTATCATGATGCCAACATGATTCGCTGCCGTTTCGCTGATGCGCCGGGAATCCCGGCAAGCGTCTCATCGGTCAACGTAAGGATCCTTCTCTCGAATTCCCAAACCTACTCCAATACGCTTCGAGTGAAGATGACCGGCACAGGAACCGCGCTTGACCTCTCGGACCCGCTCAGCTTCACCCAGGCTGAGCGCTATCAGTGCCGCGACATCGTGAACGTCCCGTATCTGTTTGATGGAAACATCATGGACCCGGTGGTCTCCGATGATCCTAAAATATCCTACCCGCTGAACTTCTACACGACGAACATGGGTGGGAGCCTGGCTCTGTTCGTGAAGCAAGGCTCCGCGGTGAGCAACTGGAATTGTCCCTCCATCCCGAACGACAGCGCCAGCGATGCGGGACTGGATCTGACGGTCTACAGCCTGGGACCCGACGAGACCGGAAGCAAACAGATTTTCCCCGCGAAAAGCGGATTTGACCGCTCCACTTTTTACCTAGCCCGCTCCAATACCGGCATTTTCAATGTGCCGGTTCATGCATTCACTGCTCCGACAATCACGACGGGCGTGAACGAACTGCCGGCCCTGGGCTATGGTGCCGCGCCGGTTCCGACGACAAACGGCGAGACATGCCCTGACACTGATCCTTCCGTGATCATTCCGTCAGGATATGAATGGGTGAAAGTATGGCTCTTCCGCGCGAATCTGGCGCCTCGCGAGTACCAGGCCAACGCGGGTCTGAAGACAATCGGAGGCATCGGCTGCAATCCCGGAAAATTCCCGGTATCTCAGGAACAGATATTTCCTGACTGCAAAGACCTTCCCACCATGAGCGATGCCCTCAACGCGACTGGCCGGCCGGCTGCACGGGTACTTCTCGGCACGGGCATGTGCATGAGCCTCCGCGGGGAGTTCCCTCCCTGCAGCGCCAACGGCCGCGTGGATGGTCCGGGCTGCACTTCTCAGAGCATGACCGCCCAATACCCGGACAAAACGATGTTCGCTCCTGGAACTGACGTCTGGGCGACATCGGGCAATGCCACCCCCTATTCCTGCGGCGGTTCCAATGCCACGGACCTTCTGAATCTCTGCACGGAAGCGTTCCCCGTGCCGCATACGACTGAACTGACCCCTAAAACGATGGACCAGGATGGCGGGCGGTTTGACTTCCTTTTTGTCGTGACTCCGCCAACCGTCACGACCAATACCATGAAAAATCTCTCGAGTTCCGCCAGCCACGCCTACATTCCTTATCGTTACCGGCCCGGAGATTGCGCATCCCCCGATCCTGATAATCCCGTGACGGATGGCGATTGCGATGGCTCGAAGAGAATCACCTATGGATTAAAACTCCACGATGTCATCAGCAACGGTGACCCGCCGGCCTCGAATCAGAACCGCGCAGGCGTATTTCCGGTATGCACAATCCGGCCAAAAGGTGGATCATGAGCAAGATGCATCCGAAAATCCTCATCGCCGCCATGGTTGTCCTGAGCGCTTGCACGAACTCGCGCCTTGTTCCCAAGTCGATCAAGGACGCTAACATCACCACTGAACCGGACAGCGGCTCCACCAGCAGCTATCGGATCTCCAACGTGACCGTCGCAAATCAGGCGGAGGTTCCGACCTTTTCCGTGTTTTTCGATTCCTCTTCACTACCCAGCCCGATTACCGACAACTGCAGCACCAAATCGAGCAACACTGTCGCCGAAAAACCCTGTCTGTGTCAGTTCAGCTGGCAACAGGTGAACCCCTTCTCTTCAAATTCGAGTCCCGTTCAACGGCTGATCTTCACGCCTGTCATCACGGTTCAATCGAACATGGTGAGCTGCGCAGCTCCCGACATTTATTCAAAAGACAATGAGGTTCCGGTCGGCACGGCCCTTAATGTCAGCATTGTCTCGGCATCGGGCAGCCCCATGAACTTTGCGACGACGCAATACAAGCACACGAAAAATTCAGGCAACACGTCTGGCGGGAGCTTTCAGGATGCGCAGGGCCGGTACTTCGACGACATTCTTCGGTACACCTGCTTCGAACAATTCCAGCGAGGAATGAGCATTACCAGCAAGCCTTGGCCGGTGGAGGGCGGCTCTCAGAATGAACAGGTCAAGGTACCCCTCGCCTCCCAGTTCTGCGTCGCGAAGTCGAGCGGAGCGGAAGGCGGCGTTGAGAATTGCACCAACATTCCCGCCAAGGAAAACTCAGCTCAGGCCTATTACTACAATCTTTACACCCGCGAGAGCGAACTCGGCGGCATCAATTACGCGAATCAGCGGTATGTCTGCCCGAGAGTGAAAGAACCGCTCATCACCGGCATGGGGCCAGGCCATCACTGGCCTCTGGACAGCAGCTTCGCGCTTTCATTGGGTCCCACCTCCGATTTTCCGATCGGCGTTGAAGCATTCACGAAACTGGCGAATGGCGCGACCGATGCCGGCAGCCAGGGCTCGGTTTGCTACCCGCCGCAATCACAGGGTAGCACTGATGATGACGCGGGTGAGGTACCTGTTGAAAACAACGATACACTCGTCAGATCCTGTCTGGGATTTGCCGCGAAACCCAATACGGATGGAACGTGCCCCTACTTCAAGGACTCAACCGGACACGTCCGCCACACCTTCCGCTTGCGGAGGTTCATGGCACTTTACCCCGCCGTTTTCGACTCGAGCGGCGCCCCCATGAATCAAGCCCAGGCGATGGATACGATCTATGTTCTGGATCGCCCGGTGTACTTCGATGGCGCGGATGTAAACAAACCTTATACCATGCGCGGACCGAAACCCTGTCCGTTCGCCTTCTTCGATCATAAAGGCGTGATCGGTGTTCCCGACGCCCTCTATCCCGGAGGAGTTCGCCCGGTCTATGCCGGCACGAACAATTCGGGCTGGCGTGGAAAAAACGTGGATGGAATTCAACTTCCAAATACGGATTCCGTGAATTCCTGCGCAGCCGTCCTGCCGGTCTTCAATGATGACCTGAGCATTCTCTCGCTGGCGACGGTACATCAGGCAAGCCCCGTCTACAAATCAGTGCATATTCGGCCGGTGCGGCCGTGGTCTCCCCATTATGTGGAAGACACGGATTTCCTGGCTTGCGCTCCGCAGTCGAACGTCTTGAGAGATCCACCTCTTCATTTCGCGAAAGACACGACGACGGGAAACATCGGCTGGTGCGCCGAAGCTTATCCGACACAGAACGACAATGTTGCCGCCCTGGATAAACGGCCGGATATCAACTCCAACTATTTCGGAAAAGTGCAGCCCTTCACATCCCATGTGGTGAAAAACACGGCAAGTGTCGAGTGCACAGCACAACAACTCACCTCTATTCCATCCGCCTATCCGCCAGTGACCGGTAACGCATGTCCGGCTTATCCCGGCACCGGAAATCCGACCTCGCTGGCGAATCACCCCGAGGATCTGGTAGTCGATCAGGCGCCGAACGCCGCGGGAACCCCGCAGAATGTTTGCGCGCAGAAAACCTGCGATCGAACAGTCACGAACCAGGCGCTGACCTGGCCGAAATTCCCGCTTCTCGCACCCCCCGGCGACGTGGAAAAGGCGCTTATTTCGGATACCACCTACGGTTGCGTCCTGACTTACGACAATGGAAGCGGGAAAACAGGTAAACAGTCGCCCAGCGAAGGCTGCTGTGGCCTGAACGTTTCCATGCTCACCGGCATTCCCGAAAGCGGGGAAACGAACGCATCCATGACCAACTTGAACGCCCACCTTGAACCGGATCAGCGCTGTCTGATTCCGAAATACTGATGAAAGAGACTTTCGAGATCATCGTGAACCCGCCCGAGGAGCGCCTGGACCTGGCGCTTCTCGGAAAACTCCGCGAAAGAATGCCTGATCTCTCACGCCTTGCCGTCAAAAAGCTTTTTGCCG
>MEPR01000021.1:32365-70501 GCA_001769835.1 Bdellovibrionales bacterium GWB1_55_8
TGAAGGCACGTTAGTAAAAGAGGCGCACCCCTCGCCGGAAGGCTGTTTCCTTCCGATCATCTACGAAGACGATACGCTGCTGATACTCCATAAGCATTCAGGCGTTCCATCCCTGCCCCACACAAACAGCGAAACACATACTGCAGTCAGCGCCGCCTTGGCGCGATACCCTGAATTGCCTCGTTCTCCTGAAAAACCACTGGAACCCGGCTTGCTTCATCGACTCGACACTCTCACGAGCGGCATTCTCGCTTTTGCGAAAACCCCGACTGAATATGCACGGCTACGCGCTCTCTGGAAGACTCCCGACGTGAAAAAGATTTATCGCGCGGTAGCGACTTCAGCTCCCGAGACGCCGCCCCCCCCGAACCTGATCCAGTGGCCCATTGCCCACGACGCAAAAAAAGCAAAACTCATGCGCGCGATCAAAGAAAAAAACGGAATTCGCGGCATACGCGGAGAACCTCTGCCCGCAAAGACCAGAATCATCTCACATCAGTCGATTTCGCCGGTTTCCCGTGATTTCGAAATCGAGATCACGACGGGCGTCATGCACCAGATACGTTGCCATTTTTCCGCAGCTGGGTGGCCATTAGCCGGAGATCCCATCTACGGAGGAACTCCAGCTCCTCGACTCTGGCTACACGCCTGGAGACTCTCACTTCCGCTTTCATCGGGAGAGCTGCTTCACTTGGAAGCAGCCCTTCCCCCTGAATGGCCTGTTTAGATCAGCTGCAGCCCATGCTGTTGCCGCAGTTCAAGCATTTGTAGCAGGCGCCGTTTCGCACGGTCGTGTGGCCACAGCTGTCACAAGGAGGCGCGTCGCCCATCATCTCAGCGAGATGTCCCGATTGTGCTGATACGGCGACGGTCGCCGCTTCATGGGCGATGATCTTGGACGGTTCTTTCGGATACACCTGGGAGGCGGCACCTTTTTCGGCGGTGAGATCCACGGCGGGCTTCACTTGAACGAAATCCGTCCTTCCGAGGTATTCCATACCGACAACGCGGAAAATGTAATCCACGATCGAGGTCGCCATCTTCACGTTCGGGTGCCCCTCCACGAAACCTGAGGGCTCGAAGCGCGTAAAGGTGAACTTATCGACGAACTCCTTGAGCGGCACCCCATATTGCAGTCCCAGACTCACGGAAATCGCAAAGCAGTTCATCATGGAACGATACGCAGCGCCCTCCTTATGCATGTCGATGAAGACTTCTCCAAGCGTTCCATCCTCATACTCACCCGTACGAAGATAGACCTTGTGTCCGGCGACGGACGCTTCCTGCGTGAAGCCCATGCGCTTGGCCGGGAGCTTGCGACGGCTCGGCTTCAGAGCCTGCTGCGGATCAACTGAAGCGGCCGATGAGACAACCGTTGCGGCGACGACCTGCGGAACATCAGTCTTCTCTTCCGTCTTTTTATCGCTCTTCGCCGAAAGAGGCTGCGACAATTTGCATCCATCCCGGTAAAGAGCGATTGCCTTCAGACCCTTTTTCCAGGCCTGATAATAAATATCGGCAATTTCGTCCACCGTGGTTTCGTTCGGGACGTTTACCGTCTTCGAGATCGCGCCCGAAAGGAACGGCTGAACAGCCGACATCATGGACACATGGCCCATCGGTGCGATGAATCGCTTGCCCTTGATGCCGCACTTGTTGGCGCAGTCGAATACCGGCAGGTGCTCATCGCGAAGATGGGGAGCGCCTTCAATGGTCATCGTACCGCAGATCGCCTCGTTGGCCTCGGCCAGCTGCTTTTCCGTCATGCCGGACCAGCTGAGCAGGTTGAACGTGGGCTTCTCGAACTCCGAAACCGGAACACCAATGCGTTTCAGCATCTCATCACCCATACCGAAACGGGTGAAAGCGCTGGTGAGCTCAAAAGTTCCCGGAAGTCCTTTTTCAATCTTCGCGATCTCCGCAGTGGTCAGACCCAGCTTCGCGAGTGATTCACGATTCACGTGAGGCGTACCTTCGAGGTTCATCGCGCCCAGAAGATAACGGATGATGTCCGAGATCTGCTGATCCGTATAGTTCAGGTTTTTCAAAGCCAGTTGAACGGACTGGTTCACGATTTTGAAGTAGCCACCGCCAGCAAGCTTCTTGAACTTGACGAGGGCGAAATCCGGTTCAACGCCGGTGGTATCGCAATCCATCAAGAGACCGATGGTTCCCGTAGGAGCCAGCACGCTCACCTGTGAATTACGGAACCCATGCTTCGCCCCCAGTTCCAGGGCGAGATCCCAATCCTCTTTCGCGGCTTTCGTCAGCTCAGCCGGCACCTTTGTCGCATCGATCTGGGTGGCAGCATCGCGGTGTTTCGCGATGACCCGAAGCATGGCATCCCGGTTCTTCTCATATCCATCGAACGGACCCATGACCTTGGCTTCTTCAGCACTGACGGCATAAGCATGCCCCGACATGATCGCTGTCAAGGATGCGGCCCAGGCACGGCCTTCGTCGCTGTCATAAGGAATGCCCATCAACATGAGCAACGTTCCAAGGTTCGCGTAACCGAGACCGAGCGGGCGATACTCATAAGAATTCTTGGCGATTTTTTCGGTCGGGTAACTCGATAGGCCGACGAGAATTTCCTGCGCGATGATGAATACGCGGGAAGCCCTGCGATAAGCTTCAATGTCAAAGCTTCCATCCTTGTTCAGGAACTTCACGAGATTCAAGGAAGCCAGGTTGCAGGCCGTGTCGTCCAGGAACATGAATTCCGAGCAGGGATTGGATGCGTTGATTCGATCCGTCCCGAGGCAGGTATGCCAATCGTTAATGGTGGTATCGAACTGGAGTCCCGGATCCGCACACGCCCAGGCAGCTTCAGCGACCATCTTCCAGAGATCTTTGGCCTCATACGTATCGATGATTTCGCCATTCGTCCGAGCGCGCGTATGCCACTTCCCGCCCGTTTCCAGGGCCTTCATGAACTCATCCGTGACACGAAGTGAATTGTTCGCGTTCTGGCCTCCGACTGTTTTGTAGGCTTCACCATTGAAGTCAGAACTGTAGCCCGCCGCAATCAAAGCGGCGACTTTCCGCTCTTCACGGCTCTTCCAGGTGATGAAATCCACGATCTCGGGATGATCCATCTCAAGACAGACCATCTTGGCCGCGCGCCGGGTGGTTCCACCGGATTTCGTGGCTCCCGCGCCTTTATCGAAGACTTCGAGGAAGCTCATCAGACCGGAGGAGAGTCCCCCACCCGAAAGCTTTTCCTGCCTGCCTCGGATCTTCGAGAAATTGGTGCCCGTGCCCGAACCATACTTGAACAGGCGGGCTTCATTTTTAACGAGCTGGAAAATGGACATCAAATCATCGTCCACTGACTGAATGAAACAGGCTGAACACTGGGGACGCGAATAAGCGTTCTTGGTTTCCACAAGACGACGAGCCGCAGGATCCCACGCAAAGCTGCCGCCAGTGCCTTCAATTCCATACTGGTGATAGAGGCCCAGATTGAACCAGACCGGCGAATTGAACGCGCCCATCTGATGAATGAGAAGATAGGAAAGCTCGTCTTCGAAAACCTCGGCCGTTGCCGCGGAGAAGTAGCCCATTTCTTCGCCTGCGGTGCTGAGCGTATGCGCGAGGCGACGGACGACCTGGCGGATGGATGTCTCGTGATTCGTGACGGGGACACCGGCTTTGCGGAAGTACTTGGAGACCAGAATGTCCACCGCGAGCTGACTCCAGGCGGCTGGAACTTCCACGTCCTTCATTTCGAAAACGCTCCGACCTTCCGTATCCTTGATCTTGGAGGAGGACTTCACATACTCAACCACTTCCAAGGGGCGTTGGCCGCGTTCGTGAAGGTCCTGGGTGAAATAGCGATCCACACTCACGACGGCAGCCGCTGACCGCTGCGGTTCAGTGCGGCGGGTCGTTTTTTTCACCTTCCCGACTTTGGTTGAAAGGACATCCCCGAACGGGAGTTCCGAAACGTTTTTATCGACATTCAAATTCACTGGCGTCTTCTCCACAATCTTCTCCATGACTCAGCTCTCCGAACTGTGTTTCTTAACCTCAAAGCGGACTGTTTCGCCACCTGCTAATCGCGCTTTGCTCCATTTTGGAACCTATCGCAACCAGTCCTGCTCTTTGAAACCAGCGTGCACCGAACATGGGGCGTCTGTCAAAAAGGACCACAATAGATTGTGGTGCTAAAAAATTAACCCCCTATTAGTGGAATGCTCGCACCTGCGTTAGGTGCCGATGCTGCTTGGGTTTTTTTGTATTTCGGGCTGAATATAAGACAATTTCTAAGGTTTTACGCGTCGCATTCATCAGAATGGGGATTGACGAAAAATCCTTTTTTTGAGCCCCGAGAGCTGCTCCGAATTTTTGGCTTATTTTTGAAAATATGCGGCTCGATGCAACTCAATAAGACACGCCGAGGGTGAGACGAAAACCGGCCAGCTGAAAGCCGCTGACACCCGCGAGGGAACTGCTGACGGACCAAAGCGAACCGTGGATCCGGATCGCCTGACCCTCCAAATTCCCGAAACGAAGATCCACTCCCGCACTGGCCTGATACCCGAGAGATAGGCCTTGGGTGTTCGGTTCTGTTCCGGCAGGCGGGGTCGGAAGTTTCAGAAAGTTCCAGGCCAGGACCCCACTTCCGCCAAAAAATGGCTGAAAACGGCCGGTGGTGAACGGGAAAACGTGAATGCCCCCCAGGAACCCAGCTCCCATCATCGTGAAACCAGGCAATTCAGCTCCGATGGAAGCGGTGCCTGAAGTGTAACCGAGATCTGCGGCAATTGAGGGCCGAAACATGCCTTTTCGTTTTTCTGCGCGAAAAGTCACCACATAAGTCATCGCTCCGCTGATGCTCTTACCGGAATCCCCGGTATGCATGTTCGCGCCAAGCTCAACAATCGGGGCATAGAGGCCTCCCCCTCCTCCGGCAGCAAAGGCGCCCGAAGGGACCAACAAAAGAGCTGAAACAAAAAAACTCAAGAAAATCGGGATGGAACGCATTCTGTCTTCTTATCGACCGTTCTGCGCGCACTCCTTAGTTTTTATGACTTTACTGAAATAATTGACCTCCCTGGTTATCGAGATATATAAATAAGTAAATATAACCCAAACCCGGAAATGCATTGGAAATGCTCTTATGGAAGACCTCGCTTCAAACATGTCTCATTCCGCCCATGTAGCCGAAATATTGAAAGCAGTGGCCCACCCGCTGCGAATCAGGATTGTGGCCCTGCTCTGCCAAAAAGAAGAGCACGTTAACGGTCTGGCGGATAAACTCGGAGTGAACCAGGCGATCGTTTCTCAGCAGCTTCAGATACTGAGGATGCGGCGCCTTGTCGGAGCAACCCGAGTGGGTGGGTTCGCGCATTACAGAATTCTCGAACCTCAGCTCCGCAATTTGATGAAGTGCATGGAGAACTGCTCAGCATGAAGAAGCTCACCCGACGGGATTTCATTAAAATCAGCGCAGCCGGAACAGGAGCTCTTGCTGTCACCTCCGGCCTCGGAACGAAATGGTGGGGGTTGGACGGCAATTCGATTCCCGACCCCGCGACTGATGGCGATCAGGTGGTCCCCACCTTCTGTGAAATCTGCTTTTGGAAATGCGGCGTCCTGGCGCATGTGAAAAACGGTGAAGTGACGAAGCTCACCGGAAACCCGGCGCACCCGCTTTCCAATGGAAAACTCTGTCCTCGCGGTGCCGGCGGAGTGGGAATGCTCTACGACCCCGACCGCCTTAAAAAGCCCTTGCTCCGCACGAAAAAGCGCGGAGAAGAAGTGTTCTCGGAAGTGGACTGGGGCACAGCTCTCGACAAGGTCGCGCACGAACTCGACCTCGTCCGGAAAAAACATGGCCCCGAAGCACTAGCCCTTTTCACACATGGATTCGGCGGCTCCTGGTTCACCCAGCTCATGAAGTCCTACGGCTCACCGAATATCGGCGCCCCTTCCTATGCGCAATGTCGTGGCCCTCGTGAAGCGGGCTACTTGCTGACCTTCGGTTCAGCCCTGGGTTCGCCCGAAGGTATTGATATCAAAAATGCCCGCTGCATCACGCTGATCGGAAGTCACCTCGGCGAAAACATGCACAACACGCAGGTCCAGGAATTCGCGGATGCGCTTGATTCCGGTGCGCAGCTGGTTGTTGTCGATCCCCGTTTTTCGGTGGCTGCCGGCAAAGCTCGTTACTGGCTGCCGATCAAGCCCGGAACCGATATCGCGCTTCTTCTGGCCTGGATGCACGTCATCGTGACGGAAAAGCGCTATGACGTGGATTATCTCGCTAAACATGCCGTGGGCTTTGATGAACTCAAAGCGCACGTCGCGGACAAAACTCCTGAGTGGGCTTACCCCATCACCGGAATCAAACCGGAACTCATCCGCGAAACCGCGCGTTTCATTTCAGGCTTCAAACCCGCTTCGCTGATACATCCCGGAAGGCACGCGACGTGGTATGGTGATGACAGCCAGCGCGCGCGGGCCATGGCGATCGTGGCCGCGCTTCTCGGAAGTTACGGCCGCAAGGGTGGCTACATCGCGCATCCGAAAATGAAGCTTCCGCCGTTTCCAGGACCCGCCTCGAAGCACAAACCTCGTCCTCCGGCGGACAAACCTAAAGCCGGCGGCTATCCGATCGCCGACGAAGTTCTTGCCTCTGGCCTCTGCGAAGCGACGATGTCCGGCAAATCCGAGTACGACATCAAAGCCTGGCTCGTTTACGGGACGAATCTGATTCAGTCGCTTCCGAACGCGGCCGAAACGATCCGCGCCATCCAGGCTCTCGATTTCATCGCGACGATCGACACCATGCCCGCAGAAATCTGTGGCTGGAGCGACGTCGTGCTGCCGGAGTGCACGTACCTGGAGCGTGACGACGACATCTACGCAGCCAGTTACAAACAGCCGTTCCTTGCCATTCGTCAGCAGGTGATTCCTCCCCTGTACGACTCGAAACCAGGATGGTGGATCGCAAAAGAACTCGGGCAACGCCTGGGCCTTGGCGAAAATTTCGCGTGGCACGACGCCCGAAATCACGTTCACAAGAGGATCGACCTGGGCGGCTATGACTGGAACGAGTTGACACGCACGGGTGTGATTCTCGGGAAAAAGGAGCCGGTTTGCGAAGAAGAAGGTCTAATCCCCTCTTTTGGAACTGAAAGCGGGAAGATCGAACTGCACAGCGCCGCTCTCAAGAAAATGGGGTTTGATCCCATCCCGAACTTCTACCCGCCAGAGGAGCCACCTCCCGGCATGTTCCGGTTGCTGATGGGCCGCTCCCCCGTTCACACCTTTGGTCGGACCACGAACAACCGCATTCTGCTCGAGAGCTATCCGGAAAATGAGGTCTGGATCAACGCCAGCATCGCGAAAACAATCCCGGTACTCGGACGCCCCTTGAAATCAGGCGATAAGGTCGTGCTCGTGAATCAGGACGGCGCGCGTTCGAATTCCGTGAAAGTAAAGGTCACCGAACGCATTCGCGGCGATTGCGTGTATCTTGTCCACGGCTTCGGACACACAGCTCAAGGTCTTACGCTTGCGAAAGGGAGGGGCGCTTCCGATAGCGGGTTGGTGACCCGCTACAAGATCGACCCTCTCATGGGTGGAACCGGAATGAGTGTTAATTTTGTACGACTGGAGAAGCCGGAGGTGAAATCGTGATCTTTGGCGAAAAGAAGCGATATGTGATGACCGTCGACACAAAACGTTGCGTGGGTTGCAATAGTTGCGTGATCGCCTGCAAACAGGAAAACCGGCTTCCACCGGGGGCCACGCGCGATTGGATCGTGACCGAAACCCAGGGAATATTTCCCGCGCTGTCACAGGAGATCCGTTCCGAACGCTGCAACCATTGCAGCAAATCACCGTGCGTCAGCGCGTGCCCGACCGGGGCGAGCTATGTTTCCACAGGCGGAATCGTCCTCGTGAATCATGACAAGTGCACCGGCTGCAAGGCATGTATCGCGGCATGTCCTTACGAGGCACGTTACGTCCACCCCAAAGGGCATGTCGACAAATGCACCTTCTGTATTCACCGGGTGCAGAAAGGCGGACTCCCCGCCTGCGTCGAAACATGCCCGACGAAGGCGCTTCGATTCGGAGATCTCAACGATTCAGAAAGCGAAGTTGCACGCCTCCTCAGTTCACGAGAATGGAAGACGCTGAACCCGGGAACCGGAGCGCGTCCGAACGTTTATTTCCTCATTTAGGAGTCATGGGCATGAAAGATTCAGAAAAATTCTGGCATCCTTACGTAGCTGGAGTGGCACTCGGACTGGTGCTTCTTTCCTCGCTCGTTCTCATGAGCAAAGGTCTCGGGGCTTCGGGAGCCGCGCACCGGCTAGGGGTCGCCGCATTGAACTCGGTGGCTTCGTCTCACGTTGACGCAAGTGCGGCCATGTCGGGCTTCAAAGCCGACGGTGCAAGTCCGCTTGACGACTGGCTGATCTTCGAAGTGCTTGGCGCATTACTGGGCGGCTGGGTCGCCGCCTATTCCGCCGGGCGTTTGAAATTGGGAATTCAGAAAGGACCGAACGTTTCTACGAAGAAGCGCCTTGTTCTGGCGCTTACGGGCGGCATTATCATGGGAATTGCCGCGCGACTCGCACGCGGGTGTACCTCAGGACAGGCGCTTACCGGGGGGGCGATGCTTTCGGCCGGCAGCTGGTTGTTCATGTTCTCGGTTTTCGCGGGCGGTTATGCACTCGCGAAACTGACGAGGAGACAATGGTTATGATATTCCCAATCGACGCTCTCCTGACCTCGCAAAGGGAACTGGGGCTGATAATGGCCGTCCTCATAGGTTTCGGCTTCGGATTCGTTCTGGAACGCGCGGGCTTTGGACGCGCGAAAAAGCTCGCGGCGCAGTTCTACCTCTATGACATGACCGTTTTTAAAGTGATGTTCACCGCGATCGTAACGGCCATGCTGGGCGTGATCGTGCTTTCCGGCTTCGGAATCGCGGATCTGAAGGCGATCTCTGACTATGCGACCAGTACGACCCTGCTCTGGCCGATGCTGGTCGGCGGTCTCCTGCTTGGCGCAGGATTCATCATCGCAGGGTATTGTCCGGGAACGTCCATAGTCGCGAGTGCTTCGGGCAATCTGGATGGGGTTGTTGCCTTTGCGGGCGTGGTTTTGGGTACGGTGCTTTATTCTGAGGGCCTCGATGCGTTCACCTCCCTGTCAACCTTTCACAACAGCAGTAATTTCGGTCACGTTTATCTCTATGATCTGCTTGGAGTGCCGGCTCCCCTCTTGGCGCTAGCGGTAACCCTGATGGCTGCAGGGTGTTTCATGGGCGCGGAGAAAGTGGAGCAGCTGTTCCGCGCGAAGCTTCACGGCTCGTCCGATGGAATCGTGGATACCCGTTCCAATCCGGTTCTAAGCGGTGCGCGTCGGCTGGCTTTTGGAAGTTTTGCGGGCCTCGCGGCACTCGGGCTCGGTTCCCTCCTGATGACTCAGACTCCGGTTTCGGCCGCTGCCGCAGGCAGCGTCACGGCGACAGAAGTCGCGCGCAAAGTACTCGAACAACCTTGGGATCTCAGAATCATTGACTTGAGAGCCCTGGAAGCCTGCACCAGAGTACGAATTCCCGGTTCGGAATGCGTTCCGATGGAAAAGCTCGGCGAACTGGATCTTCAGAATGCACCCGGAACCCAACTGCTCGTACTCGTGGGCGAAAGCGATTTGACAGAAGTTCCGCCTGCCGCGCGGGATTATCCGGGAAGGATAAAACTCCTCAGCGGCGGATTTTCGAATTGGAAGTCCTTTGCCCTGAGCGCACCGATTTTTCCGGGAAATGGCGCGAGCGAAGCGGAGATCGAGGAATTCCGATTCAGAAGCACCTTGCACGCGACCTTGACCGGAATGAAACAAGCCCCCCCACCTCCGCCTGCGCCGTCATCAGGAGGCGGATTCAAGAAAAAGAGTGGCGGCGGCGGTTGCAGCGGCTGAACTGGAGAGAGCAATGAACGAAATAGATCTGATCCGCACAAATCCTTCCATCGACCCACAGCTGCATATCTGGGGGTGGGAAATCCCGGTATATCTGTTTCTCGGTGGGATGGCGGCAGGAGCAATGATCCTTTCCGCTAGTCTCGGGAAAAAGAACAACTCCACCTGGGTTCGCTTACTGCCTTTTGCCGCTCCAATCCTGCTTTCAATCGGCATGGGAGCGCTTTTCCTGGACCTTGCGAACAAGCTGCACGTCTACAGGTTTTATCTCGCGTTCAAATGGAGTTCTCCGATGTCCTGGGGCGCATGGATTCTCTTGGGCATTTATCCGGTGGCGATGCTTCTTGGCGTTCTGCGACTTTCGCCGTCGGAGTTGAACTGGCTGGGTAACAGGCTTCGCTCCGCAAACGTCCTTGCCTCTATCAGACAATTTGCCGAGGAACACGAAGGACTGATCCGGGCAGCGAACATCGGCTTGGGCGCTGCACTCGGAATCTATACCGGGATTCTGCTGAGCTCTACGGGTCGGCCAGTATGGAACTCGGCGATTCTCGGTCCGTTGTTTCTCGCGTCCGGGATTTCAGCCGGGGCGGCACTCGCGCTTCTGTTCCCGATGAAAGACGAGGAACACCATTTTTTCCGTCGCTGGGACATGGCCGCGATAGGAATCGAACTTCTCCTTATCCTCATTTATCTGCTTGGTTTGGCGACCATCAGCGGCCCTGATGGTGCCCTGGCGAACGAGGCATTTCTGGGCGGAAAGTACACCGCGCCTTTCTGGTCGCTTGTCGTTCTGGGCGGCCTGCTCGTGCCTTTTACCCTGAAACTGATCGAGTCAGCGCGCGGCCTGAAACCGACCTTGGTTGCACCCGTATTGGTTCTTTGCGGTGGTTTTGCCCTTCGCTGGATCCTGGTTTACGCCGGACAGGCGTAACGCCGTTCGCCATCGGCACCGGATTTTGCAGATACTTCGGGAATGAAGATCCCGATAAAGATCGCCTTCCGGGACTTTTCGCCGACAGATGCGGTCGTCCTTCAGATCCGCGAACGAGCGGACAAGCTCGAGCAATTCTTTCACCAGATCACCAGCTGCCGCATCACGGTTGGAAAGGCCCATCGAAAACACCACAAAGGAAACCTCTATTACGCGCGCATTGATATCACGGTGCCCGGCGAGGAAATCGTCGTGGGAAATTGCCACGATTTCGACGGGGCCCACGGAGATGTGTACGTTGCGTTACGTGACTCGTTCGCGATCGCACAGCGTCAGTTGCAGGATTACGTCCGGCGTCGACGCGTGCGCACCCACCTGAAAGAGCGAGCCGGGCCGTTGCACGGCCGGGTAACGCAACTACTTTGGGATGATCGTGGCGCATTCGGTTTTATCCGCAGCATGGATAACCGTGACTTCTACTTCCATAGCAACAGCCTGGTGAATGCCGACTTTGACAGACTCCAAGTGGGCGTGGAGGTTCGTTTCTCTGAGGAACTCGGCGAGGAGGGTCCTCAGGCAAGCACGGTGGAACTCGCGCACCCGAAACTCCATCGGCCGGCTCCCGCCGCCTGAATTTTTACGGTACTCCGTTCGGGTAGCGGAAACTGAGGACAAACGGACCGATCACCATCACGAAAACCGCGAAGACGATGAACATGAGCGGGATAAGGATCTTCTGCCCCGCTTTCGCACCCTCCTTCTCCGCTCGAAGCATTCGCTCGCCTCGAATCGCCTCGGACTGCGCACGAAGGATTTTGCCAATAGAGGCCCCCATCTGGTCCGCGGAAATAAGAATCGCGACAAACGAGTTCATCTCCGTCATGTCTATTCGGAGGGACATTTCCCGTAATGCCTCCTGACGTGAAGACCCGACTTTGATCTCCTTCAACAGCTGGGCTAATTCCTCCACCAATGGACCTGGCTGTGACTTTTCAACCACCTTCCCGATCGCACCGATGAAATCCAGGCCCGCTTCCATTGAAAGCGCCAGCAAATCGACGACAAACGGCATGGATACCAGAATTTTTTTCTGTCTGGCCTGCAGGCGTTGTCTCACCCAGAGGTCCGGATAAAACCATCCCGCGGCGGCCGAACCGACCAGCGTTTTCAGGTCCAGATCAAGGAGATCCATCGCATTCAGAATACCCCCGACAATCGGAAAGAAGAGAATCAGGAAAAGCTTGAAGGAAATGAATTCATCGGGAGTGAGTTCATCCTTCAATCCGGCTGCCACTATTTTTCGGCGATATTTCTTACGTTTCTTGTCCCAGTACGGCTTTCCGCGGACGATGGGCATGACGTACTGAGTGAAAAAGGGTCGAGTGATCTTGACCAGGCCGTTGCTGGGTTCTTTCGAGCCGGCTTCCAGGTTCTCCTGGGCAGCTCGGACCTCGCCTTCCTTGAGCAACATGCGGGCAAAGATGAACGTGGCAAGAAACACCAGTCCATACCCGACATAGATAACAAGTTGTTCAGAGTCAGCCAAATCCATGAGCAGCCTCACAGGCACGCATTGCAGTACTCTTGATCACTCTTAGGATTTTATGGGCTTTCTCTTAAATTGACCCGAAAAAAAGCGGCTTGAGGTCGCTTGCTGCGATCGACTCGCCAATTCTTGCGAAAAGGTCTCTCTAGGTCTACCGTTGAGGGGATGAGATATAAAAAAGCCCTTCTATTTCTGTTGGTTATCAGCCTTTTCACCTCTTCGCTCGCTTTTGGCGCAGACAAGACCCTCCGCGACACCTGGTACACCATCACCATTGGGGGGAAAATTCCCTACGGCTATTACAACGAGAAGCTCGAACTGAAAAAAGATCGGCTTTTCCTTCAAAGCCACGTGTGGAAGACGGAAGAGGATTTCCTCAACGAGGAGCAGATCGGGGCTTTCGCCGAAGACACGTTGGATCTGAAACCCCTCTTCTTCAATTTTCACGCGACCTATCGAAGCACGGAAATCGCAATTGATGGGACGGTGAAGAATGGCAATGTCCTGTCGGTCCGGACGAAAAAAGGAAGCGAGCAATTGCCGATAGCGAAACGAAACCTTCCTAAAGCTGCGTTCTTCTCCCAGTTTTTTCCCGTGTGGATTTCGAAGCATCTGCCTGAGCTGAAAAATGGCAAGAGCCTCGCCTTCACCACGATTCCGGAGGATGGCTTCGAGAACGGATTCTCTCCCGCTCTTGGCCGGGTAAAACCAGAGAAGCCGGATGCGTTCGCCAAGGAATCGAAAACACAGAAACTGGGAGTCACTTATCGCGATGTCCAGAGTTTCTGGTGGGTGGAGGACTCGGGTGAGGCCGTGCGCATCGAGATGCCCGCGATGAGAACCGTGGTTGAACGAGTCCAGAAGTCCGTAGCACTTCAATTCCTGAAAACGTCGGAGTGAATCTGCTGACCAGAGTCGCATCACTTCTGCTTCTTCTCATGGCGCTGTTCCTGGCGACGCGTGCGACCATTCGCGCTCTTCCCGGCGATCCCCTGGAAGCAGTGATCGCGGAAACCGGAACCACCATACCTCCAGAGGTTTTAAGATCCGAACTCGGGCTGGACCGCCCCTTTCTGCTTTCGGCCCTTAACGATCTCCGTTCCGCCTTCCAGGGTGACTTTGGCACCTCGCTCGCCTCGCGGAACCCGATTGCACCCGACCTTGCTCGACGCTTCAGAAACACGCTGATGCTCACGACAACAGCCCTGCTCCTCGCAGCGGGCTTCAGCCTCTGGCTCGGCCTGGCCGCCGCGGCGCGCCCAGGCGGCTGGGCCGACCGCTTCTGCACCCTGCACGGTGCAATCAGTGCGGCTGTACCGACCGCCTGGTCTGGCCCGATCTGGATACTCCTGCTCGCGGTGTGGATCCCGATTTTCCCGATCGGGGGACACATCGGCCTTCCCGCTTTGGCCCTGGCCGTCAGTGTCTCTGGTTTATGGGCCCGCCTGGTTCGCGTCCGCGTTGTCGAGAGCCTGAACTGGGGCGCCGCACCGGGCGCTCGCGCCAGAGGCGTACCTGAATGGA
This sequence comes from Bdellovibrionales bacterium GWB1_55_8, assembly GCA_001769835.1. Classification (GTDB taxonomy): domain Bacteria; phylum Bdellovibrionota; class UBA1018; order UBA1018; family UBA1018; genus GWB1-55-8. The sequence goes on from MEPR01000021.1 coordinate 46,315, forward strand.
AGGTGCTCGTGAAATATGGCCTGGCCCCTGTTTCAGGAGCACTCCTCGGATATCTGGGTACCCAATTCGGCGGACTTCTGGCCGGCGCCTTTGTAACTGAAATCGTATTTGACTGGAACGGACTTGGCTCAGGAATCGTCGAGGCCGTGCTGCAACGTGATTATCCGATGGTCGAGGCCGGAGTCTTCACTGCGGCAGCCGCGTGTCTCGTCGCCAATAGTCTCGGAGATTGGCTTCAAAGTCGGTGGGAACCATGCAAAGACAGTTGAGGAATGTTCCAGCCGCCTGGATCGTGCTTTGGTCGATCGCTGCCGCCAGCATGCAGCTGACCACTTTATCGCATGAACTTGTAAACCGTCTTTTGCCACCAGCAGGCGCTCACCTCTTCGGTTTCGACGCATTCGGAAGGGATCTCCTGATGCTGACGCTCAGGGCCTCGTTCGTGAGCATTCTGTTCGCGAGCTTTGCAACCGCGCTCTCCTGCATCCTCGCGCTCGGGATCGGCTGCGCGGTCGCATTGCTCCCGAATCGGATACGTTTTCCCTTCCTGCGCCTGCTGGAGGCTTTTCTTGCCTTTCCGTCGCTCCTTTTTTCCCTGTTGCTTGCTGCTGTACTGGGACCCGGGTGGACAACTCTTTCAGCCGCCCTGCTCATCGGCATCGCTCCGGGAATGGTCCGCCTTGTATACGTGCGCAGCCGTGAATTGCTGGCCGAAGATTATATCGTGGCAGCCAAAAGCCTGGGAGCCCCCCCTCTCTCCATCATCAGACGCCATCTTTTTCCCGCTGCGGCCTCTCTCTGTGCTGTTAAAACCCCCAATCTGTTCGCCCAAGCCCTGATCGCGGAAGCCACGCTCACTTTTCTTGGAATTGGAGCCCCCTACGCGCAAGACACCTGGGGATCCCTTCTGGCGCAAGGAAAGGAATACCTGATCGAAGCTCCCCATGTCGCTTTGGGCTCGGGATTACCGCTTGTACTCACTGCACTTTCCCTGCAGCTTTTGACGCAGAAATTATCCGGATACCGCGCTCAGGTTTGAAAAGAAGGCCAAAAATCTAGCTGTTCCGTTAATTCCTGGCGTATGATGACGAGCATGTCCAACAACGTCGATCTTGCGCGCCAGGTACTTGGGCGCCTCTTCATCACAGGCTTCAGCGGACTGGAACTTTCAAACGATACTTCGGTTTTCATTTCCCAAGCTGATATTGGCGGCGTGATTCTGTTCGCGCCTAACTACGACAGCCCTGCCCAGGTGGCAGAACTGATCAACCAGGTGCAGGAGTGCCGCAGGGAGCTCCCCCTTTGGGTCTGCGTGGATCAGGAAGGCGGTCGTGTTCAGCGCTTTAAGAAAGGTTTCACCCGGATTCCGGATGCCTGGTCGATCGGCGTGAAAAATTCGCCGAAGCTTGCCTTCGAAATTTCCGAGATGATGGCCAAAGAACTGAAAGCTGTCGGCGTGAACGTCAATTTCTGCCCCGTGACGGATATTGTCACGAATCCTAAAAACCAGGTGATCGGGAATCGGGCTTACGGGGACACGGAAGAGCTGGTTACGAAAATGAGCAGCGCCGTCGTTCGCGGGCATCTTGTACATGGGGTACAACCCTGCGTGAAGCATTTTCCAGGACATGGCGATACGAGCACCGACTCTCACATGGCCCTTCCAAAAGTGGATGCGGATTGGTCGTCCCTCCTGGATCGCGAACTGAGGCCGTTTACCCGGGCCTTCAAGTCGCATTGCTCGATGGTCATGACAGCCCATATCCTGAACCCCAGGATTGATCCCAAATTCCCGGCAACTCTCTCCCGAAAAACACTTCGGGAGCTTCTGCGCGGGGAACTGCGGTACTCGCGCCTGATCGTCACGGATGACATGGAAATGAAGGCCATCGCGGATCATTTCGGCCAGGAAGAAGCACCCTGTCTCGCCATCGAAGCGGGATGCGACCTTCTGATTTACCGTTCGGAAAACGGCACCCGACGAGCATATGCCGCGGTCGCGCAAGCACTCGAGAACGGCAGGCTCGCTCCGGAGCTTGTGATCGAAGCCGCTGCACGTATTTCCGAGGTAAAAAAAGAATTCTTCAAAGAAGCCTATCGCCCGGTCGCTGTCGCGGACGTAGGAAGGAACATCGGATTGCCTGAACACCAGGCGCTGGTGGACCGCATCACGTCCCAGAGTTAATAACCCGCGTACTCCTGGTAAACGCCGAAAACTTTCCTCAGACTGTCGGACACTTCGCCCAGTGTGGCACCGGATTTCACGGCCAGGAGGATAAGCTGCTGCAGGTTTTCACCGGATTTCACTCCGGCCTCCAGGCGATTCAGACTTTCCTTCAAAGCGCCCGCGGAACGTTTCGAACGATAGGCGCGAAGCCGTTCCACCGCCTTCACCTCGAGATCAGCGGAAACCTTGAGAAGGTCAACACCCTCTACTTCCTGATCTTCGTTAAAGCAGTTTACGCCGACTACCCGGATAACCCCTTGGTCTATTCTCTTCTGGTCCAGGTAGGCTGAAGATGCGATCTCCCCCTGAATGAACCCGCTCTCGATGCACTTCACGGTTCCACCGCGCTTTTCGATGTCATCGATCAGTCGACGAGCACGCTCCTCGAGTTCGTCCGTGAGTTTTTCCAGATACCAGCTGCCACCGAGGGGATCGACTGTCTGCGTGACGTTCGTCTCATTCGCGATCACCTGCTGGGTTCGCAGCGCCAGGCGCGCAGACGCTTCCGTCGGGAGCGCGAGCGCCTCATCAAGCGAATTCGTATGCAACGACTGTGTTCCACCCAGAACCGCTGCCATCGCCTGAAGAGCCACGCGCACGACGTTGTTCTGAGGTTGCTGAGCTGTCAGCGTGGACCCTGCCGTCTGCGAATGAAAACGCAACATGCAGCTTCTCGGGTCTTTCGCGCCGAATCGCTCTTTCATGATTTTCGCCCAGATCCGCCGGGCTGCGCGAAACTTCGCAATCTCCTCAAAAAAGTCACTGTGGACGTTGAAAAAGAACGAGAGCTGCCCGGCGAATTGATCAACCGAGAGGCCCTGGCGCACGGCTGCTTCCGTGTACGCGATCGCGTTTGCGAACGTGAAGGCCAGCTCCTGCACGGCCGTCGAGCCGGCCTCACGGATATGGTAGCCCGAGATACTGATCGGGTTCCATCGAGGCGTATTCTGCGAACACCAGGCGAACATGTCAGTCGCGAGCCGAAGCGCTCCTTCGGGCGGATAGATATAATTCCCGCGCGCGACGTACTCCTTGAGTACGTCGTTCTGCACGGTTCCGCGGAGCTCCGGGACCGGAACCCCCTTCTCTTCCGCGACCGCCACGTACATGGCCAGGAGCACGGCAGCCGTCGCGTTGATCGTCATGGATGTCGATACTTTCGAAAGGTCGATCGCATCGAACAGAATTCGCATGTCATCCAGAGTGGAAACCGAAACTCCGACCTTACCGACCTCCCCTTTGGCACGCGGATGGTCCGGGTCATAGCCCAGTTGAGTGGGCAGGTCGAACGCAACGGAAAGTCCCGTTGTTCCCTGTGAAAGCAGGTAGCGGTAGCGTCGATTGGATTCTTCCGCCGTTCCAAATCCCGCGTACTGGCGCATGGTCCAGTGCCGTCCGCGATACATATCCTTCTGAACGCCGCGGGTGAACGGAAACTCTCCCGGGTTCCCAAGCACCCCGTCCGGATCTTCAGGTGACCAATCTTCCGAGCGATATACCGGCTTCACGGCGATCCCGGAGCGTGTCGCAAAATCAGGCGTCTCTTTCGATTTTTCAGACATAGGATTCCTCTTTAAACGGACTCGATCAGAAACAGATCTGCGCCTGTTTCCACAGCCTGGCCGGGAATGGCGGAAACCTTTGTCACGCGCCCTTGCTGAGGCGCTCGAATTTCATTCTCCATTTTCATGGCTTCCATCACGGCAAGTGGCTGATCTTTTTCGACGATCACATCCACATCGACGTGAACTTTCAGAATCTTTCCGGGCATCTGAGCACGAACGCGAATTCCCTTTTTCTTCACTCCTGCCGCCGCTCCTGCCGCTTCGCGACCCAGTCGATCAAAGGAGAAGCCCTCCCATTCCTGATCAGATCCGCGTTCGAGGACGCGATAGCTCACTCGTCCATCATCATCTTTTTCAGCCTCGAAATCATAGCCGTGTGCGCCCTGAGGAAGCTCGATCCAGATTCCCTGACCATCACGACGCCAGCGCACCTCAAGGACGTCTTTGCCGTTGACCGTCACCTGACCGGTCCCGCTTGGCCCATGTGGCGCCGTTTTCCATTCGAGTTCCCATGGCCCTACTTTGCCTTTCAGCTGACTCATGAGCGGACTCCTTCCCGACGGGCAAGCAGCGACCACCCGCTTGCAGAGGTGCTGGGTACCTGAGCCTGCGCTGTTTCCCCTGACTCGAAAATGAGCTGATTCAGTGAAAGTGCGATAGCCGCTGAAAGCGGCAGCGCTCGTTGCGTGCGTTCCGTCAGGTCCGGATTTTTCGAGACCACGTCCGTCGTGGTATCCCCGCCAATCACTACCGGATGACGAGCGAGCTTTCTCAAAAATGACAGGTTTGTACGAAGTGACCCGATCCGGGTTCCATCAGTCTTTTTAGGCGGCTGAACACGAACCTCGTCCAACGCGACGCGGAGCCGATCCACGGCCGCTGCTCGCGAGGGTGCCCAGACCGAGACCTTCGCGATCATCGGGTCGTAATGGACGCTGACTTCTCCCGGTCCGGTGAAAGAGGTATCCGTTCTGACGAACGGGCCGTTCGGAAATTCAATTTCCCCAAGAGGCCCCGGCGCGGGAAGAAAATGCTGTGGGTCCTCGGCATACAGCCGAACTTCAATCGCGGATCCGGTCCGAGCCGGAATGGAGGGCAGAGGGAGTTCACCGGCCGCCAGTAAAAGCTGCCACGCGACGAGATCCACTCCGGTGACCCATTCGGTCACCGGATGCTCGACCTGCAGGCGGGTATTCATTTCAAGGAAGTAGAAGTTCCCGTTGCCGTCGACGATGAATTCAATGGTTCCGGCCCCCGCGTATTTCACGTGTTTCGCGATTCGTACGGCCGCTTCAAACATCTTTTCACGAGTGGCGGGATGGCGGTCCAGGATCGGTGCGGGCGTCTCCTCCCAGACTTTCTGGTGCCGCCGCTGAATCGAGCATTCTCGCTCACCGAGGTGAATGGCATTTCCCTTTCCGTCTCCGAAAACCTGAATTTCCACGTGATGTGGTTCGAGGATGTATTTCTCAACGTAAATAGCCCCGTCTCCAAATGACGAAAGCGCCTCGCGTCCAGCGGAGTCAAACGCGGACTGTGCTTCCGCAGCACTATCCACGCGCCGCATACCTTTTCCGCCACCGCCCGCGGCAGCCTTGAAAAGCACCGGATAACCGATCTTCGCGGAAATTCTTTGAGCTTCCTCTGCATCAGTTACGGCAGCCGCACTTCCAGGGACCCGCGGCACTCCGATTTCATCCACAGTCGCGCGAGCGCTGATCTTGTCACCCATCAGACGCATACTGTCAGCAGACGGACCGACGAAGATCAGTCCCTCTTCAACGCAGGCATCCGCGAAATGAGGCCGCTCACTAAGGAAGCCATAACCTGGATGCACGTACCTGGCTCCGGAAGCCTTCGCCGCCGCGAGTACCCGCTCGACGTTCAAGTAGCTGTCCTTCGGCGCCGGTCCACCCAGATAAAACGCCTGATCACAGGCCTTCACGTGCTCTGCGAGCCGATCCGCATCGGAATACACGGCTACGGTCGGGAACCCGAGCGCCCGGCAGGTGCGCGCAATCCGAATCGCGATTTCACCACGATTGGCGATCAGGACAGGAGCCCTTTTCTTCCCTGAATTCATTGTGAGAGAAGCGCTCATAGAGGAATATTCCCGTGCTTTCTGGAAGGCCCGCGCTCACGCTTCCCGGCAAGAACGCTCAGGCTGCTGATCAGGATGCGCCTGGTCTGCTCCGGTATGATGACCTCGTCGACGTATCCGAGCTCAGAAGCCTTATAAGGATTCGCGAACTTGCTGCGATAAAGCTCAGCCAGGCGGGCACGTTCATCGTCGAGGCGACCCTGCTTCTCCGCGGCCGCGATTTCTTTCCGATAAAGGATATTGATCGCGCCCTCGGGGCCCATCACGGCGATTTCCGCTGTCGGATATGCGAAGTTGAAATCCGCTCGGATGTGTTTTGAAGACATCACGTCGTAAGCCCCTCCGTACGCCTTTCGCGTGATCAAGGTGAGTTTCGGAACCGTGGCTTCGGCGAAAGCATAGAGAAGCTTCGCCCCATGTTTGATGATCCCGCCATACTCCTGGTTTGTTCCCGGAAGGAAGCCCGGTACGTCCACGAAGGTCAGAAGAGGAATATTGAAGGAGTCACAGAAACGAACAAACCTCGCTCCCTTTAGAGAAGCCGCAATATCCAGGCATCCGGCAAGATGAGCGGGTTGGTTGCCGACTATGCCGACAGTCTTCGTTCCAAGGTGCGCAAAACCCACGACGATGTTTTTTGCGTAGCCGGCGTGCACTTCCATGAACTCACCATCATCGACCACATCGACAATGATTTTTCGGATGTCGTAAGGCTTGTTCGAAGTATCGGGAAGGATCTTTGGAATCTCAAGACAAAGCCTGTCGACGGGATCATTGGAGGCTTTTCGGGGCGCATCGTCCAAGTTATTAAAAGGAATATAGGACAAGAGCTTTCGCACGTCCTGGAGGCATACGCGCTCGTCGGGAGCGACAAAGTGACAAACACCGCTCTTTTCAGCGTGCGTTTCCGCGCCTCCCAGAGCCTCCTTGGACACGTCTTCGTGAGTGACAGTCTTGATCACGTCCGGACCGGTCACAAACATGTAGGAGGTGTTCTCCACCATGAAGATGAAATCCGTGATGGCGGGACTGTAAACCGCACCGCCCGCACACGGGCCAAGAACAACGCTGATCTGCGGGATAACTCCACTCGCCTGGACATTGCGCCAGAAGATCTCGGCATACCCTCCCAGACTCTCCACTCCCTCCTGAATCCGGGCGCCGCCGGAATCGTTCAGACCGATCACGGGGGCTCCGGTTTTAACCGCGAGATCCATGATTTTGCAGATCTTGGCTGCATGGGCGCCAGAGAGGCTTCCGCCGAAAACGGTGAAATCCTGCGAAAACACGTAAACCGTCCGGCCCGCCACGGTCCCGTAACCGGTAACAACTCCGTCACCGAGAATTTTCTGCTCTTCCATGCCGAAATCAGTGCATCGATGAACGGCGAACTTATCCAGCTCCGTGAAACTTCCCGGATCAACGAGAAGCTCGATCCGTTCCCGAGCGGTCAGCTTACCGGTTTGATGCTGCTTCGCGATACGCTCGGCACCACCACCGAGCTCCGCAAGTTTCTCCCGTTCAGCGAGTTCCCTGAGTTTATCCATGTAGGTCATTGTCTCTAAATACACGCTTTCCCTACTGTTTCAAACCTTCGTTTGCGCAGGCCATTTCAGGGCGCTACGATAAAGAAATGCGTTATTCCGCGCCTATTTACTTGGCAATCGGTCTCCTCGGAGTTCTACCCTGGATCACCCGTCCTGCAGAGGCATCCTCGTTTTACTACGAGCTTCAAGGAGGGTTGGGCCAGGTCCGCTCAGCCTCGCCGTTTTTCGGAACCGATGCCCCGAGTTCCGGCTTTGGCCCCAGTTTCAATCTCGCGCTTGCCTACAGCTTCAGCGGAGGCGAGATCCCGCTGGAGTTCCAGCTGGGCCTGCAGTCCAGGCTGAGCACCAGCTCAGTGGACAATGGAATGACCTATTATGGAGTGCTTGCGCCCTACCCTATGGTTCGACTTCAGCTCAGCCAGTTTTTCATCGGAGGCGGTGTAACCCCCGTTTTATGGAGGCGAGTGGCGACAAGTCCCGGCGTGGACTCATTTAAAATGGTCTCAGGCAGTCTCTCTTTCCTGTCCGAGGCCGGATTCCTCTGGGCGGTAACCCCGACTTTCTCATTGGGAGCGGCTGCTGCGGCTCAGTTCGTGAGCACGGGCGGGACGCTCAGCCCGAAGCCGATCCTTGAGGCCACCGCAGTTCTGCGCTTCTACTTTGGTTTTTCAAAAAAAGGCGCCAGCGCTTCGTCATCGTCCACATCGAACGAATTCAAAGGCTGGCGCTATCCATTCGGATCGGATCTGAAGGACTGATCAGGCCGCTTCGCCGGCCCCCGGCCTTGCGAGCTTGCGTTTGTCGAGCCCGTACTTCTCCACTTTCATGATGAGGCCTGCTCGCGAAATACCAAGTTCCTTCGCAAGACGGCTCTTGTTCCAGTTCGTGCGACGGAGTCCCTCGCGAATCATTGTCTTTTCGAGCTCCTCAAGAGCGTCTTTCAGCTTACCCGCAACCCGTACACCCTGGACCTTCGACTGTTCGCCGAAATCCCGAATGCGCTGAGAAAGAAGATCCACCGAGACCCTGACTTCATCGCCCGAGAGCACCAGCACACGTTCCATTTCATTTTCAAGTTCACGGATATTGCCGGGCCAGGTGTAATCGAAGATCTTTTCCATCGCACGCTTGGCAAAGGACTTCATGGGAAGGCTCTTTTCCTTGCAGCCGCGGGAAACGAAGTGATCCACCAGGATCGGAATATCCTCCTTGCGATCACGCAGCGGCGGGACCACCAGGTTAATGACGTTAATGCGATAATAAAGGTCTTCACGGAACGTTCCCATCTCGATCATTTCCTTCAGATCGCGATTGGTCGCCGCAACGACCCGGACGTCCACCTTCCGCTGCTCTGTCCCGCCTACGTACGTGAAGGTCCCCTCCTGAAGAACACGCAGGAGCTTCACCTGCATCGTCGGAGACATGTCGCCGATTTCGTCCAGGAACAAAGTACCGCGGTCCGCGACTTCGAAAAGGCCCTTCTTGTCCTTGATCGCACCGGTGAACGCACCTTTGACGTGGCCAAAGAGCTCGCTATCGAGCAGGTTCTCATTGAACGCCGAGCAGTTCACGGTGACGAACTGGGATTCTTTCCTCGGCGAATTGTAATGAATCGCGCGCGCGATCAGTTCTTTACCGGTACCGTTCTCGCCCTGAACCAGCACGGTCGATTCGGAATTCCGAATCTTGTCCAGCATGGAGTAGAGCTCCTGCATGGGCTTGGATTTCCCGATCATCGAATCGTAGCTGTACCGATTTCCAAGCTGGTTGTTCAGAGCGTTGATCCGCTCTTCGCGTTTGCTGATTTCGGTGTGGAACGTCACGATTTCCTGAGCGACCAGATCCACGAGCGCATAGAAGTAACGCTTCTCGCCCGGGCTCAATACTTTAAGTCGGCTCAAAGCCGCATCGAACAGCTCGCCATCCATTCCGGCGGCTTCCACCGCGGCACGAGCTTGTGATTTCTGATCATCGGTGATCTGTGCGTCGATATAGCTGTAAGCGCAGACACTTCCCAGAAAGTCCTGGTCAACGCTGATGCGGGAGACCACGATGTTCTCGACTCCCGCCGGCCCCGGAATTGAAAGATGGGGCTGGTCGCTTTTAAAAATCTTCTCGTTCGCTTCGGCGATCGATTTGAGGACCCATTCCCTGCCCCTGTCCTTCGGAAGGAGATTGGCCGTCAGCGGATTCTTGAATTCCCGCTGCCGATCAAGCGGATCGTAATTCCGCACCTGGCCCCGTTCATCGACAAAGAAGATGTCGGTATGGAACCACTGGGCGAGGATCGCCTCGAGTTTTCGGATCACATGAATGTGTTTCAGCTCTTCCCAATTGATCATAGTGGCGTTCTCCAACTGACCTATCGGAACAAACTGCCCAATCATTGAGCAAAAGGTTCCAATATATTGACAGCCACTCTTTTTGGTGTGAGTTCGATGTGTTATGGACAGATAAACTGTTAACACCCCGACCCCAAGGTCGGTGAAATACACCAGGATTCCAGCCACCTGGCCGCCTGGCAAGGGAGTTAAACGCTTGGCACCGGCTTTCCATTTTTTTGACAGCGCGTCCACCACACCGTGCATTCCTGAAGCGGCCGACCTGGTTCGCCATTTCTGCGCCGATTCTTATGGCCATCCCTCTTCGACGCACGCCCTTGGACAGCAATCCGCGCGCGCGATTCGCGAGGCACGGCTGTTTTTTGGCGAAATTTTCCAGGTAGCCCCTGAGCAAATCATCTTCACCGGAGGTGGCACGGAATCGGACAATCTTGCCATCTACGGGCTGACGGTTCCTTACTTGGCCTCAAAACACTCCTCGAGCGTCGGCACTCCGCGCGCGCTGGCCTCCGCAACGGAACATCCGGCGGTGAAGAAAACGATTCTCTCGTTAAAAGACATCGCAGTGGACTCCTTGCTCATCCCGGTGAACGAGCAAGGCCAGATCGAGACAGAAAAGCTTTGTTCCCGTCTGAATCCCTCTACGTTCCTGGTCAGCATTCATCAGGCCAACAACATCACCGGAGCTATTCTTCCTGTTGAAGAGCTCGCACGCGAGGTCAAGAAACAGGTCCCCGGCGCTCTCTTTCATACGGACGCTGTCCAGTCTTTCGGAAAAATCCGAGTTCCAGCCGCACCATCTCCCGTCGATCTGATTTCGATCTCCGGGCACAAGGTGGGCGGCCCGAAAGGAATCGGGGCTCTGGTCGTCCTGAATTCGAAACTGCTCACCTCCTCGCGCTTTCGTCCGATGATCTGGGGCGGAGAGCAGGAGAACGGCTGGCGCTCAGGAACTCAAAATGCCGGTCTGATCGCTGCTTTCCACTATGCCGCGGAACGAACGCTTCGGAACATGAAAGCATCCCGCGAACATGCGTTGCTTCTGCAGACCCGACTCAAAGAACGCCTCAGCGCTGCGAGTCCTTCAGTTCGCTGGAATTCACCGGAATCGGCTCTGCCTCAGATTGTCAGCCTCAGTGTCCCCGGCTTCTCTGCAGGCCCCCTTGCCAGGCTTCTCGAAGAACGAGGCTTCCTTGTGGCAACCGGCTCTGCCTGCAGCTCCAAAAAACCTGAACCCGATCCGACTCTCACGGCCATGGGACTTCCAGAGGCCGTTTGCACTTCCTCTCTTCGAATCAGCTTCTCACGTCCCAATCAAGCCGAGCATGTAGACGCCCTTGTCGATGCCCTAAACGATTCGATCTCGTGCATGCGCCGCCTGGGAGGCGGAGCCCTATGAATAAACGCGCCATTGTTCTCCGCTATCATGAAGTGGCATTAAAAGGTGCGAACCGGGGATGGTTTGAAGAACGCCTTGCGATCAATGCGAGAAAACTCGTAGCGCGAGCCGCGAAGATTCAAGGGGAAGGGCCTGATTCCCCGGGTAAGGTGGAAGTGACACGGCAGCACGGCCGGATTCTTCTGCACATCGAATGCGATGCGTCCGTAAGACAATCCATGAAACGCCTCTTCGGCATTTCAAGCGCCAGCCCTATCCGTTTCGTGCCGACAGACAAGGAAGCCCTGCTCGCCGCCGCGTTCGAGGAGGTTCGTGATTACATGGCACTTCACGGAACTCCGAAAAGTTTTCGCGTGCTCACCAAACGCAGCGACAAGGCCCTTCCTGAAACCTCGATCGAGCTGGATCACTTCATCGGAGGAAACCTGAAGGAGGCTTTTCCAGAGATCGCGGTCGACCTGGAAAACCCGGAGATGATCTTGGGCCTCGAGATTCGCAGGGGAGAATCCTTCATCTGGACGGAAAAGATCCCGGGGCCAGGCGGGCTTCCGGTGGGAACGAATGCGAGAATACTGGCGTTGCTCTCGGGTGGCATTGATTCGCCGGTGGCAGCGATTCAAATCTTGAAGCGCGGGTCACCGGTCTCATACGTCCATTTTCACGGTGCTCCGTTCGTAGGCGAGGACGTTCTTGAGAAAATCGAGGATCTGGTCCGCGTGGTGAACCGTTATCAGCCGGATCCCGAGCCTCTCCAAATCGTTCCATTCGGAAAATTGCAGGAACAGATAGCGCTCGTGACAAATCCGAAAATGCGCACGGTGCTCTACCGTCGCATGATGATCCGCATCGCGTGCCGTCTCGCTCGGACCATTGGCGCGCACGCCCTTGCAACCGGTGAAAGCCTGGGTCAAGTGGCGAGCCAGACGGTCGAGAACATCGCCGCAGTGGACTCAGCCGCGGACCTTCCGATCCTCAGGCCCCTGATCACTTATGACAAGGACGACATCATCGTTGCCGCACGAAAATGCGAAACGTTTGACATCTCCATCCGACCAGGAATTGACTGCTGCACGCTTTTCGCCGATCGGCACCCCTCGCTTCGCACGACTCATGCCCTGGTGCAGGAGCAGGAATCGCGCTTCGATGTCAACGGGCTGATGGAGCAGGCGCTGGCATCGGTGGAGACCCGGAGGGTTCGGTAGCTTTCTTGCTCTGGATAATCGCCTTGCTCACGGCGAACCTCACGCGGGGACTCTTCCAATCCACAACTCCCATCCACTTATCGACGATCCGGAGTTCCGTGTCGAGGAGATAGGATTCCGGAAATTTCGTCGTGCCGAAAGCACGCGCCGTGGCGCTCTCCGGATCGAGAAGAGAGATCATGTTGGGCGGTACATTCGCCTGCGGCAATACTTTCAAAGCCTGCGGCCACTGCTCGTCAACGCTGATCGCAACAAGCTTCACCGGCAGCCCACCAAACTGCGAAGCAGCGGCGACCCAGCGCGGAATCTCATCGAGACACGGAGGACACCAGCTCGCCCAGAAGTGGATCAAAACCACGTTTCCTCGCAAATTTTCCAGGCCGTGGCTTTTTCCGGCTGAATCCTTCAATTCGAAACGAGGCGCAGACGCCCCCTTGGCTGGGGCCGGTGCGCGTTCACAAGCGGAAAACGCGAGAAAAACCGCGCCGCATACAATTACGGCCGTTGTGAAACGCCTTAAAATGGCTGCCCGCCGGGCAATTCCTAAAAAGGTAAGCATCATGCATTGTTATCATAAGATTCTTGATTCGTCTTCAGCCGATCAGCCAAATCCTTGGCGCTTTCGCTTGATGAAACAGACACTTAGACCGCAAAAAATAGCCTGAAAGTTGCGAAGTGCCGAATTTCACCGGTATAATGTAATTATGAGCCATGCATTAGTGCTCAACGCCTCTTTCGAACCTCTTCTGATCGTCACCTGGCAGCGAGCCATCCAACTGCTGTTCCAGGGAAAGGTAGAGGTCATTGAAGAATCAGACCGGGAAATTCACTCAGTCCGCGTGAGCATTAAAGTCCCGGCAGTGCTTCGACTCCTGAAATACGTCCCCCTCAACAAGAAAAAGCAGCTGATTCGTTTTTCACGTGCCAACATCCTGCTCCGCGATCGGGACATCTGCCAATATTGCGGGGGTAAGTTTGCGAGGACACAGTTGACACTGGATCACGTGATTCCGATCGTCCAGGGTGGACGCAAGTCCTGGGAGAATATCGTCACGGCCTGCAAACCGTGCAATCAGAAAAAGGGCGGCCGCACTCCGATCCAGGCCCACATGCACCTGATTCGCCAACCACAGCAGCCAAACTGGCTCCCTTCGGTGCAACTGCGGCTCGGTGTCTCTCGAGCGCCCGAGCGATGGAAGCTCTATTTCAAGTTTGTTGATCGATCATCAGGTGACCCCGAGCCCGATACCGGGTAAGATTTCAAACGTGGCCGCCAAGTCGAAGACCAGTCCTGCCGAACAGGTTGTTGAACGCCATGGAGCGCTCGTGGTTGACCTTTGCGAAACCGTGCTCTGGGACCAGAGTCATGCGCAACAGGCCTATCATTGGATCTCCAAACAACTTCGCAAATCAAAAGAGGCTTTCGAGGTTCACGAGCGAAGCTGGGTCCTGCAAATAGCATGTTCCCGGATTCAGGAGATCGACGCTCGACACAAGATTCAACTCACCCCCTCCGAGCAGATCGAACTGGATTCCGCATCCAATCCCGTGAGTCGGAGAGAGCGGTTCCGTTACTATTTTCATCGGCTCACGACAGAGCAGCGCATCCTGCTGACGCTACGAGAACGTCACAAGGTCCCCTACTCTGAAATCGGAGCCGCTCTCGGCATACCGATCGATTCCCTGAAAATATTGCGGCAGCAGGCGCTACGCACGATCGAAGATTGGATCTGGGAAGGCAAATGAACTGTTTTGAATTCCAGAATCACGCCTCTGATTACCTTGATGGCGAACTCGGCGCCACCGAGTCCCGTGTATTTCAGGAGCATCTCGACCAGTGCGGAGAATGCAAGGAACGAATAGATCGGTTTCAGATCATCATCCAGGAAATCGCCCTCCGTCCCCGGTCGCCACTACCTGATTTTTCAGGCAAGTTGCCGCGAAGAATCTCACTCAAGCCAGGAGTCATCCGCCGCTCGAGCAAGTCTCTCTGGATCAGCATCCCCTGGTACATTCGAACGACGATTGAAGGAGTGAGCGTCGTGCTCCTGGTTTTGGCCGCAGTGTCCACCGGCCCGAAGCTCAGGCTTCTTTATGAAAGAAGCATTGAACGCAGCATGACGGAATTCAACGAGACATTCAATGACACTCAACTGGCCTCGTCAGACCTTCCCCCACTGGCTCGCGGCACCAGCGCAGGCGCTCCGCTTCCCGAGTCGGGCTCGGAAGAAGAGTTCATGGACGATGCCGAAGTAACTATAGAAGATGCACCAGACGTGGTTACCGCGAACAAAGACGGCGATCCTCGCGTAGGCAGTTCCGAAGTCTGGCGTTTCAACCTGAAGACCGACAGTCCTCATGAAATTCGTGCAAAACTGGTTCAGATTTTCTCCGAACTCAGGATTCCTGGCGACACCCCGGGAATTGGCGGAGTTGAGGCACCCGGAGGAATCCAATTCGACCTGTTATTGTCTCAGAATTCCGTGGCACCGCTCAAACGTGAACTGCAGAAAATAGCGCCGCGAGCACTGAACAATTCTCCAGTGGGAGAAACCTTTGCCTGGTACAAGAACAAATCCAGAAAGAAGATCCCGAACGGGAAAACCCGCGTCGTGATCTGGCTGTCGCAAATGTAATCTACGAGACGACTGCTCTCACTTTTTAGGTTTCAGGAGCCGTGTAGCCTCTTTCTCGATGGCGTCGGTCGCCCACACCGGGTTCACCATCGTGTCTCTTTCGGCAGAACCGTCGACTTTTCTAACCTCGTCATTCGCCGACGTATCCCATGGCTCATCGGAATCTTTACTGCTCGCACTCGGAGGCGCGGAGGGCTCAGTAACCCTTGCCGTCGCATTCAACGGTTTCGCGGGCGGCTTCGGAGGAGTTTTTTCGCTGCCCTTCGCGGAAGCAGTGGACCTGTTCGGACCGCTGGTGCCGGTTTTGGAATCACTTTTGGATTCGCCCTTGCTCACTAACTTGAGTTCTTCCAGTTTGCCGTTCACCGCGCCAATGATGGATCGGCGAGCGCGCTGAAACGCTCTCTCCTGGTTTCCGCTGGGCTCCGCGTTGGGGTTTACGGTGACAGCCTTGGCGCTCTTCTCGAGTGACTTCCACTCAACCGCGAACTTGCCATATCGCTCAAGATACGCCGCCGTAGCCTTATCGAAGGCCTCCTTCTGGGCTTTCTTTCCCTTTTCGGAAGTATCAACAACAGTGAGTTTCTCGGAGGATGGATCAGAAGGATCCCTGGGGACCTCTTTAAAAATATAGAAATCTTCGAGTAATGGCGGCCGAGGTGTTGCGTCGCGTTTCCAATCAGCCATTGTCGGTGTTTTAGCGTCCTTCTTCACCTTCTCCTTCACCCGATCCCAGGTAATCACGGTGGGTATCTGCGGCTTCAGCTTCTTCGTAACCGGCTTTGCCGTAACCGTTCCCTTGTCGGAATACAGGGAACTTGCCGACATTTCGTTTTTTCCGATCGCGTTCCGGGATTCATACAGCGCACGAGTGGCTGCCGTCACGTAACGCTGCTGGCAGGCGTCGGCACTTTCCAGTTCGGCGCAGAATCCGCCGAGTTCTCGCAAAATGTCGTCTCCGTCAGTAAGCGCGTCCACCTGCTGGATGCGCTCGTAGGTATATCGCGCATCGAGGCTCAGTGCTTCGTTGCTCTTCTTGAGCATGCAGGTTTGACCGCATTCGTGGTACTCGTTTTCGTTTGCCCATGGGGTGTCCGACGGGGCGAGGGCACCTCCGGCTGATTCCGCCCAAGCGGCGTTTTGCGGAACCCCGACCAGGACGCCGGCGAAGGTCGATAAAATTGCAAGAAAAGCGCGCGTATGATTCTTCCGGAACATGGCTTCCCCTTGGCTCGTGTGATTACTGATAAAAGAAGCAAGTTTCACACCTAAGAGCCCCTTCTCAACTGATCGGAATCTTATGGATTTCCTGAAGCTCTGCCCCCCCAGCCCTACGAAAACTGTTTACTTCCAGGACACTGTCAAAATTTTGATCATTGAGCCGGAAAAGCAGCTAAAAACCCGAAGGGTTGAGCAGCATTTCCAAATGCTTCCGCGCCAAAACGCATGCACAATAGAGTCTGTTCCCAAGGAGGGAAACACCATGGCGACGGCCCTTATCTTCCGTTTTGCTTTTATTCTCACCTTCATTGCCACGACTGCCGGCATCGGTTGCTCCACCTTGAGAAAAACCCCAGGACAGCGCTTACCCGCTTCCGCTGAACAAGAGCTCTCGGAAACGGATCGAGCGATTCTTCAATTTCAGGAGCTCGCTGAAGAAGCACTCGTGTGGCGTGCAATTGCGGCGAAATACGCTCCTATTCTTGCTGGAGCGAGTAAATCCGGGCACCTCACGCATGATCAGCTGGAAGCACTTCACAAGAGTGGTAGCGAATACCTTGAGCTTCGAAAGAAAATCATGGCACTCGCCAAAGACTCCGAATGGATGGTCGACTCAAAATCCAAGGTGAAGTTCAATCCGGGTAGCGGCACCAGTGTCGTGACCGAAGACGGCTTCTTCACCAGGAAGCGTACGGTCGTTAACCTGGACCCGAGCGATGCTGAGGGCAGGAAAATCCTGACTGAACTCAAGATGTCCGCCGCCGCCGCCCTGCTGCTCTATGACAATTACCTGATCGGAGTTTATCCCTACTGGGAAAATCGCAAACTGCGCTACCTGCTGAACAAGGACCATCTGGAGAAATCGAATCAGCTCAAGAAAGTGACGGAAAGCTTTCTCAATAAGAAATCACGGAAAAAAGTGGCCCGCGCTCTCGGGATCATCGAAAAAGATCTGGAATGGAAAACAGCTCAGGGACAGCAAACAGGAAAACCTGAACAGTATCTCGAGCTCCTCATCCAACAAAGCCCGACCTTTTCCTATTTGGAAGCGGGAGCCTTCAAGAAAGTCGGACCCAAGCGCGATGCCGCCGTTCTGGTCGCGATCACGGAGGACCTGGGGTTCCTCGGCAAGGCGTTCTCTTACGTGACGAGCAAACTATTCGGAAATTCTGTCGGGCTCATCGAGTTCCGAAAAGGCTATCTGACGAAACTTTCCGATAGCGAACGTGCCGGAATCGCAAACCAGCTCGAACCACTCGACGTCCTTCTTGAGAAAACACCGTTCCGGCTCACGGATAAATTCATTCCAGGACATTGGGGCCATGTGGCGATCTGGGTAGGAAATGAGCAACAGCTCACGGAGCTCGGAGTCTGGAACGACCCTGCCGTCGTCCCCTATCAAGACGCAGTCAGAAACGGGCACATGATAGTCGAAGCCTTGCGTCCAGGCGTTGAGATCAACACGCTCGAACACTTCCTGAATATCGACGATATCGGGGCATTAAGGCACCGCAATCTGACGATGGAACAAAGACGTGAATACGTCATCCGCACGTTCCAGCAGATCGGGAAAGCGTACGACTTCAACTTTGACGTGGAAACCGACAAAAGGATCGTCTGCTCCGAGTTGGCCTACGTGGTTTACCACAACGTGGACTGGCCCACTTCAAAGGCCCTGGGCCGCTACACGATCAGTCCGGACAACGTCGCAGTGCAGGCCATTGGCGGCGGCCCCTTTGATCCGGTCATCATTTATCACGAAGGCAAGCGGGTACCCGATCAAAGGCTGAACGAGATCCTGCCGCTGCTCCTCGAAGAACGTTACAAAGAAGTTGATAGAATTTTGAACTGAATCAATCAGTGAGGGACCATTCATGATCACCCGAAGTCAGGCCTCGTTGGGGCTATTGTTCTTTGCACTCGCGCCAGGATGCGCCCATAAGGGTATCGATAGCCGGCAAGAGGCCGCCCGACAGCCCGCAGCCGCAGCAACAGCGAAACCTCCTCTTTCTGACCTGGACACGGTTCTATGGGGAGACCTCCTGCACGTCGATACCCACGGAAAACAGGTACGTAGGACGATGCAAACCCGCTTCTGGACGGACATGGATTCAAGCCATCTCCGGGAAGGCGCCGGGGATGCCCTGAAGAACGCGCTCATGAAAAGTCTTACCGATGAATCGGACCCTTCCATCGGGTTTGCCAAAAAGCTTCAGGCAAACCTGATAGAGAACATCCTCAAGGAGTTCGTCCTCACCCTGAAGGTCTACAAAATCATCAACAAGACGCTCCAATTCGATGTCTACTTTCTTCCCGAATTGGATTCTCCCGCGAGTCTCTCGAACGAATTTTCGAGCAACGGCTTGGTTCTGCTTGAGAAAACCGGGCAACTCTCCCGAAAACTCGACCTGCTCGATAAACGGAAGATCACGTCTTCCCTGGCAGACTTCGCCAGAGATTCCCGCGAGATCGCTCCGCCAGATCGTTCAGGCGCCCGCCTGATTGGAAGCATGCTTACAGTCCACATCAAGATCCTGGACATGAACTGGGATCCTTCGAAACCGATTCCGCTGCCCAAACGCAACGCCGTAAAAGGCTTTCTCCGCATGAGACGCTATTTCGCGGTGAACGAGCCTTCGGCAGGGGGCTCCGAATGCGGTAATGGCGTCAAGATCCACGCCATCAAGAACAGCGCCGGCGAGGGTCCGCATGAACAATGGCTGACGGTTGATGCCTTCTCGACCTTCAACCTCGCTTCTTTCGCACCCAAGGCGGATCGCATTGAAATCTATCCTGGCAGATTGATGGCATCCAACCGGGGTTCACGCGACCTTCTCCCGAATAGGTCCGACTTTACAGGTAAAACCCTGAAGAGCGGCGAACTCACGTTGGAGCTTCAGGCTCCGGGCACTCCATTATTCAAGGTCGCCGCAAAAAAGCTCACGTTCACTCTGCAAGGGGAACTCAATCGGATCGACTCCGACCTCACACTCTATCCCACCTACGATCCAGAAGAAGGGAACTGGAACATCCCTGCAGCTCACGAGCAAGCCATTGATTCTTGCGGCGAAGAAATCATCCAACAACTACGCTGGAACCGCCTGTTTTCCCGCTGGCAGCCCCTCGGCCAAGGAGATTTACAATGAAAACTTTTCCACAAGGTCTGATCCCCGGTACCGCAGCTGCAGTACTTTCCACGCTTCTCGCAAGTACCTCGTTCGCGGCGCCGGCTCTCATCAACGTCTCCGACAGAGTGACGACAACGACCTATTTCCGGGATCGCTACGCCTCCACATTCGGGAACCCCAGTTTCGGCGTTCTCGAGGAGTTTCACTCGGAACTTCAGCAACTCCCGAAAAAGGTTCGTAAACGCGCCCGGAGTCTGATTGCGCAGCTCGATCCCATCGTCCCCGAACGCATACTCTTACCACTCGTGCATTGGCGCGTTGCCCAGCGCGATCCTGGCAAGGTGGCTCAGGTCCTTCAGCTCCTGGCCGCGACACGACTTTTGACGTTGCGCGATTTCGTCGATCATCCGACGCTGGGCACACCTGAACAGAAAACCGCCGCGCTTGCCGCGCTCCGCGAACTGACCGGAAATCCGGGCGCGGAGACCCTTTCGTTTTTCGAGCCCGCAAGCGCCCTGATCAACACGCGCTCGGAGCGAATTGCAGCCCTTACGGATGATGCTGATTTCATCCGCACCTTGGGCCATGAGCGCCTGTTCGCCGAACGGTTCAACGAAAGGCTCCCTTTTCTTCCGGACCGTTCCTATTCCTGGCAGGGCTTTATTCCTGGGAACAGGGTTGAACTCGTCAGCCACAATCGAACTTCAATGGATCGCCTCGAGTGGTTGAATCAGCGCGTAATTTTCGGGGGCGCCATGCTGGATTGGTCGGCACCCCATATGCGCATGTCAGGACCGGGAGCTCATCCGGCCTTTAACGAGGACCCGATCTTCATGCGAATCCGCGAAATGATCGATCGAGCGGAAGACTCCATCTTCATCGACATCTTCCTGTTCGGCGGTACGATGGGCGGAACACTTGCCCGTCACCTGATTGACAAAACTCTCGAGAAGCGCGCCGTCAACCCGAAATTCCGTACTCTGCTTCTTCATGATTTCGCGACGAACTACAACATGAAGGAAGAAATGATGCCGGTTTTCGAATACATCAGGGACCGCATCCGCAACGAGCCCGAGGTCCGAAAAAGCGTCCTGCTGATTCAAGCGAACATCCAACGTCATCCGCCGGGCATTCCTTTCAATCTGACTTCGATCGTACCCAAGACGGATGCGGTGTTTCGGGAGATCGAAAAAAGAAATACCTATTTCGAGTCCAAAATCGATCACTCCAAAGTGATCGTGATCGATGCAAACACGCAAAAACCCGAAGCCTATTTCGGCTCGAAAAACTGGAGCGATCATAGCGGCGCCTACTATTACGATAATGCGCTTTATGTCGCGGGGCCGGCAGCCGCCGCCGTCCAGGCCTCCTATTACGAAGACCTCGCCGCCGCCCTCACCAGTGATTCGCAGGAACGCAAATGGTTTTACTTCAAGGAGCAGGGCTTTGGTAACGACCATCACCTTCCCGCTCGCGACGAAATTCTAAATTGGTTCCGGATCAAACAGGCGAACTATCCGGCCCAAGGAAATCAGTCCGTTCGCCTGGCTGAAGCGGATGTGGATGGAACAGTCAAAGACGTAAGAAACATCCTGATCGACATGATTGCTCGCGCGCAGCACCACATCTACATGGAACAGCTCTTCCTCTATGACAAGTACATCGTGGATGCTCTGATCAAGCGAAAACTGCAGAACCCGAACCTGGACATTAGAATCCTGGCTGACCACAACGGTAACTTCGGAATGAATGGCTTTCCCAATACCATTTTCCTTCGCGAACTCGCATCCTACGGCATCACGGTACGCGCAAGGCGCACGGTGGGCATCACCACAACGCTGCCAAATGGCGAAAAGCGGACATACCATCAGGAAAATCATCGAAAAATCACGTCTGTGGATGGAGCCGAACTCCTTGCGGGGTCATCCAACCTGAACCCGGATACGCTACAGGGAAGCTTCCGCGAATTTGGCGCCCAGGTTTTCGATCCTTCGGCGATTCAGAGCTTTGAATCCTACTTCATGGAGGATTGGGCCTCTGATGACACGATGGAACTCGAAACGGAAAACATGGAGCTGAAGGTAGGCACCAAGGAACTATCCCCGCAACTCTCTGCGCTTTTAAATGACCTTGGGGCAATGCTCTTACGGTCGAAAGACGCTATCGAAAAGCGGGATTAAGAAGCCGTGCGAGGCCAGGTGCCGCGATAAGTTTCAGTTGCTGGCCCCTCCAGAACGACGGGAGTCCCCTCGCCTGCCCAACTGGTATACAGGGTGCCGCCATCGAGTACCAATTCGACCTTATCGGATTGCACCTTACCGGTCACTCGAGCAGCGACGGCTGCGGCACAAGCTCCCGTCCCACAGGCCAAAGTGACTCCGGCACCTCTTTCCCAGACCCGCATTCGCAAGGAAGAAGACCCATTTGATCGAACTCGAACCTCAACGAATTCAACATTGGTGCGCCCTGGAAATCGCGGATGGCACTCAATGATGGGCCCGAACTTTTCAACGGGGTAGCCTTCCAGGTCCGGAACAAAGAGAACTGCGTGCGGATTGCCTACGTTTACAGCGAGAAATGGGAGTTGAGCGCCATCCCGCAATGTGAGCGTCTCTCCGGCATGAGACGGGCTCGAGACTGTGGGCACTCCCATGCTCACCTGAAAACCATTCCCGGCGGCCATGAGCTTTTTCATTCCCGCCAACGTCTCAACGACGAACTCGGCACGTGAAGGGTATTTTCTCGCCAGAAGAATCCCCACTGCCCGGACTCCATTGCCACACATTTCGGCAACTGACCCGTCCGCGTTTCGAATCTCCATCCGCACGTCTGCCGCGTCGTCATGCGGCTTCCGAAGCCAAAGCACCTGGTCAGCGCCGATTCCGAAGCGCCGATCGCACACTGCCTTCGCGAGATCCGCTGTCATCGGCGTACTTGCGGGGGTATCCAGCTCCGCCTCCACAAAATCGTCAAAAACAATGAAATCGTTCCCCAGCCCATGCATCTTAATGAACGGAAAACCTGGCTCCAAGCTCATCCCCATACACTGCACCAAATGGCTCATTCGAGGCCAAAAAAAAACCCGCCCTTCCCAAGGGAAGGACGGGTTCAAAAATTCGAAAAGAATAAATCAGCTGCTGCCGCCAGCTTTGCTGCCGCCGCCACCGGCCGCAGGAGTCTTGCGAGCGGCTTTAGTCTTGGTGGCTTTTGCCGCAGACTTCGGGCCTGCAGTCTTTTCCTGCTTACCTGCAAAGATCTTCCGGAAGCGATTGAAGGGATCCTTCGGGGCCTGCTCGGCCTTGGTTTCCTTCTGGTCGCCTTCGGTTGCTGCCTTGGGCTTCCGCTTACGATCGAGCACAGGATGGTCCACGAGCTCCAGGACAGCCATTTCAGCGGCATCGCCCCAGCGGCGATCAGAGAGCTTCAGAACGCGGGTATAACCCCCGTTACGGCCCTTGTAACGCTCGCCAAGCGTATCGAACAGCTTCTTCACGACTTGGTCGTCACGAGTGCGATCGAAAGCCAAGCGGCGCGCAGCCGGCGTGCCCTTCTTAGCTAATGTAATCAGTCGATCCACCACACGGCGAGCTTCTTTCGCCTTCTCGATCGTCGTGGTGATTTGTTCTTTCACGATCACCGAATTAGCCATATTGCGGAACATGGCCGTCCGGTGGGAAGTATTCCGGCCGAATTTGCGACCGTCAACTTGGTGTCTCATACTACTGCTCCTTAGCAAAACCGTGCGACCCTAGGCCGCATCGGCAATTAATCTTCCAAATCGCCTTCTTCGTCTTCTTCGGACTTCGTCCGATCGCTCATGATGCGGTTTTCATCCACATCAGAGTCAGCCGGCTTCGGAGGCTGCGAAGGAGGTACAAATCCGTCGAGTTTCATGCCCAGGCTAAGACCCATCTCGGCCAGGATGTCTTTGATCTCATTCAGCGACTTACGGCCGAAGTTCTTTGTCTTGAGCATTTCGGCTTCGGTCTTCTGAACCAGTTCGTAAATGTGCTTGATGTTAGCATTTTGCAGACAGTTCGCGGAACGAACCGAAAGTTCCAGCTCTTCCACTGACCGATAAAGGTTCGGGTTGAACTGTGCCGAGCCTTCTTCCTTCATCTCCGCCACAGGTTCAGCTTCTTCTTCGAAGTTCAAGAAGACAGAGAGCTGATCCTTGAGAATCTTCGAACCGAGGGACACGGCATCTTCAGGATTCACTGAACCATCGGTCCAGACTTCGAGCGTCAGCTTGTCATAGTCGGTGCGCTGACCAACGCGACTCTGAGTAACGGTGTAGTTCACTCGAACAATTGGAGAGAAGAAGCTGTCGATTGCAATCCAGCCAACCGGCATGTCTTCCGTCTTGTTGTTCTCGGCCGGGCGATATCCGCGGCCACGAGCCACAGTGATTTCCGCGCGGAACTTTCCACCTTTACCAATCGTTGCAATGTGCTGCTCAGGATTCAGAACGCTGACCTGCTCAGAAACAATAATGTCGGAAGCTTTGATATCGCACGGGCCATTCTTTTCGATCACCACCGTAGCCTGCTCCGCGTACAGCTTGAATCGAACTTCCTTCAGGTTCAGGATGATTTCAGAGACATCTTCCTTCACTTCTGGAATCGGAGTGAACTCATGAACAACACCGTCAATTTTCACCGCGGTGACGGCAGCACCCTGAAGAGACGAAAGAAGCACACGACGAAGCGAATTCCCCAAAGTGAGGCCAAATCCGCGCTCAAGGGGCTTCGCAACGAACTTTCCGTAGGTTGTGTTCAGCGACTCTTTATCGACGTCCAGAGCCTTCGGTTTGATCAAA
>MEPR01000021.1:70540-121879 GCA_001769835.1 Bdellovibrionales bacterium GWB1_55_8
CCCTCGCTCATCCGCCTTTGCCGGCCTATCCGGCGCATGAGCCATGCGGGGAATATTCAGATGTTAGGTTCGCCATTGGGCCGGCGGAACCTGTTTCACTTATTTCGAATACAACTCAACAACCAAACGCTCTTCCATCGGAGCAGTGATATCATCACGCGCCGGCAGATCGCGAACTCTGGTGCTCAAGTGAGCCGTATCGAGTTCAAGCCACTGCGGAATTTCGCGACGCTTCACAGCCTCGAGGGCGCCCTGAATACGCGCCACATTGCGACTCTTTTCGCGGACGTCAACGAGGTCACCCTTCTTCACGAGGAAGGAAGGAATGTTCACCTTATGTCCGTTTACGCGGAAATGTCCGTGCAAAACCAATTGGCGGGCTTCAGCGCGTGAGTTAGCGAAACCCGCGCGATAGGCCACATTGTCCAGGCGGCGCTCGAGCATAGAGAGGAGGTTGGATCCCGTCACGCCCTTCTGACGCTCAGCTTGTTCAAAAAGGTTACGGAACTGCCCTTCGAGCAATCCGTAGGTCCTCTTAATCTTCTGCTTCTCACGAAGCTGAAGACCGTATTCCGAGAACTTGATCCTGCCTTGGCCATGCTGCCCGGGCGGATAGGCGCGTCTCTCTACTGCGCACTTGTCGCTGTAGCAACGATCACCCTTCAAGAAAAGTTTTTGGTTTTCGCGACGGCACTGCCGGCAAACCGAATCTGTATAACGAGCCATTTCTTACACCCTCCTGCGCTTCGGCGGTCTGCAACCGTTGTGAGGAATCGGAGTCACGTCTTCGATAAACGTCACACGCAGTCCTGCCGCTGCCATCGCCCTTAAAGCTGATTCACGACCCGCACCCGGGCCACTGACAAATACCTGAACGCTCCGCATGCCATTTTCCGCAGCTTTGCGAGCCGCATCTTCGGCAGCAACCTGCGCCGCAAAAGGCGTGTTCTTGCGTGAGCCACGGAAGCCCTTGCCTCCAGCGCTCGACCAGCAGATCGCATTACCCATCGCGT
Source organism: Bdellovibrionales bacterium GWB1_55_8 (assembly GCA_001769835.1). Classification (GTDB taxonomy): domain Bacteria; phylum Bdellovibrionota; class UBA1018; order UBA1018; family UBA1018; genus GWB1-55-8. The sequence goes on from MEPR01000021.1 coordinate 71,554, forward strand.
CCGTGATCGTCACGATCGTATTATTGAATGATGAAAGGATGTAGACGTTCCCAGTGGAGACGTTCTTCTTACCCTTCTTCACGCGCTTGATTTCAGGAGCTGCCGCCCCCGAAGTCGCTTCCGTTTTTGTTTCTGTGTTCTGATCAGCCATATTTTACCTTCTCACTTCTTTACTTCATCGCCTTAACAGACTTCTTGCCGGCAATGGCCACAGCCGGGCCTTTGCGAGTACGCGCGTTCGAATGCGTCCTCTGACCATGAACTGGCAGACCCTTGCGATGACGCGTCCCACGGTAGCAGCCGAGATCAACGAGGCGCTTGATATTCAGACTGACCTCACGGCGAAGATCACCTTCCACCTTGTGGGCGCGATCGAGAATTTCGCGAATTTTCGCAACTTCAGCCTCAGTCAGGGCGTCCGTCCGTTTATCGAGATCGATCTGGGCTTCCCCAAGAATTTTACGGGAGGACTGCCTGCCGATTCCGTAAATGTAGGTCAAAGCCACTTCCATTCTTTTATTGCGTGGGAGATCAACTCCCGCGATACGAGCCACGCGCTACCTTCCTTTCAAAGTCTCTACTTTAAAAAATCAACCTTGCCGCTGTTTGTGGCGAGGATTTTCACAAATCACCCGCACCACGCCTCGACGGCGAATCACCTTACATTTGTCACAAATTTTCTTTACCGATGCCCGAACCTTCATTGTCTTCCTCACTTCACTCGGTATTTAATTCGCCCGCGGGTCAGATCGTAGGACGACATCTCTACCGTTACTTTGTCACCGGGCAATTATTTGATGATACTCATCCGCACTCGCCCAACATGCGCCAAAATTTTTGATAACCCCTTCTATAAAATACCGCCCGTATAGTCCACATCAGACTAGCGTCAAAATCTCAGGCCCCTTGGATGTGATAGCTACTGTGTGCTCGAAATGAGCAGACAAGGAGCGATCCGCAGTGACTGCCGTCCAGCCGTCCGCAAGAACGCGCACCTCATGACTACCAGCATTCACCATCGGTTCGATAGCAAGCACCATCCCTGCCTTTAAAGCCATTCCCTTCCCTTTTGGGCCATAATTCGGAATCTGCGGCTCTTCATGCAGTGATCGACCTATACCGTGACCAACGAACTCCCTTACCACGCTATATCCGAGCGGTTCAACATAATTCTGCACCGCGTGGCCTATATCGAATATCCGATTTCCCTCATGGCATTGCTCTATTGCCCGCTTGAGTCCTTCACTGGTAGCGTCCAATAGCTGCTGGGTCTCCTTTGCCACCGCTCCGACCGGTATTGTACGGGCAGAGTCCCCATACCAGCCCTCGTAGCTCACCCCAAAGTCCAGTCCAACAATATCACCCTTTTTAAGAGTCCTCTTGGCCGAGGGAATACCGTGAACGACTTCCTCGTTCACCGAGACACACACGCATGCCGGAAATCCATGGTAACCCTTGAAAGCCGGAACAACGCCCAGCTCGCGACAGCGGGCCTCAGCCAGCTTATCCAACTCAATTGTCGCCAGCCCGGGCTGAATCAGATCCGCCATCTCACCCAAAATCCGTGCTACGGCCGAGCCAGCCTTTCGCATATATGTGAGTTCGCGTTCTGTTTTGAGGGATACCACCGACATCCCCTACTTCAGCGCATCTTGAAGGGCGTGGGCCACTTCGGTTGGCGACGTCGAAGCATCGATACTTCGAAGCTTGCCGGTACTGCGATAATACTCTGCCACAGGTGCAGTCTGCTGATGATAAACGGACAGCCGCTTTTGGATCACTTCCGGCCGATCATCATCGCGATGCGTGAGCGGGTGCCCGCACTGATCGCACTTGCCCTCAGTCTTGGGCCGAGCGGTTTCCACATGGAACATCGCGCCGCAATTCCCGCAGGTCCGACGGCCGGAGAGGCGACTCACGAGCTCTGAATCATCAATCTCGAACAAAACCGTGCGATCAACTTGTTTTCCACGCTCCGAAAGCATCTTATCAAGCGCCTGGGCCTGAGGCACGGTCCGGGGAAAACCATCCAAAATAAAACCCTGCTGGCAGTCTGACTCCTGTGTTCGCTCTCTGATGAGACCTATGACGACCTCATCCGGCACCAAAGCGCCTTTATCCATGAACGACTTCGCCTCGAGTCCCAGCTGGGTCCCACGACTGATCGCACCCCGAAGCATGTCTCCGGTCGACAGCTGCGGCCACTTGCGGTCCGTCACCAGCTTCTTGGCCTGGGTGCCTTTTCCTGATCCGGGAGGCCCCAACAACACGAGGATCATGAGTACGCCGCCCGACCTTTCAGGCGTGTATGCTTCATGAAGCCCTCATAATTCCGCGTCAGGAGAAATGTTTCGATTTGTGCAACCGTATCCAGAGCCACGCCAACGAGAATGAGAACGCTTGTTCCACCAAAGTAGAACGGAACGTTCATCGTATCCGTCAGCAGTGTCGGAAGCACGCAAATGACAGAGATATAGACTGCCCCTCCGAGAGTCACTCGCGAGAGAACGAAATCAATATACTGAGCCGTGGGTTGCCCCGGCCGAATACCAGGAATGAATCCACCGTACTTTTTGAGATTGTCCGCCACGTCGTCGGTCTTGAACGTTACCGCAGTGTAGAAGAAGCAGAAAAAGACAATCAGAGCCACGAAAAGCACGTTGTAGATCAACGTACCCGGCGCGATCAGCGAAGCAAACTGCTGCATCTTCGGCGACGGAAAGAAAGTCGTTAAAGTTGCAGGGAACATGATGAGCGACGAAGCGAAAATCGGAGGAATCACTCCTGCGGTATTCACTTTCAAAGGCAGGTTGGTATTTTGACCGCCGTACACCTTTCGCCCGACAATGCGCTTCGCGTACTGGATCGGAATTCTGCGTGCACCACGCTCGACGAAAATAATAACAAAGAATGTCGCAATAATGATCGCCAGGATGATCAGGATCTTGAAAAAGCTAAGCTCTCCAGACCGGTACAAGCTGAAGGTATTGGCGACACCGCCTGGAACACCGGCAGCGATACCCGCGTAAATCAGCAACGAAATACCGTTACCAATGCCACGCTCGGACATCTGCTCGCCGATCCACATCAGAAACACCGTCCCGGAGGTCAGCGTAATGGTGGTCATGAGCTTAAATGCCATGCCCGGATCGGAAACGACCGGCGGGTTATTATAACTCTCAAGCCCCGCAGCGATCCCATATCCCTGGACGAGACAAAGCAGAACCGTTCCGTACCGTGTGTACTGTGTGATTTTCTTACGGCCCTGCTCACCTTCTTTTTGAAGATCGTGCAAGTACGGCCACACAACCGTCAGCAGCTGGAAGATAATCGAGCTGCTGATATACGGCATCACACCGAGCGCGAAGATACTGAAGCGCTCGAGAGCGCCACCACTGAACAGATTGAACCAACCGAAGATCGTACCCTTCATGTTGGCAAACACCTGCTGCAGCGCAGCCCCGTCAATTCCGGGGGTCGGAATATGAACGCCGATTCGGTAAACGGCGAGCATCAGAAGTGTGAACAGAATGCGCTTACGAAGTTCGGGAATTTTAACCAGTCCATCCGCGCCTGACATTTTCCGATAGGCTCCCTTTTAAATGGTTCTCAGTTATTGACCGCCGGCCAATACTACCGAGTTACTTCTGTGCTGCTGCTTTAACCGGCTTTTTGCCTGGAATCGGCAGAATTTCAAAGCTACCGCCAGCTTTCGTGATCTTTTCCTGAGCAGAGGGACTCACACGATGCGCTTTCACTTTGAAAGCTTTCGTCAATTCACCAGTACCAAGAATCGTGAGGCGATCGTACCGACCCTTGATCAAGTTTCCCGAAACCAAAGTCTCAAGAGAAACTTCTTTCAATTGAGTGGCGTCAAATTTCTCGAGCTCGAACACGTTCAAGATAGCGTTAGTCCGGCGAGCGAAATTATGAAAGCCGCGCTTCGGAATACGACGGTACAGGGGCATCTGGCCGCCTTCAAATCCCGGGCGGACACTGCCACCGGAACGTTGCAGCTGACCCTTATCACCCTTACCAGCCGTGGGGCCGTGTCCTGAACCTGAGCCGCGCCCGAGACGCTTGCGTTTATGAGTGGCGCCTTTATGAGCGCGAATCGTGTTGAGCTTCAACATAACTATCTCCTACTTGCTGCGCTTGTTCCGCAGCGGCGGGCCCGACGCCATCCCGGCCGGATTCCTCACCATTCATTTGGCCCATCCTAAGGGCCTCTCGAATTCTATCCGTCCCCTTAGCGGGTTTCGGAAACCACTTCCACGAGGTGTAACACCTTCTTGATCATCCCGCGAACTGACGGGGTGTTCTCAAGAGTCCTGACTTGCTCGCGTCTTTTCAAGCCGAGCCCGTTCACCGTTGCGCGCTGAACCGGATTGCAGGCGATGGTTCCTTTTTTCAGTCGGATCGTGATTGTCTTCTTTGTCGTTGTTTTCGTTGTGGCCATAACCGTATTTCCTTTTCAGACCTAATGGGTCAGAGGATTTCCGCGATGGTTTTGCCACGAGCCCTGGCAATATCCGAGAAGCTGCGAAGCGACTTGAAACCCTCGAACGTGGCGCGAACCACATTGTGGGGATTATCGCGGCGAATCGACTTCGTCAGGATATTCTGAATCCCGGCAACTTCCATGATGGCGCGGACCGAGGAGCTCGCGATGATTCCAGTTCCTTCCGGAGCGGGCTTCATCAGAACCTTGCTTGCACCGAACTCGCCGATAATTTCGTGCGGGATCGTATTGCCTTCCATCGGAATCTTCATCAGATTCTTCTTCGCCTGTTTCCCAGCCTTTTTTATGGCTTCCGGAACTTCGCCCGCTTTGCCAAGGCCGACACCGACCTGACCCTTTTTATCGCCTACGACCACGATGGCCGCGAAGCTGAAGCGACGTCCGCCCTTTACCACTTTGGCGCAGCGATTAATGTGAATGACTTTGTCCTCGAACTCGGACTCTTCTTGCTGCTGCCGTCGATTATCCTGACCAACCGCCATGAGTATCTCCTGTTTCCTGCGTTAAAACTTCAGGCCGCCTTCACGTGCCGCATCTGCCAATGCTTTGACCCGGCCGTGATATAGGTACCCGCTCCGGTCAAAAACGACCTGGCTGATGTTTTTAGCCAATGCGCGCTTGGCGATCAGCGTTCCGAGGTTCTTGGCGCCTTCAATGCTCGCCCCAACCTTGCCCTTCAAATCCTCTTCCAGAGTGCAAGCGGCAACCAGGGTGTGACCCTTGGTGTCGTCCACCAACTGAACATAGAGGTTCTGATTCGAGCGAAACACTGAAAGACGGGGTCTTTCCGCATTGCCCTCGATACGAGCCCGGATGCGAAGCTTGCGCTTGGCCCGAACAACCTTCTTTTGACTCGTCTTGCGACCGATTTTACTCGACATAACTTATCCTTACTTCGCACCCGCAGCTTTACCCTGCTTGCGGATAATCGTTTCGTTCGTGTACTTGATACCCTTACCCTGATATGGCTCGGGCTTCTTGAACGAACGAATTTTTGCGGCCACCATTCCGATCAGAACCTTATCAGCTCCATTCAGGACGATGTGGGTGTTGTTCTCCACCTTGGCTGTAATACCGGCGGGCATCTGATAATCAATCGGATGGGAGTAACCGACGGTCAACGTCAGAGTCGTTCCCTTCACTGCCGCGCGATATCCGACGCCGACCACATCCAGTTCACGAGTGAAACCTGTATGTGTTCCGTGGACCATGTTGTTAATCAACGTGCGGGTGAGTCCCTGAAGCGCACCGGCGTTCCCGACATTCTCGTCGCGGGCAACCAGAATCGCACCATTCTCCATCTTCACGTCGACGCCGTGGGGCACTTCGTGAGAAAGCTTGCCCTTGGGTCCTTCGACCTTGACCTGCTTGCCTTTAATTTCGACTTTTACGCCCGGCAGAATCTTTACCGGGACTTTTCCAACGCGCGACATAAATCACCAGACCTCACAAATGATTTCGCCGCCCACTTTTTGAGTGCGGGCACGATGCCCTGTGATCACTCCTTTTGAAGTGGACACAATGGCGATTCCAGCTCCACCCAGCGGACGCGGCATATCCTCGTAACTCGAGTATCTGCGCAAGCCTGGACGGCTCACCCGGCGAATACCACGAATGACGCTTTCACCAGCTTCAGTATACTTCAAGTACACCTTGATCACCGGCCGGCCGCCGTCTTCGCGCATCAAGCGGAAGTTTTTGATATACCCCTCTTCCTTCAACACCCGAACCACATTGGCTTTCAGGCGGGAGGCGGGGATTTCGACCTTTTCGTGCTTTTCCTTAGCCGCGTTGCGGACTCTGGTCAGCAAATCTGCAATCGGATCCGTCATGCTCATAAATTCGTATCCTTTTCTTACCAGCTCGACTTAGTCACGCCCGGCAGCTGACCCTTCAGCGCCAGACCGCGAAAACAAAGGCGGCACATATTGAACTTCCGCATGTACGCGCGAGGCCGGCCACAAAGTGGACAACGGTTCCGCACGCGGACTTTAAATTTCGGCTTATTCCCAATCGCTTCGAGTTTACACTTCTTAGACAAGCTCGATCTCCTTCTACTTGCGGAAAGGCATTCCCAGCTCGGTCAACAGCGCCCGGGCATGTTCATTTGTATTTGCCGTGGTGGTGATGGTCACGGTCATACCGCGAATTTTATCCACCTTGTCGTAATTGATTTCCGGGAAAATAATCTGCTCGCGCAATCCGAGCGAATAATTTCCACGGCCATCAAAACCCTTGGTTCCCACACCCTTGAAGTCGCGCACCCGAGGGAGAGCAACATTCATAAGGCGATCCAGGAACTCGTACATGCGGGCGCGACGAAGAGTCACGACCACACCGACGGGATTTCCTGCCCGAACTTTGAAAGCCGCGATGGCCTTGCGAGCGCGGGTCATGACCGGCTTCTGGCCGGCGATGGTCATGATTTCATCGAAAGTTCCGTCAAGAACCTTCGGATTCGCGACAGCATCCTTCACTGCGCAGTTGATCACGACTTTTGACAAACGCGGAACCTGCATGGGGTTCTTGAACTGGAACTCCTTCATCAGGGCCGGAATGACTTTCTCTTTGTAATGCTTCGACAGGCGGGGCGTTTTGGTCGGAGAAACCTTGGTTTCACCCGCCGCGGCAATCTTCAGTCCTGATGCCGCCGCATCTTCCTTCGCCTTTTTCGCGCGAGCTTTTCCGGCTTCAGCCGCTGCTTTTTTCGCATCGGTTTTGGCCTTTCTCGCGGCGTCTTCCGCGCTAGCGCCTTCAGCCTTCTTTTCTTCTTTTTCGGCTACCACAACATCCTCCTTCAAACACGTACGCTAGAAGCTTACGCGTCGAGCGATTCCCCGCATTTCTTGCAGAAACGAACCTTCACTTCGGTCGCTTCCGATCCCTTTTTCTTGCCCGCCTGCTTGACGAGCTTCACGCCGTGACGAACGCCGCGATTGCACTTGGTGCACATAAGCAGCACGTTCGAATAGTTCACGGGAAGCTCCTTCTCAAGGATCCCACCCTGCGGGTTCTTTTGACTCGCCTTCACGTGACGCTTGACCAGATTGACTTTCTCAATGGTCACAGCGCCGGTATCGCGGTCCAGATCAACGATTTTTCCGGTTTTGCCCTTCTCGCGTCCGGCAATGACCTGAACCTGATCGTTCTTACGAAGTGTCAGTTTAAAACCTGTTTTCTGCATAAATCCTCACAGCACTTCCGGCGCAAGCGAAATGATCTTCGTAAACGCCCTGGCGCGTAGTTCACGAGCGACTGGCCCAAAGATGCGGGTTCCGATCGGCTCATTCTGCGCGTTAATCAAAACTGCAGAGTTCGTATCGAAGCGAACGTAAGTGCCGTCATTACGGTTCACTTCTTTTTTCGTACGCACGATCACGGCCTTCAAGATATCGCCCTTCTTCACTTTCGCATTCGGAACGGCTTCTTTTACCGTGACGACGATAACGTCGCCCAGGCTCGCGTATCTTCTGCGACTGCCGCCGAGCACCTTGATACACATGACGGATCTGGCGCCCGAATTATCGGCCACGTCCAGACGAGATTGCATCTGAATCATGTTATCCTCCTGCCCTTCTCAGACGTTTGCTTCCGGAGCCTGACCGGCCCGGCGCACGATTGACTGCAGCGCCCAGCGCTTGTCTTTGCTAAGAGGCCGAGATTCGACGAGCTGAACTCGATCGCCAATCTTGGCCTCGTTCTTTTCATCATGGGCTTTGAAATTCCGTGAAACGACAACGTACTTCTTATAGAAGGCGTCCTTCACACGGCGGTCCACCCGAACGACGATGGTTTTCTGCATCTTATCGCTCATCACAACGCCCTCAACAACGCGGCGTTTCTGAACCTGATTGCGATTATCGGTGACAACCGGACCTACTGCCTTGACTTCTGCAACAGCCTCGGTCTTTGTCGTCGCCGGTTTTTTAGTTGCGGTTTTAGCCGCTTTCTTCTCGGTTGCCATACTTATTTACCTCCGGCGGACGCCGTCTTCGCGCCCAAGAGCGCCTTCATTCGCGCCAGCTCCTTGCGGGCTTTCCAAAGAGAAGCCGTATCGCTCAGTTGGCCGGTTACCTTTTTCATCTTGCCGTCGAAAAGCTTCGCTTGGACATCACGAATCCGCGTCGTGAGCTCATCTTTCGTCAGGTTCTTCAATTCATTCGATTTTTTCGTAGCCATGTCTTTACCTCACTCGCCACGAGCCGAAGGAGCTTTGGCAGCAGCGGCTTTCGCCTTGTCAGCCAATCTCATTTTTTCGATTTCCCGGCTAACAGGCTTACACGAGATCGGAAGCTTGTTATTGGCAAGCCGCAGTGCTTCGAAAGCCTCAGTCTTCGGAATTCCGTCCATTTCAAAAATGATACGACCGGGCTTAATCACGGCCGCCCATTCCTCGACGTTTCCTTTTCCGGAACCCATTCGGGTCTCAGCAGGTTTCTTGGTGAGCGCTTTGTCTGGGAAAATACGAACCCAGATTTTTCCGCCGCGCTTCACATAACGGGTCATAGCAACACGGGAAGCTTCGATCTGGCGGGAGGTAATTTTTCCACACTCAGTTGCCTGCAATCCGAATTCGCCAAAGAAGAGGTTTCCGCCGCGATCGGCCTTGCCTCTCATTTTGCCCTTCTGGTGCTTACGCCATTTGACTCGCTTAGGTGCCAGCATGGTCCATCACTCCTTCTGCATCGCCTTGGCTTCGGCGGCAGCTTGTTTCTTCAGGGTCTGCATCTCGCCATGGTAAACCCACGCCTTCACGCCGATGAGGCCGTAGGTCGTATGAGCTTCCGCAGTCCCGTAATCGATATTCGCGCGCAAAGTATGCAACGGAACACTGTCTTCGCTATACCACTCGGTACGCGCGATTTCGGCGCCGCCGAGACGTCCTGAAACGCGAATCTTGATACCCTTGATGCCTTGCTTGAAAGCAGAGGTCATGCATTTCTTCATCGCGCGCCGGAAAGCGACGCGCTTTTCGAGCTGTGCAGCCACGTTCTCAGCGATCAGTGTCGCATTCGCTTCGGGCTTCTTCACTTCGATGATGTTGAGGAAAACCTCGTTCTTCGACAGCCTCTGAACGTCAGATTTCAAGGACTCGACGCCAGCGCCTTTCTTTCCGATCACAATGCCCGGACGGGCGGTGTGAACGTTGATCTTCACCTTGTTAGCTGCACGCTCAATGTCAATGCGAGCGATGCCGGCGCTATAAAGCTTCCGCTTCAGATAATCCCGAAGCTTGATGTCTTCATGAAGGAGCTTGCTGTAATCGCGCTTGGCGAACCAGCGGCTGTCCCAGCTCCGGGTGACCCCAATTCGAAATCCAACTGGATTGACTTTCTGACCCATGTTCTTCCTCTTACCGTTCCGCGAGCGTGACGCTCACGTGGCTGCTCATTTTATTAATCCGGAAGGCCGAACCCTTGGCGCGGGGACGGAAACGCTTCATCGTCACGCCTTTTCCCACGAGAATCGTCTTCACGAAAAGCGTATCGACATCTACGGTACCCTTCTGGTCCGCGTTGGCAGCGGCGCTCTTCAGAAGCCTGTACAGAACTTCCGCGGTACGTTTTCTGGGCGACAGACGGAGATAAGTAAGAGCTTCGTTAATGCCCTTGCCCCGAATTTCGTCGGCCAGCAGACCCATTTTCCTGGGCGTGATCCGGATTGAACTGACTTTTGCGCTAACTTGCATTGCTCAACTCCTTCGCCTTACTTCTTCGCCGCTGCTGGAGCTGCTGCTGATTCGGTTGCAGCCTTCTTCTCAGCAGAAGTGTGGCCATGGAAAGTGCGGCTGGGAGAGAATTCCCCAAGCTTGTGACCAACCATGTTTTCCGTCACATAGACCGGAATAAATTTCTTGCCGTTATGCACGGCGAAAGTGAGACCCACGAAATCCGGAAAAATCGTGGAACGACGGGACCAGGTTTTAATGACCTTGCGATCCTGACTCTGTCTGGCGTTCTGAGCCTTCTTCAGAAGATGCTCATCACAAAACGGGCCTTTCTTAATGGAACGAGCCACGGTTCATTCTCCTTTACTTGCGCCGCTTGACGATAAACGTGTCAGTGCGCTTATTATTTCTGGTCTTGTAACCTTTGGTAGGAACGCCCCACGGGGTACGGGGATGACCGCCGCCCGAGGACTTTCCTTCACCACCGCCGTGCGGATGGTCGATCGGATTCATCGAAACACCACGATTGGTCGGGCGAATACCGAGCCAACGAGTCCGACCTGCTTTACCGATCGTGATATTTTCATGATCGGTATTGGAAAGCTGGCCAATCGAAGCGCGGCAACGGGAGTGAACCAAGCGAATTTCGCCGCTCGGCATCTTAACCTGGCAATAATCGCCTTCTTTGGCCATCAGCTGAGCGAAGTTGCCGGCAGACCGCGCAAGCTTACCGCCTTTTCCGGGCTCACTTTCGATATTGTGGATCAACGTGCCCACCGGAATCGCCGAGATGGAAAGATTGTTGCCTGGCTTGATGTCTGCGTGATCGCTTGCGATGACCGCGTCGCCCACATTGAGATTCAACGGAGCGATAATGTAACGCTTTTCACCATCAGCATAGTGCAGAAGAGCGATGTAAGCGGTGCGGTTAGGATCGTACTCGATCGAGGCGACCTTCGCCGGGATCTCGCGCTTGTCGCGCGCAAAATCAACCACACGGTAACGGCGCTTGTGGCCCCCACCAATGTGTCGAACAGTCATTTTACCGAAGCCGTTACGACCACCGGACTTACTCAGAGATTGCGTGAGCTTCCGGGGCTTCTTCGGCTGATCTTTTTTCGGCGTCAGAACCGAAAAGTCCGCGACAGTTTTGTATCGCAGGGTCGGTGTTGTCGGTTTAAAGGTTTTGATCGGCATAGTTCACTCACTTCGTTTGGAAGAAGTCGATCTTCTGGCCTTCAGCCAGCGTCACGAGAGCTTTCTTCCAGTTGGACCGCTTAATTTCGGAACGGCCGGTACGTTTGATTTTTCCATGCATCACCATCGTACGCACTTCACGAACCTTCACGTTGAAAAGCTGCTGAACAGCTTCCCGAATCTCGTGCTTGTTCGCCTGAAGAGCGACTTCGAAAGCATAGCGACCGGCAACTTCCGCCAGGGCCGTGCTTTTTTCGCTGATGATGGGCCTTTTAATCACGTCGTAAACGTTACGCACAAATCACCTCAACTTCTCGGCGCCAGGCGGGTTTCAACGGCCTGCACTGCGCGCTTGGTCAGGAGAATCCAGTCGTGGCGAACAATGTCATAGACATTCAAGCCTTCAGTCCGAAGGATCTTCACGTGCGGGATATTGCGGCCCGAACGCTCCAGATTGAAATTCTCGTCATCAACAATGAGAACCTGACTGAGATCGAGCTTCTTCTTGAGCAACTCGGCCAAAATCTTCGTCTTCACTTCAGTGACCTTGAACTCGTCCATCACAAGAAGCCGACTCGACTTCACGCGATCCGAAAGAGCTGAGCGCAGAGCTCCACGCATCATTTCCTTCGGCGTTGCCTGCTCATAAGAACGCGGAACCGGACCATGACTCTGTCCACCACCCGGACGAAGCGGAGTACGAATCGAACCCTGACGAGCATTACCGGTACCCTTCTGCTTGAAGGGCTTCCGTCCGCCGCCACGAATTTCCGATTTGGTTTTCGTCTTCGCAGTACCCTGCCGACGACCGGCGAGCTGCGCCTTGAGAACCTGGTGAACCAACGGAACATTCACATCCACAGCGAACACGTCGTCGCGTAGATCAATCGTTCCGACTTTCTTCTTGTCCTGATTAATAATGTCTAAAGTTGGCATAACTCACTCCGCCCTTTTCACTGCACGGCGAACCGTGACAACCCCGCTACGGGGACCGGGCACACTTCCGTTAACCAGAAGGAGCTGATTCTCAGTATCCACTCGGATCACGCGAACGTTCTGAACCGTGACCTGCTCGTGGCCCATATGGCCAGGCATTGGCTTACCAGGGAACACACGTCCGGGGTCGGCGCGATTTCCGATGGAGCCAATCTGCCGGTGAGAAACCGACGCACCGTGCGTCTTGTAATTTCCATGATAATGAAAGCGCTTCACGCCGCCCTGAAAGCCCTTGCCCTTGCTCATCGCTGTAAGATCGACAAGATCGCCAGGCTTCAGGAAATCAGCCGACAGGACTTTCCCAACGCTCAAACCATCGAGACTGTCGGAGTCAGCAAGACGAAATTCCTGATAGTGATAAAAGCCAGAGGCGTTCGCGGCTTTCGCGTGGCCTTGTTCTGGCTTGGTCGCGGCCTTGGCCTTCTTGGGAAGGAAGCCAACCTGAACAGCTTGATAGCCGTTCTTCGCTTTTGTCTTTACTTGCGTGATCACGGCTTGCTTCAGGTCGATAACGGTGACAGCAAAGCAGTCTCCGTTTTCATCGAACACCTGGGTCATGCCGGCCTTAACTCCCAACAAGCCACCACGGCCCTGAGTCAAGGCAACCTTCTCGGTTGAAGCAGGTGCGGAAGCTGTGCTTGCACCAGCCTGCTCTTCAGGCTTTTGTTCCATAGTTGTCTCCAAGGCGAAAATCTTTGAGCGCCTATTTTATCTATCTGACGTCCCACCATCACAGCATCACCGGGAAGCCGCCTCTTCAGGCCGCCGGATGCTTTCATGCAGTGGAAGTTTGAGCCCCGAACGACTTTCCTTCTGGGAAGCGCTTTCGCGACATGCAGAAGATAGTATCGACTTTGCTCTAACACCCCTTCTCAGGGATGCGCCCCGTGCTTAGGACTTGATCTCCACGTCGACCCCAGCCGAAAGATCCAGCTTCATCAGCGAATCCACCGTCTGCTGAGTCGGTTCAAGGATATCCAAAAGCCGCTTATGGGTCCGAATCTCGAACTGTTCGCGGGACTTTTTGTCTACATGAGGGGATCGGAGAACGCAATACTTATTCGTAACGGTCGGAAGAGGAATCGGCCCGCGTACGCTGGCGCCGGTCCTTTTCGCGGTGTTCACGATTTCCCAAACGGATTGATCGAGAACCCGATGATCGAAAGCTTTGAGTTTAATCCGAATCTTATGTTCAATTGCCATTTGTCACATCTCCATTAAAGCTGAAGCTAATTACTTAAATTCAGCTTGTTATCCGGGAAGTTCCCTCAACCGCATGTGACAGCGATCGAGCAATCTTTCCCAGTGCGTCCATAAAAGAACCAAAGAATAAGAACTCGAATCTATACAGGCCCGGTTGACTGAATACAATAGGTATTTTGAATCAAAATAAAGCACATCCGGCCACACGCAGGTCCATGGAGGAGTTCGCAGCATCAAATTAGCCGAATTCTTTCCATTCTGCATAATCGCTCGTTGCACTGAAACGAAAGACCGATAAAAATTGAGGGACGATGCCAGGCCCCAGCGCTATGTCTCTCATCAATCCCGCAGATTTTTCCCCCCGGAAAGTTGACATCTCCCTCAGCAATCCCGCAACTCGAACGGCCATTCGTCATGGGAGCAGGCTCTTCGATGGTCGCGAGATCGCGCCTGCAACAATCGACCTTCTCGAATTGCATGAAACCGGATTCGTCTTGGAAATTCCCACCAAAACCTGCGCATCAGGCCAGATCATCTCCCTGGAGATTCAGGTGGCCGACCCGAATGCAGCAACAATCGGAATGAAGGCAACGGCAAAGGTAACCCTATGTGAAACCGCTTCAACGGAGCGCGACACCGTGACCCTCAGCTTCATCCAATACGATCTGCAAGCATGGTCAGGGCTTCGCGAAGGATTCACGCGCCGCCAGGAGGAGATCATGGATTTCCTGCGGACAGCCAGAGGACTCTGAAATGCCCTCCCTCAAAAGCCTGGACTCAAAAAAAATCGAGCAGGTTTTCGCAAAATACATTTCGACCCGAAAAATTCTCATCGCGGACGAGGCCGCATCCTCCCGCACCGGCCTGGCCCGCACTTTGGTCGACATGGGAGCAAAGTCGAACCTCGTCACGCTAGCCTCTTCGTTGGCAATTGCCGAACAGGAAATGGCGCGTGTGCAGCCACATGTCGTCCTCTGCGATTTCGATCTCGGTCGCGGCGCAGGCCTCAACCTGCTTCAGTCTCAGCGCAAAAACCGCCCTGAAACAAAAGAAAGCCTTTTCATCCTGGTAACAGCCAACACCTCGCAATCCGCAGTGGCACAGGCAGCCGAGGAAGACGTGGATTGCTACATCATCAAACCCTACACGATAGAGGTGATGCGGCGCCTGATCATGGAAGCGGCGATCGCAAAGCTGCAGCCCGATGAATATTCGCGCCTTATCGAAGAAGGGAAAAACCATCTCGCCTCGAAAAAGACGGAGGAAGCGCTCAAGCTTTTCGAGAAAGCCTCGGGACTGAGTCAAAAACCATCCCTCGCATGCTTCTACGCTGGCCAGGCGAACATACAAAAAAACGCCCTCGATAATGCGGAAGGAAGTTACACCAAGGGACTCGTCCACAACAAGATCCATTACAAATGCATGGTCGGGCTTTTTGAACTCATGATGCAGAAGAAAATGCATACGGAGGCTTACGCGATCGTTAAGCGAATCTCGCAGTATTTCCCAGCCAATCCGCAACGGCTGGCCTCCGTACTTCGGCTCGCGATCATCACGCGCAGTTACGACGACATTGAGGGTTATTATCAGGCCTTCACGGGACTCGACCACAGGAACGACGAGATCGTGCGCTATATCTGCGCGGCCCTTGTGGTCTGCGGAAAATACTATCTTTCGACAGGCTCACAGAGCCGCGCACTTTCCCTTTTTCAGAAGGCCGCAGTGACCGGTACCGGCAGAACCAAAATCCTGCGCGAGGCAATCACGACGCTGCTTGAGTTTCAGCTAGTACAGGAAGCCTCAACCTATCTTGGCCGCTTCCCTCCCGATACACAGTCGGGAGTCGATTACCTCGCTTCGGAGTACATGATAGCGAACCAGAGATCGACACCCGGGATGGTCATCGAGAAAGGTCGAAAGCTGATTAAGCAAGGGGCCCATGATCCGACGATTTACAAAATTCTGATTCATCGATCGCGCCAGGCCGGCCTTGCCGAAGCTGCCGAGTCACTGATTCGGGACGCACTCGAAAGGTTTCCAGAGAACGGAAACGATTTCATAAAAGTTCCGCCTCCGGGCGCCTGATATTTCTATACCCCTGGCGGGCGCTCCACGATGCCGAGCCGCGTTTTAATCTCGTTTGCCACATTGGCCGGTACGGATTCATAACGGGCAAAGGACATCGTATAAACAGCACGCCCCTGAGAAGCCGACCGAAGAGCCGTCGAATAGCCGAACATTGTGGCGAGCGGCACCTCTGCAGAAATGACCTGCATCCCATGCCTTGGCGCCATGTTCAGAATTTTTCCGCGACGGGCATTCAGATCTCCGATGACTCCGCCCATATAGTCCTCAGGGCAAACCACCTCGCAAGACATGATCGGCTCCATGAATTGCGGATCGCCCTTCAAAGCGGCCTCCTTGAAGGCCATCGACGCGGCGATCTTGAACGCAATTTCGCTGGAGTCCACATCGTGCGACGATCCGTCCAGCAGGGTGGCGCGCATATCGACGGCAGGATACCCCGCGACAATGCCGCCCAACATGGATTCACGAATCCCCTTGTCCACGGCAGGAATGAACTCTTTCGGGATCTTGCCGGCTGTTATTTTGTTCACGAACTCAAAACCCTTGCCGGAAGACAGCGGTTCCAACTGAATCACTACGTGCCCGTACTGGCCTTTTCCTCCGCTCTGCCGAATGAACTTTCCTTCAGCCTGCGACGTGCGAGCGATCGTCTCTTTATAGGAAACCTGCGGCTGACCCACATTCGCATCGACTTTAAACTCCCGCTTCATGCGGTCAACGATGATCTCCAGGTGAAGCTCACCCATTCCGCTGATCAACGTCTGCCCGGTATCCTCATTCGTACTGACATGAAAGGAGGGATCCTCCATGGCAAGTCGCTGAAGGGAAGCCGCGAGCTTCTCTTCATCAGCTTTCGTTTTCGGCTCAATCGCGATCTGAATGACAGGTTCCGGAAACTCGATTTTCTCAAGAAGGATCTGCTGCCCCTCGTTGCACAGCGTGTCCCCTGTCGTCGTAAAACGCAGCCCGACAGCTGCGGCGATGTCACCAGCACGAACTTCAGTGATGTCCTCGCGTTTATTTGCGTGCATCTGAAGAATTCGGCCCAGACGCTCGCGTTTGCCCTTGGCAGAGTTGTACACCATCACGCCCTGCTCGATTTTGCCTGAATAGACGCGGAAATACGTGAGCTGCCCGACATACGGATCGTTCTGGATTTTGAAAGCAAGCGCTGAAAAGGGCTCGTCGACGCTCGCCTCACGGATAAGCGTTTTCTCCTCGTCATGCGGATCCTTGCCCTGCATCGGGGGAACATCCGTGGGACATGGAAGGAAATTCACGATCGCATCGAGCAGCGGCTGAACGCCTTTGTTTTTGAAGCTCGATCCGCAGATCAGCGGCACCAGCTTCATCGAGATCGTGCCCTTTCGAATCGCATCGCGGATCTCAGCAGCGCTCACTGCTTCACCACCGACGTACTTCTCCATCAGCGAGTCATTCTGTTCGGCGGCGGCTTCGACGAGCTTCTCACGATATTCGGCAGCCTGCTCGGCCAGCTCCTCCGGGATCTCGACAGTGTCAAACGTTGCACCCAGATCTTCGGAGTGCCAGCGAATGGCCTTCATTTCGATCAGATCAATGATCCCGAGGAAAGTGTCTTCACTACCCCACGGAAGCTGAAGAGCCACCGGGTTGGCACCCAGACGTTTTTTCACCTGCTCCAGAACATCAAAGAAATCCGCTCCGACGCGATCCATCTTGTTCACGAAAGCGATCTTCGGAACATGATACTTGTCGGCCTGCCGCCAGACCGTTTCGGACTGGGGTTCCACCCCACCCACAGCACAAAAAACCGCCACAGCCCCGTCCAGGACCCTGAGAGAGCGTTCCACTTCTATCGTGAAGTCGACGTGCCCAGGGGTATCGATGATGTTTACGCGATAATCCTTCCAGAAGCAGGTGGTGGCAGCCGAGGTGATGGTGATCCCACGCTCCTGCTCCTGCGGCATCCAGTCCATGACCGTCGTGCCTTCATGAACTTCGCCGATCTTGTGCGTTTTACCGGTGTAGTAAAGAATCCGCTCGGTTGTCGTGGTTTTCCCGGCGTCAATGTGCGCCATGATGCCGATGTTGCGAATATTCTGAAGTGATGTTGCGGGATCAGCCATAAGTACTCGCTATATAACACTTTGATTGTGATGCACAGTGCAAGAAACAGAAGGCCCCCACCGGTGGTTAGCGGTATGCGTGTCCCAGTTATCGCGAACCGCAGGTACCAGGTCTTCTCAGGAAAGCAGCAAAAAAAAACGCCGGAGTTGCCCCCGGCGTTTTCAAGTCTTTGATGCAGCCCTAGACCAAAAGGCGCGGGCAGCTTTTTTTTACCAGCGATAATGAGCAAAAGCCTTATTGGCTTCAGCCATCTTGTGCACGTCTTCGCGCTTCTTCATCGCACCGCCACGGCCGTTGGATGCTTCGATGAACTCAGCGGCAAGGCGCTCTGCCATCGAATGCTCAGGGCGGCCGCGAGCAGCATCAATGATCCAGCGCGAAGCCAGTGACTGGCGACGAGCCGGTTTCACTTCGATCGGAACCTGATAGGTGGCGCCACCGACGCGGCGGGATTTCACTTCGAGGATCGGCTTTACGTTTTCCAGGCCCTTTTTGAATACTTTCAGGCCTTCTTCACCGGTTCGATCCTGGATATTGTCCACGCAGCCGTAAAAGATCGACTCAGCCGTGGAGCGCTTTCCCGCTTCCATGATGGAGTTGATGAATTTCGCTACGACCGTATCGTTGAATTTAGGATCCGGCAGAATCTCACGTTTACGAATAAATTTCTTACGACCCATTTGGCATCATCCTCAAACTAATTATTTGGCGGCTGGAGCGCTGGAGCGCTTTGCACCGTACTTGGAGCGGCTCTGTTTGCGGTTAGCAACACCCTGTGCGTCGAGCGTGCCGCGGACAGTGTGGTAACGAACACCGGGAAGATCTTTCACACGGCCTCCGCGAATCAGCACAATCGAGTGCTCCTGCAGGTTATGGCCGATGCCCGGGATGTAGGAAGTGACTTCATACCCGTTGGTCAGGCGAACACGGCAGACCTTGCGGAGAGCGGAATTCGGTTTCTTCGGAGTCGTGGTGTAAACGCGGGTACAGACTCCGCGACGCTGGGGGCAGCTTTGAAGCGCGGGCGATTTCGTCTTCCACTGCTTGTTGCTCCGGCCCCTGCGAATGAGCTGGTTAATGGTGGGCATGAACTGCTTTTCCTTTCATCTCTATCAATTCAGATATCAATTTCAGATATCATTCAAACAAAACGGCAAAACTAACAAACAAAAACGTGCTCCCTCGCGTTTACGTGAAATGCCGGGCGCGGTGACGCGGCCGAATGACACACTTTTCACGTTTGAGCGCGAAGGAGCACGAAAATAGACGACAGTTATCCTAGGGTCAAGCTTAATGTTTTACCGTACGCGGCGTTTCCTTCGGAGATTCCGCGATAACTGCTGCCGGCAAGGGAACAACGTCCTCTGCTTTCACCGCAAGGAACTCGTCCGGACGCTCAAGCTCAAGCGCAAGCCTTAGAACTTGATCCGCATTTTCGACCGGAATGATGTCGACCCCGGAGGTAATTTCCTTCGGAATCTTCTTCAAATCCGGCAAGTTGCCCTTGGGTATCAGGACAGTCTTGATGTTGCCTATCTTTGCAGCAAGCAGCTTTTCTTTCAGGCCACCGATCGGCAAAACCCTGCCACGGAGCGTTATTTCTCCCGTCATGGCAACTTCACGCTTCACCGGTATTCTACAAAGAGCACTGGTGATAGCCGTCGCCATCGTGATGCCGGCGGATGGACCATCCTTGGGCACTGCCCCTTCTGGCACATGCAGGTGGATATCAATGGACTGGTAGAAGTCCTTATCGAGACCCAATGCCTGCGCCCGTGAGCGTACATAGCTCATCGCGGTCGCAGCTGACTCCTGCATCACCTCTCCGAGCTTACCTGTGATCTTCACGCCACCCTTTCCGGGAACGACGCTGACCTCGATCTGAAGCATGTCACCGCCAGCGTCAGTGTACGCCAGGCCGTTCGTGAGACCGATCTCCGCTTTCTCCTCCGCTTTGCTGACCGTGTACTTCGGAGGCCCGAGCAATTCCTCGAGGTCCGCCTCAGTGATCTTCACGGTAGCCACCTTTGCCTTAGCCTTGCCTTTGGCTTCCGCCGCTGCCCTGAGTTCCACGATCTTTCTCGCGGATTTCCGGCAAACCGTCGCCACGGTTCGCTCAAGGTTCCGAACTCCGGCCTCACGCGTATAAAACCGGATGATCCCGGAAACCGCGTCGTCCGTGATTTCGAGGTCGCCTTCCTTCAGCCCATGGGCTTCCATCTGCTTCGTGATGAGGTAGCGCTTCACGATATTGAACTTCTCGATTTCCGTGTAACCGGAGATCGTGATGACCTCCATACGGTCGAGGAGCGGCTTCGGAATACTGTGAAGTGAATTCGCCGTGAGGACGAACATGACCTTTGAGGTGTCGTAGTCCACCTCAAGATAATGGTCACCGAAGCTCACGTTCTGCTCAGGATCAAGAACCTCAAGAAGCGCCGATGAAGGATCTCCGCGGAAATCCATGCTCATCTTGTCCACCTCATCCAAGAGGAAGACGGGATTCGAGGAACCCGCCTTTTTCAAGGACTGGATGATCTTTCCCGGCAATGCGCCGACGTAAGTGCGACGATGGCCGCGGATTTCGGCTTCATCACGCACGCCGCCCAGCGAGCAGCGAACGAACTTCTTATTCAGCGACCGAGCAATGGATTTCGCAAGCGAGGTTTTACCGACGCCGGGAGGACCAGCGAAACAAAGTATCTGCCCCTTCGTGTTATCGGTGAGAACACGAACCGCGAGGTATTCAAGAATACGTTCTTTCACCTCTTCAAGTCCGTAATGATCCTCCTCGAGCACGTCTTCAGCGACTTTCAGGTCGTGACGATCGGTCGTGTACTCGTTCCACGGCAACGTCACGAGCCAGTCGATGTAATTGCGAACGACGGTTGCTTCCGCGGACATCGGGGACATCATCTTGAGCTTCTTCAGCTCCTTGGTGGCCTTCTCTTTGGCCTCCTTCGACATGGCCTTCGAGCGGATCTGCTTTTCAATTGCCTGGATTTCAGCCTTGAACTCGTCTTTTTCACCGAGTTCCTTCTGAATCGCCTGCATCTGCTCGTTTAAGTAGTACTCCTTCTGGGAGCGCTCCATCTGCTTCTTCACACGCGAGCGAATCCGTCGTTCGACCTGAAGGATTTCGATCTCACCCTGCATGAGCTGAAGGAGCTTCTCAAGGCGCTTGGAGGCGTCCTGAAGCTCCAGGATCTCCTGCTTGTCCTCAAGTTTCAGATTCAGGTGCGCGACGATCAAGTCGGCCAAACGTGCGGGCTCCTCGACCGTGTTCACGCTCATCAGCATCTCCGGAGGGATCCGCTTATTGAGCTTCACATAATTTTCAAAGGTCGCCTTGAGCGAACGAACCATTGCCTCGAGCTCGATACCGGTCGTGCCGAGATCCGGAATCTCCTCGACGTCCGCTTCGATCATACGATCGGTTTCCCGGTAACCGGTGATCCGCGCGCGACGCTTTCCCTCGATCAGAACCTTCACAGTGTTGTCAGGAAGCCGCAGGATCTGAAGAATGGTTCCAAGCGTGCCGACCTCGAAAATATCCTCGTGTCCGGGGCTCACGGTAGTCGCTTGGCGCTGAGCAACCAGGAATAAATCGAGCTTCTTGTTAACGCACTCTTCAAGCGCGTTGATGGATTTCTCGCGTCCCACGAACAACGGAACTACCATGTGCGGGAAAATGATCACATCCCTGAGTGGGAGAAGAGGAACAGTCATCTTGGCTGGCTTCTTCGAGCTTGTTGCACCCATATCCGCGCGCCTCCTTGGCTTAGATTTCGGGAGTCTCGTTGACTCCCCTCTCCTCAATCATACCCATAGTGCGAGTGCAAACTCCAGACACCGTCGGTAGATCGAAAAAAAAACCTGGGGAAAATATCATGCCCACGAGTGGCCCGCTTGAGCTCGCAATAGGGCCTTCGACGGCAGACTGACTGCCACGATTCTGGCGAAGTGGGGCCTATTCAGGACCAGTTCAGGCGATCTCGGCCTTTTCAGTACCGGCGGCGGCCGCTGTGCGAGCCGCTTCGGTCCCGTCTGAAAGCACCATCACAGGTCGCTCACCGTTCATGATGACCGCTTTGGTGACAATGCATTTCTTGACGTTCGTTTTCGCGGGCAGCTCGTACATGACTTCAAGCATTGCCTGCTCAAGAATCGCGCGAAGACCGCGGGCGCCCGTATTCCTCTTGATCGCTTCCTTCGCGACGGCTTCGAGTGCGTCCGATTCAAACTCGAGCCCGACACCATCGTATTCGAACAGCTTGGTGTACTGCTTGGTAAGAGCGTTTCTGGGTTTCGTGAGAATTTCGATCAAGGCCTTTTCATCAAGCTCTTCAAGCGTCGCGATAATGGGAAGACGTCCGATGAACTCCGGAATCAAGCCGAACTTGATAAGATCCTCGGGCTCGACCTGCGCGATCGTCATCGAGTAATTCTCTTCCTTCTTCGAGGTGATCGTCGCCTGAAGACCGAGGCTCCGCTTCCCTTTTCTCATCGAGACGATTTTATCCAGCCCGACGAACGCGCCACCACAGATAAAGAGAATATTCGAGGTATCCACCTGAACGAATTCCTGCTGTGGATGCTTGCGCCCGCCCTTGGGAGGAACATTGGCAATCGTTCCTTCGATGATCTTCAACAAAGCCTGCTGAACACCCTCACCGCTCACGTCACGCGTGATCGACGGATTTTCACTCTTGCGCGAAATCTTGTCGACCTCATCTATATACACGATCCCTTTTTGCGCGCGTTCGACATTATTATCGCAGCTCTGGAGCAGATTCAGAATGATGTTTTCAACGTCTTCACCGACATAACCTGCTTCGGTAAGCGTCGTGGCATCCGCCATCGCGAACGGAACATTGAGGACTTTCGCAAGAGTCTGCGCAAGCAGCGTCTTGCCCGAGCCCGTGGGCCCGATCAGCATGATGTTGCTCTTCGACAACTCCACGTGATCCTGCTTCTCGCGACCGGTCTTCCGCTCGCCAGTGTGCTGAATCCGCTTGTAATGGTTGTAGACCGCGACGGAAAGCACTCGCTTCGCGCGATCCTGGCCGATGACGTACTGATCAAGGGTCGACTTGATCTCGGCAGGCTTTGGGATGGCCTGCGAAGAACGTGCAGGAGTTTCCTTCTGTCCTTCTTCCGCAATGATGTCGTTACACAGCTCGATGCACTCGTCGCAAATGTAAACGGTGGGACCGGCGATGAGCTTCTTCACCTCACGCTGATTTTTCCCACAAAAGGAGCAGCAAAGATTCCCGAATCCATCCCCGTACTTTCTTCCGTCCATAGTCATCCTTCTAAATCTCTCTTCTCTGTTCAGTAACGCATTAAATAGAATCTATTCAACCCTAATTAAGTACTCACTCGCTTCTCGACCACCTTGTCGATCAGCCCATACTCGACCGCTTCCTTCGCTGAAAGGTAATTGTCGCGATCCGTATCTTTGATGATCTGATCCATTGTCCTGCCAGAATGATGCGAAAGGATCTGGTTGAGGCGATCTTTCAAATAAAGAATCTCTTTAGCCTGAATTTCTATATCCGAAGCCTGACCACGCGCACCACCCAGCGGCTGGTGAATCATGATGCGGCTATGCGGAAGGCTGTAACGTTTTCCCGCAGCTCCGGCCGCAAGCAAAAGAGCACCCATGCTCGCCGCCATTCCCAGACAGTAGGTGCTTACATCCGACTTGATGAACTGCATGACATCGTAGATGGCGAGACCGGCATAAACCGAGCCCCCTGGCGAGTTGATGTACAAGTGAATGTCCTTATCGGGATCAGACGATTCCAGAAAGAACATCTGTGCCACGAGAAGATTCGCAACCGTATCGTTCACCTCGGTACCGAGGAACACGATGCGGTCCAGGAGAAGCCGCGAATAAATATCATATTGCCGCTCTCCCCTCGCAGTCTGTTCCACAACGATGGGATTCGGAATGTAGGCCGCGGGCCTTTGGAAAACACTCGGATCAAATCCGACGACATCGGGCTGGATCAAGTTATCGGGAATTCTATTCAGGGATGATCGAATCAACATAGATGAGTGCCTCCTCGGAGCCTAAACGAAAGTAATCTGCTCCCAGTATACATGTCGAATTGAAATGTTGCTCCGGGCCAGGGTTTTTTTTTGAAGCGGCTGACGCGAGAAAGCGTCAAAAATACATCGCTGTTCGATTGATTCGACTTGAAGGAGACCGACCGCGTTATTGCGCAGCATCCGGCTCTGGGGAGGTCAGCGCATCTTCATCAAAAATTTCATCGGGGGGCGGGGCCAGAGTTTCAAGATACGCCAGCATCGCCGCGCGAAGACCTTCGAGCGTCAGCTCACCGGTACTCGTTCCGCTGAGCTCGAGAATGCGATCCAATTCATCATGAGCATCCCGTTCAGGCAAACCACTCAGGGATACAACAGCCTGAACAAGCTTTTCACCGTCCAGTTTCTCTGATTTGGAGACGTCCATTTCTCCCTCCACGTGCTCAGTATAGAAATGTATTTTCGGTATTCACAAGACTTAATTTTCTTCCAAACATAATAATGATGCAGCGGGGTTAGCAAGCCACTATTGCGCTGCAACATCCGGCACGGTACTCTCCTCCCCGCCTGTGCGCTCCGCGCGTCCACGAAACAGCGCAACCAAGGACCGGCCAAAAACCGCGGTCAAAATCAGCAAAGCCCCGAACGCCTGAACTGCGCTGAGGCGCTCGCCCAGCAGCAATGCACCGAGCAGTGAGCCAAAGACCGGCTGCACAAAAAGTGTAATCACCACCGCGGCAACCGGCGCGCGCTTCAACGCAGTCATCCAGTAAAGGTAACTCACCATGGTCCCGAGCGGCCCTAACCAAAGGACCGCGAAAAAACTGCTCCACGTGAACGAGGAGAATTGCGGAAGCGCCGCTCCAGCAAAGAACGCATTCGAGAGAGTCAACAGCAGCATTCCGATTCCAAGGGCGGACCCGAAAACCGGCATGGGCTCGTGCCGAATCATCAGCTTCTTGCCGAGCACCGAATAGACAGCTTCTCCAGTGATCGATATCAGCAGGATCAGATTTCCAACTGTATGACCGCTCAGGTCCAGCGAGAGAATTCGCGAGAGAGTGATATCCGCCAGCAGCGAAAAACCGAGAAGCGCGAATCCCAGTGCGATGAGTTGATGTGACCCCACCCGCTCGCGGAGCAGCATCCATGCGAGCAAAATCGCGAGCATCGGCTCCATCGCGGTGATCAGGGCTCCATCCATCGCACGCGACACCTGCAGCCCCCCCATGTTAGCGAGGGGTGAGACGCAAAACGCAAAAAATCCGAGAACCGCGATCAAAAGCCAATCCTTAACCTTTGCAGGCATAGCGAAAGCGTGAGCGAATCGACCGCGAAACATAATGAACACGAGATAGCTGCCGAACGCACTGCCGTAACGGAGCCAGGCAGCGTCCGGAGCGCTGAAGTCACGGAGCAGGAATTTGCTCAGGACCGGGTTCGCGGACCAGATCAAATTGCAAACCAGCAGCAATATCAGCGTGCGCAATTCCATCTTCCATGTGCTTAAGCGCATTGGAGTTGGGGGTCAACGGCGTTATGCTCGGCCAAAGAGGATAGCTCCGATGTCTAATGAATCTCCGAATGAAGCTCCGACTGTTTCTCGCGAACCCATCCCGGGCAAACGACCGTCCCAGTCGGCTGTGACGATGACAGAACTCGTGCTTCCGCCCGATGCGAACACCCTCGGCACCGTTTTCGGCGGACGAGTAATGAGCTGGATTGATATTGCCGCCGCCATTGCAGCTGGCAAACACGCCAGAAAGGTTGTCGTAACCGCCTCCCTGGACGCCCTCCACTTCCTCGCACCGCTACGCGTGGGGGACGTTGTCCAGATTTGCGCCATGGTGAATTTCGCGTCACGCACCTCCATGGAAGTTGGGGTACGCGTGGAATCCGAGAATCTCGTCACGGGCGAGCGCAAACACACTGCCAGCGCCTATACGACGTTCGTGGCGATTGACGGCGCAGGAAGGCCCTCGCCGGTGCCGAAACTTTCGCCGGAAACCCCTGACGAAAAACGCCGCTATCGCGAGGCCGAGAAAAGGCGACAGGCCCGAGTGGCCCTTGCGGCGGATCTCAAGAAAATGGAAGAAAAAGACTAGATCAGTTCGAGATTGAACTCTGGATTCCTGACCAGAGATTGATGTCTCCGCCGGTCTGAAGTGCCTCACTGGTCACCTCACCGACCGTGGCGCGAACCGAAAGCCCCTCTCCATGCGCAGTTCCACCGCCTGACACGATCGCAAATCCCGGCAACGGCATGACCATGATCTGGTTATCCGTCGAAATTGCGGAAGCCTTGGCCTTGCCTTGATTGATCAAGGTGACCTTGGCGCAGCCGGTAATGCCGCTCAGCGCAATAGCCAAGAAACCAAAGGGGAGCGCAAATCGCTTCACATACGTCCAGCTCATAGCAACAATTATCCGACTAAAACACTTTTAAGTCAACTTTAAGAATTCCAGAATTCCCCTTTGAAATCAACGCAATTTAAAACCGGTTTAGGTTTGATTTGAATCTGAACGGCGCTAAACTATTTACAATGCTGCGAAGAACCCCATTCCTCATCGGAGGACTCCTCGTTACCCTGGCGGGCTGGTCTGGCTGCGGCCCAGGGATTCAGCTTTTTCCATCAGCCCTGACAGATGGCGTTATCGTGATGTTTTCTTCAAAATCCGATCTGAGCGGCACCTCGGACGGCACTCCGACAGAATCAGAGAACCTCTGGTATACCCTAACCAACGCAAGCATAGCGAAACCCCTGACTCTGAATTCGAATTCGCTCCTGGGAAGCTTCGCGGCCTCGCTATCCCCCGATGGTAGCCGCGTGGCTTTCCACTCCTTCACAGCTCTCGATGGACTCTGGAACGGCACCGGCACGAGCTCCTACAACATCTGGCTGATGAATTCCGATGGAACCGGCATGACGCCGCTGACGAGAAACACCGCAAGCTCACTACACAGCCGGTCCCCGAACTTTTCTCCCGATTGCACCAGGCTCGTCTTCACCTCGAACACCGCACTCAGTGGCAGCTGGGACGGTACGCCGACCGGATCCGCGAATATCTGGGTCATAGGGGCCGATGGCAGCAATCCGATCCCACTCACCGGCAACACGGCGACAGGCTTAAGCAGCTTCACCCCCGTTTTTTCACCTGATGGGAGCAAAATAGCGTTTTCCTCGATGACCGCACTCAGTGGCTTACCGGATGGGACCAGGACTCCGATGAACATCTGGATCATGAACGCCGATGGGACCGGCCTTACAGCACTCACCAGGAACACGAATACCGTTGCCGCACTGGACAGCCAACGCCCGGTATTTTCGCCGGATGGCACCAAAATCCTGTTTTCTTCAGCGATGAACCTGGAGGGAACATGGGACGGGACTCCGGCAGGAACTGAGAATATCTGGATCATGAACATTGACGGGAGCGACCTCACACCACTCACAAAAAATCAAGGCGTCACCGCTCCGAGCATGAACGCGGAATTCTCCCCTGATGGGGCATGGATCACTTTCCAATCCAGAAGTTCGCTTTCAGGCACCTGGAGCGCTTCCCCGGCGGGGTCCGACAACATCTGGCGAATTCGCCCGGACGGCACTGATAAAACCGCACTGACACAAAGTGAGACGGCTCCAAGCACATTTCCCACCTACACAGGCGACGGCTCGGCACTGGTATTCTGGTCACGAGGCGCCTTGGATGGGGACTGGACAACAGCCGCTCTTTTCACTGAGAATCTCTGGGTGATGAGCGCAGACGGAAACGAAAAAATGCCCCTGACGAAAAATACCGCTTCGTCTTTCAGCGGCTCTGTCTCAACTCCGGCCGTGTTAAAAAATGGCAGCTGCCAGGGAGCCACTCCATGAAACTGGGTACGCGGGCCCTGCTGCTTCTGGCATTGACTCCGGCGATGATCATGACGGCATTCGCACAGCCTCCTGTCCCAAGGAAACCGGCCCCGGTAAAGGCGCGCGCAGCCGCAAAACCACGAGCACGCGTCATTCAACCTAGAGCCGCCGTTAACCCATCGCCCGCGAACCAGGGAATCAATTGGCGCAGCGTGGACCTGCACTGGAACATGCTGCTGCAATCCGCAAGCTCTTACTCGTCCGCAGTGGGATTTGCATATACGCCCAGTTACCAGATCAGATCCGGATTCTCCGCCGGGCTCAGTGCCGGCGCCCAGATGGCAAAATCGACCGACGCGAAGATGATGGCCATCGCCGAGCTCGGGATTTTTCTCGAGGTCCCGCTGACGACTGAAATTTTCTTCAGGCCCGATGGAGGCATCGCAGCCTCCTTTCCCGCGGCGCCTCCGGGCTCGACCTCGAAAACGGCCTTTCCTTATTTCGGCGGCGGATTCGGATACCACATGTCTAAAACCAGCCTGGTTCAGAGCCTTTCGATTCAATACCAGATCCTGTCAGCGGATTCGAAAACGCATCAGATCCTGTTTGGACTCGGAATCGGCTGGTAATCACGCTTCGGCGTGGATCAATTCAATCAGGGCTTCCCGCCAGGACCTCAAACGGATCTTTCTGGAACCAAGCACCTCAGAGGCGGATCGTGCCGGTCCGTCCTGAAAATGCGCATTCGGGCGGAGCGTGATGGGCGATCGACTCCGCAGTGTTCCGACGATCGCTTCCGCTATTTCCACCGGCGTAGCCGCGCCCTCGTTCACGACATGCCAGATACCTGATTCACATTTTTCCAGGAGTCCGGCCACGACTGAGACCAGATCACGGACGTAGGTCGGCGAACCTTGCTGCTGATCGGTAGCCTCGATCGCGGCGCCGGCGCGTGCCTTTTCCACAGCATCATCGACAAATTTCCGATGATGCGCACCGTGACCGCCAAAAACCCAGCCCGTGCGGATAATCAATGCTCCAGGACAACTCTTCTGGATCAATACCTCGGCGAGATGTTTCGTCTGACCGTAGATATTGACCGGATCATGAGGCATCTCTTCAAAGAAAACGCTCCCGCGGGGACCATTGAAGACGGCTGCGGAAGACAGAAAAACGAAGGGAACACCGCGCGAGCGCGCATACTCCGCCAGCCCTAGCGTGCCCAGAACGTTCACTTTCATCGAAAGAAGGGGATTCCGCTCAGATTGCCGAATGTCCAACGCAGCAAGGTGGAGGATCGCCTCCGGACGAAGCGCGTCCAGCTTCTGAGTCAGAGTGAACAACTGCCCCACGTCGAGTTCCGCGCGAGACAGCTTGAGACCCCAAGGAAGAGCAGAACCGATCATCCCGCCCGCGCCGGTGACCACGATTCTTGAAAAATCAATTTTTACCAACCGGTACCTCGCGCATCTCAGGGAAAGGTATGAGGACAACCCCGTCTTTCACGCGCTCGGCAAGCTTTGCAAGCATATCGGCCTGATAATTCCAGGAGAGAACCAGATACGCGCGGACTGAAGCATCGCCACCAGGGAGCGCGCGCAGCGCCTCCCAGCCTTGAACAGGAATGTGCATTCCCGGAACCAACCGGCCCTGTTTCAATGGCGTGTCATCGACCACGAAATCAATGTCATCGGCATTCAGGCCGCAGTAATTCAGAATGACCACACCCCGTGCCGGTGCGCCGAGAGCTATCAATTTCTTTCCGTATCTTCGCTTGAGTTCGGCGACTCTTGACCGCAGCTCCATGCGAAACGCCGCCACTCTGGCCGGCACGCCCTGATAGGAACGGATATCCGTGAAACCTTTGGCGGCTTCCTGCGCGAGCAGTTCCGTAACCCGTTTCGATGGCGTGACCTGCCGGTCCTTCCTGCAGCCGAACACCCGGATTGACGAACCCTGGGTCGGGATGATCTCCACATCAACCACCTTGAGCCCACTCAAGTCAAAAGCCTTGCTGAGCGCGGACAAGGAAAAGCAGTAAACGTGCTCGTGATAGATCGTATCGAACTGGCCCTTGAGAATCGTATCCACCACATACGCATTCTCCATCAGAAACGTGCCGTCCTCCGTCAGCGTTTCACGCACCCCTTTCAGCAGGGAAACAAAATCCGGAGTGTGCGCCACCACGTTCAGCGCGACCACCCAGTCTTTCCTGCCGTATCGCTGAGAAATCTTTTTTCCAAGGTCCTCGGAAAAGAAATCCGCGAGGACTTCCATCCCATTGCCCCTGACCTGCTCGGCAAGATTCCGCGCCGGATCCACACCCAGCACGCTGGCTCCTTCGCGCCTGAAAATACCGAGAAGCGTTCCATCATTCGATCCGATCTCGAGGATGCGCTTGTCACCAAGATCCGCTAGTGATGAGCGCGACTTCACCACCTGAGCAACCTCCTCCAGGTGAGCGACGTTTGCTTTCGAAGCACCGGATAGATGCAGATAATGCGAAAAGAGATTTACCGGGGGAACACGCTCACCCAGCTGCACGAGCGCGCATTGCTCACAAAAGAACAGATCGAGAGGAAAGCCCTTTTCCTCGGGGATCTGTGCCGCCTCAAGAAAATCATTCACGGGCGGCACGCTTCCAAGTGAAAACAGGAGCGTCAGTTCCGAACTACCGCATCCGCCGCAAACCATCCGCCGCCTCTTTTTTTGTGACTTCGTTGGTGCTTGCTGGTGGCACTTTCAGTCCTGACTCGGATATCCGGTCAAATATGCTGCAATACCTGAGGCCGGCGCGCGCCAGCAGAAACTTACCAAGCTCGACAAAGGTCCGCACGGCATAGACGCTCGCACCACGAATACTGTGGGAGGTGTGTTCAGCGTGATAATCCGCTTCGACGGGAACCTCGGCGACCTTCCTGCGATAATACGCGGCTTGCGCGATGATCTGGAAGCTGAAGAGGTAATTATCCGCGTTCCGCTCATAGGGAACACGCTGAAGCAGGCTCCTCCCGTAAATCCGGAAACCGGTATGGAATTCCGTCAACGGCAGCCGGAGGACCAGACGATCAAAAAAGCTCAGAAAAATATTGGCAAAAAAACGGATGTACGGCATCCCGTTCGCGAGAGCGAGCCACTTATTCTGAAACCGCGAGCCCAGAATCAGATCCGCACCGCTCTGCATGTGCGGCAGCGCATGTGCGATCGAAGCCGGGTTGAACTGAGCCCCGTCACCATGGACCTCGACAATGTACTCGGCACCCATTTCGAGCGCCTTTTTCATTCCGGCCTTCAGATTACCCCCGTACCCGAGGTTCTTTTCATTCCGGAACACTTTGAGACCGAGCGCCTGCGCGGCCTCGTAAGTCTTGTCGCGGGATCCGTCATCCATAACGATGATGTCATCGACGAGGTCCTTCGGAATACGCTCGTAAGCCCGCCCGATCATCCTCTCGCAGTTGTAGGCAAGCACGACAGCGATGGTTTTCTTTCTTCGGAGCGGAATAACGGAAGCCCCCTTCAAAATGACACCCGACCAGTTCGGGGTGGCGGCAGGGCTGTAGTAGCTCAAGAAAGTCGGATTGGCTTTCTTCAGAATCATCAGATTGTAATAACGTTCATCATCCATGTCGCCAAAAATCCCGTCTTCGAAGGCCTGCACCAATTCGTCGATCGCGAAACCTATATCCCGCTTCGGAACAATCCCGAGCCCTTCCCTTACCGCCTGGAATGACACGCGGTAGGAGCGCGCATCTGCACTCTCGGGGACAGTCGTCAACTCAAGCGAAGGAAAGCGGGCGTGAATCGCTCGAGCCAGATCAGAGATCCGGTAATTCAATTCATCAAGCCCGAGATTCAGAATTTTTCCGGACGCCGCATTGTCATTTCTTGAAATGACGTCCATCAGCGCGTCGGCGGCATCCTCCACGTGCAGAAAGGGACGATACTGCTTTCCGTCTCCATGCACGATCAAAGGGTGGCCCTGATAAGCACGCTTCACCATGACATTGACGGCAAGGTCAAACCTCATCCGGGGGGAAAAACCAAAAAGCGTGGCCGAACGGAAGACGGTCATCGCGAAACCAGGAGCATTCAATTCCATCAAGCTGGATTCGGACTGAAGCTTCGTCAGTGCATATAGCGTGAGCGGGCCGGTTTCCGAGCGCTCATTCAAGATCTTGTCCGCGGCGCCGCCATAAACGGAACACGAAGACATGAAGACAAAACGTCGAACACCTTCGAGCCTGGCTCTCCGGGCGAGCGAGACCGTAGCGAAGAAGTTCACTCGTACCGTGAGGTTCGGGTCCAGGTCAGCGGATGGATCGTTGGAAATACTTGCGAGATGAATCACGGCATCCACGCCAGAAAAGAGATCCGGGTGATTCTCATGATTGAGCATCTCGTCTTCAATGACTGTAAGGCGAGGATGTCCCTCAACGCTCCTCAATGGTTCACGTCCGAAATAGAAACAATCCAGTACCTTTACATAGAAACCCTGCTCAAGAAGCTTCGGTACGAGGACTGATCCCAAATAACCGCCGCCACCCGTCACCAGGACCGTGCGGACCGGTTTTTCGCTCGCCATGCTCACCTCCACGAGCTCCTTATCGGCGGAATTGTGGAGACTCTGAAGAGATAGACGCAGCGCAATAAACAGCGGCCAGCCTAGGGCTGTTCCGTAGTTTTTTCAGCGATGGCCTTCAGATAGGAAAGCGCCGAGAAGTCCTTGGGAGCGAGCATCAGCTTTTGCTCCCATCTCTCCTTTGATTCACGGTAGTTCCCGAGCTGAAAACGAATCCATGCGGCATTGTGCAGCGCCTGAATATCGTTCGGATTCCTGAATGAGAGCTCATCGAAGATGACCTGCGCTTCCGGATAGCGCTGTAACCGGATCAGACCCAGCCCCTCTCCGAATTTTCCATCCCGATTCTCGGGCTGAACGCGTTGTACCTCCCGTGCTGCGCGAATCATATCCTCAGCACGATTCAGATCCTGGTAGATCCAGATCTGCATCACGAGGCATGGCAGAAACTTCCGGTCCGCGAGTTCATTGCAACGTTCGATCACCGGCAGGGCTTCAGCAGGTTTACCCTCGGTCTCGAACAGAAACTTCGCGTGATGATGATGGACCACGACGGAATCGGCTCCAACCGCAGCAGTGGTCAGACGGTGAATGACCTCGCGCGCTTCAGGAATTCGATGCATCGCCACCAGACAGATAACCTGGTTGATCAGCGCATACTTGTATCCGGGGGCCATCTTTTCCGAACGAATGAAAAGATCCAGCGCTTCCGCAAGCTTTCCTTGCGACATGATCTGGATGCCGAGGTTATTCAGTGCGCGGCCGTTCCCGGGATCTTTCGCCACCACATCCGACCAGAGCGTTTCCTCCGTTCTCCAGATTCTGTTCTGGTGAATGGTCACCGACGAAAAGACCAGCAGAACCGCGAGAATTGCGCCGGTCTTCAGTGTTACAGGGAGTCTCTGCAGCACCGATGAAACCCCTGAGCTCTCCCTGACAGCGGAAATCCCAAGTACCAGGGCCGGCAAAAACAAAGCAAAGGACAGGT
The DNA here is from genome assembly GCA_001769835.1 of Bdellovibrionales bacterium GWB1_55_8. Taxonomy (GTDB): domain Bacteria; phylum Bdellovibrionota; class UBA1018; order UBA1018; family UBA1018; genus GWB1-55-8. The sequence continues at coordinate 104,818 of MEPR01000021.1, forward strand.
AATATCGATGCTCGTTGATTGGCTCACTTAAAGGGAAAAAGCTGCTGGCCGGGAGCAGGCAGATAATGTACCAGCCCATTCCGAATGCCAGAAACGGCCGGCCGGGCTCGGAGTCGCCCGGCCTCGCCCAGCGATAGGTTTTCAATAAGCTGGCAAGGATAAGAACGGCGGAACCAAGCACGGCGGGCTCGAAGAGACTTTTACTGAATCCGAACGAATGGTGCTCGACCGAGTAGCCCCATGGAGTGAAAATTTTATAAATGTAGTAAACCCAGGCGCGGAGCTGGGTGAAAAAGTACTCGTACCAGGGAAGGGTGCCGAAGATCACCGTCCTGGAACCAAGAAGGTGGCGAACGGCCAGATACGCAAAGAGCACGCCGAAGGCGATTCCGTAGGACCGCTTGTCGCGTTTCCAATCCTTGTACACCCAGGAGTAAAGCAGAATCACGGCGGGAAAAGAGGCTCCCTCCTCTTTAGTCAACATGCTTGCGAGCGCAAGCAGCGCCATCAGAAAAAACTTTTTTCCGAGAAAAGCCCAGAAGGCGGCAACATAAAAGACAGCGCACTGAACGGATGTCAGCGAAGATGAATAGTTCACGGCTTCCGACAGGGCGGGGTGAATCACGAAAAGCAAAGCGCCCAACCAGAGTGAGGCCTTCGCGGTCCGGTCGACCTGCCCTTCTTTTGCGACCAGAACCATTCCGATGCGCAACGACATCCACGCAATCAGCACGTGCATCAGGATCTTATGAACGTGAAAAACCCAGACAGAGCCGTTCCCGATTGCCCAGAGAAACGCGAAGCTTACCGTGGACAGCGGGCGATAGGGTGCGTTTTCCGGAAGAGCGGAGAGCGTCCGGTAATCAGTAAAATAACTCCAGAAGAACCGCAGATCCTGAATGAACGGGTTATCGCGGATGTTGTATATGTCATCGAAAACGAAAGCGCCGCTCAAGGAATTGGCGTAGACCAGGGCCCCGCAGGCAAGGAGCGCGACCAATCCGAAAACACTGTGCCTTGTTTCCAACACGCGAAAGAGTTTCGAGAGCATTCTAATAACAAACGTAGATGGAATTACCGCTCATGGCCATAGGCTTGTGGGACTTCATCCATTCACAGACGTCAACGGCGAATGGATCTGGACAGACGTTTCAATTCAGCCCTGAGCTCTTCAATATCCCTCGCCTGCTGCTCAAGCCGCCGAGCCTGATCTTCGTTCGATGCTTTCAGCTTCTCGATCTCGGAATTCTGATACTTCACGGCTTCAACAACCGGGGCTATCAGGTTTCCGTACTGAACGGACTTGATGCCTGTTCTGGGATCCGTCTTCACCAACTCAGGGAAAACTCTTTCCACATCCTGAGCGATGAAGCCCACGTCAGCCACATCGCTCCTGATCCACCTGAAGGAGACCCCTTGCAGCTCAAGAATCTTCCGTAACGCCTCGATACCGCCCAGTCCTTCGATCTCCGTCTTCAACCGTCGATCTGAATTGTAGAGGAATGAACCGGCAGTGATCGAATAACTGGTGATGCTGATATTACCAGCCAGAGAGGCCGTCGTGCCGTTCCAGGAAAACGGGCTCGCACCCGTGGGACCGGTTGCTCCGGCAGGACCCGTTGGACCCGTTGCGCCCACCGCTCCATTCGAACCAGCGGGGCCAGCCGGGCCCACGTCGCCTGTTGGACCAGCAACGCCTGGCAAGCCTGTGGGGCCGGTCGGACCTTGAATCCCCTGAGCGCCGGTTGCACCAGCAGGACCCGTTGGACCTGTTGCGCCCACCGCTCCGTTGGAACCAGCGGGGCCAGCAGGACCCGTAGGACCTACATCACCTGCGGGGCCTTGAATCCCCTGAGCGCCGGTCGCACCAGCAGGACCCGTAGGACCCGTTGCGCCCACCGCTCCGTTGGAACCAGCGGGGCCAGCCGGGCCCACGTCGCCTGTTGGACCAGCAACGCCTGGCAAGCCAGTGGGACCCGTCGGACCTTGAATCCCTTGAGCGCCGGTCGCGCCCGCAGGGCCCGTTGGACCCGTTGCGCCTGGGATACCCTGCGGACCGGTAGGTCCAGGTGTACCCGCAGTGCCGTCGGTCCAGGAGAATGTTACGCCATCAGCCGTATAGAGGAATTTTCCTGCAGCAGCCCCAGCGACACTGGATGCATTGTTGATCTGAAGAAACTCTTCCGGCCCGATTCCTTGCAGAGTGTCGGCTACCTGCGACTGTGGGATTGCGCTGATTGCCTGGTCAGGTGAAAGCGTCGTCGGAATTCCCGTCGATTGAGGAGTCACCGTGACTCGAAGTTTTCTGGAATCGCCCGTCGAAGGACTATACCCGCTGGGACAGTTGATCGGGGAAACCGGCACAATTCCGCGATTCGCAAATACCTGGGACATGCTCAGACCCGGATCGAAAGTGGTACGCTTCGAACTCCCGATAGCAGATCCCACCTGAACCGCAAACACGCCCATACTGCGGGTAACATCGATACTGGCCTGGTGCTCTTCGTACAACACGCAGGTACCACTTGGATCCAGAATGGCCAAAGTCAGATCGAGTACTTCGGCCAAAGGGGCCGTTCCGCTCGCGTTAAAAAACCTGCCTTGATAGGTGAATGTTTGTGGAGTGCCGTTCGCGGCGAAGGCAGAGATTGATGCCAATAGAGCAGCGCCTGACAAACTCTTCTTCGTCAATCGTTTAGAAATTATGGAGATCATCGTAAACAACCTTTCGGCAAACGTGCAACCAAGCTCAATCCACAGGGACGATCTCATTATCTGATCATTTTCATCAAATATCAATTTTTATTGAAGCTCTTTCGATTTGGCTAAGTAACTGATTTTAAATATTTATTTTATACCAATGTCGGCTTCTCATTTGAAATAAACAAAACTGCTCACAATGTTAAGACTCAGTCTAAGTTCAACGAGCAGGCTCCTTTAGGACAAAAAGCGAGCGCGTGATGTACACTCTTCCACATGAGAAGACGACCCTGGCCCATAGTCATTCTGGCGTTCATCCATATACTAGGTCCCATCGGGAACTTGATTCTCAGCGCGCATGTCCAGGAAATGAGTTTGGCCCAGTATTTTTTCGCTTTGATAAGGACATCCAGCACATGGGGCCTCATTGATTTCTTTGCTTTGCTTCCGATGGCGGGCGTCGCGATTTATTTGTGCAAGAAATGGAGTTACCCCATTTTCCTGCTTGTGGCCGGACTTACGATTTACTCCAACTTCAACACCTGGTCTCAAGCGCCCGATCGATTCCCCGCATGGGGTCTTGCGCTCACACTTTTCCTGGATGCGGTTTTCGTGGGGTATTTCCTCATTCCAGCAGTACGAACCGTTTACATGGACCCTCGCATTCGCTGGTGGGAATCAAAGCCCCGTTATCTGGTCAATGCTCCGGGGTCAGTCAAGGATGCTGACGGCGAAAAGAACGGAACTGTCGCAGACTTATCTGAAGGCGGGATATTCTTCGCTGCGGAAGAAACCATTTCGCCGCAAGAACCGGTTACAGTGCGCTTTAAAAGCGGAGACCGTGAGATCGAGGTGCGCGGCACCGTAGTTTATCACCGTAAAAACTCCGGAGCGGCGCACGGCGGCTACGGAGTCCAGTTCCTCCACACCCGCGAAACAGCCTGTGCCGTTCGAAAAATGGTCAGAAATCTGCGCCGTTCAGGGATGGAAGCCAGAGGTACCTCCGACTGGAGAGAAGACCTCACCACCTGGTTTGTCACCCTCGCGAAGACCGGTAAAGGCCTTGTCCCCACCCCCCAGGGACAAAGGGCAGCCACAAACAACAATTCTTAAAGCAGTTCCAGCTACTTACCGACAAGTTAATGATAGCATCCCTCGACTACAAAAATAGTCGAGTGTAATGGTATACTTTTATGAGGTCTACCAGATGCCCGAAGGACGTTGCGGATGGCTTTAAAACTGGTCAGCAAAAAACGGCTTAGCCGTTTGAGAAAACTCGCGGGGCTTATTGCCCTGGGAGTCGGTGCGCTCACCGGTTGCGCACCCGCGGGGGATCCCTCATCCGTCAACACGGGCCCGCCGAGCGGGCTGCAATACTCATCTAACCCCGCACGATATCCTTACGGGGTCGAAATCACCCCAAACCTGCTGTTCGCCCAAGGCTCTAAACTTCAGTCCGCAACGATCAACACCGCACTTCCTGAAGGCCTCGAATTTGATCCGATGACAGGAACGATTTCCGGCACGCCTGAATCAATCACCCCCGCGCAGGAGTTCGTCATCACGGCGCGAAATCCGCATGGCGCCAACTTCATGCGCTTGCTGCTTGAAATCACTGATCTGCCGCCAGTCATGACCTATGGCGGGGATACCGTACTTGATCTTGACGTAAACGTCGCGGCAGCCGCGATCACGCCTGATCTTGCCGGCGGCGCGGCCACAAGTTGCGAATCAGTTCCGCCCTTGCCAGCAGGCATGACCCTCTCGGACCAATGCGAAATTTCCGGGACCCCGCTTGTTGCTCAGGCAGCGACCGTTCACCTCGTCTCGGCCGTCAACTCAGGAGGAAGCTCCACCATCGCCTTTACAATCACCGTGAACGACCTGCTTCCGGTGATCAGCTACGCCGACAGTCCTTACACGTTCCATCTGGGAGTGGAGATTACCGATGTCGCCGTCGTCAGCACGGGCGGAGTGATCGCGTCCTGCACGATTGCCCCGGCATTGCCAGCCGGGCTCACACTCAGTTCTGCATGTGGAATATCCGGCACCCCGGAAGCTCTGGCCGCAGCCACTGATTATGTGATCACCGCAATCAACGTAAACGGTGCGAACGGCACTGCAACAATCAACATTCTCGTGAACAACATTGCGCCAGCCATCAGCTTCAGCGGCAGCCCTTTCACATTCACGAAAGAAACCGCGATCGCTGCTGCAACCCCGCAAAACACAGGGAGCCCCATAACCTCATGCGCGATGGCTCCTGCCGTGCCAGCAGGGCTTTCACTATCTGACACCTGTGTTCTCAGCGGAACACCCACTGAAGCTTCCACGGCAACCGATTACACCGTCACAGCCACAAACCCGGGCGGTTCTGGCAACGCGACCATCAACATCACGATTACCGATATACCTCCGAAGCTCGTCTATTTCGGAACGTCATTCACGTTTGTTGCCGGGCAGAATGTGGAGATTGAGAGAATTCCAGCTGGAGGAGGAACCCCCGCCACCTGCGTCGCGGTCCCCGCCCTTCCCGCAGGACTTTCCATAGAAAACGCCACCTGCAAAATCAGCGGAACTCCCGCTTCAGGCGCCGCTCAGAAGAATTATTTGATTACCGCGACCAACAGCGGTGGATCAGCACAGAAGACGTTGTCGATCACCGTTCAGGAAATACCGCCTGCGATTTCGTATGCAGGCAGCCCCTTCACCTTCCAGAACAATATCTCACTGCCTCCGATCCCCGCCGCAAACACCGGAGGCGTGATCACGAACTGCTCAGCAGAACCGGGACTTCCCACTGGGCTCTCGCTTTCCACCTCCTGCTCGATTTCCGGGACCCCGACTGGCGTGCTGCCGGCGGCGGACTACACTATCACCGCATCGAACACTGCCGGGTCATCAACCGCAACGATCAACATCGCTGTAACCGAACAGGCACCATCAATCTCCTATGCGGGCAGTCCCTTCGTGTACGCGAAAGCTTCCGCGATAGCCACTGTGATGGCCGCCAATAGCGGGGGACCCATCACCTCCTGCACAGCAGCGCCCGCACTTCCCGCCGGACTCTCAGTTTCGAATGCAACTTGTGCGATCTCCGGCACTCCGAGCGCAATCACCGCGGCCGCCGATTACACAATCACTGCGAACAATTCGATCGGCAGCAGCAACGCCGTAATCAATATCACGGTGAACGACTTGCCCCCTGCGATTTCCTATCCGACAAGTCCGTTCAGTTTCACCAAAGATACAGGCATTGCTTCAACATCAGCCGTGAACACGGGCGGGGCGATCACATCCTGCAACGTGAACCCAGCCCTTCCTTCGGGCCTGTCAATTGCGGCGGACTGCACGCTCTCCGGAACTCCGAACGCACTATCCTCGGCGGCGCCCTATACGATCACAGCGAACAATACCGGAGGCAGCTCCAACGCGATCATCTCTATCAGCGTGACGGATATCCCTCCCGTAATCAGTTTCAGTCCGACGGTATTCGTTTTCACGAAAGATGACGCTATTCCCGCGATCACCGGGACCTCAACAGGAGGAGCCATCACAAGCTGCTCTTCCTCTCCCACGTTGCCTGCGGGTCTGGGTATCAATGCCACCACGTGTGAAATCACCGGAACACCCACGTCTGTTTCAGCAGCTGCCAACTTCGTGATCACAGCCACCAACTCGGGCGGGTCGTCCGCAGTCACATTGAACATCGCCGTAAATGATGACATGCCAGCGTTCTCTTACGCAGGCGGTCCGTTTGTCGAAAGCAAGGGAACACCGATCGATCCGCTAGTTCCCACCAGCACTGGCGGCACGATCGTCAGCTGCTCAGCCTCCCCTTCGCTTCCCGGCGGACTCAGTCTTTCCAATGGCTGTGTCATTTCCGGAACCCCCGGGGTCATCAGCGCTCCCACGGTATTCACGATAACGGCCACCAATTCCGCAGGGACCGCTTCGGCGGCCATCGATCTGCAAGTGAACGATGTGCCTCCGGTGATTTCTTTCGCAGGCTCACCCTTCACTCACGCCGTTGGAACCCCCATTGCTCCGCTTTCACCTTCGAATACCGGAGGGGCGATTACTGGATGCAGCTCAAATCCGTTGTTGCCGGCAGGACTCAGCCTTTCGGCGGGCTGCGCATTGAGCGGAACACCGAGCGCACCCGCGCCGCAGACGGATTACGTGATCACCGCCACCAATACCGGCGGAAATTCAGATTTCACGCTCAGAATAACGGTAAACGATATCGCCCCAGACATCAGCTTCGCAGGCGGGCCCTACAGTTATCCGAAAACATTGGCGATGACTCCTCTGAGCCCGGGGAACACCGGAGGAGCAGTCGTTTCGTGTGACGTCGTTCCGGCACTACCCTCCGGACTGACACTTGCCGCGAACTGTACGATCAGTGGCACCCCGACCCTCATCACGGCTGCCACAGACTACACCGTAACGGCAACCAACACCGGCGGCTCTTCCATCAAGCTGATCAATATTACTATCAGCGATGCACCTCCCGTACTTTCGTATGTCGGAGGACCATTCACTTATACGAAGGACGCGTTGATTACCCCTCTTTCAGCCGCAAACGCGGGCGGTGTCGTAACATCCTGCATCTCCGCACCAGCCCTGCCCACAGGACTGTCATTGTCCAGCACCTGTGAAATTACCGGGACTCCTACCTCAATTACAGCCGCGAACGTTTACACAATCAGCGGCACGAACCTGGGCGGGACATCCAGCACACCTGTCACGATCACCATTGCCGACATCGCTCCGGCGATTGACTACATCCCGACATCGTATAATTTCAATTACACGAGCAACGTCGCGATTGACCCACTTACCCCGAACAGTACCGCTGGCCCAATTGCCTCCTGCACAGTGTCGCCAGCGCTTCCTGCGGGACTGAGCATCAACTCAGGCGACTGCACCATTAGCGGCACCCCGGTCGTGGCTCGCGCGGCGACCGATTACACCGTTACCGCCACAAACTCAGGCGGGTCATCAGCCGTGATCATCACGATCACGGTCCTTGATCAAGCTCCCGCGATTGCTTACACCGCGAATCCGTATACCTTATACCGAACGGTCGCGACCGCTCCGATCACGCCAACGAATACCGGAGGAGCCAGTAGCTCTTGCTCCTCGAGCCCGGTTTTGCCGGCGGGCCTGAGTCTCTCAGCAGCCTGCGTGGTGTCCGGCACACCAACGGTTCTCAGCGGCGCCACAAGCTACACCATCACAGCGGGAAATCCGGTAGGCAACTCAACGGCAACCATCTGGATCAGCGTCCTGGAACCCGCACCTTCAATCACCTACTCAGGAAGTCCGTTCTCATTCCAAAGAACAGTCGCGATCACTCCGCTTACGCCCATCAATATTGGCGGAACACCCGCTACCTGCACCTCTGCTCCGGTTCTGCCGGCAGGCCTGAGCATTTCGGCACTATGCGAAATCAGCGGAACACCGACGAACATTACGCCAGCCGCGGATTACACAATCACGGCAACCAACACCACGGGATCCTCGTCTCAGACGATCAACATCGCGACGCCCGACACACCGCCTTCGATCAGCTACGCAGGCGGTCCTTATAGCTACCTGAACGGAGTAGCAATTGCCCCGCTCACCGCGGCAAATACTGGCGGGGCGACCACAGGATGCAGCTCTGCACCGGCGCTCCCTGCAGGACTCAGCTTATCGTCCACATGTGAGATTACGGGGACTCCGCCCGCTCCGGTAGCCAGCACCGATTACACGATCACCGCGACCAACTCCGGGGGATCAAGCGACGCCATCATCAACATTACAGTAGTGGACTCGCCTCCAGACCTGAACTACGCCCCTGCAAATTTCGTTTACAAGATTCGCGAGACCATCTCAAATGTGAATCCCATCAATCTCGGAGGCGCGATCACAGGATGCAGCTCCGCGCCTGCGCTTCCTGCAGGGCTGAGCCTCTCGTCCGGCTGCGTGATTTCCGCAGCGGCAACGGTGAAGGCTGCGGCCGCTGATTACACAATCACCGCCAGTAATTCAGGTGGTAATTCCTCGTTCGTCATAAACATCGAAGTGACGGACCTGCCGCAGATCCTGTTCTATGGATATACGGCCCTGAGCGGCGCGTTTAATGGCACGGCACCGCTGTCTCAGAATATCTGGAAAGCGGCTTCCGATGGTCAGGGCCGTGTAGCCCTCACGCAAAATTCAAACGCTTCGCTCAACTCGATTTATCCGACATTTTCCGCCGATGGCGCGAGCGTATTGTATTCGTCTCGCCGTGACCTCAATGGGTTCACCAACGGAGCTACCAGTAATTCCTACAACATCTGGAAATCAACACCCACCGGCACGGCACCCACAAAGCTAAGCACGAATTCAAACGCCAGCCTGGACAGCGAGCAGCCTGTTTTTTCCCCCGATGGAACCAAAATCGCTTTCGTTTCCAAAACAGCTCTGACAGGACTGCCCGATGGCGCAGCGACACTTTCTTACAACCTTTGGGTGATGAATGCTGACGGGACCGGAAAAACTCCACTCACTTCGAATTCAAACGCGGGGCTCGATAGCTACAGCCCTGTATTCTCGCCCGACGGTTCGGTCATCTATTTCTATTCGAAAAACGACCTCACCAACATTGACAACGGGACTGCCCCGGGCTCATTCAATATCTGGAAAGCCAACACAGACGGCTCCGGCCGGGCCGCCTTGACAAGCGAGGTTGGCGTCGGCCGGGACTCCATGACTCCCGCGATTTCACCCGATGGCCTGACAGTCACTTACTCTTCGAAATCGCGCGTCGGCGGCATCGCCGCATTATCATATAATATCTGGACTATGACCTCGGCGGGAGTCAGCCGTACCCGACTTACGCCTAACATTGACGCCGGGCTCGACAGCACAGAGCCCCAATTCTCCCCCGACGGCACAGAAATTCTGTTTGCGTCGAAGATGGCCGTGAACGCAGCTCCGGCATCGTCTTTCAACATCTGGAAAATGGCTGTCAACGGCACCAGCCAGGTGGCGCTGACCACCAATAACGACGCCAATCTGGACAGCGAATCACCCAGGTTCTCGACCGACAACCTCAAAATCGTTTTCACATCGAAGATGAATATCGGAGCTACCCCGGCCCAATCGCGGAATATCTGGATCATGAACTCAGACGGAACCAGCCCGACGCCAATCACGTCGAATACAAATGCGGGCCTCGACAGCTTCCTGGCGCCAGGCCGGGTATGGTACGCGGACTAACTCATTCAGGCGGCTTGCCACCTGCGCATGACTTGCATCCTTGTGATTCATGCACGCTGAGACCCGCTGGCTGGGCTTTGCAACCTGGAATATCCTGCCGCCTCTCGCTTTCTACGCCCTGTTTCAGAGCTACGGAGCGAAGCCGGCCGTAGCTCTGGCCATTGTGCTGTCCGTGAGTCATGCGGTTTTGCATGGCACGGGAGCAACGCGAAATTCTCCGTTTTTTCTGGTGAGTTCTTTTTTTACAGTCACTTTTGGAACGCTCGATCTGATTGGCCGAACGCCTCAGTTTTACCGCTTCGAACCCTTCTTTCAGAACATGATTCTTGGGGTGGCGTTTGCCGCCACGGTATTCACGCGAGTCCCGATCGCAGCGTGGTTCGCTGAGGGACTTCCCGCCGCATTACGGCCCAATTCGAACGAAATGAACAATGGTTACCTGCGAAAAGTGACCGGCGCCTGGGCCGGTCACTTTTTTGCCAAGGCAATGGTATTCCTCTATCTCGCCTTCCAGGTCACCCTCGCGGAACTCGTGGTTCTACGCTCCCTTATCGGAGGTTCAAGCCTTTTAATAATGATCGGAGGAGAGATCCTCATCAGGAAGAGACGCCGGCTGCGAGGGTTTCGTGCCCATCATCAATCAGTAGGTTAAAATGATATTTTGGGACTGGTACAAGTTCTGTACTTCAGTGGCATTCAATGCGCGGTTCCAGATCCCGAGAGAAGAAACGTCACCGGTAAAATATCTTGCTTCGGTTGCCCGTCTTCCCAAGGTTGTCGTCGCGACCGAGGCGGTGATCGTTCGTTTATCAATCACACTCGCCGTCAAGACACCATCCGTATAGATTTTCCATTGCGTCGTGCCGTCCCCGACCGGAGACATCGTCCCGACGACGTGGTGCCACGCTGAATCAGCCGGAACGGCCGAATTCAGAGGCAAATTGTAAGTGGGATAACCCGTGCCCCCAAACCAGTGACCAAACTGATAATTCCCACTGGTGATAACAAGCCCAAAGCCATCTTCGTTGTTCCAAACACCGCGTTCAAACATCTGCCCATCCGGGTTTCGCGTCCAGACGGAAACGGTGATCCCTGTAAACGCCTGTGACACTTGCGTACCGAGAGTCAGAAACTGTCCCCAGGCGAACCGCAGGTAATTACCCGACGCACTCGCGATCGTGGAGGGACAGGTTGCTGAAGCACAGGTCGCAATAAACCCGCTTGGGGAAGAGTCCAAGAAAACGCGGTCGCCGCTCGCGCTAGCCTCATTCAGATTCAACATCAAAACATTGTCGCTGCTGGTGCTGACCGTGGGCAAAGGCATGAACATGAATGGCATGTTGCCGCCCGCAAACACAGAGCCGGCAAAAGCGGTGAACAGCATTGCTAAGTTCCACATCAGAACCCCGATCCCCACGAGACGTAGACGGTGGTTCCGATTCGCATCAAGGTGTACACCGTGTGAGAAGAAGCCGTGCGAGCGGCATTTGCAGGCTTGAACCTGTAGGTGACCGTCGCTGCGTCCGTTCCTCCGGTACTCGTGGAGAAGCCGCATTGTGTCGTCCCTGTATCGGTGACCACAAGCGTGTAGGTGCCGCCATCTCTCAAGTTGTTCAGCGTGAAATTACTCGCACAACCGTAGTCCGTGGAAATTGCGTTTCCGTTATTCCAATCCAGTGTCGACGTGCCTGATGTGATCACCTGCGAACCGGATGAAATCTGTCCGGATGCGCGCACATTGCCCGCAGAATACGCGTCGCCTGTGTTTGAAATGTTGAATTTCGTCACTCCGCCGACCTGCGCATCAACCAGTCTTTGGACGCCTGATCCAACTGCTGTCTGGGTTCGATTAATGAGCAAATCGGTGTTTGAGGCCGTTCCAGAAGTCTGGTTGTACACCGGGGTAATGGACAGGCCTCCATTGGTACCAGAAGTCTGGGTCATGATGTCACTATGGGTCATACGAATCATGAATCCGGTTCCAGATGATAAATAGGAGGAGAGCGTGAGAGGGGTATTCACCGCCCAGGGCGAAAGCGTGGCACCACGGATTGCACCCAGGCCGCCATTGACATAAATGGTGGACCCCGTGAATACCGTTCCGTCATTACCCACCCGGAACTTGCTCACTCCCCCCACCTGAGCATCAATCAGACTCTGAGTGCCGGGAGTCGCCCCCAGGCTTGTTTCTGTCCGGTTAATCAGAAGATCCGTATTCACGATGGAGCTGGCCCCTGCCTGATTATAAGTAGGCAAGACTTTCACACCAAAAACCGGGCCCGCCGTCGACGTATGAGTGGAAGCGATATGCAGAGAAGAAGAAGGACTCGTTGTGCCGATTCCGACATTCCCCGCAGAGTAATAAGTGTTTGCGCCGCTCAAAGCCCAAGGACTCGCACCAGCAGGACCGGTGGGACCAGCCGCGCCAGTTGCACCAGCAGGACCGGTAGGGCCCTGGACGCCAGGTAAACCGGTCGCACCTGTCGGACCTGCTGCACCCGCTGCACCCGTTGCTCCAGTCGGACCCGCCTCACCAGCAGGACCGGTGGGACCTGTCGGACCGGTGGCGCCAGTTGCTCCGGCAGGACCGGTCGCTCCTGTAGCACCGGTCGGGCCTGGGGTTCCGGCAGTACCATCGGTCCAGGAGAATGTTACGCCATCTGCCGTATACAGAAACTTACCTGCGGCCGCTCCAGCTACGTTGGAAGCCTTGCTCACTTGCAGGAACTGATCTGGCGAAAGCCCTTGCAGAGTGTCGGCGACCTGAGATTGCGGGGTCGCATTAATCACCTGATCGGGCGAAAGCGTCGTCGGAATTCCTGTTGATTCCGGGGTGACGGTCACGCGAAGTTTCCGCGAATCGCCGGCAGCAGGCACATAACCATTCGGGCAGTGAGTCGAAACAGGCAGGCTGCCTCGATTCGCGAAGACATCCGACATGCTCAAGCCGGGGTCGACGTTCGTACGTTTCAGACTTCCGACTGCTGAGCCGATCTGAACCGCGAAGACACCCATACTTCTACTGACATCGATGCTCGATTGATGTTCCTCGTACAAGACGCAGGTGCCACTCGGATCCAGAATGGCCAACGTGAGGTCAAGTACCTCCTGCAAAGGAGCTGTCCCACTCGCGTTGAAAAACCGTCCCTGATACGTAAACGTCGGACTGCCACTGCCCTCTGCGCCCCATGAAGAGGCGGACGTGAACAAGGCACCGATCAGAAATATAAAAACGCCCAAATGTTTCAAACCAGTTATAAACACCACAAATTTCCCTTTCACAGACGTACAGCTAGGAATAGTGTGCGGTCTTCATGATTATCTGATTATTTCAGTCAAATATCAAGATATTTGATGCCTGCGTCTCATCTGACACGGACTAACTACTCCTGAATCATTCGATAAAACTGCGTGACAACGGGATCACTGAAGATCGAGCGAGGATGCCAACCTTCAATGTACAGACCTTGTTCCGAGCGAACCCGGCTAAGTGCCACATAAGCCTGGCCCGGCTCCCAGAGCCGCCTCAGGTCCACGCACATTCGATCCAAGGTCGCACCCTGCGCTTTATGGATCGTGAGCGCCCAAGCCAGAATCACCGGAAAGTTGTTTGCCGTCGCGACAGGCTTCCCATCCGCGTCAAGCAAGGTGAAATCCACGCGTTCAATCTCAACGTCTTTACCATTGAGAAGCCTGATCCAAAGCTTTTCCGAACTCATTTCATGAACACGACCCAGACTTCCATTGACCCAGCGCTGTTCGGGATCATTGAGCCGCATCATCACCAGCGCGCCGTTTTTCAGAGAAAGAGTGTCTGGAACAGGCGCCTGCCTTTGGAACCGCTCCACTTCGCGCTCTTTACCGCTGTACACGGTGATGAATGTCTCGGTATCGCCACGAAGCTCGGCCAAGCGCGCGAGATTGTACCTCTCCACGTCCTCACGGCGCGCGAAAAGCCGGGTCACGTCATCCGCTGACGGCGGGGGAACAGACCTTTCAGTCAGAAAATCCGCGACACTTTCGTCGACCTCGCCGTTCCGCACGGCGTTCAAAACCGCGAGAAACCGGTGTTCCGAAGTTCGCATCACTTCATTCAGGATTGCCGGCACAAAGCCGGAGCGATGCCAGACGCTGTCCAGAAATGCCCATTCCTTGCCGCCAAACACATTCACCGGCGGAAGCTGCGCAAAATCACCAACGGCAATCACCCTCAAGCCGCCCCAGGGGCGAAGATCATCACGTGCTTCGCGCGCGATCTCCTCCGCAAGCGCCAGGGTCGGCCCCGAAAGCATCGAGACCTCATCAATGACAACTCCGTCCACTTTCTGCAGGCGTTTCAACAGACGCTTGTTGGATAGCGCGCGTTGAAGTGTCGCCTCCCTGCCCCCCTCCATGATGCCCAGCCCGAAAAAGCTGTGGAAAGTGCGGCCGCCCACAAGAATTGCCGCCGCTCCGGTGCTGGCCAGTACCGGAAATTTTTCCGGATTTCTGTTTTTCAGAAACTCACGAAGAAGATAACTCTTCCCTGAGCCAGCAGCCCCGGTCAAAAACACATTCTCCTCGCCATCCAGAATCTGAAGGGCACGCTCCTGGTCCGCACTCAAATTGTGTGAATCAGGGCTGGGCAGCATCGCGCTCTTCGTCTGTTCCTGTTTCAGCCGGTTCCTCGTTCACACCATCGGGGGCAAGGATTTCGAGCAGATCTTTCCGCGAGAAGGATTTCAGACCGAGCGAGGATTCCTCGATCAATGCGCCGGAAAGCTGGATTTTCGATTCAATGATGCTTGCGATCCGGTCTTCGACTGAACCCGGAATCTGAAGTTTGAACACCTGCACGCCGCGTGTCTGACCAATGCGGTGCAAACGATCGGTCGCCTGATTTTCCTTTGCGGGATTCCACCAGCGGTCCATGTGAATGCAGACGCTTCCAGCGGTCAGATCAATACCAAGGCCGCCCGCAAGCAAGCTGCATACGAAAACCCGGCAATCCGGATCCACGCGAAAACGCTCGAGGCGTTGCTCGCGATCCGTCGTGTCTCCCCGCAGATCGACGAAGCGAACCTCTTTTTCCTTCAGGTAGCGACCGACCAGATCCATCATCCCCAAGTATTGCGTGAACACCACGATCTTGAGATTGGAACCCAACGCTTCGCTGACAAGCTCGTCAAACGCCTCCCATTTGCCGCTCTCAAAGGGATTGGCTTTCTTGAGGCTTCCCGAAGTGAGCGCCGGAAGTTTCGGATGATCGCAAACCTGTTTGAGCCTGGTCAGCAGCGCGAGAACGTTGGCGTAATCGACTTTGCCCTGGCCCTGCAGACTTTCCCGGATGTTTGTGGCGTCAGCTCCGTAGAGGAACTCACGATAGATTTTCTTCTGAATCGGTGTCATCTCGCAATGCACCACTTCTTCGGTTTTTTCCGGCAGTTCTTTCAGCACCTGCGCTTTGGTTCTGCGAAGAAGGAAGGGCGTCACAAGCCGCTTCAACGCGGCAGACTGCACTTCCGGCGGGATCTCACGCCCAGTGCCGTAGAGGCGCTTGAACCGGGGCAGCGACCCCAGATACCCGGGAAGCAGAAACTCCATCAAGGACCAGAGATCGGTCGCCTGATTTTCAATCGGCGTTCCTGTCATGGCGACGCGGAACTCGGCTTTCAAGGCGCGAGTCGCGCGCGAACTGATGGTTCCGGCATTCTTCACCATCTGCGCCTCGTCCAGAATCACGGTGTGCCATTCGCGATCGCGGAGCAGGGATTCACGCTGAAGAATCCCATAGGTCGTCAACACCAGATCCGCGCCTGAATCCGGGAGCGTTCGCCCGGCGCCATGAAACACGTGCCAGTTCAGACCGGTGTCGTACTTTTTAAGCTTCTGAATCCAGGCGGCGATGACCGAGGTTGGCGCGATCACCAGGGATGGCTTCTTCGGTGATTTCTTTCTCCCGTAAAGAGTCGTCAGAAAAGCGAGAACCTGATGCGTTTTCCCGAGACCCATCTCATCCGCCAGAAGTCCCGAAAGTCCGCGATGATAAAGGCTCCAAAGCCAGCTCAAACCATTCTTCTGGTATTCACGGAGCTGAAAGCCGTATTCCATTTCGGGAAGGGCCGGAATTCGCTTCTTCTCGAAGGTCTTTCGCCAATCAGAGAACTCTTCCCAATCGGTGTCCACCTGGAATTGGTCGACGCCGAGCTCCAGACTGAGGCGATAAGCCGCGATCGGATGGAGCGGCCGATCGGCGGTGTCGGCGATCGCGCCGAAGGCGCTCAGCTTCGGCGGGGCATTGCCCTCCTCTTCGGATCCTTCGATGGCGGCGACTCCGCTTCGATTGGCGTAACGGAAAAGCTGCGAAAGCGAGATCCCGAAACGATAAATCCGATCGTCTTTCCAGACGTAGTTGGCGCTCAGGCGCCCGAACTTGTTCAGCTCCTCGAGTTCCTCGGAACTCAGGCGGACCCCGCTGCTTTCAAACTGGTAACTGAGCGAGCGCTGCTGCTCGACCTTTTTTCCGATGCTCAGCGAAACCAATCGCATCGGAAGGGTCTCCACTCGCACATTCACCGCCGGATCAAACACCATCTGGTGACGATCACGATGCGTGAGCAGTTTTGCCAGGTTTTCAAGCGCGGCCTGACCCTGGTAGATCACCTTGCTCTGCTCGAGGCGCTGGATGAAATTGGCCTCTTCCTCGGGAGGAGGTACCGGCACCTGTATGAGGATATTATGAGTGGTCATCCAGAGCCCGGGCTCGGGCTTCCGGGTCAGGTAGGTCAGCGTGTTCACCTGAATCGTGTGATTCTGCGGATCGCGATAACGAATCGCGGACTCGACCGTCAGTGCTGAAAAAGCGCGCCCCTGAAAAATCCCACGCACGAAAAGCACAGGTTCGCCCTCGACTGCCTTAGGGTGATCCGGTTTGGCTTCGGTTTTGGCGTGCTCCAGCAGTGCAATCGCTTCGATCGAGGTAACCGGAATGGAGAACGGGGCGCCCCGAAGATCCTTGCCGATCAAAACACCGGCCATCAGATCGCGTCTGATCACGAAAGGCACATAGGCCAGGAAAGGATGCGCGAGCAGCAGCTTGCGAAGCCTTCTGTCCTCGGCCGCGCGCTGC
>MEPR01000021.1:121898-131585 GCA_001769835.1 Bdellovibrionales bacterium GWB1_55_8
GATGAGCGGGGCAGGAACACTTCGAATTGAAGATCGTCCCACGTGCCATGACAATGGAGGTCTCATAGGGGGCCGCATCCGTACCCCGGATCTGTCCTGAAACGGTGTCACCGTCTAATTTGACGTTCGCCACACGATGCTCACGGAAATAGACCTGGCCGCGCTGCCAGCTTGTTCTCGTGAACTCACGTTTGATCTGACTGTAAAAAAGCATTTATCGCTCGGAGAAGTCGCTCGGACTCATTGCCCACACATCGCGACTTTAAATTCGTAAATTCGTTCTCGTTACTCAGCAGCTGATTGCGCCACGAGGCCCACACCATGCACCCACACGCGGTGATAGGCGGCGAGACTATAACAGGAAAAGCGAGAACTGCAGTAGTTATTTCAAGCCGTCAGGAGGGAAATATTCTGGGCAAATCCCTTTTCCCTTGTGATGTCGAGGGTTCCAGCCGGCGATCCAGCGCCTCAATGCCGAGCTGCCGCAATTCATCAGCGATTTTTTCAACCAGCCCATCGACTTTTTCGTCGAGTTCGGGGGTCAGGCGGACTCCTGTTTCCAGGCTTTTCGGTTCGATGCCGAGCAGGATCAACTTCGACGGTACGCGGTCCAGAAGCTGCGCTGTTGCCAGGAGATCAGGCAACCCGATCTGATGAGGCGAAAGTTTCGCACTGAGAAAAGCGGGGACCTCATCATCTTCGAGGCGCAGCATTGTTCCAGGACCTCGATCCGGCTTGATGGCATCAACAATGATCAATGCCGCACCTGGCCTCAAGACCGGAAGCAGGTCGATTCCCGCCGTTCCGCCATCTACTATTTCCACCCATTCCGGGACATCATACCGTTCGCGAAAGCGTTCGATCGCGCGGATTCCGACGCCCTCATCCCCCAGGAGAATGTTTCCAAGCCCGAGGACCGTTGCGCGAATTCCGGCACCCTCTTCGTCGAAATCGACCATCCCGCTCACCGGCAGGTATCCAGCGCCTGGACCGTGATGGTCTTGTTGGCCTTCGGATCCGTAAGGTGAATCGCGCAAGCCAGGCACGGATCAAACGAATGAATCGTGCGAAGGACTTCCAGCGGCTTCTCGGCATCGGCCACGGGATTTCCGACGAGGGACGCCTCATAGGGTCCCGGTGCCTCGTCTTCATTCCTGGGACAAGCGTTCCAGGTTGAAGGAACAACGCATTGATAATTCTTGATCTTGCCGTCTTCGATCACAATCCAATGCGAAAGCACGCCGCGCGGAGCTTCATGGAAGCCAAACCCCTTCTGCACGCCGTTCGGGAAAACAGGCTGATTGAAGGTCTTCGTGTCGCCCTTGCCGATATTGTCGATCAGCATCTGCCATTGATTGACCAAAGAATCGTACATCACACCCGCACGGACCGCGCGGGCGGCGTGACGGCCGATCGTGGAATGCAGGGCCGAGATCGGGATCGTTCCTCCGGCGAGTTTACCCACCATCGAAAGGACGTGGTTCACATATTTCTTCGTGGGCTCATGTCCCGCGGCGTACATGCAGAGCACGTTGGCCAGCGGACCGACCTGAGCAGGCTTGCCGTTGAACGTGGGCGATTTCACCCAGGAATACTTCCCGTCCGGCTGATGGTCCGTGTATTTCGGAACGGTGTCCTCTTCCCAGGGATGTGTCGCTTTGTTCCCTTCGTACCAGGAGTGCTTGGCGCTCTCCATGACGCCTTTCTTGAAAAATTCGTCATTGAAACTCTTGATCGGGCGGAAGGTGCTGATATCGCCGTTTTCAATGTAACCGCCGGGCAACTCAAATTCCGTTCCCTTCGTATCCAGAGGAAGATCCGGCACGGACAGATAATTCGTCACGCCCGCCCCGTACTGAGTCCAATCCTTGTAATAGGCGCCGACGGCGCAAACATCCGGGATGTATACGTTCTTAACGAAGTCACCGACTTCGTCGATCATCGTCTTGATATACATCAGACGCTCGACAGTGAGCGTGGACTGACTGTCCGGATTGATCGGATTCGCGACCCCACCGACCGCCAGGTTCTGGATATGCGGTGTTTTACCGCCCAGAATGGAAACGATCATGTTGGCTTTCCGCTGGTATTCCAATGCCTGAAGATAATGCGCCGTCGCGAGGAGATTCACTTCGGGAGGAAGTTTCATCGCGGGGTGTCCCCAGTAACCGTTCGAAAATATTCCGAGCTGCCCGGAAGAAACAATGGCCTTCAGCTTGTCCTGAACCTGCTTCAGGTGCTGATGACTGTTCAGGTGCCAGCTCGAAAGCCCATCGGCTATCGATGCGGCTTTCTTCGGATCGGCCTTCAACGCGGAGGTGATATCCACCCAGTCCAGCGCCGACAGGTGATAGAAATGCACGATATGGTCGTGAACGGCGTGCGCCGTGACGATCATGTTGCGGATGTATTGAGCGTTCAGGGGAACTTCCAGGTTCAGCGCATTCTCGACGGCGCGAACCGAAGCAAGAGCGTGAACCGTCGTGCAAACACCGCAGATTCGCTGAGTGAAGATCCAGGCTTCGCGCGGATCGCGCCCCTTCAGGATCAGCTCAATGCCGCGCCACATCTGGCCCGAGGACCAGGCCTTCTTGACCTTGCCTTCTTCGATTTCGCAATCGATCCTGAGATGCCCTTCGATGCGGGTGATGGGATCGATGATGATTTTCTTGGACATATCCTAAAGTCTCCTCACTGAACTACCTTCATAACATTGCGGGCCGGCGAGCGCCCCGGAAGTACTGGAAGTTTTTTCACGAACACAATGTAACCCATGATCTCGAGCGCCACGAGGCCGAGACTGACGGACAGCTCGGAAAACGACGGGAAATAACTCCACCCCGGGCCAGGGTCAAAACCGACCAGAAACGTGTTGAACCGGTAGCCCGCTCCGGCGAAGAGCAGGCAGGACGCCGCAATGAACAGCCGCTGCTTGCTTTCTCTTTTCGAGCGCGGCAACAGCAGCACAACGGAAGCGAGATACAATACATTTTCCAGGACAAAAACAAAGCCGTTCAGGCTGCCGTTGAAAATCGCTCCGAGCTGCCCGCGATAAACCACGTCTCCAATGCGGACCATCAGGAACACGATCACAAGATACGGAACAACACCGGCGATCTTGCCTAGCATTTTCGTCTCAAAAGGAATCCGGAAGCTGATCGACGAAATAATGGATTCGAGGATCACCACCGCGTATCCCATGGCAATCGCGGAGGTAAGAAAAAGAAGCGGCATCAAGGACGTATGCCAGAGCGGCGACACCTTGCTGCCTGCGATCAAAAGCAACGTGCCCAGGGATGACTGGTGCATCGTGGGAAGAAGCACGCCAAGCGCGATAAAGACGAAAAGCACGCGATTCAGGAGCTTCAACTTGCCCTTCTCCCGCATCTTCTCGAGAAAAGACGGCGAAAACTCGATCCAGAGCACGGCGGTGTACAGCGCGATGCAAAGCGCGATCTCAAACAGGACGGAATTGAACTGGCTGCGTCCGGGAATGAAAAGATTGTAGGACTGCCAATAGCGTCCGATATCGAACATCACGGAAACACCCGCCAGCGTATAGCCGAACATGCTGGTCAGAAGCGCCGGCCTCAGCGCGTGATGAAACTCGCCCCTGTTGAAAACGTAGATGAGGAGCGCCATGGAATAGCCGCCACACGCGAGCGCGGTCCCGACGACCACGTCGTAGGCAATCCAGATGCCCCAGGGGTAGCCATCGCTCATGTTCGAAACGGCGCCGATTCCAAGCAGGAACCGTTTCGCGATGAAAAAAAGCCCGAGTGCCGCGAAAACCGACAGCACCTTCATGGGCTTCGTCCAGATTTTTCCGCCCAGCGGCCTGGTCTCGCTCATTCGTGATCACCTTCTTTTTTCGTGGTCCGGTACGCGGCATACAAAAGCCCCGCGAAAAGGGCGCCCGGCGCGATCATTCCACGGTAAAGCGTATGCTGCAGATTCTCGGTCTGGCCCGCGTAAGAATACTCCGGGAGTTTCGGCATCCCGAGCTTGTCGTGCGGCACGGCGGATAGCATCAGACACTGCGTTCCGCCCGCCTCTCTCTCGCCGTAGATATGGCTGACATAAGGAGCCACTTCCTGCGGAAGACGGTACGAGGCCTCCACCACGTTGATGGGATATTCGTAAGTCGACCCGGTCGGAAGCTCGAGCCTTTTCCTGGCCTCCGCGAGCAGATCTTTTTTCTTGCCGAACAAGGTTGCTCCTGTCGGGCAAGCCTCGGCGCAGGCGGGAATCTTGCCTTCAGGGAGACGATGTCGGCAGAGCTCACATTTTCGGATCTGAGGAATGGCTTTGTCCCATTCGAATTTGGGAACGTTATAAGGACACGCTACCTGGCAGTACCGGCACCCGATGCAGCGATCCTTGTTGTACTCGACGATGCCGGTATCGGGATTTTTTGTCATCGCACTGACGGGACAGGCCGAGACGCAACCCGGGTCCGTGCAATGCATGCACTGGCGCTTCACGAAGGAAAAACCGTCGTTCTCGCGGTTTTTCTCAAGCCCAGTTCCGGTTTTGTACATCTTGATGATGTTCAGCGTCTTCGAAGAGAGATCCACGGGATCATCCCAAAGCTGATCAGGTGAGCTGTGCTCCGGAGGCATTCCATTAGCCTCCTTGCAGGCCCACACACAGGCCTTGCAGCCGATGCACGTTGTGGAATCATAAAGCAGCCCCACCGCGTTTTCGGAGTCCTTCTTGGGTTCCCTGGCCAGAGCGGATTTAACGTCGCTCGCCAGAAGAATCCCCGTACCGACGGCGCTTGCGGCCGACTTGAGGAATTCCCTGCGTTTCATGGTCACTCCTTCTTGCCCTGCTCGCCTGCATCCGGGTCTTCAGCTTCGGTCACGGACTTTTCGCCTTTGCCCAGATTATTGGCCAGCACCGCGCCGGCACCGATCGCGGCCCCGGCCACTCCGGCGAGCAGAGCTGTAGCCGCAATCCCCGCACCGCCCCCTTGTTCCTCGACGATGTGCGGATAGCCCGCGGGCGGGGTCACGTACTTCAACTTCGCTGTCGTGTGGAGCGGAACCGTGAAACCGACACCTTTTTCAGTGCAGCCAAAACAGGGATGCCCGATACCGACAGGCCAGGTACCCGCGCCGGTATCCCCGAAAAGCACCGCCGGACAATTGGCGTAGGTTTCAGGCCCTTTGCAGCCGAGTTTGTAAAGGCAATAGCCTTTTCGATGCCCCTCGTCTCCGAACTCATGCGCGAAACGGCCCGCATCGAAGTGCGGTCTGCGCTCGCAGTTTTCATGAATGATCCGGCCATAGGCGAACTTCGGGCGCCCTTGGTTGTCGAGCTCCGGAAGTTTCTTGAAGGTGAGAAAGTGAATCACCGTCGAAAGGAAATTATTCGGATTAGGTGGGCAACCCGGGATGTTCCCCACCGTTTTTCCGCCCAGTGCTTCACTGATGCCCACGGCCCCGGTCGGATTGGGACCGGAGGCCGGCAGACCTCCCCACGCCGCGCAAGAGCCGATCGCAATCACTGCGGCTGCGTCCGCCGCGAGTTCACGTAAAATATCAATGCCCGGGCGGCCGCCGATTTTGACGTAAATACCGCCATCTTTCATCGGAACCGAGCCATCGACGACAAGAATGTACTTTCCCTTGTTCTCCTTCATCGAAGTGTGAAGGGCAGCTTCCGCCTGATGTCCCGCAGCCACGCTCAAGGTCTCGTGATAATCGAGCGAGATCATATCCAGAATGAGTTTCTCAAGGGTCGGGTGAGTCGACCGGAGAAGAGTTTCAGAGCAGCCGGTGCATTGCTGCAGCGATAACCAGAGCACCGTCGGACGCCTGGGCGCCGCCGTCAGTGCTTCCGCGATTCGGGGCGCCATTCCAAGAGGCAGCCCCATCGTCGCGGCAATGGTCGTGCAGAACTTCACGAAATCGCGACGCGAAACGTCAGTACCAGCGCCCGTGGCAGCTGCGAAGCTGTCATATGCGTCATGCGTGCTGTTTGCATCCATAGCGCAGTTTTGCGCATCTGTTTTTTTATCTGAACTTGAATCGGACATGCAGGATCCACCTTGCCAGGTTGTAAGACGTACCACTGAGTTTAATCGAGTTTTCAGCGAAAACCATAACTAACATAAGCTTAACAACTGGACGAACAGGGTCCTATTTTGTAGAAATTCCTCCATGACTAAACGCTATGATCAGCTCGTGCCAAGGCTTCAGGAAATTCATGACCTCCGCTTCGCGAAAGCGGTCCTCGAATGGGATCAGCAGACCTACATGCCGGAAAAGGGTAATGAGGCGAGATCCCGCCAAATGGCGCTTCTGGCCTCACTCGCGCACGAAAAGCAGACCAGTGAGCAACTGGGTGAATGGATCAGCGCCCTTCAAGCCGAATCAAGCCTCTCCGCCGAACAAAAAGCGCTGGTACGCGAAGCAAAGCGCGATCGGGACAAGGCCGTGAACGTCCCGGCTTCCCTGGTTCGTGAGATCTCCGAAACAGCGGGAAAAGCCCACGCGACCTGGAGCGAAGCGAGAAAGAAGAATCGGTTCCGCGACTTCGCGCCTTCTCTCAAGCGCCTTATTGAACTGAAGACCCAGGAGGCCCTAGCCCGCGGCGTTCCGGGGGGACGGGTTCCCTATGACGTTCTTCTCGATGATTTTGAGCCCGGAGCGACTGTCGAATTCCTGAATCCAATCATTTCGGAAGCGAGGGACATATCCAGAGCCGCGCTCGAGGCAATTCAGGGGTCGCGGAAAAAACCGAAATTCGCGATCCTGCAAAAAATCTACCCCGATGCCGCCCAGGAGAAATTCGGCAGGTTTGTCATGGACCACATGGGTTACGATCTGGCCGCGGGCAGACTGGACCGCTCGGTTCATCCTTTCACCACGAGCTTTGACGCTGACGATGTTCGAATCACCACTCGCTATGAGGAACGCTGGCTTCCCAGCTCCCTTTTCGGAATCATCCACGAGTGTGGCCACGCTCTTTACGAGCAGGGGTTGCCGCGTCGGCATATGGGCACGCCGCTAGGAGAAGCCGTATCGCTCGGAATTCACGAATCACAATCCCGCTTCTGGGAAAATCAGGTCGGACGCAGTCGTGAATTCTGGCAGTACTTCTTTCCGTCCGCGAAGAAAGCCTTCCCGAAAGCGCTCGGAACGACGAAACTCGATGATTTTCATTTTGCGGTCAACGCCGTGAGACCCTCCCTGATCCGCGTGGAGGCCGACGAAGTGACTTACAACCTTCATATTGTCGTTCGCTACGAACTGGAACAGGCGCTCTTTTCCGGAGACCTCTCGGTCGAAGACCTGCCGGAAGCGTGGAATTCGAAAATGAAGAATTATCTGGGCCTGAAACCGAAGAAAGATTCAGAAGGCGTCCTTCAGGACGTGCACTGGTCCTTCGGAGGGTTCGGATACTTTCCCACGTATCTGCTTGGCAACCTCTACGCCTCGCAATGGACAGCAACCCTCAGGAAATCCATGCCGGACTTCAGGAAGAAGATCAGCACGGGGAAGCTCCTGCCCATCAAAAAATGGATGAATGAGAATATTCATCAGTACGGGCGCCTCTATCCTGCCCACGAATTGGCGGCGAGGATCAGCGGTGAACCGCTCAATCCAAAACACTTTGATTCTTACCTGAAGGAAAAATACGGGAATCTTTACCAAGTGAGCTGGTAAGCGCGCGCTTAAGCCGCTCGCTCTTGATAATTTCTTAAAAATTCCACCCAGGATGTCGATACGCCTTCATACTCAAGGCTCACACATCTTGGAGACGGCATGTCGATACAACAATGGTCCATCGGGAAGAAAACAAAAGCATTCGGCTGGGTAGCCACCGCAGGGGGGCTGCTCACCCTGGCCGTGTACCTCACGGCAACCGTGAGCCTCCTTCGCACTCAGAAAACAACTCAGCAGTCGAGCGAGGCGCATCGAATGATCGAGGCCCTGGAGATCGACTACCTCAAGATGGGAGTCGCGGTCGTACGCTACATTTCCGATCCGTCCGAAAAATATTGGGATGAAAAGAAGGCGGCCGACGAAAGTGCCGTGGAGCATTTCGGAAGATTGAAAGCCGCTTTAACCAACCCGGCCGTCGCTCCCACGCTGGAAGAGCTGTCGACTTTTGATGTGAAGTACCTCGACCCTCTCGACACGCAGATCCGGGAGCTTGTGCGCACGAAACCCCTGAAAGAGGTTCTCGAATTTTATCGCGCCAGCTACACACCGGTTTTCGATAGAGTGAGCAAACTCCTCGGCATTGCAGAGGAGGTCGCGGAAAAGGAAATGAGCGAGGGATTCACGGCGCTTGAGAAAATCTCCTTCGGCGGTGCCGCCGCGACCGCGGCAGTTCTTGGACTACTCGTCCTGACAGTTCTTTTTGGCGCAAAAAAAATGGGCAGATCGATTTCAAAACCTCTCGAGGAGGCAATCGGGGTTCTGAAGAAGGAAGCATCTCAGACCGGAGATGCAGCCCAGAACATCGCCTCGGCATCACACGAGCTCGCCCAATCATCGAGCGAGCAGGCTGCGGCGCTGCAGGAGACCGCCTCCTCTGTCGAGGAGATGAGCGCGATGGTGAGCAAAAGCGCTGATAATGCGCACAAATCGGGATCGGCCGCGCAAACCAGCTCGCACGTGGCGGAAGAAGGAAAACAGGCATCTCAGAAAATGATGCAGGCCATTCACGAGATCAACGACAGCAACTCGGAAATCATGACCGCCATCCAGGAAAGCAATCGGCGAATCGCGGAAATCATCACCATCATCTCGGAAATCGGCAACAAGACCCAGATCATCAACGACATCGTGTTTCAGACGAAACTGCTGTCCTTTAATGCTTCAGTCGAAGCCGCGCGTGCCGGCGAACATGGAAAGGGCTTCTCGGTCGTGGCCGAGGAAGTCGGGAACCTGGCGCAAATGAGCGGCAACGCGGCCAAGGAAATCTCAGACATGCTTCAGGCCAGCACCGAAAAGGTCGAAGGGATCGTCAGCGATACAAAAGCACAGGTTGAGCGCCTCATAGCTGCCGGTAAAAGCAAGGTGGAAACCGGCACGCGGATTGCCGAGCAGACCGGGAAGATCCTCGAAGACATCTTCCAGCAGGTGAATTCCGTGAACCACATGGTCGGGGAAATCGCGACCGCTTCACGGGAGCAGGCGCATGGAATCACGGAAATCAACAAAGCCATGGGTCAGCTGGACCAGGTGACCCATCAGAATTCGAGCGTTTCCCAGCAGGTCGCCGCGTCCGCGGAAACGCTTTCTGTTCAAGCCGGAGCCCTTGGATCGGTGGTGGCAAGCCTTGCCGCAATGGTCTGGGGCGAAAAGGGCATGAGCGACGGGCAAGAGATCTGATACACTGTTCTCATGCACTCCGATCCCGCGTGGGCCAACGCAAAGGATGAAGAGCTCCTTAAATTGCGCATCTGCGACCTCGGACTCAGACTCGAGGACACGGAAACAGGTGCACGCGCTCTTTTCCTTCACGAGGAGCTTTCGGCGCGGGGCCTTCGATTCAAGCCGAAGCTTTACTTCGGGGACGAATGGTTCAGCCCGGAAGGGATGCTTGCCATTTCGGTCCCGTTTTACCTGGCTCATCCCAGACTCATCACCCTCGAACGGAAGATGATGCTGGAAGTGGAAGGCGGCACTCCTGAACATTTTCAGAAGCTGCTCCGCCATGAAGCGG
>MEPR01000021.1:131616-153552 GCA_001769835.1 Bdellovibrionales bacterium GWB1_55_8
GCCACTGTTTTGATCACGGCTACGGATTTTCAAAGAGCAGGAAATGGCGCGCCCTCTTCGGCTCGCCCGACCAGGAATACAGCCCCGATACCTACAGGCCACGACCCTACAGTCGAAGTTTCGTGCGCCATCTTGAGAACTGGTACGCGCAGGCTCACCCCGATGAGGATTTCGCCGAGACATTTGCCGTCTGGCTTGATCCTGCCTCGGACTGGCGCACGGAATACAGGGACTGGCCTGTCGTGCTCGCGAAACTCGAATACGTGGACGAACTCGCACGCGAAACAGCTGAGAAGGAGCCGCTGATCGATTCAAGTTACCTCCCCTGCTCCGCCGCGAGAATGAAAACGACGCTTGAAAACTATTACTCCAGACGGCGGAAGGACCAGGCCGACCAATACCCCGATTTCTACGATAGCGATCTCAAGAGGCTGTTTCCAGGCTCCGGCGACCTCGCCAAACGCGAGGCCGGGGCCGCGGTTTACATGCGGAGAAACAGGAAGACCATCATCAACAGTGTTTCAAACTGGACGGGCGAAACAAAATTCACGATCAACGCGCTTGTGCGGAAACTGACGAAGAGATGTGATGAACTGGATCTGCGGCTGGGGAGCACCGAAGCACAGGCGAACCTCGAGGTGGCCGCCTTTCTGGCAACATTGGTGACCAATTACCTTTTCACCGGGAAGTTCAAGAGGAGCGTCTGATGGGATCCCAACGTCAGCTCAAAATCCTGCTGCTTTTCGACCTTTCAGTCCCGATACCCAGGGAAGAATACGATCAGTATCTGAAGACGGACGATTGGCGCAATGAGGCGCATGTCATGAAAGTACTGCGCGGGCTCGGCCACGAGGTCGAGCTTCTCGGCATTCACGACGACATCGAAGTGCTCTTCTCAACGGTGCGCGAAAACAGACCCGACCTCGTCTTCAATCTGAGCGAGGCGTTCAACAAGGACCGGAAATTCGAGCCCCATATCGCATCTGTCCTGGAACTTCTTCAGCTCCCGTACACCGGTGCCGGCCCCGAGGCGCTTCGCATCTGCAAGGACAAGGGACTCACCAAAAAGATTCTTTCATATCACCGGGTCCAGGTTCCGAAGTTCGTGGTCGCCAG
This sequence comes from Bdellovibrionales bacterium GWB1_55_8, assembly GCA_001769835.1. Taxonomy (GTDB): domain Bacteria; phylum Bdellovibrionota; class UBA1018; order UBA1018; family UBA1018; genus GWB1-55-8. The sequence continues at coordinate 132,733 of MEPR01000021.1, forward strand.
AAAATCGCATCCACTGAGAAGCCTGCGAGGCTTCACCTTTCCCGCATTCATCAAACCTCTTTGCCTCGAAGCATCGGAGGGCATCGCCCAGCTTTCGTTCGCCGACAATGAGAAGGACACGCTTGAGCGCGTTCGGTTCATCAACGAGAGACTCGAAGTCGACGCCATCGTGGAAGAGTACATCGACGGGCGGGAACTCTATGTCGGCGTCATGGGAAACGAACGCCTGACCGCTTTTCCACCACGTGAACTGTTCTTCCGGCAGGTACCGGAAGGCGAGCCGAAATTCGCGACCTTCAAAGCCAAGTGGAATGACGAGTATCGGAAAAAATGGGGCATCAACAGCGGTTCGGCAGGTCCCCTGGACTCAGCGCTCTCCGAGAAGATCACGGAAACATCAAAGAAGATCTACCGGCTGCTGCAGCTCAAGGGGTACGGGCGCATTGATCTCAGGCTCAGGCCCAATGGCGATGTCGTATTCATCGAAGCGAATCCGAACCCTTCCATCGCGACCGATGATGATTTTCCGAAATCAGCGGAAAAGGCGGGCGTCCCGTATCCCGAGCTGCTCACGAAAATGATCAATCTTGCCGGGGTCTAGAACTGCCTGAGCACATCCGCATTGAAGATCGTCTTGCGGATGAAACAGATGCAGGACCACCCGGCCCCGAGGCTTTCCCATTGATCGGAGTTCTTCGCTTGCTTGAGGAACTTCATATCGTACGTGTCCCAGCCGAACCACACTTCGAGCTCCTCGCGCGCGTCCACCGGGGTGACGCCGTGGACGTGCTTCTGTGACAGCTTCTGCAGGCGGTGATCGCCTGATTTGAGCACTGTTTTCAACGCGTTCACGATGTCCTTATCTTTGAGATCCTGAAAAGGATAGACCTTCCACTTGCCGCTCAAGGATCTTTCCACATGCTTGCGCAGTCCCAGCTTCTGCTTCACCAGTTCGGTTGTCAGGCCATGCGTCAGATCAAAAAGATACCGATATCTGGCCATTTTCTCGAACTCAGAATAACTCTCACTGAAAAACCGGCTGATCACGTTTGGATCATGAACACTGGTTTTCGGAAAAATCACGTGCGCCAGACGGTCCCCGTAAACCGTTTTGGCGAAATTTTGAACCATTTCGGGGCTGTTTTCACTTCTGATCAGGTACGCGGAAAGCTGTTCCGCGTATTTCTCGATCAGATCGCGCTGTTTTCCAAAATCCTCCGCGTTCACCAGCTCTTTGAAAATTCCGACGATCTCGTCGTCCGAAACAGCTGCCGTCGAGGGCTTGAACGGACGAAGCTCCCGGTATCCCGCACGTGCCGCGCCAAGGTACCCATCGGCGCGCTGCGGATCCAGGAATGCCGCAAGCGTGTAAATGTCGTCATTACCCTCTTTGGCTTTGCCCAGTCCCACATTGCCGATCAGGTTATTGGGAAAACTCCGCCGATCATCGGTGATGAAACCTGCGCGGCCCAGAACGCCCGTCAGCTTCTGATGCGTAGGATGCCGCTTCAGCTGCCCCGCCAGATTTCGAAGCGAGCCATTGGAAATCGCGACCATTTTTTTCAAATCATCATCGTACTTCAATTTTTGAGGAAACGGTCCGGTGCCCCCCAGTTCCTTGATCAGGCCCGCGATGTCCTCGGGAAAATCAGAAGCATGGGCTTGCTGCCATTTCAGCATTGCGTCGTGATAACCCTCGACTGTCGAGAGGGGCTTCTGCGAGTAAGAAGTGGCTGGCCCGGCAACCCCCTGAAAGGTCCGCTCGAAACGATACAACGAGATATCCGCGAGCATGGCCTGCGCGATCTCATATTGTGTGGCTCCGATGTATCCCACATGCCGATCGACGAAATGCGTGGCAAGGCGTTCGTATTCGGAGGATTCCAGGAATTTACGGACGAGCGCCTCCCGGCTTCCCATCGACCGATAGGCGAGCTCATGAAAAACGGATCGTTCCATGGCTCGGTCAAATTCAACATCGAATTTCGCCCTGCCCGGCAGGTCGGCCATGTCGTACATGCGATGCAATGCCTTTCGGACCTCGGGTATGGCGCTGACATGGCCCGCGGAGTCCACCGCGATTCCTTCCCGAAGCGCCGCGCGAGTCAGCTCCTGAAGATGAGGAAGAGAGCGCCCTCCGTTATCCCGGAGCGTATTCACGATTTCGCCATCCCATTCGAAGAGAGAATCACGCGGATATCTCATGTCGTTCGTGGCCGGACTCATCCTGCGGATCTTCACTGCTCCTGAAATATGCTTTTTAGCGAAATCCCTGACGGCGTACTCCTGATCAAGGTCACTTGCGCCTGCAGGCGCGAATCGCTGATCTGTCAGGCTCACCACCTGACCCTTGGCTTCAACTCCCGCGGTCGCCTTCAGTTCCACCGGGACCCAATCACTTCCTTTTTTCGCAAAAGCGATCTGACCCTTGTCATGAAAGATCACCAGATCAGAAACGTCGGCGGGGTCCACATCAGCCTGTTTGGCAATCACGTGCGTCGCGGATTTCCACTGGTGAAACCAGCCGCCCTGGCGAGCTTTGATATCCGGGAACCCTTTTCCTGCCAGCGCGCGGTCCAATTCCAGCAGCTTGAGGGGCGCGTCCACCTCGGTCAACGGAACCACTGCTCTTGCGGCCTTTTCTCCAAAATAGGGCGCAAGGTCCTTGTAAATCCTGCCGCCACTGGCCTCGAATACGAGACGCTTGAATGGGCTTCGAACCAGGCCCGAACCTTCCCGAACCGCCGCCACCGGAAAGCTCTGTTTGATCGCGCTCAGAATACAAGAGAGCCGACCTTCCGCCTGAACGGGCGCAGGGACAGCAACGGACGTCAGGGCAAACGCAAGTGCCAGCAATGCACGAGATCGAGAGAAGACCATGCAATCTTCCAATCGGCAAAAAGTGCGAAATGCTAAAACCAAAATTGGCGGAAAATGCGGAGCAAGGCCTGGAATTAGCCGCCTGATATCTAATAGTTAGAGAACACCATGGTCCCGCTATTATTCTGCAAGTAATTATCAAGAGGGATCGCCGCCTCGCATTTCAGCGGCACAAAACTTTTATCCAGGATCGAACTCGGCAATTCGAGAGACAGTTCCACACTTTCACCCGGCACGAGCGGCGGCACGGCAACTTGTCCCAGCGCGGACCATCGCTGGAATTTCGTGGCGAATTCGGCCATGCCGTTCGGGATGCCGGAACTGCAGCTCAGAAGACCACTCGGCGAGACTTCCGATCCCAGGTTCACCGCACGGGCGAGAACCCGCCCATCCTCTTTCCTGAGCGTATAATAAGGAACCGCGACATCCACCCCGAGCACCCGCGCGTCGCAGCCCATGCAAAGCGTCTCAGGCGTGAACGTTCTGACGGACGCGGCGTAATCGGCGACAGCACGCCACGCTTCAATCCCCGTGTCCTTCGAATCCGACAGGTCCATCTTGAGTCTGAATTTTCGATTAGCCACGTCCAATGCGAAATACAGGCCTTCATTCAATGCGACCTGATAGCGCCGTCGTGAGTCCACCGGCATCCCGCCCACCAGGAGGGACTTCACGGACCGGAGTGAACCCGGGTTCCAGGTGAAGCTCACATTATCCGAAGCCATCCAACCCGGTCGCCACTTTGCGGGAAGGACTCCAAATGTAGTGTAAAACAGCTGAAATATGAGGCGAAGATCCCGCCCCCTGGCGTTCCAGAGACGGATCGTCCACTCTTTCCCAGTGCTCGGGTTATAAAGATGGGGAAGAACATCATGAAGATCCAGCAGCGTGAGCGGCCCCTTCGCCAGCTCGGATCCGGTCAGGGCAACTTCTTCAAGCGCGAGATCGGCGCCCGTCGCCGTACGATACGAGCGACTCGCAAGTTTCGCCAACCCGCCTCGCATCCCGTCGTCGTTCCGAATCTCGAAATCCGATCGTGCGATGACCCGGCGTATATCCCCGAACCGGGCACTCAGTTTCTCGTCCTCATCGCGCACCATCTTCGCGATCAACGGATCCTCTGGTAAATCAGAGGAGACCGGGTGCAGCCGGTAAGAGCGGAAACGAACCTTCTTCTTTCGAGTGTCCACGGCGATTTTGAGTTCGCCGAGGAATTGCCCCCATTCCCCCGCCTCGACCAACGGCACCAGGCGACGGTTGAACGTATTCCTGATCCAGCGCGGCTCCGGCGTTTTCTCATGCGAATGACCGCTCACCACGAGATCGATTCCCGGGATGAGTTTGGCTATCGCAGCGTTCTTAATGTGCTCGTTATGAGAAACAACGATGAGGAGATCGACCTTTTTCCGCATCTTTCTGACCATCTTCGCCGCGATCTTGATCGCGGAATCACTGCTGACGGGTTCCAGGAAACTGTCGAACATGAAGGTGGCATGGGTGAAACCGATAATGCCCACGCGAACCCCGGAAACCTCTTTGATCAGATAAGGCGCCACGGTCGAGCGCAGGACGTGACTCGCCGACGAACCCGGCCATTGCAGATTCGCAGCAAGAATAGGGAAATTCACCTTCGCATCCAGAATCGTTTTGGCGGTCTGATCGGGCCCGGTCAGATAGTCATGGTCCCCGAGAACCGCCGCATCGTACCCCATTTTTTCCATGATCCGGAGTACGTTGCTCCCGGCATCCACCGAGAAGTACCACGAGCCCTCCGACCAGTCCCCCGCGTCGAGAGTAAGTGACGGTTCGCCCCTTCTCAGCCTTTTCAGCAAGGTTGCCGTTCGAGCCACACCGCCCAGTTCGAGCGCCTGGCCACGAACCGCCCGCAACCGCGAATGAAGGTCATTCGTGTGAAAAACCGTCAGGTCAGTTTCGCCCGCTAAAACCTGAGGTGACAGCGCCAATCCGAGCGCAATCCCGCCCAGAGCCGTTCGAATCCATTCGAATTTGCTCATTTCGATCCGCTTTCTTTCAATGCAGGCAAAGAACTCAGATCAGCTCGTCTTCATGTCCCTGAATCAGCCTGATCCGGCTCTTCCCGACAAACCAATAATAAAGCACCGGTACTGCAAACCGGCTCAGAATGGTTGCCGCTATCTCGCCAAACATCAGGCTGATCGCGAGCCCCTGGAAAATCGGATCGAAAAGCATGACTGAACTGCCCACTACAACGGCAGCCGCTGTCATCAACATCGGCCTGAATCGCAATATGCCGGCCGAGATGACCGATTCCTTCAGGGAAATACCCTGCTTGAGCTGGTGTTCAATAAAGTCTACCAGAATGATCGAGTTGCGCACGATAATTCCTGCTCCAGCGATAAACCCGATCATCGAAGTGGCCGTGAAAAAGGCTCCGAACGCCGCATGTCCGGGGATGATGCCGATCAGACTGATCGGAATCGGCGCCATGATGACGATCGGAACGGCGTAGCTTTTGAACCACCCGAGCACCAGGACATAAATGAGCACCATCACGACAGCGAATGCGATTCCGAGGTCACGGAAAACTTCATAGGTAATAAACCATTCCCCATCCCATTTCACGACCGGCGCCTGGGTATTCCAGGGAACTTCCGCCGTGCGAGTCTCGTATTTGATTTTCGGGCCAAGCTTGAGGATGCCGTAGACCGGAGCCTCCTCTGCTCCTGACAGTTCGCTCATCACGTACGACACAGGCTTCAGATTCTTCCTCTGAAGTGTTTCTGTTTCGAGAATCATCGGATCTTTCAGGAGACGATCAACGGATACGACGCCAGCTTCGAATGAAGGGACATTCTGACCCTGAAACGGCGTGGGTCCCGAGCGGACATCCTGGGACACTGAAAGATCGATCGTGACCTCCTCAGGGAATGACACATCCGCTATGGAAAGGACGGGGGTTTCTGAAAAGACCAAAGCCCCGGTTCCCACCGCCTGGATCGCCTTCGCGCCGAGGAGACCGCCTTTCGCCTGGTCATAGTGATAGATCTTGCGCGGACGCGACGGCCTCAACGAGGAATCTAGATCGACCACGCTCGGCTCGCGAGAGAAGATTTCACTGATCTCCGCCGCAACCCGACGCCTTTCGTGTTCCGAGGGGCCGTAGACCTCCGCAACCATCGTCGCTAGTACGGGTGGCCCCGGCGGAATCTCCAGCACCTTGGTGATCGCTTTCTTCTGCTCCGCAAATTCAGCCACACGCGCGCGGAGCGCAGTAATGATTTCGTGGCTGGATTCCTTTCTTTCATCCTTTGAGGTGAGCTTCACCTGAAGATCACTCATGGAATCATTTTTACGAAGGAACGTGTGCTTCACCATTCCGGAAAACGAGTAAGGAGCCGCCTCCCCGGCGAACACCTGAACGCGTTCGACATTGGGATCATCGACCAGTTTGCCGGCAAGTTCGGCAGACCACTCCACGTTCTGCTTCAGGCTTGTGGTGGGAGGGTAATCGATCAGCACCTGAAACTCATCCTTGTTGTCAAAAGGAAGCATCTTCACCTTGACCGCCTTGAACAAGACCATCGAGGACGCAAGGACCAGAAGTACAACCGTGATCGCACCGAAGATCACGGAGGCGCGCCTGCGTGCCAGAAGCTTATCGACGAACTTCCGATAAGCCCTGTCCAGTGCCCCTTCCCCCACCTGATGCTTGTCCGTTTCATGCTCTTCGTGCTTGAGAAGGCGAACTGCTGCCCAAGGGGTGACGATGAAAGCCACGAACAACGAAAGAATCATCGCAAGACTTGCCCCCACGGGAATGGGTTTCATGTAAGGCCCCATCAGACCGCGCACGAACGCCATGGGCAGGATGGCGGCGATGACCGTGAAGGTGGCGAGGATCGTCGGGTTTCCCACCTCGGAAACCGCTCGAAGCGTGGCGCGCGCCAATCCGATCCTGCGATCGATTCTGAGATGTCGCTCGATGTTTTCCACCACCACGATGGCATCGTCGACCAGGATACCGATCGAGAAGATCAGTGCGAACAGGGTGACGCGATTCAGCGTGTAGCCCATGAAATAGTAAATCGCGATCGTCAGGGCAAGGGTAACCGGAATAGCGATGCCGACCACGAGCGAAGCCCGGATGCCCATCGCAAGCGCGATCAATATTGTCACCGACACTGTTGCGAGTAACAGATGCTCGATGAGCTCCATCGCCTTGTCCGCCGCGGTGTGGCCGTAGTTTCTCAAAATCGAGAGTTTCACGTCCGGGGGCAGCTGCCGCGAGAACGTTTCGGCTCGCTCCAGGATCTCCTTGGCGAGAGTCACGACATTCGTGCCTTTTCTTTTTGAGAAGACGACCGAAACCGCTTTTTCCACGCGAGGTGCGGCTCCGCGGTCGCCCGCGGAAACCAGGACGGAAGCCCGGGTCTGTTCCTCAGGACCATCCATCACTTCGGCGACATCACCGATGCGTATGATCCCGCCGCCTTTCTGCGCCACTGCAATCGCTGCGATATCCTGGGCTCCCTGGATGCGGCCACCCACTTCCACGTCATAGACCTTGTCCTCCGACCAGTTCTTCCCGACGGGAGCGCTCGCATCGTTTGCCCGCAATGCGTCCGCCACCTCCGCAAGAGCGACCCCGCGAGCCGAGAGCCGCGCGGGATCCACGACAACCCGGATCGCGCGCTTCCTGCCTCCGAGCAATTCCACCCGGTTCAGATCCGGGGTACTGGAGAGCTCCCGGGCGAGAGGCGCCACGAGCGAACGAAGAACGTAGTCATCTTTTTGAGAGGAGCTGAACGTGAGAATCAGGAAGGGCACGTCATCGATCGAAAACGATTGAATGGACGACGGGCGGGCGCCCCTGGGGAGTTGCTGCCTCACGGAAGCCATTTTGTGGTGCACCTTGACCAGGCTGGGCTCAAATGGCTCGCCGACCTTGAAGCGAACAGTGACCAGGCTGAAGTTCGGGCTTGAGGCGGAATAGACGTATTCCACGCCTTCAAGACCCCAGACCTCCCGCTCAATGGGCTCGGTCACTTTCCTTTCAACCTCCTGAGCATCGGCTCCGGGATAAGCGGTACTGATGTCAATCATCGGCACGCTGATCTGGGGCTCCTCCTCTTTCGGTGTCAACCAGGTGGCGCCTATGCCGAGCAGTACGCTGCCGATGGCGATCACCGGGGTCAGCTTCGAATGAATGAACATCCTTCCGAGCGCGCCCGCGAAACCGGTTTTCTCGTTCATACGGAACCTCCATCAGCCACAACCGGAATTTCAAACGGAACGAGCTGGATAACCTGAGCATTGACGTTGAGATACTGTTCTTTCATCTGAGCCTTCGCGGAAATGAGATCGACGGTCCTGGAAAAAACCTCAGTGAGCTGTAGCGCATTGATTGATCCGTTCAGAAACAGCTTTCTTGCCGCTTCCGACTGCTCCTCCAGCAGCGCTAGACTGCGATCGGCCAGACGCATCTGATCTCGCAACGCCCTCGAAACCCGTTCCGCCTTCGCGAAGTCAGAAGCGGCGCGAACCCGCGCTGCCTCTGCACGTGATCGCGCGGCGGCAGCCGTCAGTTCCGCCTGGCCTACGGCCCCGAAACTGGGTGCTGAAAACAACTCCCACTGCAGAAAACCGCCCGCAGTCCCGGCTGTGGCATTCACCGAATTCCCAGAGACGTAGCTTCCTTCAGCAAAGAGAGCGATACGCGGCAAAAACCTGGCTCGTTCAGCACTTTTCAGCTCCTCAAGTCCGTCGGCCATCACCTGTTGAGCGCTCACGGCATAGGACGTTTCAAGGGCGCCATTGCGGCCATAGCGGCCCCTTTCAAGAAAATCAGCCACGAAATCGGGGATCGAAGCGCCACTCGGTTGCCAACCGGCCGGAAGCTCCGCTTTTTCCGCGAGAGCCTTTCTGGCGCCGTCGCGCCGGGCACGGATCATCTCGAGCTCTCCTTCGATGCGATGACTCAAATTCTTCAAACCGAGCAAGCCGGAATAGCCGACAGGATTTCCCTTCGCGCCCAATTCGTACCTCGCGATGGTCGAGGCAACGAGCGTCTGAATGGGGAGCAGCTCCTTCTCCTGCTGATCACTGATCAGGAGGGCGCCATAAAGTCCTGCCGTTTCGGCATACTCGCTGAGAAGCAATGCCTCTTTCTCAAATTCCCGCCCACGGACCATCTTCTGACGGAAACGGGATTCAGCCACCTTCGCGCCCCCTTCAAAAAGCGGCAACTCCGCGCCCAACGTCGCCTTCTGATAAACCTGTCCGTCCGGAAAGTTCATGGCGAAAGGCGAGAGGTCAGAGCCTGAAAGACTCCGCGATCCCAGTTTTGAGAACAGGAGCAGTCCGGCGTCATCCGTCGTATATGCTCTTGCATCTGCAAATCCCCGTGGCCACCAATGCCTGCTGGCGCGGTCTGCCGCTTTTCGGGCTGCCGCCAGTTCCTCATCCGCACCGCGGGCACCCGCGGACTCGCCCCGGACCTTGGTCCAGACCTGCTCATAAGAAAGAAGCTCATCAGCACGGGGGGCCCCCGAGGCTGAAGCAACCAGGGCCACCGAAACGGCGCCAAAAATTAAACTTTTAGTCAGCGTAACCACCTTCATGTTGACCTCGTGTGAAAGTATTAAGCGTTCGATCCCCGACTAGTCAAGCATTCAATTGATTATTTTATTTACAGCAAGCCGCCCTTCAGGTAATCGTTCTCCACGACTAACGGAGGACCTCATGTCTTTGATGAAAAATTTCCGCAAACCAGCTCTAAAACCAGCTCTCATGATCAGCGCCCTCATGCTGGCAGGCTCGCTTGCCGCATGTGAAGAAGTGAACACATTCGTGGACCGGGAGTCCGAGGAGCTTCGGCAAAACATCGCACAAAAGGAGGAATCCTTCCGTCCGCTGGCCGGTGAATATCATGGAATAATGACTTATGAGCGCTCGGCCATTCAGAAAGCTGTGACGCTGGTACTCATCCCGACCACCATCATCGTCCAGAATCCGGGCCGCAATGATATCTCGCAGGTCCCCTCTCTGGGGGGAACCCTCAGCGTAATCGCCGAATCCCGCACCGTTGGAGAGGAAAGCGTCATACCGATTGCGCACTACGACATGGCCGTCTGGGATCCGTCCAATTCCGCCCTGAGGCTCAACGGGACGATCCACACCGCCTCAGCGGGGGGAATTCAGGTCTATCTCGAAGGCACCGTTCAGGAAGACCGAATAGTCGCCCGCGCGCACTCGTCGCTGAAAGGATTCGTCGGAACCATCGACGTGCTCAGGGTTCAGGAGAGCGGGGACGTGTCGGAACAGACACACTGACCGAGTCAGATCCCCGAAGCTATAATCAATGGCATGGGGATTTACGACAAGGCCTGGAAACTAGTTTTACTCGCTCTGACACTTTCGCTGGCAATTCACGCGGCCGCGACATGCGGATACCTCATGAACTTTCTGATCATGGGTAGAAATCCGCTGAGCGACCCGCGTGCGCTTTCGTTCCTGGATCACGGTTTCCTGATCCAGATTCTGGAACTCAGCTCCATATTCTTTGTCGCGCTCGGGGCCTCGGAGTTCTATCGATATCGCCTGAAGCAAAACCTCACGGCGATCTCGGGCGAGCCCGTCGCCACAGCAGCATTGCTATCGATGTTCTTCGCATGGGCCATGATCCCGTATTTCAGCGCTGAAGACCCGCAATCGCAAGTGGACAGGTCCATCGCAAGTGACTGACGTTTTCGCCGATCTTCACCTTCACAGCAGCGCATCGGACGGGGAACTCGAACCGCGTGAACTTGTCCGCCAAGCCGCGCGCGCCGGTCTTCGCGCCATGGCGCTGACCGATCACGACACGCTGGCCGGAATTCCGGACGCATTGGATGAAGCATCAGGAGCGGGAATAGAACTCATTCCCGGATGCGAACTCAGCGCCTATATGGGAGAGCAGGAGCTGCATATACTTGCCCTGTTCATCAACTGGCGAGACGACACTTCGCTCAAATCGCTCATCGAAACGGGACGCATGAAGAGACCGGCGCGCGTGCTGGAAATGGGCGCAAAGCTCAGGAAGCTTGGAATCTCTCTGTCAGATGATGATATCACCGCCGCCGCCGCCGCGGCGAATTCCCCCGGACGCACCCATGTCGCCGATGCATTGCTGAAAAAAGGATTCGTCTCCAGTGTGTCCGAAGCGTTTCAAAAATATCTGAATCCGGGCGCTGCGGGGTATGTGCCGAAGCTCCGCTTTCGACCAGAGGAAATCATCGCGGCCATTCGCGATGCGGGCGGTGTCGCGATCCTCGCGCATCCCGGACACTATCCGGATTTCGCCGCAAAAAGCTGCGACATGATGGACGGACTTGAAGCCTTGCATTCCTCGCACTCAATGGCTGAAAGAAGCCAATTCAAAACACTCGCGAGGCAACTCGGCCGCCTGGTCAGTGGCGGCAGCGACTTTCACGGGCCCCGGATCAAACCCTATATCGCGATTGGCTGCAGCGGGGTCAACCGAGAGGATCTCGAGCTCCTTCGCGCAAAATCAAACACCCGGTCGAACTCTGTAAAATAGTTGATTCTGTTCACTGCATGGCGGGCCTGTCTAAGTTTTTTACAGCGAGATCAGGATTAAACGAAATCAGGGGACACTGCAGCTCTCGACCAAGAACATTCTCCCGTGAAATCAGTGCAGTTGGGCGCTGAAAGGGCACCGATGAATGGCTCGCTTTCTGCTTATATCGCGCATGGAGCTTTCACACCTATGATACGAAAAGCCGGGCTAACCGCTTTCATCATCGCCTTACTGATCTCCCTGCCGGTGGTGGCGCCCTATTGCCTCGGCGAGCCAGCAGCCGCACAGGGGCGGCCCCCGTCATTGGTCTTCGCGAAAGTCGCCAACAAAAGCCTCACCGCAACTTACACGGAGCTTGAAGAACTCTCCGCCTATGCGGCCGCGCACGGAAACAACGCTTTTGAATTTCTCCGGGACATATCTCTTCATCTCGCCGGTCAGAGGGCCACCTTACGAATTCACGGCCATGATCTTAGACGAGTGGCCGAGCGCTTCTCGCTGGGCAATGATGTCGTCAGAGCCATTCTTCCGCTGGCCCACGTGAATGAAATACGTATCGGGCGCTCAACGACTGGGACTCCGGATATCCAGGTGGAACTCAACAGTGATGACGTCACGACTCATTTCAACTTCTTTGGGTTTTTCACCGTCAGACTGCATTTTGATGAAAAGTACGGCATCAATTCCGTCTCCGGAAATCGACTTGGAGGCATTCACGGAGTGATAGCGGAGCGATTGGGTTCGACAGCCGCGGTCCTGTCGGTCTCGCTCCTCGGCAGCACGCGAATCGGTGTTCAGCTGGATCCTGGTCCGAGCCCCACCGTGAGGATTGCTCCTATTCAATATCGGGCGATGTCAAATCGCGCCGCGAAATAGCTCTGGTTCGGGAAATGCATCGCTCGCTCGGAAGTGTCGGCCACGCGCTGACGCGGGGACGGCGGCCGCATGAAGAACTCCAACCTTATCTCGTCGTTGATCATGGTGGCTGTTCTGGCGCTGTTGTGCACGGTTTACCTCGTACGCGTCCTGGCGAAGGGACGTGCTCGATTCGACCGCGTCAATCGACAGGGAGGCAGCGTCTTTCTGAGTAAAAAACTGATGGAAATGGGCTACTGGGCCCTCGAGCCACTTGGACGCCTGTTTGTCTTTTTTCGAATCAGCGCAAACATGCTGACATGGAGCGCGCTAGCGCTCGGATTTCTTTCGGCCGCATGCCTGGCCGCAGGACATTTCGGTTTTGGCGCGGCATTCACGGCGGGCGCCGGCTTCCTCGACGCGCTGGATGGAATGGTGGCTCGGCTGACCGGGACGCAGGGCCGCGGGGGTGAGATTCTCGACTCTGCGATAGACCGGTGCGTCGAATTTTTCTTCATTGGTGGTGTAGTACTCTATTACCGGGACATCCCGCCGGTACAGATTATCGCACTCCTCGCTCTGCTGGGGTCTTTCCTCGTCAGCTATTCCACTGCGAAGGCTGAGGCTTTTCACATCGAGGTCCCGCGCGGAACCATGCGCCGCCCGGAACGAGCGGTGTATCTCACCCTTGGAGCACTGCTTTCGCCGATCACCATTCCCTGGCTGGAATCAGAGCGGTTGTTCGCCCGCCCGATCGCGCACCCGATGGTGATCGCGCTGATCATCGTCGCCATTTTCGCGAACCTCTCGGCCATCGAGCGATTCAAGGCAATCGCGCAGGCTCTCCGGGCAAGACAGGTCGGTCTGCAGCCAAACCTCCGCTCATTGGCAACTCCGGCGGAGACGGTATTTGCTCCCAAGTCAGAGAAGACCAAGTCGGCTTAGAGGCACACATCGGCTCGATTACCTTCACCCAGCTTTCGCGAAATTTTTCGCGTGGCATGGTCTTGAAAGAACCCGGCGGCATTGGGCCTGACATGAAAGCCCAGTTATTGGCTTCTCCCCATGCTCCTGAAAAGCCGAAGTAGGGCTCCAACGCGAGGGGCCGCAGCGATTTCCATGTATCCCAGGCTTTTCCGCGACGCGCGTCCTCCAAAAACAGCGGATTCCAGTTTCTTCCCGGCTTCGGATAAGTGGCGTGCGTCCCCAGCGCGGAAAACGCTTCCGGGCGGCGCCTCCCTGTTTCATCGCTCACCCATTCCAGGTCCTGAGCGCATTCCCACGAGCCCCCCTCATGGGCGGCAAAATACATCGCCACCAGGCGATGAAGAAGAACACCGGGTTGAGGAACCCGCGCGCCGACGAGCGCGGCGACACCTTCCCAATCACCCTGGTGATTACCGATGCCGATCGGGCCGCCACGCGAGAAGTCCGCGTGGAACCAATACTCGATCAGGAAAAGATCATCGCGAACCCTGCTGCCAAATCTCCACAGCATCGGGACGCCACGCCAGTCACTCGCGGCGGGCGACCGCGAGATCGAGAGACTTTCCCGCTTCAGAAAAAGTCCGCTTCCGTTTAGGGAATCACTCGGGCGCGCGGGGCCGGGATGTTTCCAGAGGCGCGGAAGCTCTGCCGGATCGAGTTTGCCACGCTCGACGATCTTGAGGTCAACCGCTCCGGGAGCACGAAGCCACAGCGAGGAGTCCGCGAGAAATTGAATCGGATCGGAGGGACCGGGATCTTCCGAATGGAACCAGTATTTCGGCGCGTATGCCGAGACAAGCTCTTCCGCTTGCGACTGAATGGGACCTTGTTCCCGAAACAGCTCGGGCCGGCTGAGAACCTCAACGATGGCGTTCACATCAGAACACCACCCTGAAACAGACGTGCAGATCACCGGGATCAATAAAAAACTCCCGAGGCGGGAGTGGCGAAACAACAGCCACATGCCTCGAGAGTTTAAATCAAAACGAGATTTCGCGTTAGCAAAAGCCTTTAAGCCGCTTGCCTGACCGGATCCCCGATTCTTACCGCCTGCACGATGTCGAGCAGAATCACCACCTGCTCTTCCACCTTTCCGATACCGAGAACGAACGCAAGCTCCGCATCGTTCCCAAGCGGTGGCCGGGCCTCGATCTGCTTGGAACCGAAATCCATCACAGCCTTGACGGAATCAACAATCACTCCGACCTGACGCTCGGACTCGACCACGATGATGCAGGTGTCCTTCGTGTAAGACTGCTCCTCGAGCGAGAACTTGCGCCGGAGGTTCACGACCGGAATAACCTTGCCCCTCAGGTTCATCACTCCGGAAACATAAGCCGGCGTCTGTGGTACCGGCGTGATTTCACTCACGCGATTGATTTCCCGAACCGCTCCGATCGGCACTCCGTAAGTCTGCCCGTTTAACATGAAAGTCAGATACTGACCTGGTGCTGCTAGCTTCTCGTCAGACATAACTCACCCCTTTCAGAAGCCGTCCGTTGTACCGACTTTTGCCATCGGCGCGTCCGACTCGAAGGGGATGACCTTCTCGGGAGTTCCGGTCCCCCCTCTTTTGCTTTTGCCGGCAATCGGAACAACTTTGGCGTGCCTTGCCTGAGGTTGTTGCTGGCGGTAAGGGGTACGCGCGACATCCCTGCGCACCGGAGCAGCGGCCTCGTACGAGGTCACGTCCACGCTGGAGCCTCCATCCACCACGGATGTAAGCGCAGCGACGAGCTGCTGAAGCGCGATCGCCTGAGCGGACATCTCTTCTGCTGCGGACGCGGACTCCTCAGCGGTTGAAGCATTGCTCTGGGTGGCCTGGTCGAGCTGATTCATCGCTTTGCTGATCTGAGCGATCCCGTTTGACTGTTCGAGGCTCGCCGAGGCGATCTCGGAGTTCAGATCAGAGACCTTCTTCACCGCGGTCACGATGTTTTTCAGCACCTCACCGCTCTTGTCAGCGATCTTCGTGCCGTTATCAATCCGACCCACGCTGTCTTTGATCAACGTCGAGATTTCCTTTGCGGCTGTCGCACTTCGCTGCGCAAGGTTTCTCACGGCCTCGGCAACGACCGCGAAGCCCTTGCCCTGCTCGCCCGCACGCGCGGCTTCGACAGCCGCGTTCAGCGCAAGAAGGTTGGTCTGGAACGCGATGTCGTCGATGACGTTGATGATCTCCTCGACTTTCCGGGAGCCCTGAGCGATTTCGCCCATTGCGTTGATCAGCCCGCGAATCTCGGTTTCGCCCATTTCTGCCGCCGACCGGCTGGTCTGTGAAATGGACGCGGCCTCCTTCGCATTCTCCGCATTGAGCTTCACCATGCTGGAAAGTTCCTCAATGGAGGCCACTGTCTCTTCGAGCGAAGCGGCAGCCTCGGTCGTGGAACCCGAAAGCTGCTGGCTCGCACTGGAAAGCTGCTCGCTGGCCGAACTTACCTGCACTCCCGAGCCACCCAGCTTCGTGGCGACCTCCCCGAGAACTCTCGCGAGGCGACTGGCCAGCGCCAGACCAAAAACAATGACAAATACGCACGCGATGGCTCCCACGATGACCAGCAACCGCACGCTGGCCGCCGCGTCTGCCAAATGCCCTTCAGTTTCCGCCTTGATGGTGAGATTCCGTGCCTCTCTCATCTGATCCAGAGCTGCAGTCACCGGATTGATGAAGAACCGAAGCTGCTCCATCGCGATTTCCTTCCCGATCTCATTGTCTGCGGCGGTGAATTTCTCGAAATGAAAAATAGACTTATTGATAAGGTTTTCCAGCTTTGACCAATTATCTTCCACCGGTTTGAAAAGCTCTTTCATTTTTTCCGAACGCGGCAGCGCGGCATAGGCGTCCTTGGATTCTCGGAAGGTTTTGAGTGACTCGCGCATGATGTCGATGCGCTTGGTCCGCTCCTCCCGGTCTGAAAGGTTCACAAGGTAAACCCCCCATGTGAAGCGCATCAGGCGATTCAAGGAGTTCTCCATCTGCATCGTGTGCTCGATGCTGGGTGCTGTAACCATACCGGCTGTTTCGAGATCTCCCGATATGTCAGCGAGTGCCGAGTAACCAATGTAAACGCAGGCTCCCAGGACCAGAACCGGCAAGGCAACCATCAACACAAGTTTCCCACGAAGCCCACGAAACCAAACCGACCAACTCCCCATTGCATCCTCCAAGCTGTTCCGGCAGTTCGCACGGAACGTTAACGATCAGAACCGATTTCACACACACTCCGGTATCGGCTTTGCTTGAAAGTGAATAAGTTAAGAAACGTTGAAATGAAAAGGGCAGGAAGCCCGATGGCTCCTGCCCTCTCCGCGATGTTTGAATTAACAACGCTTTTTTGAATTACAAAGAGAACAACGAGAGTGGCCGCCGATGGGTAGCCACTCTTAATGATTGCAGTTAGCGCAGCCGCCTTTGTGACCTTTATGCCCCTTGTGGGCCTTATGCCCTTTGCCATGGCCCTTCATTTTAGCGTGGTGAGGGCAGCCTTCTTCACCGGCAGCCGCCCGAAGCTCCGCCTTGATCGCGCGCGCTTCCTCCGTCTTACCGGCCTTCATCAGCTTATGAGCCTCGGCCATGCGCGGAAAATTCTCGGCCGTGATCTTTGCTGCCATGGGGCAATCCTGCCCGGCTGTCAGTTTCTTCCAGCCTTCATAATCCCCTTTTTCAACTGCGGCCATGATCGCAGCCTTGTCCGCCCCGGCCTTGCAGTTTCCGCAGCTTTCATCGCCCATGCAGCCAAATGCGGGATTCGTCAAAGACGCGCTGGCCACGAATACTCCAGCAACCATCAACAAACTGAACTGTTTCATCATATGTTTCATCCTCATGTGTTGGTGATCAGGTCGACCAGAATGTTCACGCCTTCCTGCACGACAGGAATGGCAAGCTCATCCACCTTCTGGCCCGGATTGCGCTTCGCCTTATCCTTCTTTTTCTTGCCGTTCTCCTCGTTCGCCTTTTTCATCAGATCCGCAAGGCGCACGACGCCCTTGTTCTTGTTCCTCTCTTCGATCTGCTTGCGAATGTCAGCGAATTTCGCCTCCTTGGCGATCCGCTCCCCGGACCTTTCGGAGATTTTGCGCACGATCGCCGGATCCACGGGTTTCCAATGACGGGTTGGATCCGGAGAATTCGCCGAATCTGAAAGGAACGCTTTCATGGTCTGAGGCGGAAGCGAGTAATCCATCGTCTTCTCGCCCAGGTCCTCACTGTTGAAGACGGACGGCAAGAGAACGTCCGAAGCCACTCCCGTATGCTGCGTCGAAACGCCGCCAGGCAGGAAGAACATGCCTGTCGTCACCTTCATGGCTCCGAGTCCCAGCGGCAAACCAGAGACCACCTGCACGGTTCCCTTACCAAAGGTATGATCTCCACCGACCACAAGCGCGCGTCGGTAATCGCGGAGCGCTCCCGCGAGAATTTCCGCCGCAGACGCGCTCAGACGGCTTGTCAGAACCACAAGAGGGCCGGAATAAACCACTTCCTCGTCCTCGTCAGCGAGAATCTGAATCTCATTGTCGGTGCTCTTCGTCGCCACAACCGCGCCCTTCCTGATGAAGAGCCCGGAGATTTTCACGGCGTAATCAAGAAGGCCGCCGCCGTTACGTGAGAGGTCCAGCACGATTCCGTCCACCTTTTCGGCCCTTGCCTCAAGAAGGATTTTTTTCACATCGTTGTAGGCGGAGCGTCCCCCCTGGTCATCCGAACCATAGAAGGAAGGCAGGTCGATGATGCCGAGTTTCACCTTGCGCGCGCCAACCGTGCGCTCTTCGTAGGTGATTTTCGCGGCTTGCTCCTTGATGTCGATCTTGTCGCGAACGATGGTGATATCGAACGTCTCGGTTTTCTCACCCTCGCGAAGGACCGTGAGGGTGACTTTCGTCCCCTTCTTGCCGCGAATCATCTTCACAACTTCCTTCAATTCCATATCAATCACCGGAACAGGCTTCTTGCTATCCTGCGCCACGGCGATGATCTTGTCCTTGGGCTGGAGGAGTTTGGATCGCTCCGCTCCGCCTCCGGGAATCAGGTCCTCGATCACCGTGAAGCCATCCTGCGAACTCAGCGAGGCGCCGATGCCTTCCAGCGAAAGGCCCATGTTGATCCGGAAGTCCTCCAGAAGATCCGCCGACATGTAATCGGAATGCGGATCAAGCGCCGACGCGAATGATTCGGCGTAGGCCGTGACCAGATCCTCGAGTTTTCGCTCGGACAAGCGCTTGGTGATCAGCTCATAACGGTGAACAAGCGATTTCTTCGCGTCCGGAAGCTTCATTTCAGCAAGAAGGTAATTGGACATCTGGAAATGGAGCATCTTCTTGAGAAGATCCTGCCGTTCTCCGGGTGTTTTTGAATAGCCGCGCTTCTCGGGGTCCAGCATCAGCTCGACCGAGTCATCCAGCTTGTAGTCCTTGCCCATGAACTGACGGACATAGGTTTCGTCCTCTTTAGCGCGCTCGACCAGAATTTTTGAAACCTCGAGCAGGCCATTGCAATCGTTGTTGCCCATCGACTCGAACACGCCCGAGGCAAGCGTTCGGACGCGGACCAAATCGGTTTCAAGGAGCAAGCTTTTCGAAGGGTCGATGGCTTTCGTGAATTGTTCAACCGTGCGTTGCTTCAGCTCGGCATTCAGCTTCCGCACCGCATAGTGGTTTCTCAGGAAACCTTCAAACAGCTGAGGCAAAAGCGCGCACTGAAGCTTGATGGAAAATCCGCTTGGGCCTGCAGCCGCGGCCGTCGTCGGGGATAGAGGCAGACCGGAGCCGATTCCAAACAGAAGCGCCGCGATCACCAGATGCTTATGGACAGTTCGAAGACTCATAGTGCTCCTTCACATGAGGCCGGCCTGAAGACCGGGGCCTAAATCTTCCTAAATCTCCTAAATCCTTTTAGGATAAAGCGTTTCCAACGCCATGGAATCAGATGAATGTATCCTATTCGGACAAGGCCTCACAAGACCTTGAGATCGGGCGGCTCGAAAAACCAGCCCTGAACGACCGCCAAAAAACCGCGACACCGTGCGTTACCGGAAAAAAGTTCCCCAAAATTTTTCAAGACACAAAGCATTACTCTGGAAAAAGGCCTTTTCGTGTTAAGGCGTTTTGATCAATTATTCGGGGAGATTCAAGATGAGCGACGCAATTTCAGTTTCGGCAAATGGGGAATTGGCTTCCAAACGGCACCCGGCAGGTCTGTACGTACTGTTCTTCACCGAAATGTGGGAGCGATTCTCTTATTACGGCATGCGCGCCCTGCTGGTCTATTACATGACGAAACACCTGCTCTTCTCCCAGGCGACCTCATCTCAGATCTATGGTCTTTATACGGGCTTCGTCTACTTCACGCCTTTCTTCGGCGGCCTTCTTGCGGACCGGATTCTCGGTCAGCGCAAGACCGTAATCATCGGTGGCGTCCTGATGGCGATCGGCCACTTTCTGATGGCCTTCGAATCGCTCTTCTTTGTGGCGCTGGTTTTCCTTGTTTTCGGCAACGGCGCCTTCAAACCGAACATCTCCACACAGGTCGGGGCTCTTTATAAAGCCGGCGACCCTCGCCGTGACAGCGCCTTCAGTATCTTCTACGTCGGCATCAACCTCGGCGCGTTCTTCTCCCCTCTGGTCTGCGGGACTCTCGGCGAAGTATATGGCTGGCATTATGGTTTCGGCGCGGCAGGCGTCGGGATGCTGATCGGGCTCCTCGTTTACCTCTGGGGCCAGAAGTACCTTGCCCCCGACAACGTGATGAAGAAGGCCGCCGGCGAAGTGGCGAAGAAAAATGCTCCGCTCACCGGTGAAGAAAAGAGCGCCATCTGGGCGCTCGTGATCCTCTGCTTCTTCAACATTATTTTCTGGGGCGCTTACGAGCAATCAGGGAACACGCTGGCGCTTTGGGCCGATGGTCATACCAATCGATTGATCATGGGCTGGGAGATGCCTGCCTCCTGGTATCAGTCGTTCAATCCGGCGATGATTTTCCTCTTCACGCCGATCGTGACCCTGTTCTGGGCCTGGCAGGCCAAACGAGGCAAGGAGCCTAGTTCCATGGCGAAAATGGCCATCGGCTGTTTTTTCCTCGGCCTTTCGTTCCTGGTCATGATGATGGCGGCCAAGGCGACGGGCGACGGCAAGGCAAGCCTTTGGTGGCTGGTGGCGAGCACCACGCTCCTGACGATGGGCGAGCTCTTCCTTTCTCCGGTCGGCCTGTCTCTGGTCACGAAGCTGGCCCCGGTTCGCATGGTGTCCATGCTGATGGGCGCCTGGTTCCTGTCCAGCTTCTTCGGCAACTACATCTCTGGCGCCCTTGGGATGCTCTGGGAAACGATGTCGAAGGACAGCTTCTTCCTGATCACCGCAGGGCTCTCGTTCTCGGCCGGCCTGGGAATCTTTGCCGTGCTTGGACCTTTGAAGCGCGCGATCGGACACGGCAAAAAAGCGACTGTCGATGTTTAAGCGGTAGCTGTCCTCTTTAGTTTTCCGCTCGGTCCGCCGATAGGGAGAGGTGCGCCTCAGTCCACCCACATCTTCCTTGAAACTTG
>MEPR01000022.1:0-2553 GCA_001769835.1 Bdellovibrionales bacterium GWB1_55_8
CAGGGACAACACCGCGCCCACCCTGAGCATCACCTCACCAGCAAGCGGCAGCTATCTCAACGCGAGCTCACCCGACAATCTCACGGTCGAAGGCGAATGCGGCTCTGAAAACGGCCAGACGGTGACCCTCCTCCTTGACGGCGCCTCCAAGGGAACCGACACCTGCAGCAGCGGAACATGGACTGTGACGTTCGACACAAGCGCGATCACCGACACTCATTCACTCACCGCCACGATTTCAGACATCGCGGGCAATTCCGCCACTTCGGCGGCTGTGAGCTTCACGCGTGATGTATCTGCACCCTCGCTTTCCATCAGTTCACCTGCGGCTGATTCCACCGGCATCACCGGACTGACAGTCACAGGCTCCTGCGAAGCCAATCTCGCGATCGTCGTTTCTGGTGACGCGACAGCTTCGGCTTATAACTGCACGCCGGGAAGCGGCTTCAATCTTCCAATCACTTTTAGCGCTGGCGCCGACTACAAAAACGTCACGTTCACGCAGACCGATGCGGCAGGGAATTCCGGGAGCGCTTCACGAAGATTCATACGCACAACTTTAGCGGACGCCGCGCAATCCGCTACGATCGCGATTCCAGCATCAGTATCAGCAGGGCTTGCCACTTCCACCATTTATGTGACCGTGAAGGACTCTGATGGAGTGACCTTGCAGGGCAAAAATGTGACTTTGAGCGAAGCCAAAACTCCAGCAGACCTGAACCTGACAATCCTGCCGGCCCAAGCCACAACCGACGCAACCGGAACTGCGACATTCACGGTGATGTCCAATAGCACCTCTGATCTGGGTTCCGCAATATTGACCGCGACGGCGGACGGAGTCGCTATTACACAGACTTCGCTCGTCACCTTTCTTGCGGCTACACCCTCGACTGAATACCGCGCAAGCCATGCGGCGGGGGGAACATCCGCTGGAAGCAATCCCGCCACGACCTGGTGGAAGAACCTTGCTTCTTCGGCTACGACGAACGACGGCGAACTCGGAAATTTCGGCTTCTCGACCGCGAGCGGATGGACTGGGGATGGAACTGTTCCGATCAGCTCAGGCGCGACCGGCCCTTATCGAGCGGTATTTGACGGCTCGAACGACACTGTCGATTTCGGGACCGGACTCAACTCCAACGCAAGTTTCTCGTTCGAGAGCTGGATCAGGCCGAGCTCCACCTCAACATTGGGTTCTGTCATCATTGGAAACGGCGATGCCAACGGCACGGGCATGACGTTGAGACAGTCGTCACTGAACCCGTCTGCCGGAAAAATTCAACTGACCCTCGGCGACCGTTCCTATGTCGATGAAGTCGTCGCGGATAACCCCCTGGGCTACTGGCGGTTAGGCGAAACCAGCGGTACCACAGCGAAAGATTCAAAGGGAACTTACGACGGCACCTATTCAAGCAGCTACTCTTTGAATCAAACAGGCGCTCTCAGCGAGCCGGACAAGTCCGTTGCTTTTACGGGTGGGCATGCCAGCATCGCGTCTTTTCCGGCGATTTCTTCAGCCTTGACCGTTGAAGCGTGGATTTACAAAACAATGGATTCCAGTTGGCAACGCATGGTCACCCAGGGAGCAGGCTGGCCAAATTTTAGCTGGATGATGCTAGCTGATGATGCAGGAAAAGCTTACATTGCTTTGAAATCGGGAGGCACCGAGTACAACTCTCCACGCACCGGAGCGCTGGCCCTGAACACCTGGTATCATCTGGTAGGTGTCTTCGATGGCTCCACCATCAAAATTTATGTCAATGGCGTAAGCCAGGGTACTCCCACCGCGCGATCAGGAACCATCGACAACAATGGAACCCCGCTTTACATCTCCGACGATCCGATTAATGCAGGAGCTTTTTACGGCCGCATCGACGAGGTCGCGGTCTATAATACGGCCTTGAGCGCCGCTCGCGTCGCCGCTCACTACAACGCGAAAAATCGCGCGACGTGCGCATCATCCTCGCTACTTGGGAATAATCTTTGGAATTTTGTTTCCGGTGCCTTCGATTCGGGAACCTCCACACTCCGTTTGTTTGTAAACGGGACAGAGGAGTGCTCGATAAATACGGGCAGCGCTATCTACTCAGGAAGCACCAGCCCACTTCGGGTGGGTGTGAATTCTTCCGGCACAAACGGATGGGCAGGCGCGATCGCAGACATGCGGACCTTTGCATCTGCATTAAGCGCCGCTGATTTCGCCTCCAACCAGGGCGTCACGGTCTCACGTTTCGAATCCGTGCCAGCCGCCCCCACGGCTCCTAGTGCAGGACCGGCCTCCACCTCCTCGATCAACATTTACTGGACCAACCCAGCCAATTCTCTTGGTACGCTCGTGGAAAGATCCCAAAACGCTATCACGTACACTCAGGTGGGAACTGCAGGAGCGGGCGTCACGACTTATCAAGATACTGGACTCACAAACGGCTCCACCTATTATTATCGCCTCCGCGCTCGCAATACGGCGGGGACATCAACGTATTCGAGTGTGGTGAGCACCACAGCCAGAGCGCTCAACACATCGACTTACGTGTACTCGGGCGGGACTCAGAA
>MEPR01000022.1:2570-7679 GCA_001769835.1 Bdellovibrionales bacterium GWB1_55_8
TACGGTACAGGCGCAGGTGCTGGGGCAGGCGGGGGCGGTGGTTTTGTTCAAACAACTCTCCCGGTCACCCCTGGCGAAACACTCACCTTGATTGTGGCAGGTGGCGGTTCGTGGGGCGGGGGCGCTGGCGGCGGAGGCCGAAGTGCAGTTCGTCGCGGAGGCACCGAATTGGTGACAGCCGCAGGTGGCGGGGGCGGAGGCTATAGCGACATGGCTCCGACAGCTGACTTCACGGGAGGCGCAGGTGGTGGTGCCACAGGCCTGCCGGGAAGCGGAAATGGCGTACCCGGTTCCGGCGGCCAGGGTGGCACAAGCACCGTAGGCGGGGCTCCGAGTAATCCAGGAGGCACCTATGCTGGAACCGCCGGCATTCAGTTCCAAGGTGGAAACGCGCTGGGCGGTGTGGCTGGCGGCTATGGTGGCGGTGGCACCGGTGGGTCCTCTTGTGGCGGAGGTGGCGGCGGCGGCGGCTGGTACGGCGGCGGCGCAGGTGGCGGCAACTGCTGGACCGGTGGCGGTGGTGGAAGTAGCTACTCCACTGGATTTTCGACCACGCTGATCCCCGGGAACGGGCAGGCAGCCGCTAATACGACCGACCCGAACTATTCTGCCGGTATCGCAGTCGGCGGCGCTGGATCACGCGGCGGCCACGGTCGAATTGTCATTATCTACTGATTTCATCTAACGATTTTTAAGTCACCTGGAGCTGTTTTCTAAAAAATATATTTTCGCTATATCACTAAGTTCCTGTTATTCAAGACTTTCTCCATTCACATATACTTGACAATCTTCATCAATCATTCATACTAATTGAAATAGATTGAACTCAATTGCTGTACGTCAGGTGGAGAAACATGCTTGGTTTCGAATTCCCGATCAGAACACGATTGCTGACAGCCTGGGCCGTCGCGTCTTCGTTTCATCTAGTTTCCTGCGTGAATACGGATTCACTTGTCACATCGATTGAAGAATCCGGAGCACTGAATGGAAGCAGTTCCTCCAACTCCCCGGAGTCTTCTGAGAATGAGGATTCTCCTGATGAAGAGTCCCCAGTGCCGGAGACGGTCGAACCCACGCCGGAACCCACTCCTTCTCCTCCCGTCGTGACCATCTCGGGTCCAGCGGCGTTGTCGATCGCAAAAACCGGCGTCACACTTCAGGGATCGTGCAAGAGCGGCGTCAGTGTCAGTCTCTCAGGCACCGGGCTTGCCGCCGCGTCATCCACTTCCTGTAACTCGGGCGCGTTCAGCGTCGGCATTCTTTTCAGCACGAATGACGGCACCAAGAATATCATCGCGTCTCAAACCGATGACACGGGCTCAAGTTCGGACAATCGCGATTTTCTCCGGGACTCGACATCACCGGTCGTCTCCATCACCTCTCCTGCCGCAGGCACTTCCGCAAAGACTGGCGTCACGCTTCAAGGATCCTGCGAGAACGGATTCATGGTGAGCCTCTCCGGGACGGGACTGAGCTCTCCCTCTTCTGCGCCATGCAATTCGGGCTCGTTCAGCGTAGACGTTCTTTTCAGTGCCGTCGATGGAACCAAGAACATTATCGTGTCGCAAACCGATGCGGCAGGAAACACAGGAAGTGCTGATCGCGATTTCATCCGAAACAACACTGCGCCCGCCGTTACGATCACCTCACCCGCCGCCGGAACAGAAGCACAACTTGGCATCACACTCCAAGGCACCTGTCAAAACGGACTATCCGTGAACCTCTCAGGCACGGGGCTCACCTCGGCGTCCTCCACCACGTGTAACGCGGGTTCATTCAGCGTGGACATTCTTTTCAGTGACGCTGATGGAACCAAAAACGTCGTTGTTTCTCAGACCGATGGCGCGGGGAACATAGGCTCCATCAGCCGCGATTTCATTCGGAACAGCTCGGCGCCTGCGATCACGATCGCTTCTCCGGACGCACTCACCGCCGCAAAGAGCGGCATCACGCTTGCGGGCACGTGCACAGACGGACTCCCGATCAACCTCTCGGGTACGGCACTCACTACTCCTGCGACCACCACCTGCAGCGCGGGTTCCTACAGCGTGCCGATCACTTTCTCAAGCGGCGATGGCACCAAAAACATCATCGTCTCGCAAACCAACGGTGCCGGAAACACAGGCACAGTCAACCGTGATTTTGTCCGCGACAACGTGGCGCCCAATCTCACAATTGCCGATCCTGCCGCTCTCACACCCGCAAAACTTGGACTCACGATCTCAGGTGCATGTGAAGACGGCATCACAATCAGTCTCTCAGGCGCGGGCGCGGCGGTTTCATCTCCGATCAGCACCACCTGCTCTTCCGGTACCTATAGCGTGGCCGTTGTTTTCACCACCTCAGGCAGCAGCACGAAGACCTTCACCGTATCGCAAACGGATCAGGCGGGAAACGCAGCCACTGCAAGCCGGAATTTCACGCGCGACGCGGTGGCCCCGGTGCTTACAGTGGCGCAGGCCAACGGCACGTCGGGACAGAATGGGCTCACCGTTTCTGGCACCTGTGAAGTCAACGCAAACACGTCAGACACGATCCAGTTTTCCGGCGCCGGCGTGGACGCCCCTTCTTCGACCGACTGCAATTCGGATGGCACTTACAGCGCCAACGTCATTTTCTCAAATGGCGGCGGCACCAAGACCGTGGTCGTCTCGCAGACGGACATCGCAGGTAACACAGGTTCCGTCACTCGCAGCTTCATCCGACCCGAGCCTCCCGTCATCACCATCACTTCTCCGGATGCTCTGACTGCGGGCAAAACAGGTATCTCTATTTCAGGAACCTGCCAGGCCGGGCTCACGATCGACCTTGCGGGCACTGGGCTTGCCTCCCCCTCATCCACGGAGTGCCCTGCCGGCATGTTCACAGTCGCCATCACCTTCACTGCGGGCGAGGGCACAAAAGCGATCTCGCTATCCCAGACCGACATAGTTGGAAACATCGGCAGCATCAGCCGTGATTTTCTCAGGGACACGACGCCTCCGGTTCTACAAGGACTGAGCAATGACGACACCTACAAAAAATCGCAATCCTGGGCCTGGAGCTGCGTCAATGCCGAGGATAATTGCACGTATCGGGCAGTTGTGGATCAAAACGCAACCTGCACGACCTGCTTGAACGCGGTGACTTACGATTCGACTGTCACGAAGTCGCAAAGTTCAGGAGATGGCACCTACTACATTCACGTACAGGCAAAGGACGCCGTTGGAAATGAATCCAGTGTCACGAATGTCTATGCAAAAATCGACAACACGGGGCCTACGGCAGGCAGTCTTTCCTTTGCCGGTACATACACGAATTCCACCCTCGCGAACCTCACTCTCGCGGCAACGGACACAGCGACACCCATGCAGATGTGCGTGATTGCGGGGAATAGCTGCACGAGTTGCACGGATTGGGAAACATTCGATACCAGTAAGTCCTGGCCGCTTACCGCCAACACTAGCAATTCAGCTTCAGTGAAATTCAAGGATTCACTTGGAAATGAAGGAGCGGAATGCAAAACCGCCACGATCATTCAGGACAATGTTGCACCTACCATCACTATTGGTAACCCATCTTCCACGAGCGTCTCAAGTTCGTCGAGCACTGTGACTTATGGAATCACGCTTGCTGATACCTATTTGCCCGCGTCGATCAGTTTTACCGGCGTAAGCCTGGTCAAGACCGACACCGCTGATTGCAGCCTGAGTATTTCGAATGGAACTACCGCGACGCCCACGGCTTCGCTGACCGGTTGTACGGGCACGGGTACAGTGAAGATTTCAGTGGCAGCCGGCGCGATCGTTGATCGAGCCGGAAATCAGAATGCGCTGACTACAGCTTCGGCTGAACAGATAATCGATGTAAACGTCACAGCTGTGAACACCTACACTTCTGGATTTGAAACAGCTACCGAACGATCGGCCTGGGTTGGGACGCATGCTTACAATTTCGCATTGGATTGGAGGCAACACACCGGCTCATATTCCGCCGGTGTCCATCCCGGGTACTGGGACTCTGATTACGAGTGCTACTGGGGCGAAACCGACGCGTACATCGAAAGAAGCTTTAATACGCGATCGGGATTGGTAACAGTCTGGGTATTCAATCAAAATAATGATGGGTGGCAGTGCGAAGGTGGCACCGGAGATCTCGCGCTCATTCAAAAATTTGAAAACGGGGTCTGGCAAAACGTGGAGAATGTTCCCGCGGACGCCGCATGGCACAGCTACACATTCTCGGTCGGCAATTCGAGTAATGTGATCCTCAGATTTTTTGCGAGCGGGATTAACGATTTCTTCGTCGACGACCTATCTGTGCCGATTCAGTAATTCACAGTGCGCTTGAAATTGGCTGAGGCGGTATTGGCGCATGTCAAAGGTGACCAATAGCAATTTATTGTAATTACAGACTTATTCCCGAGCTCACAATTACTTGAGCATTTTCATTAAGTATCCGATAATACTCATGAGTCCATCTGTTTCAATTGCCGTACGTTTGGGGAAAATTCATGAGTCGCTTCATATTTCCAATCAGGACAGACTTCGTTGCGGCCTTGGCCGTGATCGCCCTGCTTGGCCTTTCCTCGTGCGTGGACACCGATTCGATCGCTACAGCCGTCATTGAGTCGGGCGGCGTTCCTGGCAGCAACGGCTCATCTGGTTCGTCCGGCTCATCAGGATCGAGCGGCTCTTCGAATCCTAATCGTCCCGTTGTGAAGATCACAGCGCCCGCAGCTTTGTCCGTCGCTGATGCGGGCTTGACCCTGGCGGGCTCGTGCAAGAACGGCGTATCCGTCAAACTTTCAGGCACCGGCCTCGCATCGCCATCATCCACGTCCTGTACCTCCGGGCTGTTCAGTGTGGATATCCTGTTCAGTGATAACGACGGCACCAAGAACATTATTGTTTCCCAGAGCGACACGACAGGCTCCAGTTCCGACAACCGAAGTTTTGTCCGCGACTCCTCCGCTCCAGTCGTGACCATTACCTCTCCTGCCGCAGGTACCAGCGCAAAAAACGGCGTCACGCTTCAGGGTTCCTGCAAAAGCGGTGTGAGCGTGGACCTCTCGGGGGAAGGGCTCGCGTCTCCATCATCCGCGAGTTGTAACTCAGGGGCTTTCAGCGT